>NZ_CP069338.1:7573928-8185000 GCF_016859125.1 Archangium violaceum | reverse complement strand
TGTGGCTGATCGTCCTCTCAGACCAGCTACCCGTCGTCGCCTTGGTGGGCCATTACCCCGCCAACTAGCTGATGGGCCGCGGACTCATCTGGATGTGATAGCTTGTATACAGAGGCCACCTTTTCCCTCAGGAGCCGAAGCTCCCGGGGCTTATCCGGTATTAGCCAATCTTTCGACTGGTTATCCCAGACACCCAGGCAGATTATCCACGTGTTACGCACCCGTGCGCCGCTCTACTAGGATTGCTCCATTCGCGCTCGACTTGCATGTGTTAGGCACGCCGCCAGCGTTCGTTCTGAGCCAGGATCAAACTCTCCAATTGAAATTGAAGGTTTTGAACCGGCATCCGTCAGGGCCCGGCTACGGGACTCCCGACTTCGCTGTTCAGGGCACCCCGGAATCGACTCACGCCGACTCTCTTGGGGCGCCGTTTAGAATTGACTGCGGTTTCCGCAATCGTCTTCTTCTTGGGCTTGCTATTTGGTTTTCAAAGACCGAGCCGCTTGTTGCCGCCGCGGCTTTCTGCTACGCTTCCTCTACTTCTCGGCTGCACCCCATTCAACCTCGGGGGCTGCATTCTTTATTTCGAAGCGGCTTTTCTGTCAAGCGGCCGTTGTCGCCCCGCTTCACCGTTTCGCCTCGTGGGGAGCCAACACCGCGCCGGGGCGCCTTGTTTCTTCCTGTCGAGGGGGCGCGGAATCTACTTCACTTCCGCGTCTCGTGTCAACCCGCTTCGTCGACTCTTTCTTCCGCCCCGTCCCGGCTTTGTCGCCTGCGCGACTTCCGCCGTTTCGTGGGGAGGCGGCTTCTACCACCGCCGCGTTGAGAGTCAACTTCGCTCGCTGACTTTCTATTTCCTCTTTCACTTCGCTCGTCCGGAACTCCTGGCCGCCGTTGCGACCTCGCTTCCCGTCCGAGGGGGCGCGGCTTCTATCACCGCCGCGCCTGGAGTCAACCACCGATTCAGCCCGGTTGATTCCACTCGCCGTCGGCTTTTTCCAGCCGGACTGACGAGGTTCTCAGTATCTAGGACCACCTTCAGGACTTGTCAACTTCATCGACCCGCCCCATCCAGCCCTGGCTAGTCGCCGCGTCTACAGCCGACTCTGCCCAAGCCTTCCGGTCCTAATATTGATGATCAAAAGAACAGCTCACTTCGCTGAAGTGTCACGCGTGTGACACCGCGCCGAGAGGTGAAGCGGCTTATCCACCAAGAGATCAGGCAGCGCAAGCTATTTCACCTACGCCACACCACCCCGTGTGGCCTTCCCGGACTCCCCGTCCTGGAGGAGGCGACGCCTCCCTGCCTGGTCATCCGCACCGACTCCAACTCGGCGGTGAAGGGGAAACCGCTCCCGAAACTCACTTCATTCCTTCCGTTCAGGTTCCCGACTTCTCCAGCCGGAGTTTCGAAAGATCTACCCGACCCCGGCGGCAGCGCTCGGCGACGACGATCGCGTGCAGATCCCGATAGGCGCGTTCGAAGTCGTCGTTCACGATGATGTAGTCGTATGAGGCAACTCCTCGCTCAATCTCCGAGCGGGCTGCCAACATCCGGCGCCGGATCGTGTCCTCCGCGTCCGTTCCACGCTCGCGCAAGCGTCGCTCGAGTTCCTCCATGGCGGGAGGTACGACGAAGACGAGCACCGTGTCGGGGTGCTTGCGCTTGATCGCCAGCCCGCCCTGCACGTCGATGTCGAAGAGGGCCACGCCCTTCCGCGCTCGGGCCTCGTCCACCACGGCTTGGGAGCTGCCGTAGAAGTGACCGTAGACCTCGGCCCACTCGACGAACTCGCCCCGTTCGATGCGCTCCTGAAAGGAGGCGACGTCCACGAAGTGGTAGTCCACTCCGTCCTGCTCCCGTCCTCGGGGCTTCCGGGTGGTGACACTGATGGAGAAAAGGGCATCCGGCAGCTCGCCGAGCAGGCGGCGCGCCAAGGTGGTCTTTCCCGTCCCCGACGGCGCGGAGAGGACGAGCAGGATGCCGGGCTGGAGAGAAGTGGGCTCGTTCATTCGACGTTCTGGACCTGTTCGCGGATGCGCTCGACTTCAGCCTTCATCGATACCACTCGCGAGGAGATCTCCGCGTGCTGGCTCTTCGAGCCAGTGGTGTTCACCTCGCGGTGCATCTCCTGCACGAGGAAGTCCATGCGGCGGCCCGCCGGCTCGCTCCCCGCCATCAACTGGCGGAACTGCTCGAGGTGACTGGCCAGCCGCGTCATCTCCTCGGCAATGTCCGTCCGCTCGGCGAAGACGGCTACTTCCTGAGCGAGCCGCTGCTCGTCCACGGAGATGCCTCGGGCCAGCTCCGCTACGCGTTCGGCCAGCCGCTGGCGGTACTCCTCCACTGAACGGGGTGCCAGCGCGGCGACCTCCCGGCTCCAGCGCTCGATGAGCCCGAGCCTCGCCTCAAGGTCCGCGTGGATCGCCTCTCCCTCCACCTGCCGCATCCGCTCCAACGCGCCGAGCGCCTGCTCCAACGCCGCCTGTACCGCCTGCGCCGCCGACTCCACGTCCATGCCCCGCTCCTCCAGCCGCATCACCCCTGGCTGGTTGGACACATGGGTCCAGGACACCTCGGCCATCATCCCGAGTGCCTCGGCGACCTCACGGAAGGCCCGCGCATACTCCCGCGCCAGAGCCACATCCACCACCGGCACCGTCCCGGCCGCCGTCGCCGTCTGCCTCTTGATGAAGACCTCCACCGAGCCGCGGGCGAGTCGGTCCTTCACCTGCTTCGTCACCGCCGACTCCAGCGCCGCCAGCTCCCTCGGCAGCCGCGCCTTCACCTCGCAGAATTTGTGGTTGAGGGAGCGCAGCTCCACGGAGAACTCCTCGTCCCCCACTCGCGCTCGTCCCGCTCCAAACCCGGTCATGCTCTTCAACATTGGCGGCTTGCTAGGCGCTTCCGGCCAGCAGGTCAAGCCACCTGCGCGGATCCTCTCTGCTATGGTCCGCCCCCCGATGGTCTGGCACAAGCGGCTCGAGTTGTGGGCAAAGTTGGCACTCGCTCTCGTGGCTTCCTCCCTCCTCTGGCGCCCTGGTCGCCGGAGAAAGGTGGGAGCCCCCCTCCCCTCCCCCCGGCGCGTCCTCCTGGTTCGTATCGACAACCGGGTGGGCGAGGCGCTCCTCACCACTCCCCTCCTCAGTACCCTCAAGGCCTCGCCCCAGCCCCCGGAAGTGCACGTCCTCGTCCACTCCAAGGTCGCCCGTGTCATCGCCGGACACCCCGAGGCCGACCGGATCATCCCCTTCAACCGGCGTCTGCTCTGGCTCGGGCCCCTCGCCCCCGGCATCCGCGACCTGCGCCGCGAGCACTATGATGTCGTCGTCGACTGCGCCAACTGGTCCACCCCCTCCGTCACCTCCGCCCTCATCTCCCGGCTCGTCGGGCCTCGCTCCATCGTCATCGGCCCCCGCATGTGGCCCGTCCACTACCTCCACTCGCTCTCCGTTCCGGCCCGCTCCGATACGAATCGCGAGGTGCTCCAACGCGTGCACCTGCTCTCCCCCCTCCTGGAGAGTCCTCCCCACGAGCTGATGTCCTTCCGCGCGCCCCAGGTCAGTGAGAAGTTCCGCGCCTGGCTCGAGGCCGGCTCCGGCTCCCCTCGCGCTGTCGTCAACCCTGGCGGAAGGCTCGGCTGGCGCCGCATTCCTCCCGAGGCCTTCGCCTCCGCCGCTCGCGCGTTGATCGCCTCCGGGCGAACCCCCATCGTCACCTGGGGGCCCGGTGAGGAGGGACTCGCTCGCACCGTCGTGGCCGCCGCCCCAGGCGCCCAGCTCGCTCCACCCACCAACATCGACGAGCTCGCCGCCCTCATGCGCTCCGCCGGTCTCACCGTCTGCAACAACACCGGCCCCATGCACCTGTCCGTCGCCATCGGCGCACCGACCCTCGGCCTCTTCCTCCGCATGGACATGGACCGCTGGGGACACCCCTACCCTCCCCATCGCATGGTCGACCTCACCCCCGTCGTCGACTCGGGTGGCGACCTCCAGGCTCGCGTCTTCGAGGAGGTTCGAGCCTTCGCCCACGGGTTT
The DNA here is from genome assembly GCF_016859125.1 of Archangium violaceum. Lineage (NCBI taxonomy): Bacteria > Pseudomonadati > Myxococcota > Myxococcia > Myxococcales > Archangiaceae > Archangium > Archangium violaceum. Next base: position 8,180,959 of record NZ_CP069338.1, on the reverse strand, counting down.
TCGGCCCGGGATTCTTCAACTCCCTGAGCTTGGGAGTGGGCGCGATTCTTCGGGCAACAGTTCCGGAACTCCGTCCCGGATGGGGTACGCGAGACGGCAGTTCTCGCAGTGCAGTTCCTCCAGAGGGGGGTTCATAGGATTCGTACTCGGGGCTCGCATACCCTCACCCCGACCCTCTCCCAGTGGGAGAGGGAGTGGGGGGGGCAGCGTGCCCTTGCACTTCGGGCATGCCAGCGTCGCGAGCAGCCAGTCCGGAAGTGGCATGGACTCTCTACTTCGACCCTCGCTCCGCCTGCAGCCTCCGCGCGAGCTCCGTCGTGCTGTGGTTCTTCGGATCCCCCGCAACCGCCACCCGGCCCCCGTAGGCCCTCACCTCGTCCGCCTCCGGTATCGTGTCCGGTGTGTAGTCCGTCCCCTTCACGTGCACGTCCGGTTTCAATGCCCGGATGATGTGGCGCACGTTCGGCTCGTCGAAGATGAGCACCCGGTCCGTACACGCCAGCGCCGCCACCATCTCCGCCCTCTCCCCCTCCGGAATGTGCGGCCGGCCCGGTCCCTTGTACGCCCTCGTCGACGCGTCCGAGTTCACCGCCACCACCAGGTAGTCCGCCAGCTGCTTCGCCCCCTCCAGGTAGCGTACGTGCCCCACGTGGATCAGATCGAAGACCCCGTTCGCCAGCGCCACCTTCTTCCCCTCCGCCCTCCAGCGCTCGCGCTGCTCCACCACCTCCGACAGCGTCTTCACCTTGTTCGAGGTGCTCACCGCGCGCTCCTCAGCTCGCCCAGTAGCTCATCCCGCGTCACCGTCGCCGTGCCCAGCTTCTGCACCGCCAACGCTCCCGCGACGTTCGCCAGCCTCGCCGCCTCCCCGAAGCCTCCCCCAGCCGCCAACCCCAGCGAAAAGGCCGCGATCACCGTGTCCCCCGCCCCCGTCACGTCCACCGCCTCCTTCGCGCCATGCACCGGAATCATGTCCACCCCGCCCTTCGCATCGAAGAGCGCCATCCCGTGCCGGCCCCTCGTCACCAGCAGCGCCTGACACTTCATCCGGCGCACCACCTCGTGCCCCGCCTCCACCAGCTCCGCTTCCGTCCGCAACGGCCGGCCCACCAGTGCCTGTAGCTCCGGCTCGTTCGGCTTGCACACCGTCACCCCGGTGAAGGCCGACAGGCTGTAGCGGCTGTCCACGCACACCGGTAGCCCGTCCGCCGCCAACCTGCCCAGGGCCTCGCGCATCTCCTCCCCCACCACCCCCGCGCCGTAATCGGAGACCACCACCGCGTCCATGTCCCTCGCGGCCTCCTCCACCCGCTTCACCAACGCTCGGCGGAGCTTCGGCGGCAACGGGCCCCGCTGCCCTCGATCCAGCCTCAACATCTGCTGCCGCGTCGTGTTCACCCCACCCGCCAGAATGCGCGTCTTCGTCTCCGTCTCCACGCCCTTCGCACTCACCGCGCTCAGCTCGATTCCCGCCTCGTCGAACAGCTTCCGCAGCGCCCTCCCCATCTCGTCCGCCCCCAATACCCCCACCGCCGTCACCCGTCCCGACAGCGCTCGCACGTTCGCCGCTACGTTCGCCCCGCCCCCCAGCTTCACCTCCGAGGACTCGTGGCGGACGATCAGCACCGGCGCCTCCCGGCTCACCCGGTCCGTCTGACCGTAGATGTAGTGGTCGGCGACCAGATCCCCCACCAACAGCACCTTCCGGCGCGCGAAGACCAATGGAAGTTGGACCAGGGGAGGAGTCACTCGGGCGGGCAGCACGGCAGCCATGGCGGCGCGTTGTCCCACAGCAACTCCCCATCCACAAGCCGACCGTTTCCTACCCGAGCCCGAGCGCCCGGCGAAGGTGCGACTCGCCCTCGAGCACCTCCACCCCCAGGCGCACCGTCCACGTCTCGAAGCCCCCAGGCAGCCTCACCAGGTCCTTCTCCGTCGTCACCACTCGCGCCCCCAGGCTCGCCGCCCGTGCGCCCACCTCGTGGAGCTCCCGCTCGCTGAAGCGATGATGGTCCGGAAAGAAGGCCGTGCCCCGCACGTCCGTTCCCAGCTCGCCCAGCGTCCGCAGGAAGCCCCCCGGCCGAGCAAGCCCCGCCAACGCCAACACCGGCTGCCCGGACAGTGCCTCGGGAGGATGGAGCGCTCCCGAGGGATCCACCCACGCCGTGGGCCGATACCTCGTCCGCACCCGCGGAGCCCCGTGCAATGGCAAGGCCCGCCCGGGCGTCGTCGCGGCTCGCACCCAGAAGAGCGTCGCCCGGTTCAAGCCCGACAGCGGCTCGCGCAACGGGCCTCTCGGCAACATCCGGCCGTTGCCGAAGCCCACCGCCTCGTCCACAACCACCACGTCCTCGTCCCTCGCCAGCTTCCGGTGCTGGAAGCCGTCGTCGAGCAGCACCACCTCCAGCCCGAACTCGTCCCTCGCCCGACGCGCCAGCATCCGCCGATCCGCTCCCACCAGCAGCCGGGCCTCGGGACAGCGGCGCGCGAGCAGCAACGGCTCGTCCCCCGCCTCCTCCACCGAGGGCAACGGCCCCGCTCCCGTGAAGGTCACGGGCGCCTTCGAGCCTCGCCCATACCCTCTCGTCAGGATGCCCACCCGCTTGCCTTCCCGCACCAGCAGCTCCGCCAGGTACAGCACCGCCGGCGTCTTCCCCGTCCCTCCCACGTTCAGGTTGCCCACCGAGATGACGCGCAATCCCTCCACCCGCTCGCCCCGCAGCAGGCCCGCGTCGTAGAGCGCTCCCCTCAGCCTCACCCCCGCCCCGTAGCCCCAGGCCAGAACCTCCAGCGGCGCCAGCAGCGCCTTCCGGCCCCAGTCCTCCTCCCTCCCCGGGTAGAAGACCCGCTCGATCGCCGTCGGCGCTTCCTGCCTCGGAGCCGGCTCGCTCACCGCTCCGCCCTCGCCTGCTCGTACAGCGCGAGCACTTCCGCGGCGATCTCCTCGTTGCTCGGGTGCGCCACCAGCGCCCTCGTCCCCGACTCCGAGGCCTCCACCACCGCCTCGGGCGTCGGCTCCTCCACCAGCACGTCCGCCAACGACGGCAGGTTGCCCTCCCCCACCGCCACCACGCGCACCCCACAGGCCCTCGCCTGCGCCGCGGCCCTCGCGCTCCAGTCGTTCCCCAGCCCCAGCACCCACACCTCGTCCAGCGCTCGCAGCCAACGCACGAACGTCTCGCCCTTCTGGTACCCCGCGAAGGTCACCGCCGCCTCCAGCCCCAACGCGCGCACCTGCTGGCGCACCGGCTCCACCAGCTCCCCGTCCCCCACCAGCACCAGTCTCGCTCCGGCGTGTCCCTGGCGCAGCCTCGCGAACGCCTCCACCCCGAGCGCGTGCCGCCGCGAAGGCTGGAAGGTCGACACCATCCCCACCAATGGCGAGCCCGTCAGCCCCAACTCCCGCCTCAGCGCCTCCCGATCCTCCGCCGGTCGGAACATCGGATCCACCAGCGGCGGCAACACCCTCACCCGCCGGCCCACCAGCCTCGTGATCACCGAGGACGACGGCACCGTGTACGCGTCCGCTCCCGGCAGCGAGCTCCTGAGCGACCTCGGCGCGTGCACCGAGCGGATCAACACCGCGCCCCTCGGCCGTCCCCACCTCGCCACCAGGTGATCATGCGTGAAGTGCGCGTGCACCACGTCCACGCTTCGCGCCTTCAACCGCCGCAGATCCCTCCACACCCTCCACGGCGGCGACTTCACCGACAGCTCCAACCCTCCCTCGTCCAGCAGCCCCAGCGCATCGAACCGCGGCACCGCCGGCTCCTCCGCCGACACCTCCGTCCGCAGGCGGTCCACCGCCACCGTCACCTCGTGCCCCGCCTCGCGCTGCGCCAACGCCAGCAACGCCACGTTCTCCGCGGGGCCACTCCAGAACGGGCTCGCGAGCAGGTGCAGGATTCTCATCGGGACCCGGGCAGCCGCTCGGCGAGCACTCGCGCCATGTGCTCCACGTTGCGCTGGCTCGCTCCTGAAATCTGCCGCACCGTCGCCCTCGCCAGCTCCCCCAACGACGCCACCGTCTCCGGCTTCGCCAGCAGCTCCGACATCACCCGGTACAGCTGCTCCGCGTCCTTCACCTGGATGCCTCCCCTCCCCACCAACACCTGCACGCTGTCCCGGAAGTTCTCCATGTGCGGCCCGAACAGCACCGGCTTCCCCTGCCCCGCTGGCTCCAGGATGTTCTGCCCTCCTCGCTTCGTGAACGACCCGCCCACGAACACCAGCGTCGCCAGCCCGTACGCCCTCGACAGCTCTCCAATCGTGTCCAACACCACCACCCGCCCTCCCTCCTCGTTCCCCTTCGAGCGCAACCCCACGCGCAGCCCCGCCTCCCTCGCCAACGCGACGATCCGCCCCGCTCGCTCGATGTACCTCGGGGCGATCACCAGCCTCAGGTCCGGGTGCGCCTCCAGCAACCGGCGATAGACCGCCAGCAGGTGCTCCTCCTCGCCCTCGTGCGTGCTGCCGGCGATCCACACCCGCTCCCCCACCTTCAGCCCCAACGCGCTCCGCAGCGCCTCGTCCTCCCGGCCCACATCCACCGCCGCCAGCGCGTCGAACTTCGTGTTCCCCGTCATGAACACCCGCTCGCCCGGCGCCCCCAACCCCAACACCCGTTCCGCCTCGTCCTCCCCTCGCATCAGGAACAGGTCCATGTCCCGCAGCGGATTGCCGATGAGCGAGAACAACAGCCGGTACTTCCCCTGGTGCGCCGGAGAGAAACGCCCGTTCGTCAGGGCCACGCGCACTCCCGCCCGCCTCGCCGCCCGGATGAGGTTGGGCCAGATCTCCGTGTACTCGAGCACCAACAGGTCCGGCCGTATCGCCCGCACCGCCCGCCGCGTGGCACCCCACAGGTCGTATGGCGCGTACACCACCCCGTCCACCTGCTTCGCCAGGCGCTCGCGCCCCATCATGTAGCCCGAGTTCGTCATCGTGGAGAGCACGATGCGGCACCCCGGGAAGCGCGCCCTCAGCGGGCCGAACATCGGCGAGAGAGCCAGCAGATCCCCCGCGCTCGCCCCGTGCAGCCAGAACGTCGGGCCGGGTCCTCGCTCAGGCAGCTCTCCCCGTGCGTAGAAGCCGAGCCGCTGCCGCAGCCCGTGCCGCGTCTTGCGGTGCAGCGACAACACCGGAAAGAGCACGGCGAAGAGCAGGTAGCTGGCGAGGACGTAGAGGAGGCGCATGGCGACCGGGGCCGCGTCCCTCTACCAGATGCCGCCCCCGCCAGCAGCACACGCCCCCCACGCCACCAGCACCACCCCGTCCCTTCATCGCCCATTATTTCTTAATTTCTAGGATAACAGCAAAACCATAATTTGCTCGAATTGCTTGAAATTGTCAGACCCATTTGTCACGCTCACGACACCCTGAGTCACAGGGCACAGGAGGCAGCCACAGTGGAGCATCAAATTCGTGGAGTCCTTGGAATAGCGGCGCTGTCATTGATGATGGGAGCGTGCACCGAGAGCAACGCGCCCGCGGGCAACAAGCCCGAGGCCACCCGGACGCTCGCGTCCGCCCTCGGCACCAACGTCGTGGATGCCGACGAGGCGGGCGTGGCCCGCTTCATCACCGGCGAGCTGGGCAACGTACCGGAGCTCGCGTCCCCTGGCGCCGCGCTCACCACGGACCTCGGCCCCACGCTGGCGAGCATCGCGCCCCAGTTCCGGCTCGACCCGGCCAACCTCGTCCTCAAGCGCGCCTACACGGACGCCCAGGGTGACACCCACCTGCGCTATGGCGTGCGCCACAACGGCCGGGCCATCTACGGCGGCGAGCTGCGCCTGCACGCGCGCGGCGGGAAGATCTTCGCGGCCAATACCAACATCCGCGGCGACCTGAAGGGCCCGGAGAAGGCGACCATCGCCCCCGAGGCCGCCATCTCCGCGGCCGAGCAGGACCGCTCGGCCCCCAAGTCCTCCCGCATCGCGGGTGAGCCGGAGCTCTTCTACTACCGCTCCGGCGACAAGCTCCTCCTGGTCTACGAGGTCCGCCAGACCGGTGAGCAGGCCGATGGCACCCCCGTGGATGACTCGGTGCTCGTGGACGCCGCCGATGGCTCCTTCGTCGCGCGCATCCCCCACGTGCACACCGCCGGCCTCAGCCGGAAGATGTACGACGGAAAGAACCTGACCACCCTGCCGGGCACCCTGGCCCGCACCGAGGGTCAGGCGCCCGTGGCCGATGCGATCGTCAACGAGAACTACGATCACCTCGGCACGGTCTACAACTGCTACAACAGCCTGTTCGGCCGTGACTCCATCGACAACGCGGGCGCCACGCTCATCAGTACGGTGCACCACCGCGTCAAGTACGTGAACGCGTTCTGGGACGGCACCCAGATGGTGTACGGCGACGGCGACGAGGTCACCGCCATCAACCTGGCCAAGTCGCTCGACGTCACCGCGCACGAGCTGACCCACGCCGTGACGGACTACGAGTCGGAGCTCATCTACTCGGGTGAGTCCGGCGGCCTCAACGAGTCCATGTCCGACATCTTCGGCGCCGTGTGCGAGTGGTACGGCGACGGCAAGGTCGTCAGCGCCGAGACCTGGCTGGTGGGTGACGACATCTGGACGCCGGCCACCCCGGGCGACGCCCTGCGCTACATGGCCAACCCCACCCAGGACGGCGACTCGCTGGACTACTACCCGGACTACTACTCCGGCGTGGACGTGCACTACAGCTCGGGCATCTCCAACCTGGCCTTCTACCTGCTGAGCCAGGGCGGCACGCACCCCACGGGCAAGACGACCACGGCGGTGGAGGGCATCGGTATCGAGAAGGCCGCGCGCATCTTCTACAAGGCCAACGCCGACATCATGACGGCCAGCACCACGTTCGAGCAGGCGAAGATCGCCACCGAGCAGGCCGCGCAGCAGCTCGGCTACGACGCGGCCACCATCGCCTCCGTCTCCAACGCCTGGAAGGCCGTGGGCGTGGGCGTGCCCATCCCTCCTCCGGCCAGCACCCCGGTCGAGAAGAACGTCCCCGTGTCCGATATCGCCGGCTCCAAGGGATCCAAGACGTACTACAGCTTCCAGGTGCCCGAGGGTGCGTATGATCTGAGCGTCAGCATCAGCGGCGGCACCGGTGACGCGGACATGTACGTGCGCTTCAACAGCGCGCCGACCACCAGCCAGTACGACTGCCGCCCCTACAAGTCCGGCAACGCGGAGACCTGCGCCTTCGCCGCCCCGTCCCAGGGCACCTGGTATGTGATGCTCAACGGCTACAACGCCTACTCCGGCGTGACGCTGACCGTGACCTGGAAGGGTGGCTACATCCCCCTCGAGCGCGGCGTGCAGCTGGACGGCCTCTCCGGCATCGCGGGCTCGGATCAGATCTACAAGCTCGAGGTTCCCGCCAACCCCAACGGCAGCCTCCGCAACATCCACATCCGCATCTTCGGCGGCTCCGGCAACGCGGACCTCTACGTGCAGCACGGCTCCGCGCCCAGCCTGTTCGAGTACGACTGCCGCGACGTGAAGGATCACAACACCGAGAACTGCAACCTCAACAACGCCCGCCCCGGCAACTACTACATCAAGCTCTTCGGGGCGAAGGGCGGGTACGAGAACCTCTCGCTCCGCGCTGACTACAACTGAGGATGACCTCGGGTGACGGCTCCGCTCCGTGGCTGAGCGGCGCGGGCCTCTCCTCCTGACGGGGTAGGATTTGGGACGGCCGCTCTCTCCTTGGCGAGGGCGGCCGTTCTCCTTTTTGGGCACGGATTCGATTCACGGAGGGGAGCCCGGGAGGTACATACCCTCACCCTTTCCCTCTCCCGGAGGGAGAGGGGGTGGTGCGCAGTACCCGTACCGGGCTCGGGACGAGCCACGGCCGCCACTGTGTGCCGAAGAAGCGTCCCGGTGCTCGCACCCACGCCTCCACCTGCACCGATCCTTCTTCCACCAGTTCCACCGACCTGCCATCCGGTCTCAACCGCCCCGCTCCCCGGACCTCGACTCGGACCTGGTCCCCCACCCCTGGCGGCAGGCGCACCGTGAGCACGTCGCCTACGTGCGCCTCCCGGCTCCCGGTGGACAGGCCCTCCAGTGCGAAGCCCTCCGGCTCGCCCAACGCCCGGAAGGCGCACACCGCTCCGCCTCTCGCGAGCCCCTTCACCACCAGTTCCGCCGCGGCCCGTGCGTCCCCCGGTAGCTCCCGGGTGTCCGGCAGGTACATCGCCAACGCTCGGAAGACGTCCTCGTAGCGCGGAAGCCCGTGCGCGTCGTGCGAGCACAGCGCCACCCGCGGTTTTCCCCGCTCGAGCTCCAGCAACCGTGCCATGGGCTCGGGCCCCGGCTCGACGAGCAGCATCACCCCGTGCACCGGATTGCTGAAAGACGCGCCCACCGCGGGCAGCAACCGGCTGAAGGGATGGCGCAGCGCGTCCCGGAAGAACGTGTCCGCGGAGTAGAGTTCGAAGCCATCCGCCCGCCGCGCGGCCTCCTCGTGGCGCCAGGGGTTGCGCTCCTGCACCGGGTGCGCGAGCACGCTCACACCACCCGCCTTCTCCACCGCCGCCTCCGCCTCCCCTCCGTCCATCCACGGCCGCACCCCCTCCAGCGGACGCTGCATTCCGAACGCCACGAGGTGGCCATGGGCCGTCGAGATCTCCACGCCCGGCACCAGCAACACCCCGTCCAGGAAGACGGGCTCCCGCGGGGTGAAATCGTTGTGGTCCGTGAGCACCACGAAGCGCAGCCCCGCCGCCTTCGCCGCCGCGGCCACCTCCTCCACCGTGCCCCGCCCGTCCGAGCGCGTGGTGTGCACATGGAAGGCCCCGCGCAGCCACCCGGGTCCCTCTGCCAGGGAGGGCACCACCGGATACTCGACGTACGAGGCCGCGAGGGTGAAGAACCCCGCCATCCCCAGCACCAGCAGCACCAGCCCCAGCAGCGCCCGGAGCAGCTTGCCCGCAAGCACCGCCGGCTTCACGCGGCACCCCGCTCCGCGCCCGACGTCTGCAGCGCCCACAGCGCCGCGTAACGGCCTCCCGCCTTCAACAGCTCCAGGTGGCTGCCCCGCTCCACCACCCGTCCCTCCTCCACCACGCAGATGACGTCCGCGTCCACCACCGTCGACAACCGGTGGGCGATCACCAACGCCGTCCGTCCCGGCAACACCGCCGCGAGCGCCGCCTGCACCTCGCGCTCGCTCTCCGGATCGAGGCTGCTCGTCGCCTCGTCCAGCACCAGCACCGGCGCGCGCGACAGCACCGCCCTCGCGATGCACAGCCGCTGCCTCTGGCCTCCGCTCAGCTTCACGCCGCGCTCGCCCACCCGGGTGTCATACCCCTCGGGCAGTGCCCGGATGAAGCCGTCCGCGTTCGCCACCCGCGCCGCCGCCTCCACCTCCTCGCGCGTCGCGTCCGGCCGCCCATAGCGCAGGTTCTCCAGCACGCTGCCCGAGAAGAGCAACGGCTCCTGCGTCACCAGCGCGAACTTCGCCCGCACGCTCGCCGCCGTGTACCGGTCCACGTCCACCCCATCGAAGCGCAGGTGGCCTTCCTGGGGGCGCTCGAAGCGCAGCAGCAGATGGGTGAGCGTGCTCTTGCCCCCACCGCTCGGCCCCACCAGCGCCACCACCTTTCCCAGGGGCAGCTCCAGCGTCAGTCCCTCCAGTGCCCGCCGCTCCCCGTAGGAGAAGCGCACGCCCTCCACCTGGATGCCTCGCTCCAGCGCCGGCGCCTCCGTGGCCCCCGGCGCGTCCTCCACCGGGTGGCGCAGGTCCAACAGCGCGAAGAGCCGCTCTCCCGCCGCCCCCGCCTGCATCGCGAACTGCGTCACCCGCCCCAGATCCTTGATGGGCTGGTACACGAGAATCACCGCGGTGAGGAACGACAGCAGGGACTCGGGCTCCATCGCGTGCGTGGCCGCCGCGTAGGCCAGAGAGCCCGCGAGCGCCGCCGCCGCCAGCACCTCCATCAGCCCGGGCACTCCGCCTCGCGCCCACGCGGCCCTCACCAGGGCCTCCTCATGGGCCCGCGCGTGCGCCGAGAAGCGCGCCAGCTCCGCCGCCTGCCCGTTGAAGGCCTGGATGGTGCGCATTCCGCCCAGTCCCTCCTGGATCTGCCCCGCGAGGTGCCCCAGCTGCACCTGGCCCTCGCGCGTGCCCCTGAGCGCCTTGCGCGTCAGCCTCGAGGCCGGCAGCGCCGCCAGGGGCAGCACACACAGCATCAACCCACCCATCAACGGGCTGATGGACAACGCCACACCGGCCAGCACCACCACCTGCAGCGAGTCCCGCAGGTACGAGCCCACGGTGTACATGGCCGCCATCTCCACCGCCTGCACGTCCGCGGAGAAGCGGCTGAGCAGATCGCCCATCCGCTCGCGCGCCAGCTGCGCCGGTGACAGCGAGGAGAGGCGGACGAAGAGCTCCCGCCGCAGGTCCGCCACCACCTTCTGGGCGAAGAGGCCCATGAAATAGAACTGGCCCAGGTACCCCACGCCCTTCACCAGCCCCACCGTCACCACCACCACGGGGAAGGCCCAGAGCGCGGCCTCGCGAGGGAGGCCCGACAGCCACGGCACCGGCTGCGCGCCGCCAAAACCCTGCTCGCCGCCCGACAGGAGGAAGCGCAGCGCCGGGCCCATCAGGTACGCGTAGGCACCCGTGGCGAGCCCCAGCACCGCCATGCACACGAAGGCCACCACCAGCACGCCCACGTGCGGCCGCGCATGACCCAGCAACCGCCACAACGACTTGTGCATCACCGACCTACTTTGCGCAGCGCGGCCTTGGCGAGCTGGGCATTGGGATTGAGCTCGAGCACCTTCAGCAGCTTCTTGCGCGCGACGGACGCCTCATCCATTTCGCTGTCGATGATGGCCGAGATGATGAGCGCCCGCTCCAGGTACGGGTTGAGCGAGAGCGCCTTGCGGAGCACCTTCTGCGCCGCCTTCGCCCGGTCCTCCTTCGGCCCCGTGCCGGCCAGGAACGTGGCCCAGGCCAGGTACGAGTAGTACTCGGGCTCCAGCGGGTTGAGCGTCACCGCCTCCTCGAAGTGGATGAGGGCCGAGCGGTACTGCTTGCGCTTGAGGGCCGCCTCTCCGCGCCGGAGGATGATCTCCGCGTCCACGTTCACCGTGGTGGCGCGCCCCACGTCCATGCGCGACATCAGGTACTGGAGGTACGCCTTGCGCTTCTCCTCCACCGACAGCACCCGGTACGCCGCCGACAGCTTCTCCTGCACCGAGTCCAGCAGATCCTTCATCTCCGAGGTGTCGAACTCGGCGTAGCTGTCCGGGTGGAAGCGCGTGGCGAGCTCGTGGTAGGCGCGCTCCACGGCCTCCGTGTCCGCGGCGATGTCCAACCCCAGGCACCGGAAGTAGCTGCCGGTGATGATCTTCACCGCGCCGTCGCGCAGGCTGGCCGCCGTCTCCGCGTCCAGCGGCTTGCGCTTGCGAGGCGCGATGACGTCCGGCACCGCCACCACCTCGCCGGGCCCGGTCGCCACGGGAGTCGGAGAGAAGCTCATGCAGCCGGCCAGCTTGAGGAACCACAGCAGCGAGTACCCACGCCGCAAGTCCCCGCGCCCGTGCGCCAGCAGGTCCCGCAGCGCGATGCGCCCGTTCACCTGCATGACGATCTTCAGGTCCTCCGTGTTCAGCCCCAGCGCGCCCAGGTCCCTGCCGAACTCGGGCGTGCGCACCGGGAACTCCGCCTGGTGCGCGCGCAACGGAGCGGCCAGCACCTTGAGCGGAATGGCCCGCCGCGCCCCATCGAGGATCGGCGCCAGCGCCGGCGTCTCCACCGTGGCCACCTCGGCCTGGAACTCCTCGCCGGGGTAGAAGGCATAACGGCCCTCGCGCATGCCGATGACCTGCGCCAGCCGATCCTGCGTGTAGTCGCGCAGCAGTTGCAGCAGTTCCTCGCCCGCCGCCTCCACCCCGGACTCCGCCAGCGCGGCGCCGATGCGCAGGCCCGAGGCCAGCGCCTGCACCAGCCGTTCCGCCTGGGCCTCGGTCACCACCTGGCGCTGCAGCAGATACTGGGGCAGCGTGTCCTGCCGCGCGCTCGAGTCGTAGTTCACCGCGCCACCGCGGGCGAAGAAGACCCGCCGCGTGAGATCCTTGTAGGCCACCACCAGCACGCCATCGCGGCGCACCCGGTACAGCGACACCAGCAACGCCGGCAACGGGAAGCCCTTGAGATCGCCGCTGACCACCGCCGGGCGCGACAGCATCGCCCGCACGCCCTTGAGCGGAGCCTCGTTCTGCGCGGCACCGGCCACCAGCGACTGCAGCTTGCCCACCAGCTCGCCCGGCTTGAGCGGGTCCGCCACGTAGGCATTCACCTTGAGATCCAACACCGATGTCACGCCGCGCGCCCGGCCCAGATGCCCCTTGTCGATGGCCACGATGGGCACCCGCGCACCCATGCTGTGGTTGCGGATGAGGTGCCCCACGTGGGTTCCCTGCAGGCGCGGCAGATCCACGGACACCACCACCAGGTCCGGGTTGTCGGCGACGAAGTGCTCCATCGCCGAACCGGGGTCGCTCACCGCTCGCACGGTGTACCCGGCTTGAGACAACAACCCGGTGAGGTGCTCCAGAGTGGGCGGATGGCTCTCGGCCAGAAGAAGCGTCTTCAAGGGCCGGCGAGTGTACACATTCGGCCCGCTCGCATCAGTGGGTATCCACATCCCCTGGCCCGCGGTCCCCTGCTTCCACCCGGGGCGCGACACCGCCTGGCCGCCCAGGGAGAGGCGGAGCGCTCTCCAGGTGAAAGAGTTCAGGGAGACCACCGCGAGGGTTGCCCCTCATGCTGGAGTCCGGCCGCCTTGAAAGCGGCACCCGGACGTCCCCACCTTCTTGGCGGAGGAGGTGCCCCATGGGCCAGGAGAGATCGGACGTCTTCGACAGAGAAGGAAAACCACCCGCGCGAGATGATACCCAACAGGACTTCGAGGAGGCCAAGCGGGAGCTCCAGCGACGCGCCGGCGAGAGCGAGCAGCCGAAGCACCCCGACGAGCGCACTTCTCCCGAGTATGAAGGCAAGGAGCCGAGCGATTGATGCGTGAGCGCGAGATGGAGGGGGAGACGACCTGGCGCGGCTACACCCTGCGGCGGGCCCTGCCGGAGGAGCTGGCGGCATTGCCGGAGCTCGAGCATCTCGCCGCCCAGCAATTCCTCCAGTCGGCGCACGCCTTCATCGCCGGGGCCGAGACCCAGACGCTCGAACAGCTCCGCGAGTACCAGCGGCTCGGTGGCGCATGGGTGGCCGTTCCAGCGGAGGGAGGGCTGGCGGCCTTCGCGCTCTGCAAGGAGGTGGATGGCACGGCGTACCTCGCGGAGATCGACGTGCACCCGGCCCACGCACGCCGGGGACTGGGCCGGGCCCTCTTCGAGGTGCTGAAACGTCAGGCACGCGAACGGGGCTACCCGGCGATGACGCTCATCACCTTCCGGGACATCGCCTGGAACGCCCCCAACTACGAGCGCTGGGGCTTTCGCGTCATGCGGGACGACGAGGTGGGTCCCGGGCTACGAGCCCTTCGCGAGCACGAGACCCGAGCGGGATTTCCTCCCGAGAGCCGCGTCTGCATGCTGCTGCCACTGGATGGGCGACCCGACTCGTGACGGCGTCACTCCCAGGAGATCTCGTACTCGCTGTCGAGCACATCCGTCTGGCGTCCGGCCACCGTCATCCGCTGGACGGGCATCTTCTCGAGCAGTTCCAGCAGCGTCCCCTCGTGGAACGGGAAGGGCATGAAGATATTCTTCAGTGAGAAGCAGGCACGCCCTGGCCCCACCCACGTCAAGTCGAACTCGCCGAAGCTCAACGCGACCCGATACACGACGGGCAGGGAGTCCAGCAGACGCCGGGCATCGCCTCCGTGCATCACGCCCATGGCCTTGCCGGCCTTGGACTCACGGAAGTCCCTCGCCGCCCTCCGCCCGAGCTGCCGCAGCGCCTCGTCGATGGTGCCGTGCTCCACCGCCAGCAACCGGATCGCTGTGGCGACCATCCGGAGATAGGTGGCCATGGGGTAGTTGAAGAGCTCCACGAACTCCTTCTCGCCACTCTCCGCCAGGCAACGCCGCACCATCACCCCGTCGCCGAGCTCACCCACGGCCCGCAGCAGGCCGATACAGAACACGCCCCGCGTGGTGTCACCCGGACGCGTCAAGGCGATCCGCCGCGCGAAGTCCCGCTCCCAGTATTCCGCGGCCTGGTTGTTCAGTTCGGCCATCTGGCTGTCCTGGCGCACGCGTCCTCCCCCTCGGTACCCGGCCCTCGAGGGGGTTATCGGGATTACCCGGGCGGAAGTTTCCACGTCCGGCTCGGAATGTCGACAAGCCGGTCCGGGATACCCCAGCAACCAGGCAGGGAAGCCCGTGTGACAGGGAGGAATCAGGAACTCGCGTGGAGCCCGCGAACGGCGCTTCGGATAGGATGCGCGCCGCTTCTCATGTCCCCATCCCCCCAGATTCTCGTCGTGGCGGGCGAGGCGTCCGGAGACGCCCACGCCTCCGAGCTCGTCGCCGCCCTCAAGGCCCGCCGTCCGGACCTCACCTTCTTCGGAATGGGAGGCTCGCGCCTCGCCGCCCAGGGCGTGGAGTTGCTCTACGGCGCCCATGAGGTCAGCGTCATGGGCATCACCGAGGTGCTGCCCAAGATTCCACGCATCCTCCAGGTGATGGGAGGGCTGGCCCGCGCCGCCGCCGAGCGCCGCCCGGCCTGCGCCATCCTCGTGGACATTCCGGACTTCAATCTCCGGCTCGCCGCCCGCCTCAAGAAGCTCGGCATCCCCGTGGCCTACTACGTCTCGCCGATGATCTGGGCCTGGCGCCGGGGCCGGGTGAAGACGATCGCGAAGCTCGTGGACCGGATGCTCTGCATCCTCCCCTTCGAGGAGGACTTCTACCGGGAGGCCGGTGTCGCGGCCCGCTACGTGGGCAGCCCCGTGGTGGAGCAGATGCCCTCCCCCGCCAGCGCCACCGCCTTCCGCCAGAAGCTCGGGCTCCCCGTGGAGACGCCCACGCTCGCCCTGCTCCCGGGCAGCCGGATGAGTGAAATCCGCCGCATCCTCCCGGCCATGGTGGGCGCGGCGAAGCAGCTGGTAGCCGAGCGCCCCGGGCTCCAGGTGGTGGTGCCGGTGGCCCCCACCATCCCGCGCGAGGAGATCGTCTCGCGCTTCGAGGGCAGCGGCGTCCAGCCCGTGCTGGTGGAGGGCCGGGCCCCCGAGGTGGTGGGCGCCAGCGACGCGGCCATCGTGGCCTCGGGGACGGCGGCCCTGGAGGCGGGGCTGATGCAGCGCCCCTTCGTGGTGGTGTACCGCGTCTCGCTCGTCACCTACCTCGTGGGTCGCATGATGCTGAAGGTGGCACACGTGGCGCTCGTCAACCTGCTCGCCGGCCGCCGGGTCGTCCCCGAGCTGCTCCAGGGCGACATGACGCCCGAGCGTATCGCCGGGGAGATCCGCCGCCTGTGGGTGCCTGGAGCACCCCGCGAGGAGATGCTCCAGGGATTGGAGGAGGTGCGCACCCGGCTCGGAGAGGCCGGGGCCGCCCACCGAGCGGCCGAGTCGATCCTGGAGCTGCTTCCCCCCGCCGTGAAAGTCTAGGAGCGGATGCCCCGCCGCTCTGGTATGTCCGGCCGCGCAATGAACCCAGCGCTGGTCTGCATCCCCACCTACAACGAGCGGGACAACCTCGAGCCCATCACCCGAGCGGTGCTCGAGGCCGATCCCCGAGTAGACATCCTCGTCGTCGACGACAACTCCCCGGATGGGACGGGGAAGCTGGCGGACGAGCTGGCGGCGAAGGAGCCGCGCATCCGCGTCCTGCACCGCGAGAAGAAGCAGGGCCTGGGGCGCGCCTACCTCCATGCGTTCCGCGTGGCGCTCGAGGCGGGCTACACCTACGTCATCGAGATGGACGCGGACTTCAGCCATGATCCGCGCTACCTGCCCACGCTGCTGGACACGGCGATGGGTGGAGCGGATCTGGTGCTGGGCTCGCGATACGTGAGCGGCGGCGGCACCGTGAACTGGGGCGTGGGCCGGAAGATCATCAGCCGGGGCGGCTCGCTCTACGCGCGCAGCATCCTCGGCGTGGGCACCCGGGATCTCACCGGGGGCTTCAAGTGCTTCCACCGCCGGGTGCTCGAGTCCATCGACCTGGAGGCGGTGAAGAGCACCGGTTACGCCTTCCAGATCGAGCTCACCTACCGCACCCTCAAGAAGGGCTTCACGGTGAAGGAGATCCCCATCGTCTTCGAGGACCGCCGCGTCGGGCAGTCCAAGATGAGCCGGAAGATCTTCCTCGAAGCCCTGACGATGGTGTGGAAGCTGCGTTTCTCGGTGTAGAGGAGCGCATGGCCGAGCACCTGTCCCTGTTCCTCGTATCGCTGCCGGCGGTCCTCTTCGTGGTGGACCCGGTGGGCCTGGTGCCCATCTTCCTGGCGATGACGGCGGGGGACTCGGAGGAGAAGATCCGCAGCACGGCGCGGCGCGCGTGCATGGTGGCCTGCGCGCTGATGCTCTTCTTCGCCGTCTTCGGCGGAGTCATCTTCAAGGTGTTCGGCATCTCGCTGGGCGCCTTCCGGGTGGCGGGAGGCATCCTGCTGCTCATCACCGCGCTGGACATGCTGCGCGCGCGGCCCTCGGAGACGCGCACCACTCCGTCCGAGACGCAGGAGAGCGTGGGCAAGGAGGACGTGGCCCTGGTGCCCCTGGCGATGCCGCTGCTGGCGGGCCCCGGCGCCATCGCCACCGCCATGGTGCTGATGGCCCGCGGCGGAGAGAATCTGCTCTCCGCCATCCCCGTGCTGGTGGCCATCATCCTCACCTTCTTGACGAGCTACTTCGTGCTGCGCGCCGCGGGCTTCGTGCAGCGCGTGCTCAAGCAGTCCGGCGTGGCCATCCTCGAGCGCGTCATGGGGCTCATCCTCGCGGCCATCGCGGTGCAGTTCATCGCGGACGGAGGCAAGGATCTGCTCCGCGAGAAGGGAGAACCGGCCGAGGTGTCTCAGATGCTGGAGGACACCCAGCCGCCCTCGCCCTTCGTCACCGCGCCCTTGGCCTCGCCGCCCAGCGACAACGCGTCGGGTGCCGCGCGCTGCGCGTCGTAGATGTAGCCATTCCCCCGGGGCTGGAGGAAGAACACCACCGCTTCACGGGTGATCGCCTGCACCACCTTGTAGTTGGGCCCGCCGCACTCGGGCTCCCCTCCGACGAAGAGGCGCTCCAGCATGGCCTCCTCGGGCCGGCGCACGAAGACGAGCACCTGCGAGGGCCCGTCGTGCCCGTCCGCCATCAACTCGGACAGGAGCTGCCGCGGCACCTGCTCGCGCATGAGCGTCTGGACCAGCTCGCACTTGCCAGCCTCCTCCGCCGGTTCGATGCGGGCCTCGGCCGAGTGCATGCAGCCGGTGGCGGCGAGGGCGAACAGGGCAGGCAGCACGAGTCGCTTCATCCGTCGGTTCTCCTTGAGAGGGTACATCACAGCTTCCGCCACTGCGGCGGGAAGGGGGTTGAGGACAGGGCCGGCGGCTCCACGGCCAGGATGTACTCGGCGCGCCGGTTGGCGGCCGCGTCCGTCTCGTCCGGAGTGGCCTCGAGCGGGGACTCCTCGCCGAAGCCCTCGTAGAAGATGGGCAGCTCGAGGCCCTTCTTGCGCAGGTACGTCGCGATGCCACGGGCGCGCGCGAGGGACAGCTTGCGGTTGGAGGCCGTGTCTCCCACCGTGTCGGTGTGCCCGAGGATGTAGAGGCGCAGCTCCGCGAAGCGGCCGTAGCGCTTCACCGCGTCGGCGATGAGCGCGTGGCTGGCGTCCAGCTTCCGCCGCTCGGGGACCGGGACCTCCGCGCTGCCCGAGGGGAAGTTGACCTCCTCATGAGGGATGTCCACCCGCCACGGGAAGAGGTCCACGGCCGTGTAGAAGTCGGAGGTGTCGAAGGCCTTGAGCGAGATGCGCAGCACACGACCCTCCGCCGCCGGCCACGTCACCTCCAGCGGCTTGCCCGCGGGCGCGCCGTCGAAGGGCACCTCGCCCTCGAAGGCCTTCTTGCCGGTGTCCATGAGGACCGTCACCTCCGCGCGTGACGCGGGCCGCGACAGCGTGAAGCGCAGCTTGCGCCCCTGCACGTCCACGTCCTCGGGGACCACCGTCAGCTTCAGTGGCCCCAGCAGCTCCGCATCGAAGGACAGCGGCATCGAGGCCTCCTCCGCGTCCGGGAAGCGCACCACCAGCTCGCCCTCGTAGTGGAAGCGGCCCTCGGGCTGCTCCAGCTGCACGGTGCGCGTCACGCCCGGCTCGCCGCCGCCCTTCACCCGGACCTCCTTGCCATCACCGCGCTTCAGCCTCACCTCGAAGCCAGCGATGGGCTCCTCGATGTGTACCTGGAGGGCTGGCAGACCCTTGCCCACCGCGGCCTGGGGTTGGAGCGACACGCGCACCGCGTCCGCGAGCGCGCAGAGAGGAGTCAGGGTGAGGCACAGCAGCAGCAAGCGTACGTTCATGCGGGGGGGTGACCTCCGAGCCAGAGCGTACCCTCGCCGGGACGCGCGGCACGTGCAACGCGAACACGGGTTGGGTCTTGGAGCAGTGTCCGGAACAGGCCCCTGGGGGGCGAGCATTCCACACAGGCACGGGTGAAGACGACCCTCACCCCAGCCCTCTCCCAGAGGGTGAGGGAGCCTGCACGGTGAGCGGCCTGGGAACCTTCACGGCACTCCGACCAGGGTGATGCCCGCCTTCTCCGCCCCCCGGAAGAGCTCCGGAGCGTCCAGCAGCACCGTCTTCCCCGCTTCCAGCGCCAGCACCTTCGCCCCCACCTCCCCCATCACCTCCAGGGTGCGTGGGCCCACCGCGGGCAGATCGAACCGCAGATCCTGCCCCGGCTTGCAACGCTTCACCACCACCGCGCCCTCCCCGCCGTACTTCCCTCCCCGGCGGATGGCCTCGTCCGTGCCCTCCACCGCCTCCAGCGCCAGCACGTGACCGTTGCGAACCACCACCGTCTGCCCCACGTCCGCCTGTCCCAGCAGCGTGGCCACCTCCCGCCCCAGCGCCACGTCCTTCTCCTGCGCGGGGTGGAGTCGCGGGCCCGCCAGGTGCCCCTCGGGGCACAGCGCCTGCGCCAGCCAATCCGTGGGCGCCACGATGGTGATGCCGTGCGACTCGAAGTAATCCGCCACCGCGCGCAGCAGGGTGTCATCCCGGAAGCTGCGCAGGCGCGAGATGATGCGCAGCGCACCCAGGTCCGGCCGTGCGTCCGTCAGCGCCCGCACCCGGCCGATGCCTCCGGCCATCGCCGCCCGCTTCACCCCCGCCTTGTTGAAGGCACGGACGATGCGGTCCACCTGGCCCAGCCGCACCCACGTCAGCTCGGCGACCTCCGCCTCCAGGGCCGGATCCGCCTCGTTGCGGTGCGCCACCGCCACTACCCGCAGCCCCTGCTCCCGGGCCGCGCTCGCGAACAGGAAGGGCAACCGTCCGTTGCCCGCGATGAGGCCGATGGGCTCCACGATCGCGTCAGCGCGTCAGCCCGCGCTTGCTCTGGCTGACGAAGTTCAACAGGTACTCGATCTCCGAGTGGCCACCCATCTCCGTCTTCAGCTGGGAGATGGCTTCGGCCAGCTGCAGCTTCGAGCGGAAGAGGATCTTGTAGGCCTCCTTGATGCGGCCGATCTGCTCCTCGGAGAAGCCGTGACGCTGCAGACCCACCACGTTGAGGCCGGCCAGCTCCGCCCGGTCCCCCTGCGCCGTGCAGTAGGGGGCCACGTCCATCGTCACCATGGACCCGCCCGCGATGAACGCGTGCTTGCCCAGGCGGGTGAACTGGTGCACCGCGGACAGGCCTCCAAGGATGACGAAGTCCTCCAAGTACACGTGCCCGGCCAGCGCCACGCTGTTGGCGACGATGCAGCCATTGCCCACCACGCAGTCGTGGGCCACGTGGCTGTAGGCCATGAAGAGGTTGTTGTTGCCCACCCGCGTCACGCCACCACCGCCGGCCGTGCCGATGTTGAGCGTGCACGACTCGCGGATGGTGTTGCCGTCACCGATGATGAGCTCGGTGTCCTCGCCCGCGTACTTCAGGTCCTGCGGGGCGCCACCCACCGAGGCGAAGGGGAAGATGCGGTTGCGCGCCCCCAGCGTGGTGCGCCCGTCGATGACGACGTGGGGGCCCACTCGAGTCCCCTCGCCCACCGTCACCTTCTCGCCGATGATGGCGTAGGGGCCAACCTCCACCGTCTCATGGAGACGAGCACCGGGGTGAACCACCGCAGTGGGGTGAACCTGCGCCATGGAGTCTACCTCCCTACCTTCTCAGGACGCCTCGGCCGCGGAGCCGCTCTCGTCCTTGTCCTTGTCCTTGTCCACCACGGTGGCGAGGAACTCGCCCTCGGCCACCTTCACGCCGTCCACCGTGGCCGTGCCCTTGGTCTTCCAGATGGCGCCCTTGTGGCGGATGACCTCGACGTTCAGCTGCAGCCGGTCTCCTGGCACCACCGGCTTGCGGAAGCGCGCGCCATCCACGCCCATCAGGTACGACACCTTCTGGGTGGGATCCATGTTCTCGGTCTTGTAGGCGAGAATGGCCGTGGCCTGCGCCAGCGCCTCCAGGATGAGCACTCCCGGCATCACCGGATGCCCCGGGAAATGGCCGTTGAAGAAGGGCTCGTTCATGGTGACGTTCTTGAACGCCACCAGCTTCTGGCCAGGGACGATCTCCACCACCCGATCCACCAGGAGGAATGGATAGCGGTGCGGCAGCAGCCCCTGGATGTCCATGATGTCCATCATCCGCCCTTCTCCTTCTTCTCGAGCATGTCCACCCTGCGCCGCAGGGTACGCACTTCCTTGAGCAGATCACTGATCTGCCCCAGTGCCGCCGACATGCGCAACCACTCTCGATGCGGCATGGCCGGGGTGCCGCTCACCACCTGTCCGTCCTCCACGTCATGCGCCACACCCGACTGGGCCCCGACCTTGGCCAGGTCTCCCACGCGGATGTGACCCACCACGCCCACCTGCCCCGCCAGAACCACGCCCGTGCCCAGCTCCGCGGAGCCGGACACGCCCGCCTGCGCGCAGATGAGCGTCAGCGGACCCACCTTCACGTTGTGGGCGATCTGCACCAGATTGTCGAGCTTCGAGCCGCGCCCGATGACGGTTTCTCCGATCGTCGCCCGATCGATGGTGGTGCAGGCCCCCACCTCCACGTCATCCTCGATGCGGACGATACCGGCCTGGGGCACCTTGTAGTGCTCCGGGCCCCGCTCGCCCTCGGGGTTGAAGGCGAAGCCGAAGCCGTCCGCGCCCACCACGCACGAGGCATGGAGGATGACGCGCGCGCCCACCTGGCAGTGCTCGCGCACGGTGACGTTGGGGTACAGCACGCTGTCCTCGCCGATGCCCGCCTCCTCGCCCACGTAGACTCCGGGGAAGAGCACCGCGCGCGCGCCCACGGTGGCGTGCTTCTCCACCGTGGCACCCGCCATCACCGTGGCCTCCGGATGCACGCGCGCCTCGGGGTGCACGTGCGCCCCGGGCCGCACGCCCGCCGCGTAGGAGGACCGTGGGTGGAAGAGGCTGGAGATTCTCGCGAAGGCCAGATGCGGATTGGACACACGCACCAGGGACACGCCCTCGCGGGGCTCGACATCCGGCCCCACCAGCACGGCCGAGGCCTTCGTGGCCTCGAACTGCCGGCGGTAGCGCGGATTGCCGTAGAAGGAGAGCTCGCCCGGGTTCGCCTCGGCGAGCCCGTTGAGCCCCGAAATCAGGAGGCCGGCATCGCCGATGAGCTCGCCGCCCACATGGGTGGCGAGCTCCCCGAGCCGGCGGGGGTTGGATGCGTGCACGGAAGGCCTACTTCTTGGGAGCGTCCTTGGCGACCGGGGCGTCCTTGGCCTTGCCCTTGGAGCTGTTGTAGGTGCGGATGACCTCGTTGGTCAGGTCATACTGGTTGAGCGCGTACACCAGACCGGAGTCCCGCTTCTCGAAGACCATGGCCAGGCCCTCGCGCTCGGCGATGGTGCGGATGACACCGTCGATCTTCGCGATGATGGGCTCCATCTCCTTGCGCTCGCGCTCGGCGGCCTCACCGCGGCTCTTCTCCCACTTCTGGGCCAGGTCGTAGACCTTCTTCTGCAGGTCCGTGGCCTTCTGGATGCGCGTCTCCTCGCTCATGGCGCTGGCCTGCTTGTCCAGCGTCTCCTTCTCCTTGCGGAGGGCCTCCTGCTGGGCGTCGATCTCCTTCTGACGCGCCTCCAGCCACTTCTGGAGGCGGGCCTTGGCGGACTTGCCGTCGTCCACCTCGAGCATGACGCGCTGGTAGTCGACGTAACCCATCTTCAGGTCGGCGGCGGCGGCCAGGGTCGGCACGGCGAGCGAGAGGGCAAGGGCCAGAACCGACAGTTTGCTTCGAAGCGACATGTGCGACAGCTCCTCGGGGAAGGTTTGAAACTCCGACGTCCCGTCCCGCTCCCCTGTTCAAAGGCCGGGAAGACGGTCACTTGGAGAGCGGGCGGACGACGTATCAGAAGAAATTGCCGATCGTAAACTCGAACAGCAGGGGGTCATCATCCGGTCGCCGCGTGATCGGGATTCCCCACTCGAAGCGCAAGGGACCGACCGGCGAGAACCAACGGAAGCCAAAGCCCACCGAGTGGAACAGTCCCAGGGGGACGTCGTCCTGCAGATCCTGGAAGAAGCGCTCGTTGGTGGCGAAAGCATTTCCCGCGTCATAGAAGACCACGCCGCGGATGCCGGCCTTCTCGAGGATGGGGAACTCCAGCTCCAGGTTGACGATGAGCTGCTTGTTGCCGCCCACGTTGAGCCGCTCGATGGGGGCGTCCGGCGAACCCGAGCGGGGCGCCAGCAGCGAGGGGCTGATGCTGCGCAGCAGGTAGCCGCGCACCGAGTTGATACCACCCAGGTAGTAGAGCTCGGAGATGGGCAGCGGGCGGTTGGGATCCAACTGCTGGATGTAGCCCACGGTGGCGTTCGTCTTGAAGACGGCGCCCAGCGGCAGCGGGAAGTAGAGGCGCGAGTAGGCGGTGTACCGGGTGAAGAGGAACGAGCCGCCGAGGAACGAGGGCGCGTACTCGACCGAGCCGTAGTGGATGAAGCCCTTGGAGGGGAAGAGGCGGTTGTTGCGCTTGTCGTAGGTGAGGGACAGGCGCACCGAGCTCGTCACGCCACTGAGGAAGCGGTTGGCCAGCAGCACGCCGCCGTAGCTCTCCGCGGCCTGCACGTCCACGTGCTCCTGCGAGTAGCCCACGTTGACGAGCAGGTCCTCGAGCACCTGATAGCCCAACGACAGGTTGCCGCCCGTCGACAGACGGGTGAAGTCGAGGTAGTCCGCCTCCACGCGGGAGAAGTCCACGGACAGGAGGAAGTTGGTGTCCAGGAAGTAGGGATCGAAGTACGACAGCTGGACGAGCGAGCGCAGGCTGGAGATCTGCGCCGAGGCCGACACGCTCTGCCCCCACCCCAGGAAGTTGTTCTGCGACACCTGGGCCGTGAAGATGAAGCTCTCCACGTTGGAGAAGCCGAGGCCCACCTGGAAGGTACCGGTGGCCTTCTCCTTCACCTCCACCTGGACGACGATGGTGTCCTCGCGGCTGCCCGGCCGCTGCGTCACCTCCACCGTCTCGAAGAAGCCGAGCGCCGTCACGCGATCCTTGCTGCGGCGCACGCCGGTGCCACTGTAGAGCTCGCCCTCGTAGACGCGCAGCTCGCGGCGGATGACCTTGTCGCGCGTCTTGGTGTTGCCGATGACGTCGATGCGCTCGATGGAGACCTGCGGACCCTTCTGCACGTCGAAGGTCAGGTCCACCGTCCTCTCATCCGCGTTGATCGACGTGACGGGGTTGATGTTGGCGTAGGCGTAGCCGCGGTCGTAGTAGACGTCGGTGATCGCCTGGATGTCCTGGCCGAGTTGCGTGCGGCTGAAGTGCGTGCCCGTCGAGGACGTCATCAGCTTCGCCAGTTCCTCCTTGGGCACCACCAGGTCACCCGCGAAGTCGATCTTCCCGATGTCGTAGCGCTCCCCTTCCGTCACGCGGATGGTGACGTAGATGTAGCGCTTGTCGGCGGAGAGCGAGACGGTGGGCTTGTCCACCCGGACGTTGATGAAGCCCTCGTCGTAGTAGGTGGCCTGGATGACCGCCAGGTCACGCTGGAACACCTCCTCGCGGTAGGTGCCCTCGCCGGTGATGAAGGAGAGGTAGCCGCCCTCCTTGGTGAGCATCACGTCCTTGAGCTTGGCGGCAGGTACCTTCTCCGCGCCCAGGAAGACGATGTCCTTCACCATCACCTTGGAGTTCTCGTCGATGTCGAAGACCACATCGACCTGGCCGCCCTCCAGGGGGACGACCCTGTGGTTGACCTCGGCGAGGAAGTAGCCCTTGTCGATGTACTTCTCCTGGATCTTCTTCTGGGTGCGGCGAACCGCGTCCATGTCCAGGATGGTGAGCGCCCGGATCTCGATGGACTCCTTGAGGTCGTCCTGACTGAGCTCCTCGTTGCCAGAGAGCTTCACGGTCCGGATGGAGGGGCGCTCCTGCACGCGCACCACGTAGGTGATGCCGCCGGTGGGCAGGCGCTGCACCAGCAACTGCACGTCGCTGAAGTAGCCGAGCGCCCAGACGGCCCGGAGATCCTCGGCGGTGCGCGTCTCGTCGAAGACCTGGCCCACCTGGGTGCGGAGGGCGCGGCGGACGGCCTCGGACTCGACGCGGCGGTTGCCCTCGATGCGGATTTCGACGACCTCGCCCTCACGGACCTCGCGATCGGGGGCGACCGGAGCGTCGGAGCCGGGCATGGCGGGAGCCGGAGGGAGCGCCGCGGGAGGCACGGAGGCCGGCGGAGTGCCCTGGTCGTCCGCCTGCGCAAGCACGCGACCGGGCATCACCGTCCAAACGGCGGCGAGGAGCGGGAGAAGGAACTTGAGCGAGAGAACGGGGAGCCTCAAGGCAATCGGGCCGGTAAAGGGCGGAGCAATCTACGAGAGGAATTCAGCGGGTCTCAATGAGAAAGCGCGACAAGAGAGCTGGAGACGTCATGCCTCGGTCACCTGGCCGGTCACCAACCGGAGCCGTCGGGGCATGGAGCGGGCCAGTGCCTCGTTGTGGGTGACGACCACGGCGGTGATGCCCAGGTCCCGGTTCACCTCGCGCAGGAGCTGGTGGATGCCCTCGCCGGTGGCCGGGTCCAGGTTTCCGGTGGGCTCGTCGGCGAGCAGCACCGCCGGCTTGAGGACCAGGGACCGGGCCAGGGCCACGCGCTGGGCCTCGCCGCCGGACAGCTCCCCGGGCCGGTGCTCCACCCGGCTCCCCAACCCCACCCGCTCCAACAGCTCGCGGGCGTAGGCATAGGACTCGGTCCGGTCCCGCCGCTGGATGAGCGCCGGCATGGCCACGTTCTCCAGGGCCGTGAACTCGGGCAGCAGGTAGTGGCTCTGGAAGACGAAGCCGATCGTCCGGTTGCGGAAGTCGGCGATCTCCGCGTCGTTCATCGCGAAGACGCTCCGGCCCTCGAAGAGCAGCTCGCCGGCGGCCGGGATGTCCAGCGTGCCCAGCACGTGCAGGAAGGTGCTCTTTCCCGCTCCGGACGCACCGATGAGGCTCACCAGCTCGCCCTTCTCGATGTCCAGGGACACGCCGCGCAGCACGTCGATGCGCTTGCCGTGCAGGAAGTAACTCTTGAAGACGTTGCGGATGGAGAGCAGTGCCATCGTCCTCACTCCGCCTTCAGACCTTCCACCGGCTCCACGCTGCTCGCCTTGAGCGCGGGATAGATGGACGCCAGGTAGGTGACGAGTACCGCGATGACCACCGAGAGCGCGGTCTGCAGCGGCTCGATCTTCACCGGCAGGTTCGGGATGTAATAGACGGACGGGTCCAGTTTGATGCCCACCTTCAGGATGAAGTAGCACCACGTCAGACCGGACAGGAGTCCGAGCAGGCCCCCCGCCACGCCAATCTGCAGGCCCTCGGCGAGGAAGATCTTCACGATGCCGCCGTCGGAGACACCCAGTGCCTTGAGCACGGCGATCTCCTTGCGCTTCTCCAGCACGAGCATGATGACGGTGGCCACGATGAGGCCGGCGGCCACCACGATGATGATGGACAGGATGATGCCCATCACCAGCTTCTCCAGCCGGAGGGCGGAGAAGATGTTGCGGTGGATCTCCCCCCAGTCGCGGGCGCGGTAGGGGTAGCCGCCCACCTCGCGCGACGCCGCCGAGGCGATACGCCGGGCATCATCCACGTCCGCCACCTTCAGCTCGATGCCGCTGGGGCCATCGGCGCCGAAGAGCTTCTGCGCCTCGGAGAGCAGGATGTAGGCGAACTTGGCGTCGTACTCGTACATGCCCGAGTAGAAGATGCCCGCGACGCGGAAGGCGCGGCTCTTGGGGATGAGACCGGCGGGGCCCAGCTCCGCGCCCTGCGGGGAGATGACGTTCACCCGGTCCCCCACCACCACCCGCAGGATGGCGGCCAGCTCGCGGCCGAGCACGATGCCGGGCAGCACCTTCTCCTCGGCGCTCTTCGAGCTCTTGCCGATGATGGGGTCTACCTCTTCCTCCTCGTCCTGCTCGTTGGAGGGCTGCTGGCCGAATCCCCCGAACGCGCGCCGGGGGACGATCTTCTGGGGCGTCTCGAGGTTGTCCAGCTCGCCGCCCGGCAGCATGTTCTTGCGCAGATCCAACACCGAGCCCACCGTCTCCGGATCGATGCCCTTGAGGACGATGCCCTGCACCTCGTCCTCGGCGAGCACCATCACCGGGTTGTCGATGGAAGGCGTCTGCCCGATCACCCCGGGCACCTTGGAGATCTGCTCCATCAGCCGCTTGTACTCGGGCAGGTGGCCCGCGTACTTCGACACCACCACGTGCGAGTGGGCTCCGAGGATCTTCTTCTGCAGATCCTCCTCGAAGCCGCTCATCACCGACAGGACGATGATAAGCGCCATCACGCCCACGCCCACCCCCCCCACCGAGAGCGCCGTCATCATCATGGTGGGCGACTGCTCGCGCAGCTTGAGGCGGTTGAGCGCGGACGCGGCGGCGAGCGGATCCTGCAGCCCCAGGGCGCGGATGCGGCTGCGCTCCACGGCCGCCTCCACCGCGCGGATGATGCCGTAGACGACGAGGGGCGGAATGATGCCGAACATCAGCACCGCCAGCGTGCCCAGCAGCAACGAGGGGCGGAACACGCCCACGTGGCGCCGGGCGACGAAGAGCTCGAAGCCGAGCTTCAGGTCCAAGCGCCCACTGCCCGCCGCGATGAAGCCGGTGTTGATGCCCAGCACCAGCATGAGCACCAGCAGCGAGAAGACGAGCCAGTACCCCACCACCGGGCGGCCGAGCATGTCCGCCACGTACGTCACCTCGCGCAGCCGGTAGCCCAGCGACACCTGGAGGTCGGGGATCTGCTCGATGAGCGTCAGCATGATGGGCACGGGCAGGCCCAGGTAGATGACACCGATGGTGGCCTCGGGCATGGCCACCCGCCGCGCGCGCGAGGCGCCGACGAAGCCGCACACGAAGGCCACCAGCGACGCGACGATCAGCGAGATACCGAAGGCGATCGTCGGCGCCAGGCCGCGCTCCCCGCTCCCTCCACTGGCCAGGAACGTCTGCAGGAGGATGAGCACCAGCTCCGCCAGCAGGATGCCGCCACCGTAGGCGCCCAGCGTGCTCCAGTAGAAATCACGGTACTGCGCCAGCCGCGGGTACAACGCCGCCCCGGCGGCCGGGCTCGGCCCCTCGGTAGGAGCGGGAGCCCGCCGGATGCCGGTGGCGATGAGCGCCCAGCCCACCAGCCAGGCCGCCGCACCGGAGAGGAGATACTCGGTGCCGACGATGCCCACCGAGGAAGGCACGGCGGACTGCACCGGCATCAGCGCCAGCGCGTTGAGCGTCTGCACGAGCCCGCCCCAACCGATCACGGACAGGCCGAGCACGCCCGTCACCCGCTCCCAGGCATCCGAACGGGTGATGGCCACGCCGAGCAGCACGGCGCCAACGAGCGCCACGAGGGCGCCGCTCCAGATGAAGCTCCAGCGGTAGACGGTCTGCCGTTCGGCGTTCACGAGGTTTCCTGCCTACTTCGCAAGCGGCTTGAGGAGGGGGAAAAGAATGACGTCGCGGATCGACGGTGAATCCGTGAACAGCATGGCGACGCGATCAATCCCGATGCCCTCGCCGGCCGTGGGCGGCATACCGTGCTCGAGCGCGCGGATGTAGTCCTCGTCGAAGTCCATCGTCTCCTGCTGGCCCCGCTGCCTGGCCTCCAGCTGGGAGAGGAAGCGTCCCTTCTGATCGATCGGATCGTTGAGCTCGGAGAAGGCGTTGCCGATCTCCCGGCCGGCGATGAAGAGCTCGAAGCGGTCGGTGATGTCCGGGTTCTGGTCGTTGCGGCGCGCCAGCGGGCTCACGGCCGTGGGGTAGTGCGTGATGAACGTGGGGTGCACCAGCTTCTGCTCCACGTGGTGCTCGAAGAGCGCGCCCACCAGTTCCCCGTGGTGCATCGTCTCGATGGCGCGGCGCTCGGCCTCCCCGTGCGTCGTCTCGAGCAGCTCGTGGCGCAGCCGGTCCGCGTCCGCCATGTCCTTGTCGCTGAGCGAGGGGACGACCTCGCGGATGGCCTCGGTCATGGGGATGCGCCTCCACCCCTTGCCGAAGTCCAGCACGTGACCCTGGTAGGACACCTTCGTGTCCCCCGTCACCGCCTTCGCCGCGCCCGAGAGCATCTCCTCGGTGAGGTCCATCAGGTCCTCGAACGTGGCGTAGGCCTGGTAGAACTCGAGCATCGTGAACTCGGGGTTGTGCCGGGTGCTGATGCCCTCGTTGCGGAAGTTGCGGTTGATCTCGTAGACGCGCTCGATGCCGCCCACCACCAGGCGCTTGAGGTACAACTCCGGGGCGATCCGCATGTACAGATCGATGTCCAGGGCGTTGTGGTGGGTGACGAAGGGACGGGCCGCCGCGCCGGACACCAGCGGGTGCATCATCGGGGTCTCCACCTCGATGAAGTCGCGCGCGTCGAGGAAGTCCCGGATGTAGCGGATGAGCTTGTTGCGCTTGAGGAACGTCTGCTTGACCTCCGGGTTGGAGACCATGTCCAGGTAGCGCTGGCGGTAGCGGACCTCCACGTCCGTGAGGCCGTGCCACTTCTCGGGCAGGGGCCGCAGGGACTTGGTGAGCGGCACGAACTTCGTGGCCGCCAGGGTCAGCTCGCCCGTCTTCGAGCGGAACACCGTGCCCTGCACGGCGACGAAGTCACCCATGTCCGTGAGCTTGAAGAGCTCATAGGCGTCCCCGAGCGCGTCCTTCTTCAGGTGCGCCTGGATTTCCCCGGAGCGGTCACGCAGCTTGACGAAGGCGGCCTTGCCGAAGCTGCGCACGGCCACGATGCGGCCGGCCACGTCATAGGCGGTGGGCTCGGCCTTCTCGAGCTCCTCCATGGACTGGTTGCCGTGGCGGGCGAGGATGTCCGCGGCCAGGTGCTGGGGACGGTAGCCGTTGCCGTACGGGTTGAAACCGGAATCCCGCCATTTGCGCGCCTTGTCGAGGCGCTGGTCGTAGATCTCCTGCTCCTTGGACCCGAGGTCCGCTTCCGCGTTCGTCTTGTTCTCTGGAGTGTCAGCCATGGGCATCCCGTAAGGGCGCGGCACCGTAGCCAAGCGCACCCCGGGACGCAACGAATGGACGCGGGATATGTTCCCTTCAGGGCGCGGACATGATGAGGAAGGCCCCCACCGCCGCCGCGAGGAGCAGCGGGATGAGGATCTCCACCGGCAGGCGGTAATGCGCGTGCATCAGGCTCAACCGCCTCAGCCCGAAGCGGCGCTGCCGCTTCACCCGCGTCATCACCCTGGAAGCCAGCGCGGGCGGAGCCTTCTGCTTCTCCACCTGGCGCAGCCGCAGCACGGTGCTCGAATAGCGCTGCCAGCCCTGCTGGCACTCGCCACACCCGTCCAGGTGCGAGCGGACCTCCTTCGCCTTGTCGGCGGGGAGCTCCTCGTCGGCGAGGGCGATGAAGAGGGCCCTGGTCTCGCGGTGGCTGAGCTGCGCTGGCATGTCCCGGAGTCTCCGCTGAAAGCCGTTCATTCCTCAAGCCGTCCCAGGAGATCCGCCAGCTTTTCCCGCGCCCGGTGGAGCCGACTCTTCACGGTTCCCAACGGTAGCTCGGTGATGTCGACGATCTCCTCGTACGAAAGCCCCTCGATGTCCCTCAACGCCACCAGCATGCGCGGCTCGGGGTCCAGCTGGGAGATGGCCCACTGCACCCTTGCCTGCTCCCGTGCCGACTCCAACGCCGCGTCCGGCCCCGGCGGCGAGCCCAGGAGCTCCGCCAGCGCCCCCTCGTTCTGCTCGCCGTACTCCTCCGACCGTCCCCTCCCCCGCCGATTCAGGTACTTCAGCCGGTTGATGCAGTGGTTCTTCCCGATGCGGAACAGCCACGTGGACAGCCGGGAGTCCTCCCGGAACTTCGCGAGGTGCTGGTGGGCGCTCACGAAGATGTCCTGCACCAGGTCGTTCGCCTCCTCCCGGTCCCCCAGCATCCGCACGCAGAAGTCATAGAGCCGGTCCTGGTGCGCCCGCACCAGCGCCTCGAAGGCCTCCGGGTCGCCCCGCCGCAACCGCGCCAGCAACAGGCGCTCCTCGCTCGAGGCGGCATCGGACTCGCCCGTCACCGGCGTCCCCTCCACATCCACGCCGAGCACCCCGCTCGATGGCACCGGTGACCTCCCACGCGGCCTACACCGCGCGTTTCCATCCTACCCGTCCCGCGCTCCCCTGTTCCGCGACCTTGGACAGCGAGGTCGCGGAAAGGTTCCCGCCTGCTTCCCGGGCTACTCGGGGGCGTTGCGGTTGGGGTTCTTCACGCCCATCAGCTGGGCGGTGACGAACTGCTCGAGGTCCCCGTCCAGCACCGCGTCCACGTTGCCCGTCTCCACGCCGGTGCGAAGGTCCTTCACCATGCGGTAGGGGGCCAGCACGTAGGAGCGGATCTGCGAGCCGAAGGAGATGTCCTTCTTCTGCGCCTCGGCGGCGGCCTGCTCGGCCTCGCGCTTCTTCAGCTCGATTTCGTAGAGGCGCGCGCGGAGGATCTTGAAGGCCATGTCCTTGTTGGCCGACTGCGAGCGCTCCGTCTGGCAGGTGATGAGGATGCCGGTCGGCAGGTGGCGCAGTTGCGCCGTCGAGGAGGTCTTGTTGACCTTCTGGCCGCCCGCGCCACCGCCGCGGATGAACTTCAGCTCGTAGTCCTTCTCCGGGATGTCGATCTGGATGGAGTCGTCGACCTCCGGGTAGACGTCCACCGAGGCGAAGGCCGTCTGACGGCGCGCGTTGGCGTCGAAGGGGCTGATGCGCACCAGCCGGTGCACGCCCACCTCGGCCTTGAGGTAGCCGTAGGCGAACTCGCCCTCGATGCGCAGCGAGACGTTCTTGAAGCCCGCCTCTTCACCCGGCACCGCGTCGTTGATTTCAACCTTCCAGCCCTTGCTCTCGCAGTAGCGCGTGTACATGCGCATGAGCATGGCGGCCCAGTCCATGGAGTCCGTGCCGCCCGCGCCCGCGTTGATGTCCATGAAGCAGTTGGACCGGTCCTGCTCGCCGGAGAGCATCCGCGCCAGCTCCAGCTTGGAGACCTCCGCCTCGAGCGAGGAGAGGGATTCCTCGGCCTCCTTCGCGCTGGCCTCGTCGTTGGCCTCGGCCGCCAGCTCGAAGAGCACCTGCGCGTCGTCCAGGCCGCGCAGCGTCTTCTCGAAGGAGCTCACGCTCGACTCCAGCGTGGACTTCTCCTTGAGCATCGCCTGCGCCTTGGTGTTGTCGTCCCAGAAGTTGGGGAGCGTGGACTCCCGCTCGATCAGCGCGATACGTGACCGCTTGCGATCGAGGTCAAAGATGCCCCCTGAGCGCCATCAGACGCTCGCGAAGCCCGCCGATTTTCTCCATCGAGTCGTTCGCCATGTGTTTCCTCAGTGTGCGAGCGAGGACTCCCCGCGCGCGATTTCCGAATCTTCAGCTGCCAGAAGCCTTCAGGGAAGGAGCGAGTGGCTCCGCGGAGCGATCCGCCGCCGGAGCCCGCCCCCGCGCCAGCGTCAGCGCGCCCGCCATCCCCAACGAAATGGGCAGGATGAGCGCGATGAGGCGCCAGTTGTCCTGATCGAACGGGGGCAGCACCTTGAGCACGAGCCCCAGCACCCCCAACCCGGCCAGCACCCGCCACAGCAGCCGCAACCGCTCCCGGGCCCTCTCCGAGCCGAACATCAACTGGAAGCCCAGCGGCAGCGCCAGCACGGTGAGCGGATTGGCCAGGAAGAGGTTCTCGTTGCGGTACGTCACCGTGTGGTCGGTGAACAGCCACATGACGAACAGGGCGAAGCCGGGAATCCCGAACACCAACCCCACCAGCACGTTCTGCAGGCCGAGCAGCACGCGGGGAGCGCGCCCTCCGCTCCGCCGGCCCCAGAGCGCGAGACCCACCGCGCCGCCTCCAAACACGAGGCCCAGCACCAGCAGCACGGGCCCGTACTTCGGGGGCTGCTCGGGAAGCGCCGGACGGCCCTGTGCCGTGTAGAGATTCACGGTCTTCGCGACCAGCGGGCGCTTCTGCCCGTCCTCCCCCACCACCTGCGTCTCCGCCACCCGCCGCTCCAGCTCGTCCGGGAGGAAAGCCTCCTGCCAGCGGGTGACGGGCTTGTCGATCTCGTCGTTCATCAGGAAGTCGAGCAGCAGGCTCATCGGCGGGCCGACGTCCGTGTAGCGGCGCGTATGGTCTCGCAGCGTCATCCGCCCGGGAACGTTCATCGCATGGTGCAGCTGCCCACCGAGCACCTTATCGATTCCATCACGCAACCGCGTCACGCAGTTGTCGTTGTAGTGGTGGTACACGTAGTGGCGGTTCTCCGGCAGCACGTTCACCGCCAGCAGCCGTCCCAGCTCCACCCGCTGCGCGGGCGTCAGGGCGAGTTCCTGCAGCCGCACGTCCCGGTTCTGCGAGCGGTAGAAGCGGAACGTCCCCGAGGCGCTCGCGTCGTCCACCCAGAACTCGAGCCGCCCCATCGCGTAGCGCGCCAGCATGCGCTCGTCGAAGGAGAACATCCCGTAGTTGTAGAGGCGCGACTGCCGCAGCCGATGGTCCTCCACCACCAGCGAGCCATGCCCCCACCATGACGCCACATCGTCCCCGGGCCCGAAGGTGACCAGGTAGATGGACAGGTCCTCGCCGCGGCTCTCGCCCGTCCCCCAGGGGGGCATCTCCTGAGCGCGCGCCGGGGTGGCGGCCATCAGCAGCAGGCCGAGCAGGCAGGTCATCACTGGAGCAAGACGAGGCATTGTCCGTCCCAACAAACGAGGGCGGCCTACCTATCATGTGTGCCGCCCGACTCAACCCCGCGTGTACCCGTCAGGTGAGCGGGCGTTCAGTAACTCCCGCGGCCAGACAGGCCCGCCCCTGGGCCGCTGCCGCGAAGCACGGTGAGGCCCGTGGCCTCTGTCTCGGCATCGTGACGGAGCGAAGCCAGGGAGCAGAACCCATCCGGCTTTCACCCCAACTGCGAACATTGAAATGTGAATGTACAGAATACTCGCGCCACACTGTGCTGAGGATGACTGCTTAGCTAGCGAGTCATAACGATGTATAATCCAGTGCGCATCAAAGGCTGCGGTTGCCAGGGCCATCCCATCGAATTCCAGGGGTGGAGCCAATAAGCCCTGGAGCCATTCCTCGCCTTTCGAACAGAGAGCCCCACAGCACCTGAAGCCAACCCATCTGGGGGAAGACACATGGAGCCGGTTTCAACGAAAGCGCCAGGGTTCCCCAATGCGCCGACTCCAGATCCCGGGTTTCAGGCTGACCCCCCACTTCCTTGGTGGAAGCAGATGGAACACCTGTCCCTGCTGTCCCGGAGCATTTCCCAGAAGGATGTGAGTGC
Organism: Archangium violaceum; assembly: GCF_016859125.1. Classification (NCBI taxonomy): domain Bacteria; kingdom Pseudomonadati; phylum Myxococcota; class Myxococcia; order Myxococcales; family Archangiaceae; genus Archangium; species Archangium violaceum. The sequence goes on along the minus strand of NZ_CP069338.1, from coordinate 8,147,024 downwards.
CTCGGCGGTCGACGCCGAGCCCCAGACAGGACGCGAGGGTGCACTGGCACTCGTCTACCGCGAGGTAAGGCTCGTCTGGGACTTCATCCGCTACGACCTGTCTTCGACCGTCGTCCCCATGTTCCTCTTCATGCTTGCCGCCGCGAAGCACGGCGACGTGAGGGGAATCGAGTTCCTGGCTGGCCTGGGTCGGGGACTCATCTACTTCGTCCTCTTCGTGCTGTCTTTCTGCATCGCCAATCAAATGGCGGGAGTGGAAGAGGACCGGATGAACAAGCCCGACCGGCCCCTCGCGCGAGGAGATGTCTCCCTCGAAGGTGCCAGGGTGCGCTGGCTCATCAGCATGGGCCTCTTCACCCTGGTGGGTTGGTGGTTCGGGGTGCTGAAGTGGACTGTCGGATGGCAGGCCATCATCTACCTGCACAATTTCAGGAGCTGGGCCAAGCACTGGCTCACCAAGGACCTGAGTATGGGCCTGGGTGTGCTGTTCCAGCTGTTGCCCTCGTGGGCGCTCATGTCGCCGCTGACGCCTGAGGTGTGGCGCTGGACCTGGGTGCTCGCCACCACCATCTTCCTGCTGGTTCCCGTGCAGGATCTCCGGGACATGGCGGGAGATCGGCTGTCCGCCAGGAGGACCATGCCCCTGGAGATCGGGGAGTGGCCGACCCGGCTCATCCTCGCGGCGGGCTTCTCGCTGCTCCCCCTTGCCATGCACTTCTGGATGTTCGCGCCCGAAGGGGCGAGCTGGACCGTGTGGGGATGTGAAGCCACCGCGACGCTCATCAGCCTCATGATCGCTGGCCGGGTGCTTCTACTCAGAACACCTCGCGCCGATCATTGGACCTACGTGCTGTTCACGATCTGGTTCTGCGTCATACTCGGCAGTGCCATCATCCTGCTGTGAGAGCCACCGGGGGCCAGGCACCGTCAAGGCCTGTCCGCTGGAAGCTGGGACAGGCGGGCCTGCCGGCTCCCGGCCGTGTCCCCCCGGCTGCGCTGAGGGGCACGGCCTCCACGGGTGAGCCCCGAGCCCCGGATGCATCACGCTCCCCTACGAGCGGTGATGGACTCGCGCGAGAATGCGGCTGGGCCGCAGTGTCACCTCGACGACGGGCTTGACCGTCTGACCGGGGAGGACATCGATGTGGACGCGTTGAACGAGTGTCGCGAGCAGGAGCGGCGCTTCGATCATGAAGAAGTGCACCCCCAGGCAGGCGTGGACCCCCGCACCAAAGGGGAGGTAGGCATACTTGGGGAGCTTCGACTCCTGCTCCGGAGCGAAGCGATCCGGATCGAACCGCTCCGGATCCGGGAAGTACTCCGGGTTGCGATGCAGTGTGTACGGGCAGACGGCCGCGAAGGTCCCCTTGGGAACTTGATACCCGTCGATCTCCACGTCCCGGCGGGCCTCACGCCCGAAGAAATAGGCCACCGGGTAGATGCGCATGACCTCTTTGACCACCTGGTGGACGTAGGGAAGACTGGCGAGATCTTCATACGTGGGCGCCCTGCCCTGCAGAACCTCGTCCACCTCTTTGCGCAGCCGCTCGTAGACCTCCGGGTGCTTTGAGAGCAGGTACCAGGTCCAGGCCAGGGTATTCGCGGACGTCTCGTAGCCTGCCGAGAAGATGAAGATCAGGTTGTCCCGCAGCTGCTCGTCGCTCAATCCCTGCCCATCCTCCCCGCGAACCCCCATGAGCATCGAGGCGAAGTCCTGGGTAGCAGGGCACCCGGCGTGACGGCGCGAGGAGAGCTTCTCCATCAGCATTCCGCGAATGAAGGCAAGCGCCTTCTTCAACTCACGATTGCGCTTCGTGGGCAGCCAAAGCGGAACCGGAACGATGTTGGCGACCAGGTGATTGGAGTACTCCAGGCAGGTGGTGAGCGCGGCCCCGAAATCGTCCGCCTCATCGAGCACCTCCAGACCGAGGAGCGTCTTGCCGACGATCCGCATCGTCAACCGGAGCATCTCCTGGCCGACGTCGATCTCCTGACCATCCGTCCACCGCGCCTGAGCCTCCAGGGTCGCCTTCACCATCGGCTCGGCGAACATGCTGACCCGGCGCGGCTGGAACGTGGGCGCCATGATCTTGCGGTAGGTGCGGTGCTCCTTGTTGGGCAGCAGAACCAGGCTGTACCGGCCGAAGATGGGCAGCAGCGCATTGACGGCGAGCCCGCCCTCGAAGGCATCCGCGTGCAGAGAGGTCACCTCCTGGAGCGCCCGCGAGGAGTTGACCAGCATGATGGAGAGTGGGCCGACCCTGAAGAGGCCAAGCTCCCCACATTCGCGCCGGACACGGTTGAACAGCTCGAGCCGCTCGTTCCGGAAGGACCGGAGGCTACCAATGAGCGGCGGCTCCTGAAGCCTGGGGAGAGCCTTGGGCATGATGGGATTACCTCAGAACATCTGGCCGAGAGCGACCATCCACGCCCCCGACCGGCGCGATGTCGGAAACAACGTCCTCTGACATCTGGGTGGAGTTCTTCGCGCTCATCTCGTGCCAGCTATAGGCGCCAACGAAGTCGTTCACCTTCGCCGCGACCTCGCGCACGAGGCTCATGGCACTATCCGACGCACGGACGCCGCTCAACGTCTCGTCCATCATCTTCGACAGCTCGTTGACCGCCTGGAAGATCTGCTCGATGCCGGAGTTCTGCTGGGTGACAGCCACGGAGATCTGCTTCACGGACGACGCGTTGTCGCGGACGATCACCGACAGTTGGCCGATGTTGTTACCCGAGGCCCGGACCTGCTCGAGGCTCTCCTCGATCCTCTGGCTCCCCTGCTCCGTGATCTGCACGGTGGTACGGATCGCCGAGCTGATGTCATAGAGGATGTCACGAACGTTGTTCGTCGACTTGATGGACTTGTCAGCGAGCGTTCGGATCTCCCGGGCGACGATGCCAAAGCCCTTGCCATGCTCTCCGGAGCGCACGGCCTCGATGGCGGCGTTGAGCGCGAGCATGTTGGACTGATCCGCCAGATCCTTCACCGTCGTGGTGATGTTGGCGATCTGCCGCGCGCTCTGGTCCAACGCCTTGATGCGGTTCTCCATCTCCTTGACCTGCTCGCGGATGACCTTGAGGCCATCGAGACTCTGCTCGACAGCGGCCTCTCCGGAGCGGCGGATCAGATCGGCCTGCTCCGCCTGCTTGAGCACGGCCTCGGCCTTCTGGGCCGCCAGCGCGGAGGTCTGCTTGATCTCCTGCGCGGTCACCTGCGTCTCCTGCAGAGCCGCGGCCTGCCGCGTGAGGATCGTCCCCTGCTTGCTGCTGGAATCCCCGAGCTCCTCGGCCGACCTGCCCAGCAGGCGCGCCCACTCCGCGAGCGAGAGCGACAGGGACTTGAGCTGATCGAAGGCGTTCGCGGTGGCGCGAGACAGATCGCCAATCTCGTCCGTGGACAACCACTCGGGCAGCTTGGGAGCCCCGGTCGCCAGACCCAGGATGGACTCGCGAACCGCCATCATGCCCTCCGCCTGGTGTCGAGCCAGACGCACGCCAGCCAGCAGGGCGTTCGCCAGCAGGTAGGTCTCGATCAGCAGCAGCGGCAGGAATGAATCGGCCACCAGCTCCGACCGGGCCGCTTGCAACAGGGTGGAGAGCTGGGAGGAGTCGAGCTGCGAGCTCTGGGCGATCAACTGCTCGAACTTGTTGTAGACCTGACGCACCACGATGGTGCCGTTCACAACCACGGCGGTGATGGTGGAGAGACCGAACGCATAGCCCAGGTACCAACGCTGCCGGGGCCACAGCAATCCCCCGCCCTGAAGCTTCGCCTTGGGATTGGCATGGAACAGCTCGATCGCGTACGGACGGAACAGCCGCTCGAGGCTGATGCGCACCTGCAGCATGCCGAGCTGGCAGAACATCATCGTCACGAACACGCCCCAGAACACCGTCCACAAGCTCCGGTTGAACCAGAGGCACGCGGTGATGATGAACCCGGCAGTCCCAGCCAACACCAACAAGGACCAGGCCATTTCAAGGGCCCGGGGGGCCTTGAGGATACGCTCGAGCCTTCTCTCCTCCGGCTCGCCGGGAACGGAGATCAGAGCCCCTTTCGTAATCTTGTAGGCCGCGAACCAGGGACCCAGCATACCCACGAGCGCGTTCACCGGTGGGATGATGTACGTCAGAGCGAGCACGCCTTCCTCGCCCGTGAGTCCTATCACCAGCGCCACCGTGTAGACCAACGGCACGAGCGCCGGCACGAGGTTGAGCTGATAGGTGAAAAAGACCCGCCAGGTCAGGCGCTTGGCCTCTTCTTGAGTTCTTGGCTGGAGCATTGGAACAGGCACCTTCGCGCGATCACGCCGACAGTCCTTTCTCAGAGGCTAGCAACCGCGACGTGACACGTAAAGAGAAGCTCCCTCCACACCCAGTCTCACCGGAAAGGTACTTCACTACAGCAATCCCACTCCCGTGAGATGGTAACGAACAGCCATTGGAGGAAACTGGCGAGCAGACCCACTCAGGTCATGAGCTTGCGAGCCCTGGGGGCCACGGCGTCGCCCACCATCCCGCTCTCGCCCAGGAGCCGCTCCTCGGCACGCGCCATCTTCTGCGCGTCCTTGGGGCGCTCGTGGTCGTAGCCCAGCAGGTGCAGCAACCCATGCGCCAGATAGCGCGCCACCTCCGACTCCAGCGTGCGCTCGTACTCCTTCGCCTGGAGCTTCGCCGTGTCCAGGGAGATGACCACGTCCCCGAGCTGCCTCGGCCCGGGCGTGCCCTTGGGCAGGTCCCCCGCCGGGAAGCTCAGCACATCCGTGGCCTTGTCCTTCTTGCGCCAGGTGCGGTTGAGCCGGCGGATCGCATGATCGCCCACCAGCGAGATGGACAGCTCGCACCCGGAGAGCTCCAGCTTGCGCAGGAACGTCTCCGCCAGCTCCGTCACCTGTTTGGAGAAGCGCTTGCCCTGCGGGTGCGCCACCTGCACCGTCACCCGGTTGTCCGCGGGCGCCTTCGTCTCCTCCTCGAAGTGCGCCAGTTCCACCCGGAAGGCCGGCGCGCAGACGGAGTAGTAGTCACACGCGCCCTGCCCATCGTTGCGGTACACCACCCGGCGACCCCTCGGCACCAGCCCCAGCTCCCCTTCGCCGATCAGCTGGCGCCGGCCGTCCACCACCAGCGTCAGCTCGCCCTTGAGGATGATGACCACCTCGTCGAACTCGGGCGTCCGCGCCGGAGCGGACCAGCCCGGCGGCGCCAGCATCCGCGCCACCGACAGGGAGTCCGTGCCCGTCGTCGCCACGCCCACGAACTCCTCGACGCGCTTCCCATCCTCGCGGGGGATGATCTTCCCCTTGCGCAGCTTCACCACGTTCGGCCTCCTCGGGCCGCGCGCCTCAGGTGCCAGTCCCCGCCGGGCGCGCCTTGCCGTCCTGCTTCGTCCCCGCCGCCACCGTCAATGCCGGCCCCTTGGGGCCCGCCTGCAGCGCTCCCGCGGGGTACTCGGGGCGCGCATGGTAGATGCCCTCCAGCGTGTGCAGGAAGGACTGCGCGATGAGATTCAAGTCCCTGAGCGTCAGATCGCACTCGTCCAGCTGGCCCTCGGAGAAGATGAGGTTGATCATCTTCTGCACCTGGGATTGCAGCCGGGGAGTGGTGGGCTCGGGCAGGGCCCGCGTCGAGGCCTCCACCGCGTCGGCGATCATCACCAGCGCCGCCTCGCGGAACTGGGGCTTGGGACCCGGGTAGCGGTAGATGCTCTCGTCGATGGGAGGAGCGCCTTCCTTGCCCTCCTGATCCTTGACGGCCTTGTGGAAGAAGTAGCCCACCAGGCGCGTGCCATGGTGCTGCGGAATGGCATCCGCCACCAGCTTGGGCAGCCGGTACTGGCGCGCCATCTCCAGCCCCTCGGTGACGTGGCGCTTGATGATGACGGCGCTCATCGCCGGGGCGAGGCTGTCGTGCTTGTTCTCGCCCTTCTGGTTCTCGCCGAAGTAGAGCGGATTCCGGCCCTTGCCGATGTCGTGGTAGTACGCGCACGAGCGTGCCAGCAGCGGATTGGCGCCAATGGCCTCCGCCGCGTTCTCCACCAGCGTCCCGATGATGATGGAGTGGTGGTAGGTGCCCGGGGCCTGGACGATGAGCTCCTTGAGCGCCGGGTGGTTGAGGTTGGCCAGCTCCAGCAGCTTCAGATCCGACGCGTAACCGAAGACGGACTCGATGAGCGGCGTGAGCGCCATCACCATCACCGGCACCGCCAGCGAGGTGCCCGCGAAGGCGAACAGGGCCGTGATGAGCGTGTCGCTGGTGAGCCCCTTGCCCTCCGCCAGGAAGAGACAGAGCACCGCCACCAGGTTGACGGCGCCAGTGGCCAGGCCCGCCCGGAAGATGCCCACCCGATCCTTGGCCCGGGTGATGCGGTCGGCCGCCACCAGCGCCCCCACCAGGGCGTAGATGCCGAAGGACAGCGAGTTGCCCAACATCACCCCGCAGAGGCACGCCAGCACCACCGCGAAGAAGAGCGCGAGATCCTCCGAGAGGACGAAGCGCACCAGCATCGCGCCGGCCGCCACCGGGAACGCGTAGTAGAAGGCCTCCAGGGGCAGCACCGTGTACCGGTCCTGCACCGCGTCCGCGATGGACACCCACAGCTGCAGCAGGCCCAGCATCATCACGAGCAGCAGGCCCAGCAGCAGCCCGTCCTTGCGCGTGGGACGGAAGCGCCGGAAGGCCGCCCGGCAGAAGACGTACGTGGCGGAGATGAGCAGCGCCACCAGCCCCGTGCCACCCACCTGCAGCTGCACCAGATCCAACCGGTCCGTCTGGACGCGCATGCCCCGGATGGTCACCAGGTGCAACTCGTTGACCAGCTCGCCATCCCCGATGACCCGCTGGCCCTTCTTGATGGAGATGACGGCGTCCTTCACCGCCATCGCCGCCTGACGCCGCCGCGCGTCCGTCTCCGCCAGGTTGATGGTGAGGTTGGGCCGCACCAGCCGCTTGGACAGCCGCAGCACCGCCCGCCGCTGCACACCCGGCGCGTCCGGCAACAGGTTGCCCGGAATGGAGGCGAAGCGATCCAGCTCCGTGTGTGCCTCGCGCACGTCCACCACCGTGGGCGCCGTGCCCGGCAGCGTCTGCTCACCGTTGTGCCGCAAGTCCCGCACGGTGATGCCCTGCGGACCCTCGCGCGCCAGCTCCTCGCGCGAGTTCGCGATGTAGACCGGCGCGGGCTCGGAGAAGCCGTACGCCCGCTCCACCAGCGCCAGCGTGGCCGCCTCCACCGCCTCGGAGAAGCGCGACGCGTACAACGCCTGGAAGTCGTCGGAATCGAGCGCCGCGTCCCTGCGCCCGAACAGGAGCACCTGGAAGTCCTCCCGCAGCGCCTCCATCTCGCGGCGCTGGCGCTCGCGCTCCTCCTGGGGGGTCGGCTTGCGCGCCTTGGCCCCCTCCACCGCCGCGGGCACCTCGGCCGACTCCTTCGCCGCCAGCCGCTGGCGCATCTCCGCGAAGGCCCCGCCCACCGCCGCGCGGATCTCCGACACCACGCCCGGACTCAGGTCGTACACCGGCCGCACCGCGCCGCGCGCATCCTGACGCAGTTGCTCGGTCCTCGCCTGGTGGAGGATCTCGTAGTCCCGCCCGGCCTTGAAACCCGCCGGAGAGTTCGCCCGGAAGGGCTTGCCCAGGTTCTCCTCGGAGAGGGCGGGGATCTGCTGGCTGTAGAGACCCGGGGAAATGACGAAGCCAGCCGCCACTGAGACGGCCAGCAGCAACACCAGGCTTGTCAGGCGCCGGCCCCAACGGGGGCCGAGCCGGAAGCGGTGAGCTAGCGCGTCCAGCGGACTGGGTCCGGGGGGCGACGATTCCGGTTCGGCCATGGATCGAGCAACCTATGAGAGACGCGGCGGATTCTTCAAGCAAAGTGGGCGGCGGGAAGGGATTCCGCCGCCCACGCCTGCCTGCCCAGCCGCCGGGCCAGGAAAAATCAGGGGTTTGAGGTGTCGGATTCCGGCGTTACCGCCGATTCCTGAGCCGCGGCTCCCTCGGCTTCCTTGCCGAGCGCCTTGGCCGCCTCCTTGGCCGCCTGCTGTGCCGCATCGTAGCGGTCATAGGCGCGGATCACCTCCTGCACCAGCGGGTGACGGACCACGTCCACCTCGGTGAACTCGGAGATGCAGATGCCCTCCACGTTCTTGAGGATGGAGCGCGCGTGGTGCAGACCGCTCGTCTTGCCCGTGGGCAGGTCCACCTGCGTCACGTCGCCGGTGATGACCGCCTTGCTGTTGTAGCCCAGACGGGTGAGGAACATCTTCATCTGCTCGACGGTGGTGTTCTGCGCCTCATCGAGGATGACGAAGGAGTCGTTGAGCGTGCGGCCGCGCATGAAGGCCAGCGGAGCCACCTCCACCACCCCCTGCTCGATGAGGTGCAGGGCACGCTCGACGGCCATCATGTCGTGCAGCGCGTCATAGAGCGGGCGCAGGTAGGGGTTGACCTTCTCGGCCAGGTCGCCCGGGAGGAAGCCCAACTTCTCGCCGGCCTCCACCGCGGGACGCGCCAGGACGATGCGCTTGACCTTGCGCTCCTGCAGGGCGGCGACCGCCATGGCCATGGCCAGGTACGTCTTGCCCGTGCCGGCGGGGCCGATGCCGAAGACGATGTCGTGGGCGCGGATGGCGTCCACGTAGCGCTTCTGCGCGATGCTCTTGGGGGAAATCTGCTTGTTGCCCGAGCTCTTCAGCACGGGGCCCAGCATGACGTCCTGGAGGGACTCGGCGCCGCCGCGGCCGAGCACCTTGATGGCCTGCTCGACGTCCTCGCGGTAGACGGGACGCCCCGCCCGGATGATGCCCTCGAGGTTCTCCACCAGACGCACCGTGAAGGCCACGGCATCGGCGGGTCCCGATAGATGAAGCTCGGTCCCTCGCTGTCCGACCCGAACACCGAGCCGGCGCTCCATGAGCTTCAAGTTTTCATTCTGGTTGCCACACAAGGCCAGGGTGGTCGCGTTATCGCGGACATCCACCTTGGCGGAGGTGGGGCTGACTGCTGCTTGGGCCTCTACAGTGGCGGGGTTTCGCAATGCGTCCAATCCCTCGGGGGTGGTTTCCGACAATTCGTCCTCACTTCAAGCTAACGCCCTCCCACTCACGGCGAAAGGCGGAAGCAATCAACCTGCCTAGCGCAGGGGAGACAGGAGGATGAACTGCCGATCTGACGTCCGGCGATAGTAGTAATCGTCCCGCCAGGGGTAGCGCAGATCCTCCCGCTGTAGGAGACCCACCTCCACCAGCGCATCCAGCCGCTCGGGTAGGGCCCCCTTTTCCAGTCGAAACACTTCCAGTGCGGCTTCGATTCGGGCTTGTTGCGCGCGCGCCAGAAGACGCTGGGCCGCCGGGTCCGCGAACGAGGAGGCCGAGTCGTCGCCCAGGTCCCAGGTATCCGGCCGCAGGCGCGAGCCCACGAAGCCAAGCGCGGCCAGCACGATGACGGTGACGACGGCGCGGGCCACCATGCCGCCCACCCGGACGATCAGACCCGCCCCACCCGAGGAAGAGGCCCGGCCCGAGACCTGATGGGCGCGGATGTACTCGAGGTTGAGGAGGTTGACGAGCGCCTTGCAGGTCTCGAACTCGCCCAGGCAGCTGAGGTCCACCAGCTTGCGCACGTCGCGGCCGGGGGCGATGAGCTCGTAGACGCGACGCTCGGTGCTGCCGATGGACTTGAACTCGCCCTTGTTCTCGTCCTTCTTCTCCTCGGAGAAGGCGTCGTCGAAGGCGGCGTCGAAGTCGTCCTCCTTCGGCTGGGACCTGGAGGCGGGTAGCTCCTTGATCCGCTCGAAGGTCATCGCCTCGTGGGGGAGCTTCTTGCGGACGTGGGGCCACTCGTCCACCATCCGGAAGCCTTCCATCAGCACGCTCTCGGCACGCAGCGGCGTGATGGACTCGCTGTCCGCCTGGACGTCCTCCTGCTTGAACTCGTAGGTGCCCGCCTTCCAGGAGAAGAGCCCGTAGAGGGTCTCCGTCACCTGGAGTTGCATCATCTGCTTGAGCTTCTGGGCGGAGATGGCACCGGTGGAGGTGAGCACGTCGCCGAGCCGCTTGAGGGTGCGCTTCTGCGTCTCCAGCGCGCTCTCGAGCTGCTGCTCGGTGATGAGCTCGGCCCGCACCAGCATGTTGCCGATGAGGTCCTTCTTCTTCCGGGTGATGCTCTCGGCACGGACGATGTTGCCGTCCCGGAAGAAGACCTGGACATCCTGATCCTTGCTCTTGAGGTACAGCACACCGGTCTTCTGCTGCTGCCCGATGAGCTGCAGGATGTCCGCGATGCCGAAGTCCTTGAGCGTTCCCGTGAGGGCCATCGTCGTTCCGGCCTACTCGTTCTGGCGGCGGTACAGCCCGCGCAACGTCAAAAGGTGGAGGGGAATGAGAAGGAGCAGCAGCGGGGCCAGCTTGAGATACAGCGGCACCTCGCCATAGGGCGCGCGCAGCACCCCGGAGCGCAGCAGCACGCCAGACACCGCGAAGAGGAAGAAGAAGGCGTAGATGGCGCCGCGCACCGGGAGCCCCTGGAACACGTGGCCCGCGCCGGACACCAGCGCGCCGAAGACGTAGGACACGCCGCTCTCCCACCGGCGGTTGCGCTCGATTTCGATCTGCTTGCGGGCCCGGACGCGAGCCTCCACCGCGCCCTTGCGCGAGAAGACGTTGACGCACTGGGCGCACATCTTGCTGGCCACGCCCAGCTCCTTGTCGCACCGGCGGCACACCGGACGGCCGCACTTCTCGCACTCGCGCGAGGCCTTGAACGACCTGCCCGCGAAGCCGAGCGCGAAGACGAACAGCGAGCCCAGCACCGGCAGGCCCCAGGCGGTGAGCCCCGAGCCGCCCCCGAGCAACCGGCGCGACAACTGGCCCTCCACCCGCTCCGCGGCCTCCTGCTCCGCCTTCCGGGTCTCCTCGGTCACCGGCAGGTCCGCCTCGGCGAGCGGCGGGCTGATCAACAGCCGGTTCATCAGCAGGCGATCATCCGGCGGGCGCTGCCACATCAGGAGGGATCCATCCAGGCGCTGCGCGGCGCCGAGCGCATCGCGCGCCTTCTGGTTCTCCGAGCCGATCTCCGAGTCCGGAGCCACGGCGGCGCGGCGGCGGTACACCTCGGCCAGGTTGAAGGCGGGAGCGGCCAGTCCCGGGTCCGCCGCCGAGGCCTCGGCATAGAGGCGCGCCGCCCCGTCCGTGTCACCCGTGGCCAGCATCGCGTTGGCGAGGTTGGTCATCAGCCCCGCGTGCCCGGCGCGCAGGGCCGCCGCCGCCTTGTAGTGGGCGATGGCCTCCTCCATCAGGCCGCGGCGGGCCTCGAAGCGCCCGAGCGCGTACAACTCCGCGAAGTCGGCCTGCTTCTTCTCGTGCCGTGCTCGCACCCGCTCCGCCACCGGCTCGGCGGCGAGCCCACCCCGCTCCAGGATGTAGATGTCCTCGGCCACCGTCCCAGCGAAGATCGACGACTGGGCGATCTTCCCGGCGGCGAACGGCACGAACGCCGCCGCCACCAGCAGCACCACCGCCACCGCCCGCTCCGCCAGGGTGAGGTACACGGCCACCGACGCCAGCAGGATGAGCAACACGGGCACCAGGCCCAGCCGCAGCGCCAGCGGTGTGCCGATCAGCAGCAGCACCGCCAGGGCCGCCGACTGCCACCGGGCCGCCGCACGGGGGAAGAGGTGGTGGAAGTCATGGAGGAAGAAGCGCGCCCACCGCAGGAAGAGCACGCCCACCACCACCGTCACCGTGGCCAGCAGCGCCACCAGGAGCACCGCCCCGAGGTCCGCCAGCGCCGGGCGCCGGTAGCGGGGATCCTTCAGCAGCACCGAGATCGCGGCCTTGATCTCCTGCGAGTACGCGCCCACGTCTCCAGGCGAGCGACGGGCGTAGGCCTCGGCGAGCGCGAGCCGCGCATAGGGCAGGTTCGGCGAGAGCGACACCGCGTGCTCCACCAACTGCAGCGCGCCGGCCGAATCATTGGCCTTGCGCCGCCCCTCGGCCGCCCGGATGAAGCCGATGCTGAGCGCCTCCATGTCCAGGGCCGCCACATCGTCCTTGAGCGACACCAGCTCCTGCTGGGCCTTCCGGGCCGCTTCCATGTCCAGCGCGGCCACCGCATTCTGCCACTTGTCCCAGGCGGCCTGCAGATCCGCGTCGGTGATGCGCGGGGTGAGGATGGCCGGCGGAGGAGGTCGCACCACGGGAGGCGGGGCGGGCGGCTGCGGGCGAAGCTGAACCTCGACGGCGGCGGGCGTCTCCGGCTGGGCCTCGGGCCGCGCGGCCTCCTCCTCGGCCGCGTCGTCGTCCCGCGACTTGCCCTTGCGCTTCTTGCCGCGGCCGGCACGCGAGGTGTCTTCTTCCTCCTCCTCGTAGACGGAGTCGTCGGTCATCTCCTCCGCGGGATCGACCGCCATCTCCTCCGGCTCCAACATCGAAGGATCCTGGTACCCGGGCCGCTGTGCCGCGGATGCGGGTGGAGGCGTCTGGCGCTTGGACTTCTGCGCATGCGCCTGACGCACGGGCATCCACAACGTGAGGCACAGCAGCAGCGGCAGGAAGCGCAACAGGGGGAGGCGCGACATTCAGGGTCCCGATGATAGGCGACGGGCAACCCACACGGAAGTTGTCACGTCCCTCCAGTGGTTTCCTCATGTTACAGGGAGCCCGCTTGCTCGGAGAGAAGAGGAAACCATGAGTGCAGCAGGGGAGCAATTGGACAGGCTGATGGGAATCATGGCCCGTCTCCGCTCGGAGGACGGCTGCCCGTGGGACAGGGAGCAGGATCTGCGCTCGTTGCGGCCCTACCTGGCCGAGGAAGCCTTCGAGGTGCTCGACGAGATGGATCGGGTGGCCGAGGGAGGCCCCTGGCGCCCGCTGGGTGAGGAGTTGGGGGATCTGCTCTTCCAGATCGTCTTCCACGCCCGGCTCGCGGAGGAGCTGGGGGAGTTCTCCATGGCGGACGTGGCCCGGGCGATCAGCGACAAGCTCACCAGCCGCCACCCCCATGTCTTCGGGGAGAAGCAGGCGGACGGAAGCCCACAGCCGCTGGCCAACTGGGCGAAGCTGAAGGCCGAGGAGCGCAAGAAGAAGACGGGCCACGAGGGCTCCGTGCTCGATGGCGTGCCCACGGGCGCCCCGGCCCTGCTGCGCGCCGAGCGCCTCACGGAGAAGGCCAGCCGCATCGGGTTCGACTGGCCCGGCATCCAGGAGGTGCGCGCCAAGCTGTACGAGGAGCTCGGGGAGCTGGACGAGGCCATCGCCTCGGGGAACCGGGACGAGCTGGAGCACGAGCTGGGCGATGTCCTCTTCTCCCTGGCCAACCTCGCGCGCTTCCTCCAGACGCCCGCCGAGGACGCGCTGCGGATGGCCATCCGCCGCTTCACCACGCGCTTCCAGCACATCGAATCCGCCCTGCGCGCCGAGGGTGTTCCCCTGGGCGAGGCCACGCTCGAGCACATGGAGCGCCATTGGCAGGCCGCCAAGGTGGTGGAGAAGGCCCTACCGCCCCCTACCCGCGTCCCCCGCGCGCCCCTGGTGGCGCTGCGCCTGCCCGTGACGGACCTGGCCGCCCAGAGGGCCTTCTGGGACAGGACCGCCCCGCTCCTCGGTTGGAGCGCGGAGCGGGGGAGCGCCGAGGAGGCGAGCTACAGCGACGGGCTGTACCGGCTCGTCTTCACCCAGGGCTCCAGCGCCCCCTCCCCCGCCACCTTCACCTTCGGGGCCCCCTCGGCGGCGGCGGTGGAGCGGCTGCGTACCCTCCTGGAGAGCGGCTCGCCCGGAAGCGTGTTGGAGGGATCCGGGGGCACTGGCCGGTTCTTCTTCCAGGATCCCGCCGGCCTCCGTTGGGAATATGCCTTCGGAGGCCACTGATTGATGCATCTCGGGCGTCCAGATCGTGGCACGGATCACGCAAGCCTTGACGCTCGGTAGACGCCGAAGTAGGTACGGCGCCTCTTTTCCACAGAAGTAAGCTGGAGATCACCTTGGCCAACACCAAGTCTGCAGAGAAGCGTAACCGCCAGGCCCAGAAGCGCCGCGCGCGCAACGTCAACGTCCGCACCACCGTGAAGGACGCCGTCAAGAACCTGCGCGACACCCTCACCACCAAGGACGCGGCGAAGAGCGGCGATGCCCTCAAGGCCGCTACCCGCACCATCAACAAGGCCGCGTCCAAGGGCGTCATCCACAAGCGCGCCGCCTCGCGCCGCATCTCCCGGCTCGCCAGGGCCGCCAACCGCGCCAAGGCCGCCGCGAAGTAGTCCTCGCGACGCTCACCAGCTGGTGGCCAACCGTTCGTAGCCCTCGCGCATCAGCGTCTCCGAGAGACGATGGAGCGCGGCCTGACGGTTGGCCTCGACCTCCAGGACATCGCCGGACACGTTCGTCGTGCCCGGAAGGAAGTCCTCGGAGCCGGAGACCGTCGTCTCCGACAGGAGCCGTCCATCCCGCATCAGCCGCAGCACCACCGTCGCGGAAGCCCGGTAGCTGGCGATCCGTGGGACGGTGCCCTGCGCGTCCGGCTGAAAGAAGGGATCCGCGGTGTTGGTGGGCCCGCTGCTCACCCCCACGACAATCCCCTCCACGGAGGCCTCACAGGCCCCGCCACCGCCGAGCACTCCGGCGCGCAGCAACTCCTGACGGAAGTTCTGGGTGAAGAGCTGCGCCAGGGCCGGCTCGGCCGTGTCGTTGCGGAAGACGGGCGCGCACACCGAACGCACGCCCTCGGGCAACCCCGCGCCCCCCGGCGCGAAGCGGTAGCCGCACCCGAGACCCGACAACAAGAGGACCCACCCCACCACGCGCATCCGGGACATGGCGCCCACAGTAGCGGCGCGAGCCCGGCGGTCAAGCGCGAGGGGGAGTCCCCTCCGAAGAGGGCTCTCGCACCTCGATGCCGCGCGCGCGAACCACGTCCGTGAGAGTGCGCCAGGCGGTCCGTACCCGCAGCTCCATGGGAGAGCCCCGCCGCACGGGACCCAGATCCCAGCGCGTCTCCTCCTGGCCCGAGTCCAGGACGAGCGTGTAGCGCCGCACCAGGAGCGCGAGGGCCACGCCCACCAGGGCCAGCAGACCGAGCAGCACCCGCGCCGGCACCCCTGGAACGAAGGGCAGCACCCCGAGCGCCCCCACCGTGAGGGCCAGGGCCTCGTAGCGCGGCCGGTGCACCAGGGAGAGCCGGCGCAGGCCCGGCAACTCGAAGAGGAAGGGCGTGGCGGAGGCGCCCGGGCGGAAGGAGAGCCGGTTGCCCTCACCGACGAGCACACGCCCGCCCGCGAGCTCCGCCGAGAGGAACGGGCCCGCCGGGGAGCCCGTCCTCAGGGGCAGGGGAGCATCCGGCAGCGCGGCGCCACACGCGGCGCAGCGGCCCACCCCGGCCCGCTGAGGACGGCCGCACCGCGTGCACATGACGAGAACCTCGGTCGGCACCGGGCCCCCGTCTCAGCCAACGACGAAGTTCACCAGACGCTTGGGCACGAAGACGAGCTTGCGCAGCGTCTTGCCCGCCATGGCCGCCTTCACCCGCTCGTCTCCTTCGGCCGCGGCCCTCACGTCCGCCTCCGCCGCGTCCGCCGGCACGCGGATCTCCGCGCGCAGCTTGCCGTTCACCTGCACCGCGTACGGAATCACGTCGTCCACCACCAGCGCCGGATCGAACTCCGGCCAGCCCTGCGAGACGACGAAGTCCCTGGCGCCGTAGGCCTCGGCGATCTCGTCGGACAGGTGTGGGGCGAACGGCGTCAGCACCACCGTCAACATCCGCACGGCCTCGGCCATGGCGGCCTTCTCCGCGGGCGTCTCCGGCGTGCCCAGCGCGTACAGCGCGTTCACGTACTCCATGGCACCGGCGATCGCGGTGTTGAAGGACAGGCGCTCGATGGCCTCCCCTACCCGCTTCAGGCACTTGTGCGCCGCGCGGCGGATCTCCAGCGCCTTGCCCTCGAAGGCCCCGTCATGCGTGGCCCCCGCCACCCCCTGATGCTGGACGGCCAGCGTCCACACCCGCTTGAGGAAGCGGAAGGCGCCCTCCACCTGATCGTCGGACCAGTCGAAGTCACGCTCGGGAGGGCCAGCGAACATCACGTAGGTGCGCGCGGTGTCCGCGCCGTACTTGGCCACGATGGAGGACGGCGCCACCACGTTGCCCCAGCGCTTGGACATCTTCCGCCCGTCCGGGCCGTTGACGATGCCCTGCGTCACCAGACGCGTGACGGGCTCGTCCACCGGGCTCAGCCCCAGCAGCTTCATCACGCGGGTCCAGAACCGGAAGTACAGCAGGTGCATCACCGCGTGCTCGGGGCCACCCACGTACACGTCCACCGGCAGCCAGCGCTGGGCCTCCTTCGGATCGAAGGGCGCCTGATCGAAATGCGGCGACAGGTAGCGCGCGAAGTACCAGCAGGAGTCGACGAACGTGTCCATCGTCTCCGCCTCGCGCCGGGCGGGGCCCGAGCACTTGGGGCAGGTGGTCTCCACCCACGAGGGCACCTTGGCCAGCGGCGGCTCGCCCTTGCCCGTCAGCACCGCCTGGGTGTCGATCTTCGGCAGGACCACCGGCAGCTGCTCCAACGGCACGGGCTGGCCCCGGCGCTCGGGGTCGCACTTGTCGCAGTAGATGATGGGGATGGGCGTGCCCCAGTAGCGCTGGCGGCTGAAGCCCCAGTCCTTCTGGCGGTACGTCACCTTGGGCTCGCCTCGGCCCTCGGCCTTCAGCTTCTCGCCCATCTTCTTGCGCGCATCGGCCGAGGACAGGCCCGTGTACTCGCCCGAGTCCACCAGCACGCCGTACTCGGTGTAGGCCGCCTCCAATGCGTCACCCGCGGGCAGCTTGTCCCCCGAGGCCGGCTGCACCACCACCTTCACGGGCAGGCCGTACTTGCGCGCGAACTCGAAGTCGCGCTCGTCGTGCGCCGGCACGCTCATCACCGCGCCCGTGCCATAGTCGGACAGCACGAAGTTGGCGATCCAGATGGGCACCGGCTGGCCGGTGAAGGGGTTGATGGCGTGGGCCCCGGTGAAGACGCCCTCCTTCGTCGCTCCCTCGGCGGTGCGGTCCATCTTGGAGATGGCGGCCATCTTCTTCACGAAGGCGTCCACCTCGGCGCGCTGCGCGGGCGTGGTCACCTGAGCCACCAGCTTGTGGTCCGGCGCCAGCACCACGTAGGTGCAACCGTAGATGGTGTCCACACGCGTGGTGAAGACGCGGATGCGCGCGTCACTGCCCTGGACGGAGAAGTCCGCCTCCACGCCCTCGGAGCGGCCGATCCAGTTGCGCTGCATCGAGGTGATGCGCTCGGGCCACTCCTTCAGCTCGTCCAGCCCGTCCAGCAGCTCCTGCGAGTACTTCGTGATGCGGAAGGCCCACTCGGGCTGCTCCTTGTCCACCACCGGCGACTCGCACCGCTCGCACACGCCCTCCTTCACCTGCTCGTTGGCGATGACGGTGAGGCAGCCCGTGCACCAGTTCACCTTGCTGAAGCGGCGATAGACCAGCCCACGCTCCAACATCTGGATGAAGAACCACTGGTTCCAGCGGTAGTACTCGGGCTTGCTGGTGTTGACCTCGCGGGTCCAGTCGTAGCTGTAGCCCAGCGAGCGGATCTCCTTCTTGAAGGAGTCGATGTTCTCCTGGGTGCGCACCTCGGGGTGCACGCCGTCCTTGATGGCCGCGTTCTCCGCCGGCAGACCGAAGGCGTCCCAACCCATCGGGTGCAGCACGTCATAGCCCCGCATCAGGAAGAAGCGCGCGTAGACGTCTCCGATGAGGTAGTTGCGCACGTGCCCCATGTGCATCTTGCCGCTGGGGTACGGCAGCATCTCGAGGATGTACTTCTTCGGGGCTCCCGGGCGTTTGCCCGCCCTGAACACGCCCGCCTCTTCCCAACGGGTCTGCCACTTCTGCTCGATTTCCTGCGGCTCGTAACGCTCGTTCATGGCCATGACGGGGTGCGTCTTAGTGGGGCGCACGTCTCCAGGCAACAACTGACGCACCCCTCCATGTCCCTCTGACGCCTGGATGCCCGGGCGCGAGGGGCTCGGAGGTCGGCTCGAGGACAGGCGCTCGATCGGAGGGCCGCCGCTACTCCAGGCGCAGCAGGCCCTTCACCGTGTCCTGGACCACCTTGGACTGGACCGGCTTCACCAGGTAGGCGCTGGCACCCAGCGCCATGGCGCGCTCACGGTCCTCGATGGCGGACTCGGTGGTGATGACCACGATGGGAACGGTGCGGTACGCGTCCGTCTGCCGGATGTGGCGGATGAGCTTGAGCCCGTCCATCAACGGCATGTTGATGTCGGTGAGGACGAGATCGTAACGACCGAGGGTGAGCTTCTTGAGGCCCTCGGCACCGTCCTGCGCCTCGTCGGTGTGGAGCCACGAGCCCATTCGCTGCAGCGCGTACATGAGACTGCGCCGCATGGCCTGCGAGTCATCCACCACCAGGGCCCGGATCTGCTGCGTCATGGCTCCGAGGATAACACCGCCCCGTATCGGACCGGGGAGCGGAGTTCTGGCCTGGCGCTCACCCGGAGCGACTTCTCGCCACCCGAGACGCCACCGCGGCCCCGGAACGAACGCTCCTCCGGCCCCCCGTCCATCGGCCGGGCGGCCCGGCGCGTTGTCCTACGAGACAGGTCATCCCCTCCACGTTACCTCTCGGGAATGCCTGAAGGGAACATCATCCACCGGATCGCCCGGATCCACCGCCGCTGGCTCGTGGGGCGCCACTTCACCGCCGACTCGCCGCAAGGGCGCTTCTCCTCGGAAGCCCGACACCTCTCGGGACGGGCACTCGTGAGCGTGGACGCGCATGGCAAGCACCTCTTCCACCACTTCGAGGGCGGGGTGCGGCTGCACATCCACCTCGGACTCTTTGGACACATACGACACTTCCGCGCCGGAGCCCCTCCGCCCTCCCCCACGTGCCGGCTGCGGCTCGCCTCTCCCCATGCGGCGCTCCATCTCGCCGGACCCCAGGCCTGTGAGCTGCTGAGCCCCGAGGCCGAGGCCACCCTCCGCGCCCGGCTCGGGGAGGATCCCCTGCGCCCGGAGGCCTCGCCCACGCGGGCCTTCGAGGCCCTCCGTCGAGGCCGCGTGCCCCTCGCGACCGCGCTGCTGGATCAGGAGCGCATCGCCGGCGTGGGCAACATCCTGCGCGCCGAGGCCCTCTTCCTCGCGCGCCTGCCCCCGCTGATGCCCGCCTCGACACTGCGTCTGGCGGACTTCGAGCGCTTGTGGGAAGCCCTCCGCCTGCTGTTGGAGGACGCGGCCCGGGATGGACGCATCGTCACGCCCCATGCGCCCCCGGCTCCCTGGAACATCCCCGGCAAGCGCCGCGAGGACCGTTTCAGCGTCTACGACCGCGAGGGAAAGCCGTGCCCCCGGTGCGCCACGCCCATCTCGCGCCTGGCGCTGGCCGGCCGGGGGTTGTTCTTCTGCGAGAGCTGCCAGGCGACGGGCACGGGTGACAGGCCGGCGCTCCGTTGACGCGCGTCATTCGGAGCGGGACAGCAGACGGAACAACCTCGCGTGCTCGGGATGGCGGGCCAGCAGGTCCTCGGCCCGAGGCATCTCCCAGTCCGCGAAGTCGAAGCCCGGGCTCACCGTGCAGCCGCACAGCGTGTAGTCACCGCGCGGCAGCGCCGCCTGGAGCACCCCCGCCGGCACGAGCACCTGCGGCCGCTCCCCCTTCGCGACATCGCGACCCAGCATCACCGTCTCCATGCGGCCCTGGCTCTCGTCGAGCAGGTACATCGTCAGCACCTGCCCGTCGTAGAAATGCCACATCTCGTCCGAGGCCACCCGGTGCCAGGCCGCGAACGTGCCTCGGGGCAGCAGGTAGTAGATGGCCGTCCCCACCGAGCGCGTTCCTCGCGGTGTCTCCACCGTCACCGGCGAACGCCACATCTCCCGGTAGAAGCCCCCCTCGGGATGGGGAGCCAGTCCCAATGTCCTCACCAGCTCGTCGACCATCGGGGGAGTGTAGGACGCCCTGAAAGCGCATGCTCGCCCGATGGCCAGGAAGACGACCACCGGATGACGAAACACGAGCGCGAAGTGGCGCCCGCCAGGGGAAGACGTTACGGGTGTGCCCCATGGAGCCCACGACCACCTCCGCCACGGCCACCTGTCTTCTCTGTGGAGCGGCGGCATCTCCCGCCCTGCTTCTGCCTCGCTTCGCCGGTTCCTCCTGCCAGGGGTGTGCCCGGCGCGTGGGACACCTCCTGGTGGAGGAGCCCTCGCTGCTCACCGACATCTGGCCCCTCCTGTCCGAGGAGGATGATGAGCTCGAGGCCGAGCCCACGGTGCAGCGCGCCGATGGGAGCACGGTGGAGTTGCGCCAGCTCACCGCGGAGATGAAGCGCGACCTGTCCATCGAGGACCGGATGAAGCTCGCCGAGCTGTATGGCGACATCGGCCTCATCCGTGAGCAGCTCGAGGAGTGTGGCCGGGTGCTCGTCGCCGCGTCCACCGTCACCCTGGCCCAGCGCGCGCTCGACGTGCTCTTCTCGCCCGAGTTGTGCTCGCCCCGCGGGCTCGAGGATCTGCGCGGGCGCCTGTTCCCGGCCTGAGCGACGCCCCGGCTCAGCCCGGACGCGAGGCGGGTTGCGCCACCGTCGCGGGCGGCTCGATGGCCGAGCCCCGGCGGCGCTCCTTCTGGGCGTCCAGGAACGTCCCCAGCAACACCCAGCGCCGTGCGTCCTCCTCGGCGCCCGGCTTCGCCATCAGCGGCGTGGTGTAGTGCCAGAAGGGCAGCCGGTACACCGTGATGCCGCCCACGGTGTTCACGCTCCGCATCTCCGTGAAGTGCCCACCCTTCGAGTACACCAGCCACTGGTGCGCCACCGCGGGCGTGGCGAACGTGAGGTGCATGTCCACGTAGCCGTCGAAGGCCTCGGCATCCTCGGGGTGATGGTCGTTGTGCGGGCCCGCGTAGTCCCCCTGGCCGTAGCACAGCACCTGAATCCCCCACTTGCGCCGCAGCGCCCTCCCGCTCACCGCCGCCGCGAACGCCGCGAAGCTCTCCGAGTGGAGCATCTCCACCAGCCCCACCTCCGCGGCCGCCTTCCACGAGCGCGAGCGCCGGCTCTCCAGCAGCGCCGTCCTCACCCGCACCGTCTTGGGCAACTGCTCGGCGTAGTTCTCCGTCATCCCCCAGATGCTCTCCGGGGGAATCGGGTCCTCCATCACCGTCAGCGAGGACCGCAGCGACTTCTCCAGCGCGTCCCGGCACGCCGTCGCCTTGCGCGCGTCCAGCACGCCGCCGAGCGCCACGAAGCGCTGCCCCGGCCGCAGCAGCGCGCCACAGGCCTCCCGGTCGCGCCCTTCCAGGATGCGCCGTCCCTTCGGCGTGAGCAGCTCCTCGAATTCGGAGGGAAAGGTCTTCATGTCACCGCCTCTTGCGCGCCAGCTCCACCAGCGCCGGGCCGATTTCTCCCAACGGCAGCACCCGGCTCACCGCCCCGGTCGCCACCGCCTCCTGCGGCATCCCGTAGATGACCGCCGTCTCCTCCGACTCCGCCCACACCTCGCCTCCCGCCTTCTGGATGGCCTTCGAGCCCAGGGCCCCGTCCGAGCCCATCCCCGTCAGCACCACGCCAATCGTCTTCGGGCCGAACACCTCGGCCAGGCTCACGAAGAGCCGGTCCACCGAGGGCGCGTGCTTGTCCTGCATCGTCGGAGGTGGCGTGCCCAGCACGTACTGCCCGTTCTGCCGGTATACCACCAGCTGCCGCCCACCCGGCGCGATGAAGACGTGGCCCGGCGCCAGGAGATCTCCCTCCTGCGCCTCGCGCACGGTGAAGGGGCCCAGCCGGTCCAGCCGCTCCGCGAAGGCCCGGGTGAACTGCTTGGGCATGTGCTGGCACACCAGCAGGCTCATCGACGGCTCCGGCGAGAGCGACTCCAGCAGCCGCTGCACCGCCGGCGGCCCACCCGTGGACGCCCCGATTCCCACCACGAACGAGGGCTCCAGCGGCATCACCTTCTGCCGCTTCACCGGCTTCATCTCCGGCCGCACCAACCGCGCCGCGTGCACCTTCTCCTGCAGTTCCTTGCGCAGCTTCTCCAGCACCTCCGCCGTGAGCTTCGCCGGCTTGGCGATGAAGTCGAAGGCCCCCAGCTCCAGCGCCTTGAAGACGTCCGTCTTGTGCGCGTAGCTGGAGATGACGATGACGGGCGTGGGCGCCGTGCTCTTGAGCAGCCGCAGGAAGGAATAGCCGCCCAGCCGCGGCATCTCCAGATCCAACGTCACCACGTCCGGGTGCAGCGCCATCACCTGGCGCAGTCCCTCGTTGCCGTCGATCGCGGTGCCCACCACCTTCACGTCCGGCGAGGACTCCAGCAGCTCCGACAACAACCGCCGGTTGTGGGCCGAGTCGTCCACCACCAGCACCTTCACGGTGTCTCGAGGCGAGCTCACAGGCCCCCCTCCGGCTTGCGGTAGACGAGATCACTGCGCAGGTGCACCAACTCGAAGTCCGCGCTCAGGTTGATGAGGTTCTCCGAGTGCCCCAGCAGCAGATAACCCCCGGGCACCAGCTTGTCGTAGATGAGGCGCAGCACCCGCTGCCGCGCGGGCGTGTCGAAGTAGATCATCACGTTGCGACAGAAGACGACGTCCATGCGGGAGCCGATCTGCCCCGAATCGGGCTCCTGCAGGTTGTGGTGGCCGAAGGTCACCCAGGCGCGCACGTCGTCGCGAACGCGCACCCGGTTGGGCCCCACGTGGATGAAATAGCGGGCGATCTTGTCCGGAGGCGTGGCCCGGAGCGCGCTCGGCCCGTACTCGCCCGCGCGCGCGGCGACCAGCACCCGGCGCGAGATGTCCGTGCCATGCACCTCCACGTCCCAGCCCTCGAAGCGCCCGCTGTCCTTGAGGAGCATGGCCACCGTGTAGGCCTCCTCCCCGGACGAGCACCCCGCGGACCAGATGCGCAGCCGCTTCGTGCGCGCGTTGCGCCGCTCCAGCTGCGGAAGTACTTCCTCGGAGAAGGCCTTGAGCTGGCGCGGCTCGCGGAAGAAGTACGTCTCGTGCGTGGTGAGCGCCTCGATGGCCGTCTCCAGCTCGGCGCGGCGCTGGGCATCGAAGCGCAGGTAGCGGTAGTAGGCGCTGAAGTCCGCCAGTCCCAACGCCTCCAGACGTGGCCACAGCCGCCGCTGCATGACGAACTTCATGTCGTCACGCACGAGGATGCCGCAATGGCCATACACGAAGTCCCGCAGCAGGCGGAACTCCTCCGCGGTCATCTCCGGCTTGCCTGTATCGAAAGGCATCACCCCCGAGGCCTCCGCGACTCAGCGTCCCGACAACCGCTCCACCGCGTCCACCAGCGCGCGGCGAGCCAGAGCATCCGTCTCCGCCGCCAGCGCGGCCCGGGTCGCCGGCAGGCACTCGCGCCCGCCAGAGGCTCCCAGGATCCGCGCCGCCGCGGCCCTCACGTCCCAATTCGCGTGGCCGAGCAGCCCCACCGCCAGCGACACCCCCTCGGCCGAGGCCGCGCCCGCAAGCAGCGCCGCCTTCACCACCTCATGGTCTCCATGGGACACCGCGCTCCGGAGCACCTCGTCCCGCAGCGAGCCCAGCCTCGCCAGGGAGCGCACCGCCCGGAAGGCGATGGCCCCGTCCTCATGCCGCACCAGCGACTCCAGCTCCGCCACCTGCTCCACGGCCCCGCACTCCCCCACCGCCTCCAGGGCGGCGAGCCGTACCTCCAGGGCCTCGTCGGCGAGGGCCCGCTTCAGCAACCCCGACATCCTGGCATCCCCCACCTGGCCCAGCACCCGCACCGCCGCGGCGCGCACCCTCGAGGACTCGTCCTCCAGCGCCACCCGCGCCAGCTCCAGGCCCCCGGAAGGCTCCACCGCGGCCAGCACCTCCACGGCGGTGGCACGCAAGGCCACCGAGCCCTCCCGCGCGGTCCGCCGCACCAGGGGCAGCATGGCCGTCCCACCCACCCGAACCAGCGCGCTCAGCACCACCGGCTCCGCCCCGCGCTCCAGCGCCGACTCCAGCGCCTGGGCCACCTGCTTCGGAAAGCTGCCGGCCAGCGTCACCAGCGCGCGCACCGCCGGCCCGGCCAGCTCCGGATGATCCAACAACTGCGCCAGCGGCTCCACCGCCTCCAACGAGCGCGTCCGTCCGAGCCCCTGCACCGCCACCGCCTTCAAATCCAGCTCGCCCCAGTCGAGCATCTGAACGAGCTCGGGCACGTATGTGGCGTCCACCATCTCCACCAGCACGAGCCCCGCCACCTCGCGCGCCGGGAAGGACAGCCGATCCATGCTCGCCAGCAGCTCGCGCCCCGTCTCCGGACCGAAATGCGCCAGCGTGCGCATCACCTCGGGCACCAGCCGCTCCTCCTGCGCCACCTCCGCCACCAGCGGGGCCAGCTGGGGCTCGCGCAGGGCCGCCGCCGCGACGAGCGCTCCGGCCCGCAGCTCGAGATCATCGGACTCCAGCGCGCTGGCCACCCAGCCCACCGCCTCGGGCAGCCGCTTGAGCGCCAGCCGCACCGCCGCGTCCATCTCGGTCCGCTGGGAGGGCTCGGACAGGCCCGCCTGGGTGCCCAGCGCCACCAGTGCCGCCTCGCGGGTGGAGCGCGACTCCGCACCCAGTCCCCGGCACACCAGCTCCGTGGCCGCCACCTGGGGAATGAGGCCCAGCACCCGATAGGCACTGCGCTTGAGCATCGGGTTGCCCAACAGCCGCACCAGCTCGGGCAACGGCGGCGGGTGGCGCAGCAACGCGAGCGACTCCAGCGCGCTCAGCTGCAGCAACGGCTCGGGATCGTGCAGGGTGCGCTCCAGGGCGCGGGCCGCGACCTTGCCGCCCACGTGGCCCAGCGCCTCCGCCGCGGCCACGCGGACATTGAGATCCACGTCCTCCAGCATCGCCTTCACCAGGGCCTCTTCCGCCTCCGCGAGCTTCAGCTGGCCCAGGATGTCCGCGGCGAACTTGCGCTGATCCGGATCCGCGTGCCCGAGCAGCCGCACCAGGGGCTCCACCGCCGCCAGACCCATGCCCGCCAGGGACTCCGCCGCCGCGTTGCGCGCGCCCGTCTCGTCCCGCTCTCCCAATACGGAGATGAGCCGCTCCACCACCACCTCGCGCTCCGGCACCCGGGTCAGCCCCTCGGCCGCCGCGCGGCGCACCCGCCAGCTCTCGTCATGGAGACCCGCCACGAGCGTCTCCCGCGCGCCCGCGGAGGAGGGATCCAGCTCCAGCAGGGCCCGGTAACGCGCCTCCTCTGCGTTCCGCCCCTCCTCGCTCATCCGTTCATCCTCCGGCCGCCGTCGCGCACCATCTCCGCCAGCAGCAGCGCCTTCACGTCCAGCAGCAGCTTGAGCCGCCCCTGTCCGTGCTTCTCCTGCTCGCGCTTGTCGCCCTCGCGCCTGTCCGGCTCGCGCTTGTCCTGCTCGCCCTTCTCCGGCTCGCCGTACACCCCCACCACGAAGGGCGCCGGGCCCACCGCGCCAATGGCCGGAGCGGGTTTGATCTCACTGCGCCGCAGCCGCACCACCTCGGAGACGCGATCCACGGTGAAGGCCACGCGCTTGCGGCCCAGCCAGCACACCAACATCCGCGTCTTGGGCGTGTCCACCGGGGCCTCGATGCCGAGCAGCCGCTTGCGCAGATCCACGACGGGGATGATGGAGCCCCGCAGGCGGATGATGCCCTCGATGAAGGGCGGCGCGCCGCGGATGGGGGTGATGCGCTGGGGCTGGAGGGCCTCCTCCATCCGCCGGATGTCCACCGCGTACTCCTCGGGCCCCACGAAGAAGGCGCACAGCTGCACGAGCGGATCCCTCTCCGCCGCGGCCATCTCGTCGGCCATGGACTGCGTGAGCTGCGTCAGGACATTGAAGCGCTGTCTCATGCGAGGGCCTGCCAGATGTCGAGCAGGATGAAGAGCTGCTGTTTGCGCCGCCCCAACCCCACCACACAATCCCGTTCCCCGCCCCCTACTCCCGGAGGGGCCAGCTCCAACATCGAGGGCCTCAACCGGACCACTTCGGAGACAGCGTCCACCCAGATGCCCGCCAGCCCGTCCGCCGTCTGCACCACGATGATGCGCGAGCCCCGCGGAGGCTCGGGCGCGTCCGGACCCGCCACCACCTGCGCCTTGTCAGACAACCGCAGCTTCACCTTGATGTCATACACGGGCAAGACTTCGCCCCGCAGGTACATGATGCCGAGCAGGTTGGGCGCGGCACGCGGCACCTCGGTGAGCGGCGGAACCTTGACGATCTCCCTCACGCCGTGGATGGGCACCGCGTAGTGCTCACCCTCCAGCTGGAAGGCCAGATACTCCTCGGGGATCTCCTCGGGGACGGGCTCGACGGTCTCGTCGGTACCGGCCACCAGCTCCTGGATGGGACCGATGTCCTCATCCGGACGGTAGAAGAAGCTGTCGAGCAGAACGGACAGGGAAGGCACGGGATGGAGGATAGCAGCCCCACGGCCGGAGGCATTAAGCCCGGCGTCGTTCCAGGCTCATCCCCTCCTCGAGCAAGGCACCCACATCCAGCACCAGCACGGTGCGCCGGTTGGCCAGGTCGGCCGCTCCCGAGATCCCTCGCACGCCCTGCAGGCGGCCTCCCAGCGACTTGACGACGATGTCCTGCTGGCCCTGGAGCTCGTCCACGGCGATGCCCAGCCGCTCCTGCGCCAGCCCCGCCACCACCACGAAGTGCCGGTCGTTCTGGCGCTCGGGATGGTTGAACACCCGCGCCAGGCGCATGAGGGGCAGCGTGGTGCCACGCACGTCCAGCACCTCGCGCCGCTCCACCGTGCGGATCTCCGAGGGCTTCACGGAGAGGATCTCCAGCACGCTGTTGAGCGGCACCGCGTAGGTGCGCCCGCTCACGCCCACCACCAGGGCCCGGATGATCGCCAGGGTGACGGGCAGCGTGATGTGGAAGGCCGTGCCCTGCCCGCGCTCGCTCCACACGTCGATGATGCCGGACAGGTTGCCGATGTTGTTCTTCACCACGTCCAGGCCCACGCCCCGGCCGGACAGCTCGGACACACTGCGGGCGGTGGAGAACCCCGGCAGGAAGATGAGGTTGAGCAGCTCGCGCCGGCTCATCTCCCGCGCCTGCGCCTCGGTGATGAGCCCCTTGCGCAGGGCCGTCTCGCGCACGCCCACCTCGTCGATGCCCGCCCCGTCGTCGCTCACCTCGATGACGACGTGGTTGCCCTTCTGCTCCGCGCGCAGCGACACCCTCGCCCGCCTCGGCTTGCCCGCCGCCTGCCGGACCTCCGGCGACTCCGCGCCATGGTCGATGGCGTTGCGGATGATGTGCATCAGCGGATCGCTCAGCTCCTCGACGATGAGCTTGTCCAGCTCCACGTCGCCGCCGCCGATGATGAAGTCGATCTCCTTGCCCGCCTCCCGGGCGATGCGGCGCACCAGCCGGGCGAGCCTGTCGAACACCTGGCCCACCGGCACCATGCGCGCCTCGAGCAGGCCCTGCTGGAGCGCGTCCAGCTTGCGCTCGAGCTGCCGCGTCTCGCGAGACAGCTCCTGGCCCCACAGCTTGGAGTGCGCCACCACGCCCTCCTGCTGGCGCGCGTTCTCCGCCATGCGCTGCAGGTTGGCCTTGATGAGCAGCAGCTCTCCCACGGTGTTCATCAGCGCGTCCAACCGGCTGATGTCCACCCGGACCGTCTGGGTGAGCGAGCGCGCCGACTCGGCCTCCGTCCGGGGGCCCCGAACGCCCACTGGCTCATCCGTCAGCGTGCGCACTGGAGGCCCGGACAGCTCGGACCGCGACGACTCACCCTGCAATGCCAGCGATTCCTGCGCGGACTCCGGCTCGATGTCCGGCTCGACCGCGCGCAGGCCCGGGGCCCTGGGAGTGGAAGCCACCGGCTCCGACCCGCTCCCGGACGGAGTCTCCGCGCTCGCCTTGGGCGTCTTCGGCTTGCGCTTCCTCTTGGGAGGAGCGGGAGCCTCGGCGGGCTCGGTGGGCTGGACGACCTGGGCCACGGATTGCGCCACGGGAGCGGGCGCCGGAGCGGCCCGCGCGGTGGTCGTGGCGGGCGGGCGGGCCTTGAGCGCGAAGAGCTGCGCGGGCGTGCCCTGGAGCTTCGCCGCCAGCTCCGACTCCGGCACCTTGGCGCCGAAGATGAGATCGAACGCGATGCCCGAGAGCCCACCCGGCTCCGACGAGGGCAACGTGCTGACGACCTCGCCCAGCGGCTTGAGGCGCGAGTTGAGATCGGCGAGCCCCGTGTCGAAGTCGGAGAGATCGAACGCGGCGCGGATGCGGTAGAGGGCCACGCCGCGGCGGACGTTCTCGCGCAGGCGGTGCTCCTCGTACTCGGTGAAGACGGCCCGCACCTGAGGATCCAGCTCCAGCCGGTCGAGCGGATCCTCCTCGATGGCCGCCGCCGCGACGCCCTGGTTGGCCAGCCGCGTGCCCAGCTCCAACACACGCTCGCTCAACCCGGCCGAGGTCTCCTCCCGGGACGCCTCCGCGAGCAGCGCCTGGAGCACGTCCAGCGCCTCGATGAGGGTGTCCAGGACCTGATCGTCCAGCGACAGCTTGCCCAGCCGGAGCCGATCCAACAGGTCCTCGGTCTGGTGGGCCAGCTTGGAGATGCGCTCCTGCCCGAAGAGCGCCGACAGGCCCTTGAGCGAGTGCGCCGCCCGGAAGATGCCGTTGATGAGATCCGGCTCCGGGTCCGCCCCGCGCTGTTGATCCAGCACGAGCAGATCCCTGCCCAGGGTCTCGAGGATCTCCGTCCCCTCGGCGACGAACTCCGCGAGTGCTTTTCCGGCCTGGTTCACGCGAGCTTCAGGTAGCGGCGCACGAGCCCTTCCAGGCTCTGCGGAGAGAAGGGCTTGATGAGGTACTCGGCCGCGCCCAGCGCCAGCCCGCGGTCGCGATCCTTCTCACGGCCCTCGGTGGTGACGATGAACAACGGCGTGTCGCGGTAGTTCGGGTTCTTCTTGACGAAGTTGATGAGCTCCAGCCCGTTGATGTCCGGCATGTTGATGTCGGTGATGATGAGATCGAACCGGTGGCGGGGCAGGAGCTTGAGGGCCTCGAAACCGCTGCTGGTGGCGAAGGCCTCCAGACCGGAGATGGACTCCACCGTCGCGGCAATCAACTCCCGCGAGACCTTGGAATCCTCCACGATCAGGATCTTGAACTTCATTCGGTCGAACCGGCCCCCATCGTAGCAGAACGACGGAAACCAGCGAGCTTCAGCCCTTGCGGCCGGGCAGGCGGCGGGCGAGCTCCTTGTCCGCCAGGACGGCGACCTTCTTCCCCTTGAAGGCGGGAAGGAACCTGTCCGTCAGGGCGGAGGCCCGGGTGGCCTCGTCCAGGGAGCCAACACCCGGGATTTCCAGGGCCACGGCCTCGACCTTCGCCTTGGCGAGCACCCGGCCGGCGTTGGCGAGCGCCTCGCCCAGCGAGGAGGCATCGAGCTCACGGCGCTGCCCCAGCCCGATGATGAAGATGCGGGGGACGGGGAAGCGGCCGTCGGTGGGCAGCAGGAGGGAGTCCTCCCGGGCGCCCACGAAGAAGCCGGACTGGAGGACGCGCGACAGGGAGCCGCACAGCCGCCAGTCCACATAGCCGGCCGAGCCCGGCAGGGGACGGTCATCCTCGCCCACGAAGAGACAGAGGGCGTCCACACCCTCCAGCGAATCCAGCCCCTCGAGGCCGACATCGTAGGCGGCGACGTTCACTGCTTCCCCAGCGCCGCGGCCACGCGGTCCAACAGCCCGTTGACGAAGGCGCTGGACTCTTCGGTGCCGAAGTTCTTGCCCAGCTCCACGGCCTCGTTGAGCGACACCTTCTTGGGGATGTCCGGGCGGTACTTCAGCTCGAAGACGCCCAGGCGCAGCACGTTGCGATCGATACGGGACATGCGATCCAACCGCCAGTTGTGGCTGTGCTGCTCGATGAGCCGGTCGATCTCCTCCCGGTGGGACATGACGCCCTCGACGAGCTCGCGGGCGAACTTCACCGCCTCGGCCTCCTTGCGGGCCTCCTCGGTGGCGGCCCAGGCGGCCTCCAGGGCGTCGTGGACGGAGCCCGGGGTCATCTCCAACTGATAGAGCGCCTGCAACGCGCGCTCGCGTGCCGTTCTGCGTGCACCCATGGCTACGAGCCCTTCTTCCCTTCCAGGGAGGCGAGCTTGACGTGGAGGTTCACCATCTCGATGCAGGCGGCGGCGGCCTCCGCGCCCTTGTTCCCGGCCTTCACGCCGGCCCGGTCGATGGCCTGCTCCACCGTGTCGCACGTCAGCACGCCGAAGGTGACGGCGGCCTGGGAGGTGAAGGCCACGTTGCCGATGCCCTTGGCGCACTCACCCGCCACGTAGTCGAAGTGCGGCGTGCCACCCCGGATGACGGCGCCCAGGGTGATGATGCCCACGTAGGAGCGCGTCTCGGACACGCGCCGCGTCAGGGCCGGCAGCTCATAGGTGCCGGGGCAGCGGAAGACGTCGATGTCCCCGTCGGCCACTCCGTGGCGTACCAGCGTGTCCACCGCGCCCTTCACCAGCTCCTCGGTGATGAACGCGTTGAAACGGGCAACGCAGATGGCGAAACGGCCCTTCGGGGGAAGAAAGTCACCTTCGATGTAGCGAGGCATGTGCGGCCCCTCTCTACACCAGCCATGGGGCTGGCGTCCCTACGGAGTTTTCCAGGCTGCCACCTTCAAGACGTCTTGCGGCGGCGGGGAGGACGGCGAGCGGCCACCCGCCGCGCCGGTCCGGCGGACACGGTGAGCGGAATCTGCTCCGACACCTCGAGCGCGTAGCTCTCCAACCCCACGATCTTCTTGGGATTGTTGGTGAGCAGGCGCAGCCGGGACAGCCCCAGGTCCTTGAGAATCTGAGCCCCCACGCCGAACTCGCGCAGGCGCATCTGGTCGTTCTTCCCCGGCACGGTCTCCTCGTTGGAGACGTGGGTGCACCGCAGCCGGTTCTGCGCGGAGACCTCGCGCTGGAGGAAGATGACCACGCCGCGCCCCGCCTCCTGGATGCGCTGGAAGGCCTGCTCGAGCTGGCTGCCACAGTCGCACCCGGCGCTCCCCAGCAGGTCCCCCGCCAGGCAGACCCGGTGGACGCGGGTGAGCACGGGCTCGCGGCCGGAGATATCGCCCTTCACCAGGGCCACGTGCACCGAGCTGTCCACGTCGCTGCCATAGGTGTAGGCCTGGAAGGCCCCCTGCCCCCGGCGCTCCAGCGTCGCCTCGCTGATGCGCCGGACGAGCCGCTCGCGCTCCAGCCGGTAGCGGATGATGTCGGCCACGGACAGCAGCACCATCTTGTGCTTCCGGGCGAACTTCACCAGGTCCGGCCGGCGGGCCATGGTCCCATCGGCGTTCATGACCTCGCAGATGACGCCCGCGGGCTCCAGGCCGGCCAGGCGCGCCAGGTCCACGCTGCCCTCGGTCTGGCCGGTGCGCACGAGCACCCCACCCTCGCGGGCCCGCAGGGGGAAGATGTGGCCGGGACGCGCCAGGTCGCTCGGCTTCGCGTCGGGGGCCACCGCCACCTGGATGGTGTGGGCGCGGTCCGCGGCGGAGATGCCGGTGGAGACGCCCTGCGCGGCCTCGATGGAGACGGTGAAGGCCGTCTGGAAGGACGAGGTGTTGTCCTGCACCATGAGGGGCAGGTTGAGCCGGCGCAGGCGCTCCTCGGTGAGCGACAGGCAGATGAGCCCGCGCCCGTGGGTGGCCATGAAGTTGATGGCCTGCGGCGTCACCTTCTCCGCCGCCATGACGAGGTCGCCCTCGTTCTCACGGTCCTCGTCGTCGGTGAGGATGACCATCCGGCCCTTGCGGATCTCCGCGAGCGCCCGCTCCACCAGGGTGATGCTGTCCGTCTCGTGCTGACTGCCGCGCGCCATGCGTGCTCCTGGCCTTTCCCTACGAATCAACCACCGAAGCCGGCCGCCTTGATGACCGCCTCGGAGAGCCCACCGCCCGGGCCCTGGCGCAGCGACACCAGCCGCGCCACGTACTTGCCAATCATATCCCCCTCCAGGTTCACCCTCGCCCCCACGGCCTTGGCGCGCAGCGTGGTGCGCTCCTGGGTCTCGGGGATGAGTTGCACGCTGAAGCGGTCCGTCCCCACCGAGTTCACGGTGAGGCTGATGCCGTCGATGGCCACCGAGCCCTTCTCGATGAAGAAGGGGGCCAGCTCCTCGGGGAGCCGGAAGACCATCACCCAGGAGCCGCCCTCGGGCCGGGTCTCCAGCACCTCGCTGACGGCGTCCACGTGGCCGCTGACGAGGTGCCCGCCCAGCCGGTCGCCCAGCGCGAGCGCCCGCTCGAGGTTGACGCGCGAGCCGGGGTGGAGGCTCCCCAGGGTGGTGCGCCGGAGCGTCTCGGGGGCCGCCTGGACGCGGAACGAGTCCCCGGCGCGCTCCACCACGGTGAGGCAGGCGCCATCCACCGCGATGGATTCGCCGAGCGCGAAGTCCTTCGCGCCCAGCGCCGTGCCAATCCACACGTCCGTCATCCCTCCGGGGATGAGACGCTCGACCACGCCGATGTCCTGGATGAGTCCGGTGAACATTTCGGGCTGGCTTATAACGGATTCGGGGCCGGCAATCCGCTGACCACTCGTTCCGCCCTCGCTTCCCCGCCAGCCGGGCTCACGGGAGCCATCATGTCGGGTCCTCATGTTATCCTGGTCTTTCCTGGAACTCCCGCGCCCCCTCGCACGGCGGCCCAGGAACCGAGAGGAACCTCGATATGTCATTCCATCGCCGTCATCTGCCGTGGAGCCTCGCCCTCCTGCTGTCCGTCACCGCCGCCATCGCCGCCGAGTCGGTCCAGCACCAGTACGCCAGCGACGAGCAGTCCAGCGCCGAGGTGAGCGCGCCCGAACAGATCGAGGGGCTTGTCTGTCTGTCCGTCCGGTGCATCACCGAGGATGACTGTTGGAATGCCTGCCCCACTGCGACGAGCGTGTCCTGCACCCGGAACGCGTGCTCGTACACCACGAGCGGTGGTGGCGGAGGGGGCGGCGGTGGCCCGCTCTGTCCGGCCACGCGCTGCATCGATGACTCGGACTGCTCCTGCAATGGCTCGCCGGGGGTTTGCGTGAACCGGG
This sequence comes from Archangium violaceum, assembly GCF_016859125.1. Lineage (NCBI taxonomy): Bacteria > Pseudomonadati > Myxococcota > Myxococcia > Myxococcales > Archangiaceae > Archangium > Archangium violaceum. The sequence goes on along the minus strand of NZ_CP069338.1, from coordinate 8,113,942 downwards.
CCTGCGCCTACTGAGCCGGTGACGGATCGAGGCCTCACAGGGCGCCGAGACCTCGACCCATCCCACCGGAGTGTCAGAAGCTCACGTTGAGCGCGGTCAGCCGGCGGCCCAGCGGCGGCGACGGCTCCCACGCCCTGTCCACGAGCCGCAGGTTGGGGAACCGGGGCAGGAACGTGGAGAAGAAGACCTGGGCCTCGAGCCGGGCGAGCGCGGCGCCCAGGCAGTAGTAGGAGCCGTAACCGAACGTGACGTGCTTGTTCGTCTTCCGGGTGATGTCGAACCGGCTCGGCTCGGGGAACACCTCCGGATCGTGGTTGGCGGACGCCAGACTCACGAACACGAGCTGCCGCGGCGCGATCTTCTTGCCACCCAGCTCGAGGTCCGTACCGGCCACGCGCGTGATGGTGCCGCCGATGCCCGAGAAGCGCAGCATCTCCTCCACGGCCGACTGCATCAGCTCCGGCTTCGCGCGCAGCAGCTCGAGCTGGTCGGGGAAGTCGAAGAGCGCCGACAAGCCATTGCAGATGAGGTTGGCCGTCGTCTCGTGACCCGCGAACAGCAGCAGCACGCAGTTGGCGGCGATCTCCTCCACGTCGCGGATGTTGCCCGCGGCCTCCTCCGCCAGGAACACGCTGATGAGATCCTGGCGGGGCTCGCGGCGGTGCTCCTCGACGATGGGCCGCATGTAGTCGGTCATCTCCAGCACGCTCTTCTGGCTCTGGAGGAGCTGCTCCATGCTGGAGGCCGTGAAGATGGGGAGGAGGTCGCGCGACCAGCGCTGCAGCAGCTCGCGATCCTTCGTGGGCACGCCCAGCATCTCGGCGATGACGTTGGCGGGCAGCGGGTAGGCCAGCTCGCTGACGACCTCGGCCCGGCCCCGGGCCCGCGCGGCGTCCACCAGCTCGGTGGTGAGCTCCTGGATGCGCGGGCGCAGGGCCTCCAGCGTCCCGGGCGTGAAGTACTTCTTGAGGATGCGCTGGAAGCGGAGATGGTCCTCGGTGGAGTCATTGCCCATCCACAACCGGATGGAATCACGCAGGGGGCGCAACTGCTGGCGAGCCGCCTCGGGCATCGCGTCCAGCCGTCCCGTGCCCGTGGCCTGCAAGAAGCGCGGATCCTTGAGCGCCGCCATGACGTCCGCATAGCGGGTGACGAGCCAGCCACCAAGCTGGTCGCTGAAGTGCACGGGATCCTCGGAGCGGATCCGGCTCAGCAGCGATTGGGAATTGGCAATCGCCTCCGGGGAGAAGAACTCATAACGAGGGGAGGTCACGACGTTGGCGTTGAGCATGGCGATCTCGGGAGCGGGCTTCAAAAACAGCCACACCACTTCATCACAGGCGGTGGCTGACCCTTGTCACAAGCAACGGATTGCACGGCGGGGTCGCACGGATGGAACCCCGATTTTTCGTTGACGATACTATCAACCAAAACAACGGTGTCCACCCGTACCTCCGGGACTGTCCTGAAAATCAGGGTAGAATGGGTGCATGGAACTCTCCACCTGGCTGACGAATTTCCGGGAGTTGCACGAGCGCGCGCGCCGCAAGCTGCACACGAGCGATGAGCGCGCGCTCTATCTGGAGGCGCGCGAGCAGCTCGCGCGTACGCTGCTCGCGGCCCAGGGCCACAAGTTGCAAGAGGGAGCCGCGGCCCGGCGCAACTTCCGTGTGCCCAAGGGGCTGACCCTGGATGTCTGCTTCCGCGCCGGCCCCGTGCGCAGCAGGACCCTGGACATCTCCTCCGGTGGGTTCTCCTGCATGCTGAACGGCGACCCCGGTGGGAGCGAGCACACGGGCTTCGTGCTGTGGCTGCCAGGAGAGGACGAGCCCCCGGTGGTGGGCCGCGCGCGGATCGTCGCGCTCATCCCCCACTCCGACGAGGGAAACCGGCGCATCTCCTTCACCTTCACGGACGTGAGCGAGGAGGACCGCGAGCGGCTGGAGATGCTGATCTTCGACCTGGCGCTCGGCTACATCCGGGCTTGAGGCTGCGTTTCTCGAATCGAAGTCGCTAGGATGCGCCGCTGGACCTTTCCCAAGAGGAGCGTCCATGCGCGCGTTGCTGTTGTCCCTCCTGCTGGCCCAGGCCGCATCGGAGCCACCGGAGAAGTTTCCTTTCAGTGCCGAACTGGAGCCCGTCTACGAGCGGGTCTTCGACCAGGTCCAGCAGGGCCAGTCCGAGCAGGCCCGGCCCGGCGTGGAGCAGTTGGTGCGGGAGGCCCCGGACAACCCGCGCGCCTGGCGGCTGCTCGGCTTCCTCGAGATGGAGACCCAACCGAAGCGGGCGGAGGAGGCTCTGCGGAAGGCGCTCGAGCTCGGCATCGATGGGCATCGCCGCGCGGATGTGTTGGCCACCCTGGCGTCCCAGTCGCTCGACACGCCCGCCCAGCAGAAGCAGGCACGGCGCTGGCTACTGGAGGCGCTGCAATTGAACCCGAAGGAGCCGCGCGCGCTGTACCTGAGCGCCGTGCTCTACAACACGGCGAACGAATTCGACCGCGCGCGGGGGTACGTGGATCGGCTGCTGGAGCTCCACCCGGACATGGCCTCGGCCCATGCACTGCGCGCCGCCATCCTCGCCAATCAGGGGGAGGACGAGGAGGCCGCGGAGGAGGTGGCCGCCGCTCGGGCCGGGGGCGCGACAGCGCCCTTCTTCGAGGAGATCGAGGGCAGGAGCGACGACGCGCGGATGTTCCGCCTGGCGTGGCAGCTCCCCCTGGGCATGGTGCTGCTCCTGGGCCTCTCCCTGGGGCTGCTCTACCTGGCGGGCACGCTGCTGTCGCGCGTCCAGGTCAAGCGTCTGGCGTCGGTGGACGCGCGCCTGCTGCGCGACGAGCAGACGCCGCAGGAGCGGCGGATCGACAAGCTGTACAACGCGGTGCTCTGGGCCGGCAGCCTGCTCTTCTACGTGTCGGTACCGATGACGCTGATCATCACCCTGGCCACGGGAGGCGCCCTGCTCTACGGGCTGTTCCTGCTGCCGCGCATCCCCGTGAAGCTGATCCTCATCGCACTGGTGATCGGCCTGGGTGGGTTGTGGGCCATCGTCCGCGGGCTCTTCGTCTCCGGCCCGAAGGAAGGCGGGGGCCGGGTCCTCACCGAGGCGGAGGCGCCCAGGCTGTTCGCCGCGCTCGCGGAGGTCGCGGAGGTGGCGCGCGCCAAGAAGGTGGACAAGGTCTACCTGGACGCGGACGCGGGGATCGGCGTGCGCGAGGCGGGCGGCACGTGGCGGGTGCTGCTGGGCGGAGGCGAGCGCATCCTCCACCTCGGCTACGCCGCGCTGCGCGGAATGTCCGTCACCGAGCTCAAGGCGATCCTCGCCCACGAGTACGGTCACTTCTCGCACGGGGAGACGCGGCTCAACCCCGTCATCGGCCGCATCCAGACGTCGGTGCTCCACACGCTCCAGGGCATGGCGGAGCTGGGGCAGATGACCTACGCGAACCCGGTGTACTGGTTCCTGCGGGTGTACTTCGCCGTGTACCTCGGGGTGACGATGGGGCACTCGCGGCGCCGCGAGCTGCTCGCGGATCGCGCGGCCGCGCTGGCCTACGGAGGAGACGCGTTCGGCGCGGCGCTCAACCGGGCCATCCGCAACGGTGAGCTCTTCGATCGCTCGGCCGTCAGCACGCTCATCATGCTGCGGCAGACCGGGCGGCCCTGCCAGAACCTCTACCGCTGCCTGGACGCGGCGGACACGATGACGCCGGGCAGCCTGCGCGAGCTGCGCACCACCGAGCTGGTGCAGCGAGAGGAGGGCAAGTACGACAGCCACCCGCCTCCGCATGAGCGCATCGCGCGCGTCGCGGGCATTCCCGCCCACCGCCCGGTGGACGAGGAGCCAGCCCTCACCCTGTTCGAGGCACCGGAGAAGCTCGCCGAGGAGCTCACCGGAGAGTTCGCGCACAAGGTCGAGGACTACCTGACGCAGCGGGGCGCGGAGCTGCCCCCGGTCCGTGGCGAGGTGGTGCCCGCCCTCCAGGAGCAGTTCGCGGGCGCGGTCGCGTTCCACCGGGATGCGTTGGATATGCGCGAGCGCGCGCACCCGGAGGCGGACACCGCCCTGGTGGCCTCGGCACGCAAGCTGGAGGAGACCGTGGGCGCGGATGATCCGTTCATCGTGCCCGTCCTCCAGGAGATGGCGTACGCCCAGCACCGGATGGGGGATACGCCAGCCGCCCAGGCCTCGCTCCAGCGAGCCATCGGCATCCTCGAGGCCCTGCCGGTAAAGGATCAGGGGGAGATCGACGCGCTCAAGCAGCAGCTGAACAACGTGAGCAGCAAGGCCGCTTGAGCCAGGCAGGCGCCGACGGGCCCCGCTCAGCGGGGCTCGGAGAGCCGGGCACGGATGAGCAGATCCTCGCCCACCTGCTCGTAGGAGAGCGTCCCCACCGAGAGCGCCCGGGCCATCTGCTTCACCCCCAGCGAGCCCGTCCAGGACAGGCCCTCGCTGCCGATGAGCTTGGGGGCGACGAAGAGCAGCAGCTCGTCCGCCAGTTCCTCGCGCAGGAAGGAGCCGTACATCTCCGCCCCACCCTCCACCAGCACGTGGTTGAGGCCTTCCTTCGCGATGCGGCGCATGAGCGCCTCGAGGTCCACCCGCTCGCCCTTCGCGGGCAGTTGCCAGATGTCGACTCCCGCCGCGGCGAAGCGCTTCGCCTTGCGGCCGGCGGGGTCCTCCAGCGTGGCCACCACGGTGCGCGCCGGGGAGCGCTGGGTGAAGACGGTCAGCTTCGGGGAGAGGCTCAGGTGGGAATCCACCACCACGCGCACCGGATCCTTCCCGCTTCCCTCGGGCAGCCGCGTGGTGAGCTGGGGGTTGTCCTTTCGGACGGTGTTGGCGCCCACGAGGATGACGTCCACCTGATCGCGCAGCCGGTGCACCTGCGCGCGGGCCTGCTCACCCGTCACCCAGCGCGAGTCCCCTGTGGCGGTGGCCAGCTTGCCATCCAGAGTCACCGCCGCCTTGAGCGTGACATAGGGCAGGCCCGTGCTCATCGCCTTGAAGAAGGGCCGGTTGAGCTTGTCGGCATCCTCCTTCAGCACGCCGGTGACCACCTCCACCCCGGCCCGCCGCAGCCGCGCCACGCCCTTGCCGTTCACCTTCGGGTTGGGGTCCGACGAGCCGGTGAAGACCCGGCGCACGCCAGCGTCGAGGATGGCCTGGCTGCACGGAGGGGTGCGCCCGTAGTGGTCGCACGGCTCCAGCGTCGTGTAGAGGTCCGCCCCGCGCGCCTTGGCGCCCGCGGCCTCCAGCGCCACCACCTCGGCGTGCGCCGTACCGGCCCGGCGGTGGTAGCCACGCGCGATGATGCGGCCGCTCTTCACCAGCACCGCCCCCACCACCGGGTTGGGACTGGTGCGGCCGAGCCCCTTGGCCGCCTCCTCCAACGCCAGGCGCATGAAGAACTCCGCCACCGCCCGGTCGAAGTCCGCCGTGCGCTTCGCCCGGGGAGCCTTGCGTGCCTGCAACCGCGCTCGCGTCAAGAGCCGCACCGTCAACCGTCCTTGCCCGCCGGCTGCGGCGGCTTGCGCTCCCGCGTCCGGTCCGACAGCAGATCCTTCAACTCCTCCATGAACTCGGAGATGTCGCGGAAGCTCCGGTACACCGAGGCGAAGCGCACATAGGCCACCTCGTCCAGCGCGTGCAACCGGCGCATCACCTCCTCGCCGATGACCGACGAGGGCACCTCCTTCTCACCCATGCCCTGCAACCACCGCTCGATGGAGACCACCGTCTCCTCGAGCTGGTCCGCCGACACCGGCCGCTTCTCGCAGGCCTTCTTCAGCCCCGCGAGCAGCTTGTCCCGGTCGAACGTCTCCCGCCGTCCGTCCTTCTTCGCGATGAGCGGGTAGAGCTCCTCCACCCGCTCGTACGTGGTGAAGCGCCGCTTGCACTGCAGACACTCGCGGCGCCGGCGGATGACGGACCCCTCGTGCGACTCGCGCGAGTCGATGACCTTGTTCTCGGCGTCCTGGCAGAAGGGGCAACGCATGAGACGGGTGGAGGGTTACTTCAGCCGCGAGGCGTAGAGCGGGAAGCTCCGGGTGAACTCCTGGATGCGCTCGCGGATGTTGGCCAGCCGCTTCTCGTCCGAGGCGTGATCCAGCGCCTCCACCACGAACGCGCCGATGGTGGCCATCTCCGCTTCCTTCATCCCGCGCGAGGTCACGGCCGGCGTGCCGATCCGGATGCCCGACGTCACCGTGGGCTTCTCCGGGTCGAACGGAATCATGTTCTTGTTCACCGTGATGCCGGCCTTGTTCAGCACCTCCTCGGCGACCTTGCCGACGAGGTTCTTGGGCCGCAGGTCCACCAGCATCAGGTGGTTGTCCGTACCGCCCGAGCACAGCCGCAGGCCCCCTCGCTTGAGCGCCTCGGCCAGCGCCTGGGCGTTGGCGACGATCTGCCGCTGGTAGACCTTGAACTCGGGGGTGAGCGCCTCGCGGAAGGCCACCGCCTTGGCGGCGATGACGTGCATCAGCGGGCCGCCCTGGATGCCCGGGAAGATCTGGCTGTTGAGCGTCTTGGCGTACTGCTCCTTGCTCAGCACGATGCCACCGCGCGGGCCGCGCAGCGTCTTGTGCGTGGTGGAGGTGACGATGTCCGCCAGCGGCACCGGCGAGGGGTGCACACCCGCCGCCACCAGGCCGGCGATGTGCGCCATGTCCACCATCATCGCCGCGCCCACGCTGTCGGCGATCTCCCGGAACTTCGCGAAGTCGATGGTGCGCGGGTACGCCGAGGCGCCCACCACCACCACCTTGGGCTTGTGCTCCTTGGCCAGGGCCGCCGCCTGCGCGTAGTCCAGCGTCTCCGTGTCCCGGGTGAGCCCGTAGTGGACGATCTTGTAGAGCTTGCCGGAGAAGTTGAACGCGGCGCCGTGCGTGAGGTGGCCACCCGAGTTGAGGTCCAACGAGAGGAGGGTGTCACCGGGCTTCATCAGCGCCATGTAGGCGCCCATGTTGGCCTGGCTGCCCGAGTGCGGCTGGACGTTGACGTAGTCCGCGCCGAACAGCTCCTTCGCCCGGTTGATGGCGAGGTTCTCCGCCACGTCCACCACCTCGCAACCGCCGTAGTAGCGCTTGCCCGGGTAGCCCTCGGCGTACTTGTTCGTCAGCACCGAGCCCATCGCCTCCATCACGGCGGGGCTCACGAAGTTCTCCGAGGCGATGAGCTCCAGGCCTTCCTCCTGGCGCCGCGTCTCCTCGTGAAGGACCTTGGCAATCTCCGGATCGACCTCGGCCAGCTTACGGACGTTCTCCATGGACACGCTCTCCTCGGTTGCGAATGCGGGCCTCAGCGTCCGCTCTCGGACTCGGCCTCACGAATCTTGTCCAGGCGCTTCTGGTGCCGGCCGCCCTCGAAGGGCGTGCTCAGGAAGGCCTCCAGGATGCTTCGCGCCAAACCCCCGCCCACCACCCGCTGGCCCAGGCACAGCACGTTGGCGTCGTTGTGGGCCCGCGTCATGCGCGCCTCGAACTCGCTCGTGCACAGCGCCGCGCGGATGCCCCGGTACTTGTTGGCCGTGATGCTCATGCCGATGCCGGTGCCGCAGACCAGCACTCCGAAGGTGTAGTCGCCCGCGGCCACGCTCCGGCAGACCTGCTTCGCGAAGTCCGGGTAGTCCACCGACGCGTTCGTGGCCGGGCCGACGTCGTCGACCTCGGCGCGCAGCTCCTTCAGCGCACTCACGAGCTCGCGGCGCAGCTCCAGGCCCGCATGATCCGACGCGATGATGACCTTCACGTGAGCCCTCCCTCCGCCATGTGGACCCGGGGCGGGAAGACCCTCACCCCAGCCCTCTCCCAGGGGGAGAGGGGGCGGACACGGGCACGACTCCCGGTCCGCCCTGCACCCGGTACTACTTGAAGCGCTTGAACAGCAGCACCGCGTTGGTGCCGCCGAAGCCGAACGAGTTGCTCATCACCGCGTCCACGCGCTGCTCACGCGCCTGGTTCGGCACGTAGTCCAGATCGCAGTCCGGATCCGGCGTGGTGTAGTTGATGGTCGGCGCGATCACGCCCCGCTGCAGCGTCAGCACGCTGATCACCGCCTCCGCTCCACCGGCCGCGCCCAGCATGTGGCCCGTCATGGACTTGGTGGACGACACCGCCAGCTTCCGGGCGTGGTCCCCGAAGACGGTCTTGATGGCCTTCGTCTCGTTGGCGTCGTTGAACGGTGTCGAGGTGCCGTGCGCGTTGATGTAGCCCACGTCCTCCGGGTTCATCCCCGCCGACTGCAGCGCCAGGCGCATGCAGCGCGCCGCGCCCTCACCCTCGGGGGCCGGCTGCGTCACGTGGTGCGCGTCCGAGTTGGCGCCGTAGCCCACCAGCTCCGCCAGGATGTTGGCGCCGCGCTTCTTCGCGTGCTCCAGCTCCTCGAGCACGATGATGCCCGCGCCCTCGCCCATCACGAAGCCGTCGCGATCCTTGTCGAACGGGCGGCTGGCCGTGGCCGGATCCTCGTTGCGGCTGGACAACGCCTTCATCACCGAGAAGCCACCCATGCCCAGCGGGGTGATCGCCGCCTCGGAGCCGCCCGCGATGACCGCGTCCGTCTCACCCAGGCGGATGGACTTCCACGCCTCGCCAATGGCGTGCGCGCTCGTGGCACAGGCCGACACCGGCGCCCAGTTGGGCCCCTTGCAGCCGTAGCGCATGGAGACCAGGCCCGGCGCCATGTTGATGATCATCTGGATGATGAAGAAGGGCGAGAGCCGATCGAACCCCTTCTCCAGGCCCTTGCGGTGCTGCTCCTCCAGCGAGGAGATGCCACCGATGCCGGAGCCGATGATGACGCCCACCTTCTCGGGCGTGTAGCCGTGAGGCGCATCCGGCCCGATGGGCAGACCGCTCTCCTTCACGGCCATCTCGGCCGCGGCGAGCGCGAACTGCGAGAACAGGTCCATCCGGCGCACTTCGCGCTTGTCGATGAACTGCTCCGGCTGGAAGTCCTTCACCTCGCCTGCGAAGCGGGTGTCGATCTTCCCCGTATCGAAGCGGGTGATGGGCGCGATGCCAGACTTGCCGGCGAGCATCGCCTGCCAGTTCTTCTCGGTGCCGGTTCCCAGTGCCGTGATGATTCCGGTCCCGGTGACGACGACTCGTCGGTTTGACACGTGACTCTCCACTCAATTCGCGCTGCTGCTGCCATGGAACGCTGGGCGGGGGACCAGCGCTCCCGGCCCTACAGGTGATGCCTACTTCTTGTGCGTGTTGATGTAGTTGATGGCATCGCCGACGGTCTTGATGTTCTCGGCCTCCTCGTCGGGAATCTCGACCTCGAACTCCTCCTCCATCGCCATCACCAACTCCACGATGTCGAGGCTGTCAGCGCCCAGGTCCTCGATGAAGGAGGACTCCGGCTTGATCTCCTCCTCGCCCACGCCCAGCTGGTCGGCGATGATGTTCTTGACCTTGGCCTCGATAGCAGAAGTCGACATAGGTATTGAACCCTCCAGGAACCACGTAGCGGTCCGGCATACTCCCCGGAACCTTGTAAAGACCGGCGCGGTATACTCCACGCCCGGCGCCGATCCAACCCTTGGCTACATGTACATGCCGCCATTCACCTTGAGGACCTCTCCGGTGATGTATGCGGCGGTGTCGCTGGCGAGGAAGAGGACGGCGTTGGCCACGTCCTCGGGGGAGCCCAGGCGGCCCAGGGGGATGGCGGCCAGCATCTTCTCCCGCGTCTCGCCCTCCAGGTGGGAGGTCATGTCCGTGCCGATGAAGCCCGGGGAGACGGCGTTCACCCGGATGTTGCGGCTGGCCAGCTCGCGGGCCACGGACTTCGTCAAGCCGATGAGGCCCGCTTTGGACGCCGAGTAGGCGGCCTGTCCACCATTGCCCATTTCCCCCACCACGGAGGTCAGGTTGATGATGGCCCCGCCCTTCTGCTTCATCATCGGCCGGCTGGCCGCGCGGATGAGGGCGAAGGCGCCCTTGAGGTTGGTGTCCAGCTGCTTGTCCCAGTCCTCGTCCTTCACGCGCATGACCAGGCCATCGACGGCCACGCCCGCGTTGTTGACGAGCACATCCAGGCGGCCGTGCGTCTTCACCACGCTCTCCACGGCGCTGGCGCAGGCGGCGCTGTCCGCCACGTCGAAGCGGATCGCCTCGCCCTTGGCCCCGGCCGACTGGATGAGCCCCAGGGTCTCCTGGGCCGCGGCCTCGTTACCCGCGTAGCTGATGATCACCGTCGCGCCCTGCTTCGCGAAGGCCACGGCGATGGAGCGGCCGATACCCCGCGAGCCGCCCGTCACCAACACCACCTTGTCCTTGAACGAGCTCATCTCACGCTCCCAGTGCCGCGAGGGCCTTCTCGAGGCTCGCGGAGTCTTCCACGTTGAACGACTCGATGTCCTTGGTGGTGCGCTTGTTGAGCCCGCTCAGCACCTTGCCGGGGCCCAGTTCGAAGACGCGCGTCACCCCCTGCGCCTGGAGGGCCTGGATGGTCTCCACCCAGCGCACCGAGGAGCTCACCTGCTCCAGCAGCAGCGGCACCACGCGGGCCGCGTCGCTGTTGGGCGCCGCCTCCACGTTCGTCACCACGGGGACGGACGGAGCGGACACCTTCACCTTGCCCAGCACCTCGGCCAGCCGGGGCTTCACCGGCTCCATCAGCGCGCAGTGGAAGGGAGCGGATACCGGCAAGAGCTTCGCCTTGCCCCCCAGCTCCTTGGCCTTGGCGATGGCACGCTCCACCGCCTGCACATGGCCGGCGATGACCGTCTGCTCCGGCGAGTTGTAGTTGGCGGGCGACACCACCTGGCCCTCGGCGGCCACGTCGCACGCCTGCTTCACCTTGGAGGGCTCCAGGCCCAACACCGCGGCCATGGCGCCCACGCCCTCGGGCACCGCCTCCTGCATGAAGGTGCCGCGGGCCCGCACCGCCCGGACCGCGTCCGCCAGCGACAGCGCGCCCGCCGCCACCAGCGCCGAATACTCACCCAGCGAGTGCCCCGCCACGAAGGCCGGCGCCGGCGCGCGCTTGGAGAAGACGGCGTGCGCCGCCACGGACACCATGAGGATGGCCGGCTGCGTGTTGGCCGTCAGCTTCAGCGCCGACTCGGGCCCCTCGAACAGCGTCTGGGAGAACTTCTCGCCCAGCGCCTCGTCGGCCGCCTCGAAGATGGCCCGGGCCTCGGGGAACTTCTCGTACAGGTCCTTCCCCATGCCGACAGCCTGACTGCCCTGTCCGGGGAAGACGAACGCGATCTTCGACATGCTTCCTGCTCCCTCCCTGAAGGACACTACCAGCGCATCACCGCGCTGCCCCACGTCATCCCCGCGCCAATGGCCATCATCGCCACCACGTCGCCCTGCTTCAGCCGGCCCGCCCGGTTGGCCTCGTCCAGCGTCATGGGCAGGGACGCGGAGGACGTATTGCCGTATTCGTGCAGGTTGAGCCAACACTTATCGACGGGCAGTTCCAGCCGCTGTAGCACGGCTTCGAGGATGCGGATGTTGGCCTGATGTGAAATCACATGGTCCACGTCCCGCACGTGCAGCCCGTTCGCCTTCAGGGCCGTGTGCGTCGAGTCCGCCAGCGCGCGCACCGCGAACTTGAAGACCTCGCGGCCGTTCATGTGCAGCGTGTGCAGCTTCTCCTTCAGCATCTCCTCGCAGGGCGGCCTGCTCGTGCCTCCGCCCGGAATGCAGAGGATCTCCGCGAAGGAGCCATCCGTGTACAGGTGCGTGGAGAGCAGCCCGCGCTCCGCGTCGTCGGTGGGGGCGATCACCATGGCACCCGCCGCGTCCCCGAAGAGCACGCAGGTGTTGCGGTCCTCCCAGTTGACGGTGCGGCTGAGCATCTCCGCGCCGATGACGAGCGCGCGCTTCACCTGGCCGGTACGGATGAACTGGTCCGCCACGGTGAGGGCATAGAGCGAGCCGGAGCACGCCGCCGACACATCGAAGGCGAAGGCGTTCTTCGCACCCAGCTTGGCCTGCACCACCGCGGCGCAAGAGGGCATGGGCATGTCCGGCGTCACTGTGCCCACCACGATGAGCCCCAGTTCCTCCGGCCGGACTCCCGCCATCTCCAGCGCGCGCCGGGCCGCCTGCACGGCCATGTCGCTGGTCGTCTCTCCGGGCGCCGCCACCCGACGCTTGCGGATACCGGTACGCTCGGTGATCCACTCGTCCGTCGTGTCGACGATCTTTTCGAGGTCGGCGTTGGTCAGGACCTTCTCCGGTGCGTACGAGCCGGTTCCGATGATCTGCGTTCGTGCCAAGGTTGCTCCCGAGTGGGTATCTCGGGACACGAACGCCTCGGGCGCGCTCTCTAATCGGAAAGGGCCTCCTCTGTCGCCCCCTTTCCCCGTTGCTTTGCAGGGAGCCAGACGGCGGATTGTGCGATGCACCGCGTCAACTCGGCGCTCAACCCCGCCTGGGCCATCTGCAGGGCGGCTTCCAGGGCCTGCTGCAACGCCCGAGGTGAGCTGCGGCCATGGGCCACGATGCCCACGCCCTCGATACCGAGCAGCGGCGCTCCGCCGTACTCCGCGTAATCCACCATCTTCTTCAGGCCGGTGAAGGTGGGCTTGAGCAGCAGCGCCCCCAGTTTCTCCGGCAGGCCTCCACGCCTTTCGATGGCCGAGCGCAACAGACCCGTGACGGCCGCCGCCACGCCCTCGGATGTCTTGAGGACGACATTTCCCGTGAAGCCGTCGGTGACCACCACCTCCACATCCCCGGAAAAGAGGTCCTTGCCCTCCACGTAGCCGACGAAGTCCAGGTCCGAGGCGCGCAGCAGCTCGGAGGCCTCGCGGGTGAGGGACGTCCCCTTGGAGGGCTCCTCTCCGTTGGAGAGCACGGCCACCCGCGGACGGGGGATGCCCAGGCGGGCGCGCACGTAGGCCTCGCCCAGCACCGCCCACTGCGCCAGGTGCACGGGCCGGCACTCCACGTTGGCCCCGGCATCCAGCAGCAGGCAGCGCCCTCCCCCCTTGAGGGCCGGCAACAACGTGGCGATCGCCGGACGCTCCACCCCGGGGATGCGGCCCAGCACCAGCAACGCCCCCGCCATCACCGCCCCCGAGTGCCCGGCCGATACCAGCGCCTCCGCCTCGCCCCGGCGCACGAGCTCGAAGCCCACCCGCAGGGAGGAGTCCTTCTTGCGGCGGATGGCGGAGATGGCGTGATCCTCCATCTCCACCACCTCCGAGGCGGGGTGGAGGCGCACGTTGTCCGGGGCCCCACCCGCCCGGGCCAGGGGCTCACGCAAGCGCTCCAGGTCCCCCACGAGCACCACCTCGTGCTCCGGGTGCTCCCGCGCGAACAGAAGGGCCCCCTGCACGGGGGACTCGGGGGCATGGTCACCCCCCATCGCATCCAGGACGAGCCTCATCGCGGGCGCATCCTTCCATGGACGCCCCGGGGTCGGGAGCACGGAGAGCAGGCGGGTGGACACGTCCGGGGTGCGGAGCGTAAGAATGTGACCGGCCCGGCCCCGGTTGGACCAGGGCACGGCGTTCCCCCGCACAGGCGCGTTGACTCACACGCTCCGAGCGGCTAGGGTCCGCCGCCTTCCGAGCTTTTGCCGGTCGGGACCGGTGGGGAAGCCCAGGGGTCCAGGGCCGTGACGATATAGAGGTGAGCCGTGGGTGTTCCCAAGAAGCGTACGTCCAAGATGCGTCGTGACCGCCGCCGGGCGGCCAACAACAACCTGCGCACCGCCGTGCAGGTGATTCAGTGCGGCAACTGCAAGGAGCCGGTGCTCCCGCACCGCGCCTGTGCTGCCTGCGGCTACTACAAGGGCCGTGAGACGGTGCCGGGCGCTCAGGCCTGAAGCACTGACTCCAGCACCGCTGGAAGGCATGAAGGCCGCTCCCTCTCCCGAGGGGCGGCCTTTCTGCTTTGGGGCCGCGCTCCATCCCAGGCCCGGGAGCATCCACTCCTTCCCTGGAGAACCTCATGAGCGCACTGGCCCAACTCCTGGAGGAGCGTCCGCCCGGGCTCCCTACTGGAGGCGGTGATCCACGAGTTCGACGCGCTGCGCGAGGGTCAGCTCGCGTGGCAGGGCCTACTTCGCCTCGCCGCGGCGACCCTGGAGTGTCAGGACGACACGCGCGTCGAATGGGACGCGGACCGCATGGCGCAGGTCCTCACCAACCTGCTCTCCAATGCCGTGCGGTACGCGCATGAAGGGACACGCGTGACGGTGCACTCGAGGCGTCGGGACGACCACATCCTCATCAGCGTCCACAACCAGGGAGACCCCATCGCCGAGGAGGTGCGGCCCCGGCTCTTCCAGCCCATGACCCAGGGCCCTGGCCAGAGGGCTCACGCCGGGCGGAGCATCGGCCTGGGTCTCTTCATCGTGGACCAACTCCTACGGGCCCACGGCGGCACCATCGACGTGAGCTCCACGGCCGAGCAGGGCACGACCTTCACCGCGCGCCTGCCCTTGCGCGCCCAGCCGGGCTGACGCGTCAGCACCATGGGCTGACATGCCAGCCATTGTGTCAGGGGAGCGTCCTTTCGCCGGAAACCCGGCCCGCGGAATCAACTTCAGCCATCACCCCCACCGCAGGGTCATGGTCAAGGTGCCCCTGCTGCACGGCAGTGACGTGCACGGGCTGATGCGCGCCCTCCAGGAGCGCGTGGCGCTGGTGCCCGGCATCCAGGAGCAGCCCGCCCCCTCCGTCAGTGTGGTGGAGTACACCGCGCTCGGGCCCGTGGTGGGCGTCGGCGTGAGCGTCAAGCCCAACCAGGCTGGACCGGCCATGGGGGCCATGCTCCATGCCGTCACGGAGATCCTCACCTCCGCTGGCTACATCGTTCCTCCGCAGGCCGCCCAACAGCTCCTCTCCAAGGCCAGCTGAAACCACTGAACGGCGTCCAACGACTCTCGCGCGGCCAACACGCTCCCGCAGCGAGTACGGAGAAACCGCTAGCGTCGAGTGAGTCCTCTCACAAAACGATGGCGGGTGAATCTTTCAGCCGCATTGCAGCAAAAAGACAGGCATCCCTCCACCCCAATAGAAAATGAAATGATTATCGTCCATACACGGTACAGGGTGTTCGCCCTCGTCCCGGTGGCCGGCCCGGAGATGGGGATGGAGAACCAAGGTGGCCTGGACGGGGTGGAAAGCACGGGTGTTGGGGTTGGCGTGGCTCGAGGGGCCCGAGGGCCAACGCGTGCGGATCGAGCGGCGGGCCGCGACGTTGCTGGCCTACCTGGGACTGGAAGGGCCCTCGGCCAAGGCCTCCCTGACGGGCCTGCTGTGGCCTGACTCGCCGCCCACCACCGCACGCAACAACATGCGCCAGCTGCTGCGCCGTCTGCGGCTGGCGTGTGGTGGCCTGGAGTTGGTACGGGCCGACACCGAGCGCCTGGAGCTCGGCCCCGAGCTGGACCTGGACGTCGCGCGGCTGAAGTCCGCCGCCCTGAGCCACGCGCACTCCCACATCCTCGAGGCCGTGCACCCCGAGGGCGGTGGCCAGCTGCTGTCTGGCTTCGACTTCGATGACTGCCCCGAGCTGGCGCGGTGGCTGGACGGCGCCCGTACCGCCGTGGAGGGCTGGGTGCGCCAGGCGCGCGAGGCGGAGATCGAACGCCACATGGCGCGGGGCGATCTGACGACCGCGCTCATGCAGGCCCAGGCCTGGGTCCAGCAGGAGCCCGAGTCCGAGCAGGCCGGCCGCCACCTCATCCGCCTGCACTACCTCCAGGGGGATCGCGGCGCCGCCCTCGCCGCCTTCGAGCGGCTGCGCACCGCCCTCTCCCGCGAGCTGGACGTCACCCCCATGCCCGACACCCTCGCCCTGGTGCGGCACATCGAGAAGGGCACCCAGCTCCCCCACCCTCCCGCCGCAGCCCCAGCGCTCCCCCTGTCCGTGCTGCGGCCGCCGGTGCTCGCGGGCCGGGCGGCCGCCTGGCGCCAGCTCGAGGAGGGCTGGAACGCCGGCCAGATGTTGTTCATCACCGGAGAGCCCGGCACCGGAAAGTCCCGGCTCGCCGAGGAGTTCGCGGCCGTCAAGGGCCGGTGGTTCCGGATGGAGGGGCGCCCGGGGGATCAGGACATCCCCTTCGCCTCACAAGCACGCGCCCTGCGTAACCACATGGCCCAGGAGCCCGGGGTGAAGCTGCCAGACTGGGTGCGCTCCGAGCTCTCGCGCATCCTCCCCGAGCTGGGCGATCCACGCCTCCTCTCGCCCCTGACCTCCGAGACCGACGAGCTGCGCTTCTACGACGCGCACGTGGAGGCGATGCGGCTGCTCAGCACAGGTGGGTCCATCAACGTCGTGGACGACATCCAGTACTGGGACAAGGCCAGCTCCAAGATCTTCACCTATGCGATCGCGCGCCTGTTGGAGTCCAGCGCGGGCTCGGCGCGACCACCGCGCTTCATCGACTGCTACCGCCGGGGAGAGCTCCCATCCTACAACCAGGTCAACATCCGCCGGATGGTGGAATCCGGGGTGGCGCGCGTCATCGACCTCGGCCCCCTCGCCCCGGACGATGTGCGCCAGTTGCTGGCGGGCCTGGAGCTGCCCGGCGCGGAAGCCCATGCCGAGGCCCTGGCCCGCTATACCGGTGGCAACCCCCTCTACATCATCGAGACGCTCAAGCACCTGCTCGAGACCGACTCCCTCCACAAGGACTGGCCCCACCGGCTGCCTCCTCCGGGCCGCGTGGGTCCCCTCATCCAGCGCCGGCTCGAGCGGCTCTCCCCCCTGGCGCTCCAGACGGCCCAGCTCGCCGCCCTGGCGGACTCGCACTTCCGGCCCGCGCTCGCCCCCGCCGCGCTCGAGGTGACCGCCACCGAGATTCACGCCGCGCTCGCCGAGCTCGAGGCCGCGCAGGTCCTGATGGGCGAGCGCTTCAGCCATGACCTGGTGCTGGAAGCCGTCCGGGCCAGCCTCCCCCCCGCCGCCGCCCGGGTCCTGCATGGCCGTCTCGCCACCGTGCTCGAGCGCGAGCGGGCCCCCGCCATCCTCCTCGCCCACCATTGGATGGAGGCGGGCGCGGTGGAGCGCGCCCTGCCGTACCTGCTCGCCTCCGCGCACGCGGATGAGCAGGTGCTTCCTCCCGAGCAGGCCGCGGATCATTACGCGCGCGCGGCGGCCCTCATGGACGCGGCCGGCCGGCCCGAGGAGGCCGTGAAGGCACGCACCGCCGAGGCGAGGTGCCGCACCCGCGCACGGCGCTCGCCCTCGCCCCGGTGAGCCCTCCGGGCCCGTCACACCGTCACGCCACGCCGAGCAGGGCGTCCAGCCGCTCCCGGTAGCCGCGGCTGAGCTTCAGGCAGGTGCCGTCACCCAGGAGGACCTGGTACTCGCCATGGAAGAGCGGCCGCAGCTCCCGCACCCTTCGGGCGTTGACGATGGTGGAGCGGTGGATGCGCACGAACTGGTGGGGATCCAACTGCGCCTCCAGCTCCCGCAGGGACTGGCGGAGCAGGTGCGTCTGGCCTCCCGTGTGGACCTGGACGTAGTAGTCCTCGGCTTCCAGCCAATCCACCTCGCTCACGGAGAGGAAGGCCATCCGGCCGACCTCCTTGACCACCAGCCGCTCCAGGTAGCGCGGTGCGGGAGGTGGCGCCGGGGCCGCCGCGGACGGGGTGCTGCCCAGCAGTCCCGCCAGCTGGCGCGCCAACGTCTGGATGCGTCCGCCCCGCACGTGCTCCTTGGCACGGGCCAGCACCCGGGTGAGACGCTCGTCATCGTAGGGCTTGAGGAGGTAATCGAGCGCGTGCGCCTCGAAGGCCTTGAGGGCGTAGGTGGCGTCCGCGTTGACGAAGATGGTGGCGCCCGTGTGAGCGGAACCTGCTTCCCGCAGCACCTGGAAGCCATCCATGCCCGGCATCTCCACGTCGAGGAAGATCACGTCGACGGAGTGCCGGCGCAGCATCTGCAACGCATCGGGGCCACTGGCACACTCGCCCACCACCTCCACCTCCGGATCCGCGGCCAGCCGCGTGCTCAGGCACTGGCGGGCAGAACGCTCCGGGTCCACCAGCAGCACACGGATGGGGGCACTCTCCGTCGACAGGCTCACGACGGGCACTCCCTGAGCGTGTGACGCGGTTCGTGGGGTGAGACGATATCTGTGAATCTTTTCAGTTTCATGGCCGAGAGGTTCACGCACGACTCCACGAGACATGGATTGTGCGAGGTTCCCTACCGGCCCAGGGGTGATGGGAGCGTGACGGTCGGGACGTCACGGGCGTGACGCCTCCGTCGAGGGGGAGACCCGGCAGCGGCGCCATGCGTCACGCAGCCGCCGGAAGAGGCTGGGATCAATAATACGTGATCGCCAGGTCGTGCAGGATTGCCTCGCAGCCGGTCTTCGACCCGGCCTCGTCACCCTTCGTGTCGCCCACGCAGGACAGCTGCCACACCAACCTGCTCGCGGGGACGAGCTGCGGGAACTGATAGGCGTTGAGACCATGCCCCGTATCCAAGAAGCCGTACGTGAACGGGGTGAACGTGAACCCCTCCATCGCCCCCACCGGAGTGACGCTCTCGATCCAGGTCGGCGCCGTGAAGATGTGGTACCTGCGCGTGCCTTCGGCCCTCGTGTCGCCGTCGTCGTTGCCATCCCGCTCCTGCGCGATGATGGACATCTCCGCCCACAGCTCGGTGTTGTTGTTGAGGCGCAGGAGCTCGATGCGGACGTCCATGCGGGGACCGTTTCCGCCGAACTCACCGTCGCCCTTCGTCCTCGGCGGCGCGAAGAAGTTCAGATTGACGGCGTTGAGAACGAACGAGTGAAGCGCCTGCTCGGTGGTGGCCACCTGCTCCGAGCCCTGGGCGAGCTCCGCCTCCGTCGCGTCGACGCCGCAGCCCGTCAGGCCCAGCGCGATCGTGGGAAGAACGAAGGAAACGAATCGACGGAACATGGACTTCTCCTGTTGTTGGGAACTCGGAGTGGGTGTGCCCGAGTTGCGAGGCCAGGCTACCGAGCCGCTCACACGTGGGCCGTCGCCGTTCCGTGAGGCGCTCCGCCGGTGCCGTGAACCGGCCTGTCCGACCCGTGAACCGTCAGGCCATTCACCAGCCTGGCGGCCGGGCCCTGCCCGGCCCCCATGTTTCAAACGGGCGGAATAAAGGGTGGCATCCACCCTCCATGAGGCACTCCATCACGCTCTGGCTGGTGCTGTTCGTCTCGCTTCCCGCGCTCGCGGGCTCGCACCCCAGCCTCTTCTTCGAGCCCTCCCAGGTCGAGGCGCTACGCCAGAAGGCCCGGTCGACCCATCAGGCCATCTACCAGCCCCTGCTGAAGGGCACGACGAGCTACCTGGACAGCACCGTCGCGTCGTCCGGTCTGGTCACCTGGAAGGCCACGGGGAAGACCCTGCAGCTGGATCGCCGCGAGGTCGGCAACCTGCTGGTGGTGTTCGCCTTCGTGGCGCAGCTGTCCACCGACAGCCGCCACCTCGACCTGGCCAAGAACTGGCTGTTGACGGTCTCCTCGTGGGGAAACCTCGACCTCGACGGCTCGCAGGATCTGGTCCAGGCCCACCTGCTCGGAGGCGTCGCGGTGGCCTACGATCTGTTGGCCCCGAAGCTCACCAGCACCGAGTCCTCGCGCGTCCGGACCACCCTCCAGCAGAACGCCAATGCCCTGACGCAGACGTCCAAGGGCGGCGAGTGGTGGGCGGACGAGTACCTGCAGAACCACAACTGGGTGAACCATGCCGCCATCGGGCTCGCGGCGCTGGCCACCCGCGGAGAGCTGCCGAGCACCACCACGCAACCCTGGCTCGACCTGGCCACCGGCAACGCGCGCAAGGTGAAGCAGGTGATGGAGCTGGTGACGGATGGCCTCTGGCACGAGGGCTACTCCTACGTCACGTACGGGCTGAGCTGGTACCTGCCCTTCGTGAGCGCGCTGAAGCGGGTCACCGGCACCGACCTGGGTGACCTGGGCCTGGTGAAGGCGATGCCGCGCGCCGTGGCCGCCACCCACCTGCCCGAGCGGCCGAGCCAGCCCGTGCTGATCCACGGCGACTTCTACGGCTTCAGCCCGGACCTGGGATTGATGCCCCTGCGCTACGCGGCGATGCGGTACCGCGACCCGGTGGCCCAGGGCATGGCGGACGCGTGGATTCGCGGCACGCCCTCCAACAGCTGGGCGCCCGAGCTCAACCCGCGCGTCTTCGAGTTCCTCTTCTACGACGAGACCCTGCGCCCCACGGACGTGCGCACCCTGCCGCTGGACTGGTACGGCGACAGCCAGCAGGCGGCGGTGTTCCGGAGCGGCTGGGACAAGGGCTCGCTCCTCTTCGCGCTCAAGAACGGCCCGTATGGAGGCATGGCCGGGTGGCAATGGCTGAAGAGCGGGATGGAGCCGCGCGGCGTGCTCAACTTCGCCCACGACCACGCCGACGACAACGGCTTCTACCTGTATGGCAATGGCTCCTGGCTGGCGCCCGAGGCGGCCGGCTACTACATCGGCCACGCGGGCTCTCCGGGACCGGCGGCCAACCAGACCGTCTTCCACAACTCGCTGACCATCGACGGCGTGGGCCAGCTCGGCGAGGGCGTGCGCGACAAGAGCGACTCCGCCGCGGCCTACAGCTGGTACTTCGACCGCAAGGGCGGCATCCCCTTCTTCGGCTCCAGCGAGCACGCCGGCTACGCCATCGGCGATGGCTCCACGCTCTACGCCTCCACCCTGGGGCTGCGCCGCTGGGATCGCCACGCCCTCTTCCTCGACCGCAAGTGGGTGGTGCTGCGCGACGTGGTGCAGGCCTCCAAGTCCCACGTCTACCGGTGGTCCTGCCACTTCATGAATGGAGCGACCCGCGAGGGCGGCTGGCTCCACGGGCGCGGCGAGAACAGCCAGGCCCTGGGCGTCGCCGTGGTGGCCCCCGCGTCCTTCGACGTCGCCTTCACGGAGCAGCGGCCGGTCAACATCAAGAAGCTCAACTCCGCCGGGCTCGTCGTCAACGCCGAGGTCAAACCCACCTCGGCCTCCGCCAACGTCACCTTCCTCACGGCGCTGGTGCCAACACAGGAGTCAGCGTGGGCCTCGCGCCCGGCGGTGAAGGCGCTCGACACCCGCGCGCCCGAGGCCGGGCTGAAGGTGACCGAGGGCGCCTCCACCATCTACGCGCTCTTCAATGATCTCCCCGAGCAGAGCCGTACGGCGGGCGGCTTCCGGCTGGCGGGGCTCGCGGGGGTCGTCCGGTACGAGGGCACCACGCCCACCCGCGCCGTGCTGATCCGCGGCACGAGCCTGGCCGATGCCTCGCACACGCTCATCAGCCAGACGGAGCCCACACGGGTGCTGGAGGCGGACGGGCTCGCCTCCGACACGGTGCGGCTGTCCGGAAACGCCACGGGCTCGCCCCGCATCCACGCGCCCCTGGCCACCCGCGTCGTGTGGAACGGCATGGAGGTCCCCTTCCGTCGCGAGGGCGACACCCTCGTGCTGGGGGGGACGAACGACGTGCCCCCCAGCGAGCCCACGCCCCCGGACACCACCGACTCCACTCCCCCGATCGTCGTCGGACCCGAGTCGCCCACCGGCGACGAGCCCTCCGCGGGCTCGGGCTCGGCGATGCCGCCCCCCGAGGAGGGTCGAGAGCCCGATGCCCCCGGCCTCTCCCGGCCCGCGGGACTGTCCTGTGCCTCGAGCGGCGGGCAGCTCGTGCTCGGCTGGAGTCTCCTCGCCCTGAGCGGCGCGCTGGCGCTCGGACGGCGTCGATCGTCGCGCCGCCCCGGGCACATGTCGGACACCAACCGCCCCTGACGCACAAGTCGTTGGAAAAGGAGCAGTAGTCGCGAAAGCCCAACCTGAGGCGCTTCACGTACCTGCCCCACATTCCTACTTTCCCCACTGCGTCATCAGGGGCGCACAGGCGACAGGGGAGGATGGGAATGGAAGAGCGGGAGAGCCTGGACGAACGAATGGAGGCGGAGGTGGAGGGGGCCCCGGCGACGCTGGTTTCGGAACCAGAGCCGGAGCGGAATCGGCTCTCCCGGAGCGCGGCTCGTCCTGGATTGGAGGAAGAGCTCTTCTCCACCGAGCTGCCGCCCGAGGCGCTGGCGCGCTGGGCCTCCGAGTCGGACTTCTTCGATCAGATGGTGGAGAAGCAGACGGCGCGCCCCCTGGATGCGCTCACACTCGAACGGTACCGGGCCACGCGGCGTCCGTGGTTCAACAAGGAGTTCCGCTTCCGCCTGATGGGGGATTTGCGCGGCAAGCGCGTGCTGGACGTGGGCTGCGGCGATGGCAGCAACGCCATGCTGATGGCCCGGTTCGGCGCGCGGGTGACGGGCATCGACATCTCGTCCAGGTCCATCGAGCTGTGCAAACGCCGGGCGGAGCTCGATGGCGTGGGGGACTCCACCCAGTTCATCTGTTCGCCCCTGGAGACCGCGGATCTCCTCGAGGGCTCCTACGACATCATCTGGGGTGACGGCGTGCTGCACCACCTCATCCCGGAGCTGGATGGGGTGCTGCGCAAGCTGGTGGGCTGCGCGAAGCCCGGGGCGCTCTTCGTCTTCTCCGAGCCGGTGTGCCTCTCTCCGGTGATGCGCAAGCTGCGCAAGCGCATTCCCATCCACACCGACGCCACGCCCAACGAGCGTCCGCTGGAGCGGGCCGAGCTGGCGCTCATCCAGCGCTACCTGCCTCGGCTGGAGATGCGCTGGTTCGGCTTCCTGTCCCGGATGGATCGCTTCTTCCTGCGCGACAACAACTTCGAGCGCGCCTCGAGGCCGCGCCGGCTGGCCGCGGACGTGCTGGGGTGCACCGACAGGGCGATCCTCTCGGTGCCCGGGCTCCAGATGCTGGGCGGCATGTGCGTGATGTACGGACGGCTCCCCGAGCGGGGCTGAGCGAGGCCAGCCCGGGCGTGGCCGCCCACCCGCTCACGTGGTCTTCTCCCCGGCCGGGACATAGGGGAGATCCAACGTGAAGGTGGCTCCGTGCCCGGCTCCCTTGCTGTGGACGGTCAGCTCTCCGCCCAGCTCCTGGGCCGCCAGGGCGCTGGAGTGCAGACCGAAGCCATGCCCCTCCTCGCGGGTGGTGAAGCCGTACTGGAAGATACGGGTGAGCATCTCCGGCGCGATGCCCATGCCATTGTCGTGCACCTGGATGCGGACGCGCTCGGTGCCGGAGAGCTCCATCTTCACGGACAGGAGCCTCTCGGCCGGCAGCACCCCATCCATGGCGTATTTGGCGTTGCTGACCAGGTTGACGAGGATCATCAACGTCTTGTGCTTGTCGGTGAGGACCGGAGGCAGCGTGGCCAGCTGTCGCACGATCTTCACCTGGTGACGGGTGAGTCCGGCCGAGTTGATGCGGATGGCATCCTCCACCAGCTCCGCCAGTTGCACGGGCTCATGCAGGCGGGGCGTGCGGGCGTAGTTCTGCTGCACCTTGACGATGTCGCCCACGTGCTCCGTGTAGCGCCCGACGTCCTCGAGCAGCAAGACGATCTCCTTGCGCTCGTCGATCAGGTTCTGCCCCAGCCTGCTCATGAAGGGCATCACGTTGCGTCCACGCGCGTCCTGGGTGAGGAAGGTACCGATATCGGACTGGTGCTCCTGGAGCATGTCCGCGACACGACCCACGTGCTCCAGTCGCATGTCGGTCATGCGCTCCCGGGCGAGCTGGGCGGAGGTGTAGACGCTGTTGAGGACGTTGCCCACGTTGTGCAGCACGTTGGTGGCGATCTCCGCCATGCCGGCACGGCGGGCGGTCTGCACCAGCTGCAGGTGGACCTCCTTCAGCTCGCGGGTGCGCTCCTCGACGCGCTGCTCGAGGCTCTCGTTGACGTGACGCAGGTCCTCCTCGCGCCGCTGGACCTTGTCGGCCATGAGACGGATGGCGCACGCCAGCTGTCCCAGCTCGTCGCGCCGTGAAGTGTCCAGCTCGACATGGAAGTCACCGGAGGCCACCCGGTCGGTGGCCTGGGTGAAGGAGAGCAGCGGACGGGCGATCTGCTTCTGGAGCACCCAGTACAGGATGAGCAGCTCGAGGATGAGGGAGAGCAGGCCGAGGAGCAGGACGGTGCGGGCGGCCCGGAAGGCGGGCTGGCTCATCGTGGCTTCAGGGAGCACGGTGACGAAGTTCCAGCCGGGCCCCTGCAGCCGGGCCACGACGAGGTACTCGTCGTGCTCGGGGAGCTCCAGCACGGTTTCGCCAGGCGGGCTGTTCTTCACCCGCTCGACGAGGTCCCGCAGGTGGGCCCGCTGCGCCTCGGTGTCTGGCAGCTCGGGACGGGCGATGAGCTGTCCATCCTCGCGGAGGAGCAGGTTGTACGCGCCGGGTAGGTGATCGTTGATGGTGCGGCTCATCAACTCCTTGAGGAGCACGTCGTGGCTGAGGGTCGCGATGTGGCGGCCCTCCTGGTCCAACGGCGTGGCGATCGAGGCCATCGGCTCGTTGCTGACCGGATCCTGGTAGACGCCGGACCAGATCGTCTTCCGCTCGGGATCGTTCTGGGGGAGGCTGATGGTGAAGTGCGTGAAGTCGGTGATCCGGAAGTCCGGCTCAGCCTCCATGCACCAGGTTGAGTTCTCGGGCCAGTAGAGGACGAGCCCCCCTTCGGGCAGCGTGACGGCGGTGTTCGTGAAACGGACATAGAAGGCGGGTCCGTACCAGGAGACCACGTCGTACGAGGCGAGAATCCTCCGGCGCATGTCCGTGTCGACGTTCAAGCCCCGGGGGACGAAGACACACGGCGCCTGCGTGCCATCGAAGCCCTCGGCACGGGTGCGGATGGTGCCATCGGGCTGATGGACGAAGAGGCGATCGAAACGGGCGCTCACCTCCTCGTTCGGGAGGGCCTGGAGCCTCCCCTCCAGGCTCTTCTTGAGGAGGGCGTGGTTGTCCTCCGCCAGGACGAAGATGGCCTGCTCCCGCTGCCCCCGCTCCGCGACATGCTGCTTCAGCTGCGCGAGCGCCTCGGTGCGCAGCGTGCTGTACATGTGCAGGTAGCTGTAGAGGGTCGACAGGGCGATGATGACCGCGATGCGCACGCCCATGTGGACGAGCGTCGAGCGGGCCAGGGGAGCACGAGGGCTGGACGATGAGGGCATGGCAACCGGGACGCATTCGACACGAAGTCCGTCTCGGTTATTCCTCGCCGCCCCGCGCGAGGAGGGGCACGCCCGGCCGTCTCCCCAGGCCCGACTTCAGCCCTGGAGCTTGATGTTCTTGAGCACCGCGAGGCGCGGGTCCACGAACTTCGTGTCGCAGCCGCACGCCTTCTCATTGAGGTTCTGGCCGCACTTCGGGCACAGCCCCCGGCACTCCTCGCGGCACACGGCGCTCATCGGCAGGGCCAGCAGCACCTGCTCGCGGACGATCGGCTCCAGGTCGATCACCTTGCCGTCGAACACCTCCTCGTCCGCGTCATCCAGCATGAACGAGCCGCCGCTCTCGCCCTGACCCCGGTCCTTCTCCTCCAGCTCCTCGTCGTCCAGGACGTCCTCGCCGCGGGCGAGCGACTCGGGGACCAGGTTGAGGGTGAAGGCCACGGGCAGCTCCAGCTTCGCCTCGGTGAGGCAGCGCTTGCACTCCGCCACCACGCGCGAGGTGAACCTGCCCTCGAGCAGCACGCCGCCGCTCACCTTGCGCAGGCTCGCCGAGACGGCCAGGGGCTCGGTGGCCCGGAAGCCGGAACCCTCGAGCGCGGCTCCGAGCAGCTCCAGGTTCATCTCCTCCTTGACCTGGAGCCCTTCGTCGCGAATTTGTTCAATCTTTACGAGCATCTACCTGACGTCCTATCCAAAAAGGGGCGCGCATCATGGGGAGCCCCCCTCCCGCAGTCAACGCGCCATAACCTCAATAGATGTCACCGGGCCTTGACCGTTGCGGGAGCGTCCTCGCGGTAGAGGGATGCCTGGTCGTCTGCTAGGGTGGGTGCCAATGTACGTCCGGCGGTATCGCATGGTGGCGAGCATCGTGTTGGCGAGCCTGCTGTCCCCTGGCGCCTCGCTCGCCCGGCCCCTGTTCCCCCAGCCCCTCCTCTTCCAGGTCGCCCCCGTCCGCCCGGAGATCGCCCGCGCGCAGGAGCAGATCGCGGACGGCGAGTTCGAGGAGGCGGTGAAGACGGTGGAGGCCGGGCTCGACGCGCCGGACGTCACCGATGATCAGCTCGTGGAGCTCTACCGCCTGCTCGGGCTCACCTCGCTGTACCTGGGGGACGAGGCACGGGCGCGCGAGGCCTACGAGATGCTCCTCCAGGCCCGGCCCGACTACGAGCTGCCTCGCACCGCGCCTCCGAAGGTCCGCTCGCTCTACGCGCGCATCAAGGAGGACATCAAGAACCGCCGAGTGCGGCCCGTCAGCCTCCAGGTGGAACCCCTCGCGGACACCGTGGGCGGCGAGCCGGTGACGTCGCAGGCGCACATCGAGGACATGGCGCTCGGGGCCCGGGCGCGGCTCTTCTACCGGCGCGCGGGAGGCCAGGCGTACAGCTCGGTGGACTTCGCTCGGGACCGGGCCAACAAGGAGCGCTACGTCGCCACCATTCCCGCCTACGAGCTGCCCGCCACCGCTTCCGCCTACGAGGTGGAGTACTACTTCGAGGTGGCGGACGCGGCCCAGCGGCGGCTGGCGGGCCGGGGCGATGCCTTCAACCCGCTCGTCTTCCAGGTGGCCCCGAAGCAGGGCGCGGTCGCCACGGTGGGCGAGCGCCCCTGGTACAAGAGCCCGTGGCTCTGGGTGGCGGTGGGCGCGGTGGCCGTGGCGGGTACCGCCGGCGCCGTCGTGTACGCCAGCTCCGACGAGCGGGGCCGCGTCCCCATCACCATCCGCGTCAACCCATGAGCCCGCGTACCTCCCTCCTCGTCCTGTTGGGTGCCACCCTCGCCGCTGGCTGTGGGGCGGAGCCCGTTTCGTCCGGAGCCAGCCTCGGGCTGGACGTGTCCATCGAGCGGGCCGTCGCCGATGAGCTGGGGGCCTTCCAGGTGGTGGTGCTGCCGGAGGGCCGGTCGCGCCGGTGCGCCGAGTTGCAGCGCACCTGCCTCAACCAGCAGGTGAAGCAGAACGAGGCGCTCGTCCTCCAGGGCCCGGACGGCGAGAGGGGACGCGCCCTGCGCTTCGAGGCGGGGCTCTCCGGTGGCGCCCAGGAGCTGGGCGTGGACATCCCGGTGGGCCGCGACTACGTCGTCATCATCGAGGCGCTCTCGCGCTCCACCCCCCCGCGCTTCCTGGGCAGCTCCTGCAACTACCTGGAGTCCGTCAGCGCCACCCGCAACGAGCCGCTCATCGCCGCCCCCATCACCCTGACGGCGGGCGAGTGCGATCCGACCTTCGCTCCTTAGAGCGCAGGCAGGACAGGCGGTCGAGCCGTGTCACAGAGGCGTCACGTGCTCGTCATTCACCCGCCACGACCAATCTGCTACGCCCACGGTGGGAGACACCGGGGGAACCCGGAGGAACGATGGCACGCATCCTGATCATCGAGGACGAGCAGGACCTGTCCGGACTGGTGGAGTACAACCTCCGGGCGGCGGGATTCGAGGCGGAGGCCGCTGGCACGGGTGCGAGCGGTCTGGCCCGGGCACGCGCCAACGTGCCGGACCTCATTCTATTGGATTTGATGTTGCCGGACCTGGCGGGCAGCGAGGTGCTGCGCCTGCTCAAGAGCGACTCCGAGCTGCGCAAGGTGCCGGTCATCATCGTGAGCGCCAAGGGCCAGGAGTCCGATCGCATCCAGGGCCTGGAGCTGGGCGCGGACGACTACGTGGTGAAGCCCTTCTCGGTGCGCGAGCTGCTGCTGCGGGTCAAGGCGGTGCTGCGGCGCTCGGACGCGGAGGAGGGGCCGGCGGCCCAGCTGTCCGCCGGGGACATCCAGCTGGACACCTCGCGTCACCAGGTGCGGGTGAAGGGCCAGGAGGTGGTGCTCACCGCCCTGGAGTTCCGCCTGCTGCGCACCCTGCTGGAGCGCTCCGATCGCGTGCAGACGCGCGAGGTGCTCCTGTCGGACGTGTGGGGCATCCAGGCGGAGATCCACACGCGCACGGTGGACACGCACATCAAGCGCCTGCGCGAGAAGCTCGGCCCCGCGGGCGACATCATCGAGACGGTCCGCGGCGTGGGCTACAAGCTCAGCCCTCCGTGAGGCGAGGCCCTCCCTTCCCATGAGTCCGCGCCTCTTCCTGATTCCCCTGTTCGCCCCCGCGATCGCCACGCTCATCCTCTTCCTGCTCCTGGGCTGGGAGCGGGACGCGCTCTTCGTCTCACTCGCCACGCTCGCCAGCTCCGCGCTGACACAAGTGGCGGCCCGGGGCGCGCTCAAGCGGCAGCTGCTCACGCTGGCCCGGCAGGTCCGCACCCGCACCGAGGGCGCATCCTCGCCGGGCACGGGTGAGGACGCGCGGGATCGGCTCGAGGAGGTGGTCAACCTCCAGGGCGCCATCGACGCGCTGCACCAGCAGCTCTCCACGCGCAACGCCGGCCTCAACCAGGAGACGCGCACCCTCACCGCCGTGCTGGACGGCATGGCCGAGGGCCTGTGGATCACCGACGCCGAGGGCACCGTGGTGCGCCACAACGACGCGCTGCGCGACATGCTGCAGACGCTCGGGAACATCAACGGCCAACGCCCCCTGGCCCTGCTGCGCAACGACGCGCTCAACGAGGCCGTCACCCGCGCCTGCCGCGAGGGCGCCTCCACCCGCCTCGAGCTGACACTGGAGGGCCTGTTCCCTCGCACGCTCGCCATCCGGGTGACCCCGCTGGGGAGGGATCTGCCCGGCAGCGCCGCCGTCTTCCACGACGTCACCGAGCTGCGCCGCCTGGAGAAGGTGCGCAAGGACTTCGTCGCCAACGTCTCCCACGAGCTGCGCACCCCCATCACCGCCATCCGCGGCTATGCCGAGACGCTCCAGGGCGGTGCCCTCCAGGATCCCAACGTCGCGACCAAGATGGTGGACATCATCCACCGCCAGTCCGAGCGCCTCTCGGAGCTCGTCGAGGATCTGCTCGAGCTGTCCCGGCTGGAGTCTCGCGAGGTGAAGTTGCAGGTGGCGGACGTGCCGCTGGCGGTGGCCGCCACCCGGGCGGCCGAGGTGGTCCGGCACAAGGCCCAGGGCAAGAAGATTACGGTCGAACTGAACATTCCCCAGGGGCTGATCGGCCGAGGGGACGAGCGAGGGCTCGAGCAGGTACTGCTCAACCTGCTGGACAACGCGGTGAAGTACACGCCCGAGGGAGGGCGGGTGACGGTGACGGGCAGCCTGGAGGACGGGCGGTGCGCGGTGCACGTCCGGGATACGGGCGTGGGCATCGAGCCCAAGCACCTGGCCCGCATCTTCGAGCGCTTCTACCGGGTGGACAAGGGCCGGAGCCGGGACATGGGAGGGACGGGCCTGGGCCTGTCCATCGTCAAGCACCTGATGAGCGCCATGGGGGGCGATGTCCGGGTCGAGAGCCAGCCGAACGAGGGCTCCACCTTCTCGATTTTCCTTCCAGCGGCAGTGCCCTCGGCGGCGGCGACGGGTTAGGATGGCGCGACCATGCGGGTCGCCATCCTCGCCGACATTCACGGGAACCTCCCCGCCTGCGAGGCCGTCCTCGAGGACATCGCCCGCGTAGCCCCCGATTACGTCGTCGCCGCCGGCGACCTGGCCCTGCGTGGCGCGCACCCGCGTGAGACGGTGGAGCTGCTCTTCGATCGCTGCGACGCGATCCTCATGGGCAACACCGACTGCTACCTCGCCGGTCACTACCTGGGCGGGGCCTACCGCGAGCGCGACCACTGGAAGACGGAGCTGCTGCAGTGGACGAGGGATCAGCTCGGAGCTCCCTGGCTGCAGAAGCTGGGCGCCCTGCCCTTCTCCGTGCGCTACTCGCCGCGCCGGGGGCAGGACCTGTTCGTCTGCCACGCCAACCCGCGCAACCTCGAGGACTCGCTGGATCCCACGCTGGACGAGAACACCGTCCGCCGCTACTTCCAGAACCTGGACGCGGCTGCGTGTGCCTTCGGCCACCTGCACTTCCCCTACCGTCGCCGCGTGGGCCGGCTGCTGATCGCCGACGTGGCCAGCGCGGGCATCCCCCGTGACGGAGACCTGCGCCCCGCCTACGGCGTCTTCACCTTCACGCCCAAGGGCTGGCGCGTGCAGATCCGCCGCGTGCGCTACCCGGTGCGCAAGGCCACCCAGGCGCTCACCGCGCGCCGCGTGCCCGGCGGACCCCTGCTCATCCACAAGCTCGTCGAGGCGCGCTACCGCCACCACAAGGCGTTGATGGAGGCCGCGCGCCGCCACTCGGGCCTGCCACCTCCCGGCCCGGTGCTGCGCCCGCCGCCGGGCTCCGGCATCCCCCACACGCCCACGCCCCTCGAGCTGCCGATGGTGGTCCCCCCGCTGCTCAAGCAGGCCGTGGGCGACGAGAGCCACTCCGCGCCCTCCGAGGAGACGCCGCCCCCGCTCTCCACCGTGACGGACCTGGACGGCTGACGGCGGCGGCGCGCCACGCGAACCTGGCGCGCCCACCGCCCCTGGCACCGCGCCGCCTCAGAACGAGGTCTGGAGCTGAACGCGGAACTGGTTGTTGCCATCCTCGAAGGCGTCCTCCCAGAGCCGGAAGAAGTCGCCCTGCAGCTTGAAGGCGTGCCCGTGGAAGTAGTAGCTCAGGCCCACGCCGGCCTCGTTCTCGTCGGAGAGGCTGGTGTCGTCGTCCGCGGCCCGGATGATGGAGTAGCGGCCCGAGACCTCGAGGTTGGTGACGGGCAGCAGGTAGCCCGCCTGAACGAACCAGCCATAGCCGTTGCGCGCGGCCTCGGTGGGGACGGGGGTGCCGCCCGGGCCCACCGCATCGCCCGGGTTGCGGGTGCCCTGACGAAGGATGAACTCCGACTGGGCCGAGAACCCCTGCCATTTGAACATCGCATCCGCGGTGAACAGGTTGTAGTCCGTCGTGCCTCCATCCCGGGGCGTGCGCCCGAGGATGCCCCGGGTGGCCCGGGCGTTCTCGACGTGCGCGGCCGCGACGCCGATGGACAGGCCCGGCTTCTCACTGCGCTCCAGGTCCGCCTCGCTGTAGTCCTCGAACGAGCCCAGGGGGAGCACCTCGACACGGGCCAGCGTCATCAGCCCCGGGGCGCTGAGCGCATAGGTGCTGTGTCCGCCTCCGATGTAGGCCCCCACGTAGTAGCGGAACAGATCCAGCCCGAAGAGATCCTCGGAGCGCAGGTCGAGACCGATGTCGCGATCCAGGTTGAACTCGCTGTTCACGATGGAGCGGTCGACGAGCATGAGGTTGCCCGACGAGATGACGCGCTGGCGGTTGAAGGGGACCTTGTACTGGCCCACCACGAGCGTCAGGTCACGCAGGTGGTCGAACTCCATGTACAGGTCGAGCAGCGGCGACAGGGTCGCGACGTTGTCCCGGTTGGTCTGGGGCGGGCTCTGATCTCCGGAGAGATCGGTGAAGCCGAGGTCGCGCGGCGAGAAGGCCAGCTCCATCTTGAACTTGTTGTGCTCGCCGAACATGAAGCCGGAGAAGGCGACACGGGCGCGGCGGAGGAGGAATCCGTGCGTGAACTCACGCGGACCGTCCTCCACGAATTCATCATCGGCCTGGTAGAGGAACTGCCCGCGCAGGCGCGTCACCAGCCGGAAGCGGCCATCCTCGCTGTTGACCTCGAGCCCCTTGCCGGGCCGCCAGCGGACCTTCGCCGCCGGGGTGTCGGCGTCGGGCTTCCGCGCCGGAGCCGCGGGCTGCTCCGCCTGGGGCTCGGACTGCTGCGCCTCGGGAGTCGGGCTCGCGTTGGCGACCATGGGAGCGGCACTGGTCAGCAGGAGCGCCGACAGCGCGCCCCCCCACTTCTTTCGAGCGCTTGATGAGTGTTCCGGCACGTGGGTGTTGGCGTCGGATGCAGGCGTCGTCACAATCATGATCCTTGGGAAGACTCGACTAGGGAAAAGCGCGCCACCCATCACACTCCTGCCACGCGCCCATTGTCACACTTTCGTGACAACGCCAGACCCCGTTCATTTCGCGGAGGGGCCACCACCACCTCGCGTTCCAGCGCACTCCACTCCGGGAACAGATGTCACACAGTTGTCGCGGCTGCGTCACCACAGCGCAAACGGCACGGCCCAGAGTGCGCCGCCGCCATGTCCCATGTCCTTATCGTCGATGACGAGCGAGATCTCGCCGAGCTCATCGATTTCAATCTCCGCGCCGCCGGCTTCTCCACCCGCGTTGCCGCCACGGGCGAGGCAGCGCTCTCCGCTTCCCGCGAGCAGCGTGCGGACCTCGTCCTCCTCGACTTGATGTTGCCGGACATGTCGGGTGTGGAGGTCTGCCGCCAGATGCGTGCCGCCGCCAACACCCGTGACGTGCTCATCGTCATGCTCACCGCGAAGGGCGACGAGGCCGACCGCGTGCGCGGCTTCGAGGTGGGCGCCGACGACTACGTCACCAAACCCTTCAGCGTGCGCGAGCTCGTGCTGCGGCTCAAGGCGATCCTCCGCCGCAGCAGCCCCGGCAAGGACGACTCCGCCCCCGTCAAGCTCGGCCCCCTCACGCTCGACATCGCCGCCCACCGCTTCTATGTGGAAGGCAAGGAGGTGTCCCTCACCGCGCTCGAGTTCCGCCTGCTGGAGCACCTGATGGCCCGCGTGGGCCGCGTGCAGTCCCGCGAGCAGCTCCTCGAGGAGGTGTGGGGCCTGTCCAGCAACCTGGAGACGCGCACCATCGACACCCACGTCATGCGCCTGCGCGACAAGCTCGGCTCCGCGCGTGCCTACCTCGAAACGGTGCGCGGTGTGGGCTACCGCATCGTCGAGCCGAACATGGCCTGAGCGCCACCGTTACACATTTGTCACGCTCCGGCCTTCAAACGGCCACAGACGGTCCCTAGATCCCCGACATCCAAGGAGCTTCATCCATGAAGACGTTCATCGCTTCTCTCGCCGCCGTGCTGCTGCTCGTCCTTCCTGGCGCGGCGCGCGCCGACACCGTCACCGTCAAGGGCTCGGACACCATGGTCATCCTCGTCCAGCGCTGGGCCGAGGAGTTCATGAAGAAGAACCCCAACGTCAAGCTGCAGGTGACGGGCGGCGGCTCGGGCACCGGCCTGTCGGCCCTCATCAACGGCACCACGGACATCGCCATGGCCAGCCGTCCCATGAAGAAGGCGGAGGGGGACCAACTCCGCAAGCGTTTCAAGAACGACGCCACGGAGATCTCCGTGGCCAAGGATGGCGTCACCTTCTACGTCAACGAGAAGAACCCGCTGGACGCCCTCACCCAGGAGCAGCTCAAGGGCATCTACCTGGGCGACATCACCAACTGGAAGGAAGTGGGCGGCCCGGACGCGCCCATCATCGTCTACTCGCGTGAGAACTCCTCGGGCACCTACGTGTTCGTGAAGGACAACCTGCTCGACGGCGAGGACTACGCCGCCAGAGCCCAGACCCTGCCCGGCACCGCCGCGGTGGTGAACGCGGTCTCCAAGGAGAAGAACGGCATCGGCTACGGCGGCGCCGCCTACGCCAAGGGCATCAAGGAGCTGAAGGTCAAGAAGGACAACGAGGCCATCGCCCCCACCGAGGCGAACATCAAGAGCGGCAAGTATCCGCTCGCGCGCGACCTGTACTTCTACCTGCGCAACAAGCCGGACGGCGACGCCAAGGCCTTCATCGACTTCGTGCTGTCCCCCGAGGGACAGGCGGTGGTCACGAAGGTCGGCTACTTCCCGGTGAAGTAACCCCTCGGGGCCGCGCGCGTCACGAGATTGTCACACGAGACGGAGACACAAGATGGATAGACAGGCAGCCATGCAGGGTCAGGGTCTCGTGGAAACGGCAACACCAGTGGCGCCGCGGCTCTCCTCCGTCGCCCGGCGGAGACAGATACGCGAGAAGGTCATCGCCGGATTCATCACGGCGATGGCCTTCACGGGAATCGCCGCGCTGGTGCTCATCCTCGTCTTCGTCGCCAAGGAGGCACTGGCGCTCTTCCTGGAGGAAGAAGCCCGTAAGGAGGCGAGCCTCTCCAAGATGTTCCTGCCGCAGGTGGTCCGCGCGGGCAGGCCGGCGGCCTTCGTGTGGCAGCCGGTGTCCTCGGTGCCGAAGGTGAGCATGATTCCGCTCTTCATCGGCACGCTGAAGACGACGCTGGTGTCCATGGTGGTGGCGGTGCCGGTGGGCGTGGCGGGAGCGCTGTTCGCGGCCGAGTTCGCCCCGCGCAAGCTGCGCGAGGTGCTCAAGCCCACCATCGAGCTGCTGGCGGGCATCCCCTCGGTGGTGCTGGGCTTCTTCGCGCTGATGGTGCTCGCCAGTTTCATGCAGGAGACCTTCGGCCTGGACTCGCGGCTCAACGCGCTGGTGGCGGGCCTGGGCCTGTCGCTGGCCATCGTCCCCGTCATCTTCACCGTGGCCGAGGACGCGCTCACGGCGGTGCCGCGCAGCTACCGCGAGGCGTCGCTGGCGCTGGGCGCCACGCCCTGGGAGACGGCCTGGAAGGTGGTGCTGCCGGCGGCCGCCCCGGGCATCCTCGCCGCATGCGTGCTGGGCTTCGGCCGCGCCATCGGTGAGACGATGATCGTCCTGATGGCCTCGGGCAACGCGGCCATCGTCTCCGCGAGCCTGACGGACTCGGTCCGCTCCATGTCCGCCACCATCGCCGCGGAGATGGGCGAGGTGGTGGTCGGCAGCCCGCACTACTCGCTCCTGTTCTTCATCGGCGTGGAGCTCTTCCTCTTCACCTTCATCCTGAACATGCTGGCGAACGCCTGGACCCGGAAGGTCCTCAAGCGGTTGTCGGGAGCGGGAGCATGAAACACACCATGCGCCGGGCCATGGGCGGAGCGCTCACGTCCCTCACCGGTTTCGCCGCGTTGCTCATCGTGGCCATCCTGGCCATCATCCTCTTCGACGCGGTGCGAGGCGGCGCCGGGCATGTCACCTGGACCTTCCTCTCCGAGCCGCCCTCCGACGGCATGATGGGCGGCGGCATCTTCCCCGCGCTCTACGGGACGGCGGCGCTCACGCTGTTGATGACGGTGGCGGTGATGCCGGTGGGCGTGCTGACGGCGGTGTACCTGCACGAGTACGCGCCCCCGGGCTCGCTGCTGGCCCGCGCGGTGCGGATCGCGGTGGTCAACCTGGCGGGCGTGCCGTCGATCGTCTTCGGGCTCTTCGGCCTGGGCTTCTTCATCCACTTCGTGGGCGGGAGCATGGACCGGCTGCTCGGCTACCAGGAGCTGAACTGGGGCCAGCCGGGCATCCTCTGGGCCTCTCTCACCCTGGCGGTGTTGACGCTGCCGGTGGTCATCGTCTCCACCGAGGAGGCGCTGCGCGCCGTTCCCATGGAGCACCGCACGGCGAGCCTGGCGCTGGGTGCCACCAAGTCCCAGACGCTGGGGCGGGTGGTGCTGCCGGGTGCGCTGCCGGGCATCCTCACCGGGGCCGTGCTGGCGGTGTCCCGCGGCGCGGGCGAGGTGGCCCCCATCCTCTTCACCGGCGCGGCCTACTTCCTCCCCGACCTGCCCGACAAGCTGAACTCCCAGTTCATGCACCTGGGCTACCACACGTACGTCCTGGCCACCCAGTCCCCGGATGTGGAGGCCACGCGCCCCCTGTTGTACGCCACGGTGCTGGTGCTGCTCGCGCTCACCTTCGCCCTCAACCTCGTCGCGGTCCTCATCCGCGCCCGCACCCGCAGGCGCGCCTCCGCGGCCCACTGACACCGAGCCATGTCCCTCTCCCCCGCTGCTCCCTCTCGCATCAAGATGGAAGCGCGCGAGCTCTCCCTTCTCTACGGACCCAAGGTGGCCGTGAAGTCGGTGAGCCTGCCCCTCCCCGAGCACCAGGTGACGGCGCTGATCGGCCCCTCCGGCTGCGGCAAGTCCACCTTCCTGCGCTCGCTCAACCGGATGAACGATCTCATCCCCGGCGCCAGCCACCAGGGCACCGTGCTGCTGGACGGCACCAGCATCCATGATCGCAACGTGGACGTGGTGGACTTGCGCCGCCGCGTGGGCATGGTCTTCCAGAAGTCCAACCCCTTCCCCAAGACGATCTTCGAGAACGTGGCCTACGGCCTGCGCGTGGGCGGGATGAAGGACAAGGCGGAGATCGCCGGGCGCGTGGAGAAGTCGCTCAAGGGCGCGGCGCTCTGGGACGAGGTGAAGGACCGCCTCAATGACAGCGCCCTGGGCCTGTCCGGTGGCCAACAGCAGCGCCTGTGCATCGCGCGCGCCCTCGCCGTGGAGCCCGAGGTGCTCCTCATGGACGAGCCCGCCAGCGCCCTGGATCCCATCGCCACGGCGAAGATCGAGGAGCTCATCCACGAGCTGAAGGACCGCTACACCATCGCCATCGTCACCCACAACATGCAGCAGGCGGCCCGGGTGAGCGACCGGACGGCTTTCTTCTACATGGGCGAATTGGTGGAATGCGGCCCCACGGAGCAGATCTTCACCAACCCACGCGAGAGGCGTACCGAGGACTACGTCACCGGGAAGTTCGGGTAGGCGCCAG
The DNA here is from genome assembly GCF_016859125.1 of Archangium violaceum. Lineage (NCBI taxonomy): Bacteria > Pseudomonadati > Myxococcota > Myxococcia > Myxococcales > Archangiaceae > Archangium > Archangium violaceum. The sequence continues at coordinate 8,077,517 of NZ_CP069338.1, read as the reverse complement.
GGAGAGCGGGAACATGCCGTCGACGCATACGGACAAGGCATTCGAGGCGGACCTGAGGGATCTGCGCGAGAAGCTGCTCGCGATGGGCGCCAAGGTGGAAGCGAACATCGCGGACAGCGTTCGCGCGCTCACCGAGCGGGACTCCACGTTCGCCGATCGGGTCATCCAGTCGGACAAGGAGGTCAACCGCCTGGAGGTGGAGATCGACGAGACGTGCCGCCGCATCCTCGCGCTGCGCCAGCCGGCCGCCAGCGATCTGCGCCTCATCACCACCGCGCTGAAGATCGTCACCGACCTGGAGCGCATCGGCGACCTGGCGGTGAACATCGCCGAGCGGGTCAAGGACCTCAACGAGGCGCCCCCGCTCAAGCCCTACGTGGACACGCCTCGGCTGGCCGAGCTGGCCCAGCAGCAGGTCAAGCGGGCCCTCGACGCCTTCGTGTCCTCGGACGTGGCCAAGGCGGAGCAGGTGAGCAAGGAGGACGACCACCTGGATGTCCTCTACCTGAAGATCTTCAACGAGCTGCTCGGCTACATGATGGAGGACTCGAAGAACATCCGCCGTGCCACCGCGCTGATGTTCATCGCCAAACACCTCGAGCGGATCGGTGATCACGCCACCAATGTGGCGGAGATGGTCATCTACATGGTGCGGGGCACTGACATCCGCCACCCGCGCAGCCGCAATCTGACGACCGATTCCTGACTCCGGGAGTCGAGTTCACCGCGTCGTTGCCCAGAGTTCTCCCGGGCGACGCGGGACCGTCGCAGTGGAGTCGCGGGGCTTCTCTAACGTCCCAGGTAGGACGCGCGATCACCGCGCCCTTCCTGTTCTGGAGAAAGCCCGCGCTCATGATCCACGCGCTCAGCCACACCCTCCTCGCCGCCGCCTCCTTCGGAGTCCTCGCCCTCGCGTTGCAGCTCTTCTTCGTGCTGCGCTACCGCGGGAGCGCCGCCCGGGCCCCGGCCCCGGTGTCCGGTGACGCCCCGGTGGGTATCTCCATCCTCAAGCCCCTGTGCGGCGTGGATGACGATCTGGAGGCCAACCTGGCCTGGTTCGCCACGCTCGACTACCCGGCCTACGAGGTCATCCTGGGCGTGAAGGACACGCGCGACCCGGCCTACGCGGTGGCGCGCGAGGCGGTGGCCCGCTGGCCGCGCATCATGCGGCTGGAGCTGCAGCACGGAGAGCCCGGCCTCAACCCCAAGGTGAACCAGCTCATCACCCTGGCGGCCGCGGCCCGCTACGGCATCCTCCTCATCAGCGACTCCAACACCCGCGCGGGCGCGGGCTACCTGGAGGAGATCGCCCAGACCTTCGAGGATCCGACGGTGGGCTGCATCTCCCACCCGGTGAGCGGCATCGGCGAGCGGACGCTGGGCTCGCTGATGGACAACCTGTACCAGTGCTCCGCGGCGGGCGCGGGGCAGATCGCCGCCAAGCAGGCCGTCGACCAGGACATCGTGGTGGGCAAGTCCATGGCACTGCGCCGCGAGGACGTGGAGTCGCTGGGTGGCTTCTACTCGGTACGCAATGTGCTGGCGGAGGACTACGTCATCGGCCGGTGGGTGACGCGCAGGCTCGGCAAGCGCTCCGTGGTGGCGCGATCGCCCGTCTACAACGTGTCCCAGAAGAAGAGCGTCTCGGCCTTCTTCAAGCGCTACGCGCGCTGGAGCATCATCCACCACACGTGCGTCCCCACGCCGCTGTACCTGGCGCAGTCGCTGCTCAACCCGCTGCCGTGGGCGCTGCTCGGCGCGCTGCTGGCGCCGTCGGCCCAGGCGCTCGGGGTGGTGGTGGGAGTGATGCTGGCGAAGCTCGCCCATGACATGACGCTCTTCCGCCTGATGCGGCCCGAGCAGGCCATCTCGTGGAAGGCGATGCCGGCGGTGCTGCTCAAGGACGCCCTGCTCTTCCTGGCCTGGGCGAATGGGCTCTTCGCCCGCACCGTGGACTGGCGTGGCAACAAGCTGCGCGTGCTGCCCGGCTCGAAGCTGGTGCCGCCCACGCCCGCCCTGGACAAGCCGATGGCCACCCCCGAGCCCGAGCGCACCGGGGAACTGCTCGCGGGCTGACGGGTTCACCGCGAAGTCACCGGCCCCACCCATAAGGTTCACCCGCGGGCCATGGCCGTGTTTCAGCGGATGGGTATTTCAGCAGTACGTATGCTCATCCGAAAGCTGGCTCACCTGTCGGACCTGCATCTGGACCTCTCCCGCGAGAGCGATGCCACGGCCAATGCCCTGGTGGAAACCCTCCTCGCCGAACGCGTGGACCACGTGGTGGTGACGGGCGACCTCACCCACCAGGGCAGCCGGAGCGAGTACAAGCGCTTCCGGGACATCTTCTCGCCCCTGCTCGACACCGGGCGGCTCACCTTCATCCCCGGCAACCACGATCGCACCGGCGAGGACGCCGGCAGCCAGTGGATGAACGGCCGCAAGGTGCGGGTGGAGCGGCACGAGGGCCTCTACCTGGTGTGCGTGGACTCCACGGGCCCGCACAACCGCAACTACTTCGCCTGCCACGGCGAGCTGACCCCAGCGGTGCTGGACATGGTGGACGAGGCCCTGTGCGCCGCGCCGACGGGCGCGCTCACCGCGGTGCTGCTGCACCACCACGTGCTGCCCCTGCCCGAGGAGAGCTTCCCCGAGCGCCTCGCCACACGCATGGGCTGGCCCCACGCCTCGGAGCTGGCGCTGGGCGCAGAGCTGGTCCGCCGGGTCCAGGGCCGCTGCGATCTCATCCTCCACGGGCACCGGCACGTCCCGCGCGAGTTCAACCTGGGCCCCTGCCAGGGACGCGGGCTGCGCATCTACAACTCGGGCAGCTCCATCGAGCTCGGCCGCTTCCGCCTCTTCCAGCATGCCTCCGGCCGCCTGGTCGGCGAGCCAGAATGGCAGCAGACGGCGCTCCCGCCTGCGCGCAAGCGGTCCGCGCCCAACGTCATGCCCGCCCTCCAGTACCTGGCCAGCCAGCTGTCGATGTCGCTCTTCTGAGCACCCGCCCCCTCCCCTGCCCTCCGGCTGGCCTCGTTCCCCGCGCAAATACCGCATCGCGCCCATCGGTTCGTCTTCACGTACCGGGAGGAGACTTGGGTCGAAGGGCATCCGAAGACGACGGACGCAAGGTTCTGGTCGTCGACGACGACGCGGACTGGCGGGAATTCCTCCGACTGTGCCTCGAGGATCTCGGATACGAAGCCATCGAGGCCGCCAATGGCGAGGAAGCCCTGGAGTCACTGGCGCGGCAACGCTACGGGGTGATGCTCCTGGATCTGAACATGCCGGGCATGAATGGCTTCGAGGTGCTGGAGCGGATGCCCCGTAACGGCAACACCCCCCGGGTGGTGTTCCTGACCGGCGCCGCGGCGCAGGACGTGGGGAGCGCGCTCCGCTCCGGGCCGCACTACTACCTGCCTAAAGGCGCCAGCCGGGATCAGCTCTCGCTGCTGCTCCAATCCTTGGACGCCTGAACGGGCCCATTGGGCTAGAACGATGACCGGAGGGTAGACGGCCATCGCGACGGAACTCGTCATCATCTTGTTGCTGATTCTCGCCAACGGCGTTTTCGCCGGGGCGGAGCTCGCGCTGCTGTCGGTGCGCAAGACGCGCCTGAGGGAGCTGCTCGAGGAAGGCAACCGCTCCGCCCGGGCGGTGCAGGCCCTGCGCGACAACCCCGAGCGGTTCCTGGCCACGGTGCAGATCGGCATCACCGTGGTGGGGGCCTCTGCGGCGGCCTTCGGCGGGGCGTCCATCGCCCAGCGGCTCGAAGGACCCCTCACGCAACTGGGGTTGGACGCTGCGCTCGCCGAGCAGCTGGCCTTCGCGGGAGTGGTGGGCCTGGTGTCATACCTCTCTCTGGTGTTGGGCGAGCTGGTGCCCAAGTCCCTGGCCCTGCGCTTCTCCGAGGGGTACGCGCTGTTCATCGCCCGTCCGCTCCGGGGGATCTCCTGGCTGGTGCAGCCGCTGGTGTGGTTCCTCACCGCCAGCTCCAACCTCATCCTGCGCTTCTTCGGGGACCGGACCAACTTCACCGAGTCGCGCCTGTCACCCGACGAGCTGCAGCAGCTCGTGGAAGAGGCGGCGAAGTCGGGCTCGTTGGATCCGCGGGCAGGGGAGATCGCCTCCCGTGCGTTCGAGCTGGGGAACATTCCCCTGTCGGCGGTGATGGTGCCGCGCAGCCGCATCGTGGCGCTGCGCCGGCACGCGAGCGCCGAGGAGATCAAGCAGGTGCTGCTGGAGCATGGGCACTCGCGGATGCCGGTGTACGAGGGGACGATCGACAACATCGTGGGCTACGTCATCGCGAAGGATCTGCTGGGAGTGGCCTGGGAAGGCTCGCTCATCGTGCTGGAGGACGTGATGCGGCCGCCCTGGTTCGCCTTCGAGTCGATGCGGGCCATCGACGTGCTGAAGGAGCTGCAGCAGAGGCGGATGCAGCTTGGCATCGTGGTGGACGAGCGGGGCGGAGTGGCGGGACTGGTGACGGTGGAGGATCTCGTCGAGGAATTGGTGGGGGAGATCGCCAGCGAGTTCGAGAAGCCCGAGGAGCTCGTCCATCGAGAGAGCCCCACCACGGCGGTGGTGCAGGGCACGGCGGCCATCCGGGACGTGAACCGGGAGCTGGGGCTGGAGTTGGAGGAGGGCCAGGGCTGGTCCACGGTGGGAGGGCTGTGCGCGGCGGAGGCTGGCACCATCCCCGAGAAGGGCACGAAGCTGCCCCTGGAGGACGGGACGGTGCTGGAGGTGCTGGACGCGAGCCCGCGCCGGGTGCGCTCGGTCCGCATCCACCTGCCGCAGCCCCAGAAGGCCTCCGAGGGCTGAGAAGCAGCCGGGCCGGAAAAGGCGAAGGGCCTGGAACCATCGGGGGATTTCCCCAAGGATTCCAGGCCCTTCACGGTGCGCGCGATGCAGGATTCGAACCTGCGGCCTTTGGCTCCGGAGGCTAACCGGGCAATCCTCCAGGCGTTATCAGCCCTTCGCAAACGCTCGTAACTCCTGGGGATTCCGAGGCAGGACCTTTCCAACCGTCCCATCCGGTCGCAGGGTCTACCAAGCCTTTTGCTGCATATTTGCTGCAAGGTGCGGCCCCTGCCTCCGGGACCACGGGAACACGCCTGCTCTCGGTGCGCGAGGTGGCCGAGTTGCTCGCGGTCTCGACGGCCACGGTGTACGCCCTCTGCAAGCGTGGGCAACTCCGGCACGTTCGGGTATCGGGGGCCCTCCGGATTGAGCCGGCCAGCGTCGAGGCATTCATCGCCGCTGGAGGAGCAAGTTCCGAGAAAAGCTGAAGGCCCAGCGAGCAGCCCCGTCCAGCGTAGGTGGGACTTCCCGCTACACCCTGGCGCAGGGGGCCCAGGTGAGGCCCCCTTGCACCCCTACTACGACACGGGACGTAAGCGCGGCCAAGTGGGGCCGCCTGGTTCAAGGCCGCTGACGCGCCGCCAGGGGCGGTGCCCTCCGGGCAGCGTGTTCGCTGGCCAGCTCGCGCACGGCACGCGCACGACGCCCTCCCCCGCTGCAGCGGGGAATGGCTGGGGCCACCCGCCACAGGCGGCTGGAAGAAGACGGATTGAGCCTGGGTAACGCCAGGACGAGCGTGGACGAGGCCGACCCGAACTGCGCATCGAGTCCGCTGTCTAGGTGAGACACCGTCAATGGGATGGAAGCAATCCCTCCTCCTTGGAGGCCCCCCCACACAACGGATGGGCGGAGCGCCAGTGTGCCTGGCGCCGTACAGCAGCCGCTCAGAGTGCCGATGCCTCGGAACGGCGCGGTTGCCAGCCCAGTTCGCGGGTGCCGAGTACCTCCGAGCTGGGGCTGCGGAGGGTCAATCCTCCTCCTCAAAGTTCCCAGGGGCGCCGGAAGGCTCTAGCGGCGGGTTCGGTTCCCGCCGCCTCCACTAAAAGTTCCCCGCCGCTCTGAGCCGAGCCTACTCCCAACGAGGATGCGCGACTCGCCTTGGGGGACCAAATCGGTTCTTGTCGGACCAAATTTGGACCAAATCCGGAGGCGTATAAGAAGGATGGGAGGCCTGTTGAGGGAGTGGGCTGGAGCAGAGAGGTGGAGGAGGGCCGCTGACGGGGGCCGGCCGAGTGGTGCGCCAGGCCGGTGGAGAGGCCGCGCAGTCCCCTTGGGGTACACGCCGGCCCAGGCCGTCCTCCCAGGAGGGGTGCGGCAGGGGACCTGGGCCTCTTGGCCCTCTTGAGCCTCAACACCACGCGGCCTGGGGTGGCCCTCGCGCTGGGGCCAGACGCGCACCTGCCATGGGCAATCCCAGGTGCTCCAAAATCGCGCGCACCCCGCTGTTACCGCGCAGGCTTGTTGATGGAGATGCGAGCACGCTTGTTGATGGTCACGCGGCGAGGGTGGAATCACCGCACTGGGTGATGGAATGGGCCTGTCGGCGAGCCCGCGGGAGTTGAGCGAGAGGGGCTCGCCGACAGGCCGCCACTATGCGAGCGCGGGACTGTGCTGGCGCTCGAGGACCTCGCGGACGATGTCAGAGTCGACGAGCTTGCGCTTGCGGCGTGAGGCCTGGCGCAGGCACAGGGAAGCGAGCCGGTCGAGGTCGCGGTGCGCGCCCTGGCAGGACTCGTGCAACAGGGAGACGGCCTCGCGGGGGAAGAGCTCCCTGTCACAGCCCGCGAGCCGGAGGCGGTGGCGCAGGTAGTCGGCGGAGTCGTCGGGAGTCACTGGCTCCAGCCGCAAACGGGAGTGCAGGCGCGAGAGCAGGGACTTGTGAGTACCGAGGCTCAGCCTGTCTTCCAGCTCGGGCAGGCCGACGAGGACGAGGCTGAGCAGGGCGCGACTGTCCCATTCGTAGTTGAGCAATATGTGCAGGTGGGCCAGCACGTCGGAATGCAGCAGGTGAGCCTCGTCCAGCAGGAAGACGGGGTGGAGGCGGGAGGAGGCGAGCTCCTGGACGTGGCCGGTGACGGCGAAGAAGACGGCCGCCGCGGTGGCCTTGGGAGAGAGACCCAGGGCCAGGCACAGCTGGCGGTAGAAGTCGCGCCGGCCCAGGGTGGCGTTGTGGCAGTAGGTGAGGCGGAAGCGCTCGGTGGGCAGACGCTGGCGCAGCGCGCGCAGCACGCAGGTTTTGCCGACGCCGGGCTCGCCCACCAGCAGCACGTTGTGGCGCTGCTGGAGGGAGTCGACGAGCTCGTCGACGAGCTCCTGCTTGGAGGGCGGCAGCCAGAGGTCGGCGTCGGCGACTTCCTTGGTGAAGGGGGACTGGGTGAGGCCGAAGAGGGAGAGGGAAGGCTCGGACATGAAAGGCTCCTGGGGTGCTGTCAGGGGCGGGGTTGGGGGCGGCGGGCTCGAAGGGCGTGCGCGCCTGCTGGGGCGCGGGAGCGTGAGGCTCGCGGCGGACGGTGCCGTTGAGGCGCCTGTCCAGCGGTTGGAGGGGTAGCGGTGTCCGTCGTGCTCCACCCAGGCCTCGGTGGGCAGGCCCTCCACCAGGTTGTGGCAGACGTACAGCCGGCGGCCGGCGAGGAAGCCCTGGCGCACCTCGAAGAGCTGGCCGTCCAGGTGCACCACGCCGTCGCGAGAAACCAGGCGCCGCTCGCGCACGGTGAGGGCCTGGCGCAGCTGCTCCTCGGACACCAGGAGAGTCTGGCGCGAGCTCCACACCAGGGCTGGGGTGTCACCGAAGAGGGAGGAGTGGGGCGTGCAGTGGTAGTGGCGTGTGAGGAAGGTGTCCAGGCGCCGCTGCACCTGCTCCAGAGAGAGGCCGCGGTCGAGATGGTCCAGCAGCCCCTCGCGCAGGGTGCGCCAGAAGCGCTCCATTTTTCCCCGAGCCTCCGGGTCATAGGGGCGGGCGTGGACGAGGGCGGTGCCCAGGCGGGCGCAGGCGGTGGCCAGGGCCTTGCCCGAGTAGGTGGAGCCGTTGTCGAGGTAGAGGGAGTCGGGGCGCCCCCAGCGGCGAAGGGTCGCGACGAAGAGGGAGAGCATGTCGCTCTCGCGCTCGCTGCACCGTGCCTCCAGGGCCACCACGTAGCGGCTCTTGTCGTCCATGAGGGCGTGGATGCGCAGGGGCCTGCCATCGGGCAGGGCCAGTCCGTGGCACACGTCCCCGTGCCAGAGGGCGCCCGGGTGAGAGGCCTCCCAGCGCAGCCGCTGCGTGGCGCCCGGCGAGCGGCGCAGGGAAACCCTGTCCAGCCCGGCGCTGGCCAGCAGCCTGCGCACGGTGCTTTCGCTCACCGCGCCCTCGCGCAGCCGCCCGCTCTCCACCAGGGTGCGCACAATGAGGCGCACCGAGGCGCTGGGGTGCTCGCGCCGCACGTCCAGCAGCAGTTGGCGCACGGACTCCTCCAGCGCCTGGGCCGCGCCGCAAGCAGCTCGCGGCTGAGGCACCAGGGCTGACAGGCCCCCCTTGCGCCAGCGGTAGTACCAGCGCTCCAGCGTGGGCACGCTGTAGCGGCGCGTCACCTGCGCACCCGGTGGGCGGAAGCTCTGCTGGGACAACTCCCGCAGCGCCGCACGCAGCTGGCCGCGCGAGAGCGGCCGGTGCAGCAGCGTGCCAATCACCTGGCTGCGGAACACCGCGACGGCCTCCCCTGGTTTCTGGGAACGAGCTTCTCCATGGCGTCCTCCTGCCCGCCGGGGACGGCATGTCCCCCAAGCCGGGCTGGCAGGGCGTCGCACGGCGCCGGGTGCCAGGCAGCGCCCCAAACCCGGTGGGCGGTGCTTCCGCCGTGGCAGGGCGTGGTTTTCCATCAGCTCACATGGCTGGCCCCCGCGAAGGCCTGCCAGGCCAGTGGCAGCCCTCGCTGAGCGGGCGGTGCATGGCCACACAGCACCTGCGCGGCCCGGGCCGCCACGGTGCGCGCGGCCCCCTCTACGTGCACCTCGAGCGCCGAGAACAGGCTGCCCGTGGCCACCTGCTCCGCCCACCGCCCCAACGAGCGCCAGCGGCCGGGCATGGCCCCGGTGTGCTTCCAGTCATTCACCAGGCCGCGCACCTGCTCCACGCCCAGGCCGCACAGGCCCCAGAGCGCCAGCGCCAAGGCGATGGCCGCTGCCGAGAAGTGCTTGCGCGCCACCGCCGACGCCGGCAGCACCGTCCATACCGCCCCGCAGCCCTGGCACTGGTAGCGCCGGCACGCCAGCACCTGCGTGCGTGCCGGCTGCCCCGGCCCGGGCGGCCCCGCTGCTGGCGCTGCACCAGTCCGTGCCCGTGGATGCGCACTCGCCCGCCCTCGTACGCCGGCTGTCCACACCGCCCGCACGTGCGCGGCCGGGCCTCTTCCACCGAGGGCGGCCAGGACTTGACCTCACCTCGGAAACGAACGATTCCTTCCTCGCTCCGTGCTCCTTCTCCCAAGTCGTGGTGCGGAGCCCGGCCCGTGACGTGTGCAAGACGTCACGGGCCACTTCTTCTCCTGCGCTCTCAGCTCGCCGGTGGCCCCATGCCCTTGGGCTCCGCCCTCCCCGCGACGTGCTCTACGAGTGCTGGCCTGGCCTGACACGGACCCGCGGGGGCGGGTCTCCAGGGACGACCCTCCCTCTCCCCACCTCTTCGCCGGGTTTTCTGATGGAATCCTGGCCACGCCCGGGGGCCTCTCCATCATTCTGCCTGCTCACCCGGGCCCACTTCTCCCTCATCCAGCGTGCTCGGCAACAACCCCCGCGCGCTTGCTTCACGTACGCCAACACACTCCGCCTGCCTCCTCATCTCACGCAGGCGAACACGTCGAAGTCGAACGTCTTCCTCAGAAGTTCCGCCCAGTCCACTCGCGGCGTCCTCTCCTTCTGCGGCTCCTTCCTGGCCGCCGCCTCAAGTGCCACGCTCGTCTCCCCCGCTCCTGCTGCTTGGGGGAGCGGCACCGGCTCATCGAGCGCACCAAGGCCGGCCTGGAGCACGCCCGGGCCCAGATCAAGCGCTTGGGGCGGCCACCGGCCTCGCCGGTCCGAACCGCGGTCCGGGCAACTGCCCCTGGCTCCCAGGGTCTCACCGGGTGTAAGCGGTTTCCCGTCACCCGCCCCCAAAAGAAGGGTTGATTCTCCTCACCGCGGGGCGAGTGTAGGACGGCCAAGTCTGGCCGAACTCATCAAGCTCGCGCGCCGAGCACACGACCGTGAGCCAGCTGCCTTCCGTGTGGCGCTTGAGGCGCGTCAGCCCGGCGTAGACCAAGGCGAGGGCCTTCGGGTCGGCGGCGGCGTCGACGTAGATGACGAGCAGCCGCGTCTCCCAGCCCTTGAAGCTGTGCAGCGTCGTGGCCTTCACGCTGGCGTCGCCCATGAAAAAGCCCATCTTTTGGCGCCGCTGCTCGATGTTGTCGGCGGAGAAGGTGTTGAGCGTGCGAATCCTGAATCGGTCTTCCAGCAACTGAGACACTTTAGCTCCGACGCTCGTGGCCTCGCTCAGCAGCGTGATGTCGGCATTGGCTAGGCCGTTGCGGCCCGTCAACCTCATCAGCGCGCGGAGTTCGTCGGCGCAGACGCTCGTGGCATCGGCCTCGTCGCACTGCACCCATCGCAGGGTGCAAGGATACAGATTGAGGTCGCCCTGCTCGGGCTCGGGCAGCTGCGCGGTCTCGGCCGGCAGGAATCGCTGCGCGAAGTCGCGTGCCATCTCCAGCGCCGTGGGCGGCAGCCGATAGCTGACATCGAGCTGAGCCCACCCGCCTCGGAACCCTGCGCCCTGCATGACCTCGTCGGTCCAAGCCTTGGCCGTACCGTAGACGTCCTGCGTTGCGTCGGCCACCAGCATCATTTCGCCGCCGGGCATGAGAGCCTTGCGCAGCGCGCTCCACCAGTGCGGGCGGAGGTCCTGACCCTCGTCGACGAGGATCGCGTCATACTTCGCGGCCCCGGGCTGCTCGACGGCTTCGCTGGCCAGCGCCGGGATCTCGTCGTCGAGCAGGACCTGCCGCTGCCCCCGGGACGATTCGACCGCCCCCCGCACGAGATGGTGGTACCGGGCATCCCACCCGGCCTCGTAGCACACGTGTTTGCACCAATAGTGGAAGTGCATGAGGCGAACGTTGTTCATGCGCTGCGGCGAGTCGATACCGCGGACCATCAGGTCGCGCAGGTAGTGCCACAGCGTGATGTTGAAGGTGACCACGAGCACCTGCTTGCCTTCGTTCATCAGCCGTGCGGCCCGAGCGGCGAGCACCAGCGATTTACCCGAGCCGGCGGGCCCTTTGATGCGTCGGTAGCCAGACTCGGTGCGCGTTTCCGCCAGCGGGCGCTGACGGCGATCAAGCATCAACGGCTCGCGCTGCGTCGACGAGAAGTCCGGCTCTACGAGCCAGCCACGCAAGTCATCGGCCAAGGCGTTGGTCATCAACCGGGAGTGCGCGCGCTGCGATTCGGGGAAGATGCGCCGCAGGTCGGCGGCGGCGACCGCTTCCGTCCCACTGATAGGCTCGTAGCACGCGTAGACTTCCCCGTCGCGGAAGGGTGCAAGCAGTCGCTCGACGCGCGAGCCTGCGGCAAACGGGAATATGACGCCCGCGGTGATCGCCCCCCAGCCGTCGTGCCGGTCCGGGCGCGAGTTGTAGCCGAGCCGAGGGCAGTACAGCTCGTAGAGCTCCCGCCGGTATAGTTGGACCTTTGGAATCGGGTTGTCTGCCTGGATGCAGAACGCCTTGCCATCGCGCTCGGCCCACAGCGTCTCGACCTCGTTGCGATCCTTCTTCAAGAAATAGCGCATCGCGTCGAGGTTCCAGTCCTTGACCTCGAAAACGGCGATGCCCACCTGCGGGTTGAGCAGCACGAAGTCCGGGCGCAACCCGTTGAGATGGGGCTGGACGTAAATCTCCCACCCCGGCGACAGGCAGTGATCGAAGACCGAGAGCACGGCCTTCTCGCCCGCCGTCAGCGGCTGGCGAAGCCGGTTATGCGCATCGAGCGGCGGGTGGATAATCCTTTTCACGCTGAGAGTTATCCATACCACGTAATCCTCCGCACTCCTTGTGCTGGCCGGGTGATTTTCGGCGGAGGGACGCCTCGCGAACGCCAGTCGGCGGGAACTCCCGAGGCAAACGTTCAGGGGGATCAGCAAAGAGCATAGGTGCGAACATCTCCCGCAGTGGAGCTATGCACCCAGAACCGGTTTGAACCGCTCCTCCAGCTTCCTCGTGGCCATGTACGCGCGGACCCAAAGGACTGCGAGCACCGGGCAGAGCAGCAGCAGGACCGTAATAATGATGGCGCTGACCATGGCCCCCTCCGTGGGGCGCTTGCCCCACCTTCAAGTCAGGCTGGTAAGTCTACGAGAACGTCGGGTCTCCGGGTGGACTCGCCCGGACAGATGGACGCCCCATTTACAGAGGGAAAACAGGGGTGTTGCTCTGGTCCCGAGTGGGGGCGGCTCCGCCCTTAGCGGCTTCGATTCCCGCCACCTCCATCCACCTTGAGGGCTAGAGGTCGAAGAGCCAGCGGGCGTCGGTGCCGGTGTAGCCGTGAGCCGAGGCCGAGTGCAGTAGGAAGGACTGAATGTCCTGCGCAGCAGCTCTGCCTGGTTCAATCGCGGCGTCCTCGCCCTCATCAGTTCCTTCCTGGCCGCTGCCTCGAGCGGGACCAGGGCGCCGAAATCCTCACCGTGGCCTGACCCGGACCCGCGCTCCCCGGGTCATTCCCCCTTCCGGAGGGAGGACCGCGGGTTCGCCAGTTGGCGCTTGAGGGACTTGAGCCGGGCGAGCTCGTCATGGAAGACGCGGTCCACCAGGGGCATCAGGCGGGCCTCCACTCCGGCGCGTTCCGCTGGCGGTAGGCGTTGGATTTCGGCGAGGACCTGATCGCGGCCCCGCTGTGCTTCGAGCACGGCGAGATTCGTGGCCATGATGGCCTCTTGTGCCCTGGCATACCGCTCCAACGCTGCCTGCTGTCTGGCACTTTGGAGCTGCTCGAACGCGCGAGTCTCCTCCCGCTCCCGGATGAGCGCCGCGACGAGCCTCATCAGTTGGCTGAACTCACTTCCCATGCGTCTTGTCACTGATGGCCAGCTCGACGAGCCGCGGCAGCTGGTCCACCAATGCCTTGCGCGAGTCGTTGTCCAGGTCAGGGATCCTCTGCAAGGCCTGGCTCGTGGCGGAGATGATCTCCACCACCGCCTGTGCCCGTGTCCGGACGCCCTGACGCACCTCGGCGAGCCGGTCGATCTCCGCACGCATCTTTTCCACGACGTGGCGCGTCTTCGCCTCGATGCGCTCGACGTCGGCCCGGCCCTGCTCCCGGATACGGTGGATGGCCACCAGCTCCCTGGCGACGGCCCCGAGGTCCTCGACGAAGCGCAGGCCCGTGTCGAGCACCTGGTCCATCTGCTTCTCGGTCAGGCGGGTCCCGGATGAGGCGGAGCCAGCCTCCGCGCGCGGGAGGACTTCGACCCTGGGCCGATTGGGGAGATCGAGGATGTCGTCACTCATCATGGCTCCTGCGAGAGGTACGGGTTGAAATGGGCGCGAAGCTCCTTCACGCGCGTGAGCAAGGCCTCTAGCTTCTCACGTTCTCCCGGGCGAGCGCTCTCGGCCTCCGCGATGGCACGCTCGCTGTCGCGGATGAGGCTGTCGTAGATGGTATCGACGCCCCCCACGTTGGCTTCGTGGATCTGGGGAAGCTGTGATTCGTGAACGTCCTTGACGACCTCCTCGCGCCACGACTCCAGGGTCTTCCCCATGCGCTCCTTGACCTCGCCCTTCCACCGGTTCGCGTCGACGACGAAGGTGATGACCTCGATGAGGATGTTCACCGCGACATTGATGCGCTGCAGCACGCGTTTGGTGAACAGCTTGCCAATCTGACGGTAGACCTCGCGGCCGAAGGTCTTGCCGAAGAGGTTGCCGACCCTCGACACCAGCATCTTGACCACGTTCCCGGCACCGGCCGCGGCCCCCCCGATGCCCCCCACGCCACGCAACAACCCGTGGACGGCGGACCCCCCCAGCCGCTGCAAGAGGTTCCTCACGAGGTTCTCCGTCAGCCTCCCCACTGTGTCGTTCTCGAGCCGGACCGTGCGTTGGATCTCCATGACCGCGGTGTTGGCGATCTGCTTCAACTCCTCATCGAGACGCTCCAGTTCCTCCTGGATCTGCGTCTCCAGCGCACGTCCCGCCTGACGGACCTCGAAGGGAAGGGCATGCGCGCTCAGCCACTCGACGCAGTCCTCTTTTCCCAGCCACTTCCCCGAGGCGTCGACGTCCCGCTCCAGCCGCTCCCGCATCTGCGTGGCGTGCCACTCGATGCTGGAAGGGAGTGCCACCCCGAGCCGCTCCGTCGAGCGGGACACGGCCTCGAGGGAACGCCTCCGGGCCTCCTGGAGGAGTGCGATCTGCTCCAGGATGAGTCGGAGCTCTTCGTCGCCGCCCCGGAGCAAGGCGACCCGCTGCTCGAGGTTCGCCACTCCCTCTTCCCACAGGCGCAGGAGCAGCCCGGCGATGTGGCGCCGGACGGCCTCCAGCCGCCGGGGTTCACGGGCCATGGTGCAGATGCGCGACCACAGCACCTCCGTGTCCGGCAGGGCCGGCGTCTGTCTCGCCACTCCCGTGGAGGGATGGGGCGCCGTGGTGGACTCGATGATGAGTGTCTCGGGCTCGTAGCGGAGGCAATCGGCGGCGTTGCGCACGATCTCCCGCACGCGCTTGTCGTTGGCGGTGGTGCCTGGAGGCGCGCGGTTGACGACCAGCACGACCGGGAGCTCCGGATCCTCCTCCCTCGCCTGGTGCACCAGTTCGAGCAGCTCCTGGTCCGACTGGCCGAAGCCAGTCCGGTAGCCCGCGACGAAGACGATGAGGTCGCTCTGCGGGAGGAACTGCCGCAGGACCTCCTCGTGCTCCACGACGATGGAGTTGAAGCCCGGCGTGTCGAAGACGTGCAGGCCCGCCGCCTCGGGCCGCGAGGGGGGGAAGCGCACCTGGAGCCGCAGGAGGTCCGCCGGGGGCGCTTCACACAGCTCCAGGAACCGCTCCCGCTCGAGTTCCTCCTGGGTCGCATCCCGGAAGATGGAGAAGTAGCGGTCCTTGGACGTGTCCAGGCCCACTAGATGGGTGACCGTGGCGGTGGTGGGCCGCGCGAAGGCGGGGAGCAGGGGGCGTCCGATGAAGGAGTTGATGAGGGTGGACTTTCCGGTGCTCGTCTCGCCCACCACCGTGACGAAGCACTGGGGGGCACGCAGCCGCTGGTGCAGGAGCGTGCCTGCCGCCGAGAGCTCCTCCTCCTGGGCGTCGCGAAGGATGGCGACGAGCTCCTCCGCCACTCCCGCCAGGTGCTGCTCCGGTGAAGAGCTCATGACCGCACCTCCGGGAATTGGGCGAGGTATTTCTCGAGGGCGGAGCAGTCCGCGGCCACGCGCCCATGCTGCCGTGCACGCTCGTCCTTCTCGGTACGAAGGTCGGCGAACACCTGCTCCCGGTCGGCGTCGAAGCGCTGCCTCTGCTCCTGCATCCACTGGTTCAAGAAGGTCTCCACGTGGTCAGAGAAGCCCCGCACCTGCGCGAGCGTGTCCCTGGAGGCCTCGGCGATGAACCGGTCGATGGCGGCGAAGACCTCCGGCTCCACGTTGCTCGCGCGACTTTCGGTCGCGGCCTTGCGCGCCTTGCCACCCGCCCAGCTTCCGAAGAAGAAACCGAGGGCGCCCCCGATGATTGTACCCACGGCGACTCCGACCGGCCCGCCTGCGGCCCCGATCTTGGCCCCCAGCGCGGCTCCCCCCAACGCCGAGAGCGCGCCGCCCCCCTGGGGCAGGACGTTCTCGTACCGGGTCCGCTCCTCCTGGTCGACCGTGAACCGCCCGCTGAACTTCTGGCCCCTCCACGCGTGGAGGCCCGCGAACCGCTCGCCGAGCTTGTCCTGTAGCACCAGCAGGTGGGTTTGGACCTTCTCGAAGAGCTCGTCGGCCTGGACCGACTGCTCATCCTGGAGGGCACGCACGAGCCGGTGGCCATCGACGATGCCAGCACGCAGTTTGGTGCGCATGTTGTTGCGCAGCTCCGCCGCCGCGTTGCGCGACCAGGTGGAGATGTCCTGACGGATGGTGGCCAGTGTCTCCTCCATGTCCCCCCGCGCCTCCGACAAGCGCGCCTTGAGCTGGGTGAAATAGACGTCGAACTGCTCCTGCTGCTGCTTCATCCGGGCCTCCACTGTGGCCCGGTCACCCGAGAGGGACTTGAGCCGCTCGTGCGCCATCTCGAGGGCGTAGGCCATATCGGCCCGGAGCGTGGCACCGATGTCGGCGCGGATGCGCTCGGGCCAAGTGTGCGCGGTCCGGGCGAGCACATCGAGAAGTGGGGGCAGTCCCGCCGCGTCGAGCAGCGCCGCGTCCTGCTTCAGACTGCCCTCGAGGGCCCGATACGCGTTGACGAGATGGATGGACGGCATGGGCACGGCCAGCCGGTTGCGCTCGATGATGCCCTGGAGGACCTTCTGGTTGTGCTCGCGCCCATCCGCGGCCTCCTCGGCGGGCTCGTCCGTCCACCAGTTCTGCACGAAGAACGCAGTGGGGAGGCGGGCCCACCAGGTGGTCACGAACAGCGACTCGGACCGCGTGATGGGCGGGGTGGTGCGCAGCATGAAGAGCACTCCGGCCGACTCCTCCAGGTAGCGGCGGGTGGTCTCGAGGTTGGCGGCGGTGAGGCTACCTACGCCGGGAAGGTCGACCAGCACGAGGCCGGATTCGAGCAGTGGCCGGTCGGACTCCAAGACGACCTTGGAGACGCCGAGCTGATTTCCCGGGTTGTTGCCATTGTGGACGAATCGCCCGAGCGACTCCTCGTCGGCCGGTACGCGCTCGGTCCTTCCGTCCTGGAAGTGGATCACGGCCTCCATGGCGGGCTCGCGCGCATGGCGGATTTCCACGGGCACGCAGGTGGTCTCGTCCGCGTCGATCGGCAGGACCGGCCGGCCAAAGGCAATGGCGTTGAGGAAGGTGCTCTTCCCCGTCCCCTGGATTCCCGCGACGGGAACGACGAACCGGCGCAGCCCCAGACGGTCACGAAAGAGCGCATACCGTTGGGCCGCTTCACCGGCCTTGCCACCACCGTACTGGTCGACGAGCCGGGCCAACTCGCCGTCCGCGAGCAACGACTCGAGGGTGTTCCGTGCGTTCATGCCAATCATCCGAAGAGCCTCCGGTACCAGGGGCGGTCGAGACGCCGCAGCTGGGCATTCTGTTCTTCCAGTAGCTTCCTCTGGGCATCCAACAGCTTCCGCTGGGCCTCCAGCAGCTTCTTCTGCTCCTCGAGCAGCCCGGTCTGTGCCTCCACCCGCTGCGTGAGGGTGTCGAACCGCTCGAGCAACCTCGAGGGGTCGATCTCCTCGCGCAGGCGCCGCTCCAGGGTCTGCAGCCGTTCCTCGTGCGCCTGGCTGGCTCGATCGAAATGCTTCCGGGAGAGCATGCTCCCGAGCTCACTTCGCAGCTCCGAGGCCCAGGGGGGTTCGGCCTGGGCCGCCACCTGGAGCGACTCGGAGAGCCTGTGCACCACCTGCTCGGTCTCCCGGTCCACCTCGAGTCGGACTGTCTCCAGCATGCTTTTCGCGGTATTCATGGCGTTGCTCGGGGATTGCTCGAAGGGGTCATTGCCTCTCGCCAGGCGCGCAGGACGGGGGCGGCCTCGAACCCGGCCGGAAGATCGTGGTCCCGCAGCCCGGCGAGCCACTCCTGCTCGTCCGCCAACGTGCGGAGCAGCTCGCCCTCCAGGAACAACCGATCGGCGAGGTACGAGAGGGCCACAGAGTCGTGGTTGGCGAGCACCCCGTCCACGGGCACCGGAAAGCTCTCCGCGAAGCCGCGGAGCTCGAGGAGCGCCTCCGCCAGCGTCTGCGCGTGGAGAACGCCCTGGAGCGATTGCGGAACGAGGACGAGGCCCTGGGTCTGGCCGAAGCTCCGCACCAGCGGCGAGCGGCGGAGCATTCTTTGCGCGGCACCCGGCTGCTCGATATCGATGAGGAGGAACGTCGTCGCAGGTTTCCTCAAGAAGGAGGCGGTCGCCTGTTGAAGCTCCGCCTCGGGTGTCCGGCCCTCGGCATGGACGCATAGGAGCGCCTCCTCCAACAGGGGTTGACGAGGCCGGGTCTCCAGGAGGACCCCGGAAAAGTCCTCGGGGACGGGGGGCAGGAGGTCGTACCAGAAGCGTTGGACGAAGCGGCCCAGGACGTCCGGATCCCACGCCCAGAGCAGCACCCGGTGCCGCACCTCGGGCCGCCGATCGCCGATGCGAGCCAGGCAGTGCTCTCGAGCGGCCAGGAAACGCCGGCGGGAGAGGTGGCGCGCGAGCTGGAGGACCGCCAGGACGTGAGGCGCGGTCTCGTACACGACGGCCGTCTCCTCGACCCCGTTGCCGCCCACCACGTTCGCGGGCGGAGCCGGCCGTGCCTTGCGGACCTCTTCCTCAAGGCGCTCACAGAGGGGCACGAGGGCCTCCGCCGCCTGGTGGCGCTCCTCATTCTTCGCGGCGGAGCGCTGGAGTTGCTCGAGTGCCCGCTGCCGTCGCTCCAACTCCTGCTGGAGACCGTGCTGCTGAGCCAGGATGGACTGTCGGAGACGGGTGGCGTTGTTCTCGAGCCAACCCACCTCCTTCTGTGTGAACTCGGCCAGCCTCGCTCGGAGGGTGGCGACTTCGACGATCGTCGAGTAGCGGGTCTCGATGTTGTACCCGGAGTCGGAGCCGAAGAAGCGCGCCACCATGGGCAGGAAGCCCTTCTTCTTCTCGCGTACGGTCATGGACCGCGTTTCGGTGGGAACGTGGAGGGTCCGGCGTGAAGCGCCCTGGGGGGCCTTGAGGAGATAATCATCCGGCCGGAGGTTGAGCTCCTGGGCAAGCTCTCGCAGGGCCTTGCTCGCTTCGTCGAGGGCCGCGATGACGGAATCCGCCGTCCTCACATGCCAGGCATCCACTTGTTGCGCCAGCTCCTCCGCGCTGGAGACGTCCTCCTCGGAGAGAGAGGCCGCCTGCCGCTCGAACCGGGAGGCGGCTTTGCGCGTGTCCTCTCGCAGGGTTTCCAGCTTCCGGTGGAAGACCTTCCCGAGTGCGTCGAGACGCTGCCTGGCCGCGGAGATGGCCGCCTGCTCGTCGCTGGCGTAGGTCCGCCCGGGCGCGAGCGCTCCGGTGGTGCTCTCGCGCCGGATGATGCGCTGGAGGTGCCTCGCGAGTTGCTCGCAGCGCCCGATGACGAGGGCCGGCTCGAGCGCCCGAAGGTGCTGTCCGATGGCGCCGACAAGGTCCGGAATGTTCGAGGCGCCCATGTTGCCCCGGAGGGACTCGAACGCGGAGACCTGGAGGATGGGGACAGCGGCGCCGCCCGGCTCGCCCAGGGCCGTCCTCACCAGCCGCCGGAGCCGCTGGAGGTGGTCTCCGGCGACCTCGGCCCGGCTGCGCTGGACGACGCCGCCCGGCCCCAGCTTGGGCTCGATGGCATCGATCATGTTCTGCACGAGGACCAGGGGCTTGCCCTCGCTGGAGATGCGCTCCAGGTAGCCGGCGACAGCACCGTCACTGCTCGCCTTCGCCGTGGTGAGGAACACCACCATGTCGACCGTCGGGAGGAACTCGACCAGCGTCAGCCGCTCGTGCGCATCGGTGGCGTCCAGGCCCGGTGTATCCACCAGCGCGACGTCCTCGCCGAGCAGGAAGGTTGGCGAGAAGACCTCGATCTCCTTGATGCCCTGCTCGTTGTCCGGGTTGGTCTTCTCATCGCAGACGAAGGAAAGCCTCGGTCCGAGGTCCTCCGTGACACGCTCGGTCCTGCCATCCTGGTAGTGGATGAGGGCGTGATGCTCCGGGCCGCGGCGACAGACGACGAGTGTGTTGGAGCTGGGACGCACCGCGGAGGGCAGGAGCCTCTGGCCGAGCAGCGCGTTCACCAGGGTGGACTTCCCGGAACTGGTGATGCCGATCAGCCCGACCCGCCAGGCGCGTGTGCGCCACGCCTGCCGGCGTGTCTCCATCCAGGTGAGGTCTTCGAGGAAGTGCTCCCGGAGCTCGCCGGTGCGAGCCAGGACGTGCTCGGCGCTCTCAAGGAGATCGAGCAACGCGGGCGCGTCATGCGAATTCAGCAGCTTCGTGCGACTGGTGTTCTTCATGTCCACCCCGACAGACGACGCTCCATGTCTCCGAGGAGCGTCGGGCTCTGTCACCCCCTCTTTCCAGCGCCCGGCTGCGTGCCGCACGTGCGGTGGAAGTATAGGCGGAGAGAGGCCGGTTGTGTTCCGGCCCCGGGCTGAGCTGACGCCGCGGGGAAGTACACCCACACCGGCGTATGAAAAGGATGGGAGGCCTGTGGAGGGAGTGGGCTGGTGCGGAGAGGCCGAGGAGGGCCGCTGACGGGGCCGGACGCGTTGTGCGCTAGGCTGGTGGAGAGGCCGCGCAGTCCCCTTGGGGGGTTCCGGCGAAAGAGGTGTCGGGCAACCACGAATCTCCGACGCCTCTCTGTCGGCCGGTGCACTCACGCATGGGGCCACGCTGGTGGGGACGTTCGGCTACATGCCCATCGAGCAGTTCGGGGGAACCGCCAGCCCGGCGAGCGATCTCTTCGCCCTGGGGCCACCGTGCTCCACGTACTCACCGGGCGGCACCCCGCCGAGCTGATGACCGAGGGATACACGCTGCGCGTCGGAGGCAACCTCCCGGTGTCCCCGCGCTTCCGGCGCTATCTCAAGAGGCTCGTCGCGCGCGATCGCTCCGGGCGCTTCGGCACCGCCCAGGAGGCGCTGGCGGCACTCGACGCGCTCGAGACGGCGGGACCGTCGTCAGGAGAAACGGCCCTGGTGGGCCGGGCGGAGTCCTCGGTCCACGGCCTCATTCCGAAACCCGAGAGACTGCACGTCGAGGACACAAGCGAGTCTTCCTACCGCCCAGACTGCGGGTTCGATTTCCGCCGCCGGATGGGTGGCCTGCTGGGTGATTCGAGCCGTGCCGCCATCCTGCTGGCGCTCAGGGGGAGCGCGGTCTGCTCGGCATCTCGTGGTGAATCGCCGTCTCACCACTCCTGGCGGAAGACGACCTTCCCCTGCCTCTGCACCAAGCGGACGTTGGCGAGCGCCTCGATGCCCCGGGACGGGTCACCGTCAATGACCACCACGTCCGCGTCTAAGCCCGGGGCGAGCCGGCCTGTCCTCGCTTCCTGGCCGAACTGTGTCGCGGGGCTCGTCGTCAGGCTCGCCAGGATGTCCCGCGCAGAGAGCCTTGCCCGCTGCATCAGGACGTACTCGCGTCGTAGGTCGTCGTCGGTCATGTATCCCACGTCCGTGCCGAAAACCGCGGCCTACTGGGCCTTGGGCTTGGGCCCTGGCGCAGGCTCCGGGGCCGGCTTCGCGTCGTCTCCGACCACCGCCGCCACCGCGAACATCACCAGTCCCACGAAGCCCGCCAGCGCGAGCAGCTCTCCCCAGCCTGAAGAGGCCTTGGGCTGCCTGTTCACTGCCGCTGCGGCCTGCTGCGCGCGCTGCATCGCGTCCAGGACCCGGGCGTTCAGTTGCTGGACGTCGAGCCCGAACACCTGGGCAATCAGGCTGAAGTGGTAGGCATCCGGCTGCTTCCCGCTCTCGATCTTCGACAGCATCGACTGGGAGATGCCCAGCCGATGGGCCAGCTCGGCCTGGGTCATGTTCCCGTGCTGCTTCCGGAGCTGGGCAATCACCTGACCCAGGACCAGGCCGTAGGCCTCGCCTTCCTTGGAGTCCGGCCCGCCAGAGGCTTTGTGCGCGCGCGTCATAACCCCTCTTTCATAAACCGCCGACCGGGGCGCTTCCAGGTCAAAGGAGTTGGCTTGGGTAATTTGGAATAAAATTCCTATGTCAGCTTGCCATCCCAGATTCGTGGGTTAGTTAAAGGAGCCCTCGTATGCCGGTCTGGTGGGTTACTCCGCCAGCAACCCCCCGGCATGAAGGGCCTGGGACAAAAACCCATGAAAATTCAAGGACGTATCACGGTGCTGCAGGAACTCACGGGCGGTGGCCTGGGGAAGCTCCTGAAGTGCCGGGACGAGGCGGGGCAGTTGTTCGTCGTCAAGGCTCCGAAGGACGCCTCGCCGGAGAACCAGCAGCTCATCGATGACGAGGTCCGGCGGTTCCAGCGGCACCAGGGGCGCTACGTCGTGCGGTACTTCGAGCCCGTCCTGGTGGACGGGCGCCGGGGCTTCGCGATGGAGCTGATGGACGGGGATCTCACGCCCCTGGTCCGGCAGCGGCTGCCCGTGGAGCGGGTGTTGGGCTACCTGTTCACGGTGGTCCAGGGGCTGGAGGAGGTCCACGGCTCCGCGCCGGGCGCGTTCCACGGCGACCTGAAGACGGGGAACATCCTGCACAAGGACGGGGTCGCGAAGCTCGCGGACTTCGGCCTCGCCCGGGGCGGCGTGGGGCAGACGGCCATGTTCGGCAAGCACAACGGAGGAACGCCGGGCTACATGCCTCCAGAGGGGGTGGCGTCCCAGTTCGGGGACATCTACTCCCTGGGGGCGGTGGCCTTCGCGCTCCTCGTGGGCCGCGAGCCCCAGGCCCGTGAGCTCTTGCGGATCCACATTCCGGGAGCGCCCGACTTGGAACAGCTCATCAACCAGATGCTTTCGACCCAGCCGGGCCTGCGGCCCAGCATCAGCCAGATCCGGGTGCGGCTCGAAGCGCTGCGGGGCCGGGCGCCGGCCCTGGCGCCGGTGCGGCACTTCCTCCCGAAGCGCAACGCGCTCCGGACCCCGCCCGCTCCGCCTCCGGCCCCGGTTCAGCCGTCGTCCGGTTCCGGTGTGGGCATCGCGGTTGCCCTGGCGGCGGTCGTGGGCTTCGGATTCCTCCTGGTGGCGAGCAAGGACTGACCATGGCCGAATCGCGTGCGCATCAGAGGGCGAAGTTCCGCTCTGCGGGCTTCGGTGGCCAGGTCGAAGTCCCGCTGCCCAGCGGCAGGCGGCTGGACGCCCTGTCGTGGAACGGCGTCTGGGGAACGGAGGTGGAGACGTCCGGCTCCTTCTCGCGACTCCAGCTCGCGGTGGAGCGGCTCCTGGAGAGCGGGGCCCGGCAGCGGGTGCTCAAGGTGCCCGAGCGCCACATGCGGCTCGCGGCCGTCGTGCTCCGCCGCATGGGCGTTTCCGCCTGGGTGCGGAACATGCATGGATCGGAGGAGTTCTTCGTCGGTGTCTGAGCCGGTGGCACGTTCTGGAGCGCTCTCTTCGGGAGCTTCCGGCGGCGGGGTCGATTCCCGCCGCCGCCACTGGATGTCGCAAGGCCCTGGCCGCCATCAGGCGAGCCGGGGCTTTCCCCTGCCAGCGTGTACGGCAGCGCACTGAACGGGCCGTCTACCCTGCTGCCCGCTTGCTCAACGCAGGCGTGCGATTGGCCGTGCTCCCCTTGTCGCTCGGCACTGCCGCAGGCCCCAGCTCCACGCGAAGTGCCTCCGCGAATGCCGTTGGAAGCGGCTGCGTGGGCTCGTCGGCCAGACCGTATTCATCGATTCGGGGCGATGCCCCCAAGAGGAATTCCAGCCATTTCTCCCGGAGCCGGACCGTCCTTTCGAGGCGCTCGTCGATCGTGTTGGCAATCAACGGGAGGTGCACGTCGAGCGTGGTCTCGGGGTTCCGCTCCCGCATCCGCTGAACGAGCGAGCCCAGGCGGTCCACACGGCCTACGCGCTGCTCCAGCTGCGCGGGGTTCCAGGCGAGATCATGGTGGACGACACGCCGGCAGTGGTGATGGAGATCGAGCCCCTCCTGCATCACCTCGTTCGCCACCAGCACCATGGGAAAGAGCGGCGTGTTGAAGGCCTCGCGAAGCCGTTCGCGGCTCTCGCCCTCCACGGTGTGGCGCACGATGGCGCCAGCACGGACAGCGTCATCGAGGACCTCTTTGCGGCGCTCTTCATCCAGGCGGCTGATGTACGTGAGAAACCGTCTCAGCAGATCGCACCAGGGGCGGCCGGCAGGGCTCGTCCAGAACCGATCGACCACTGGCAGCAGCGCGCGCGACTCCACCGACTCCACGTCCACGCCTTGCGCCTTCGCGAACTCGAGCAGGTCCGGGAGGAAGGACACGTTGCGCGCGACGAGATAGCTCGCGAGCCGCTCCACCGTCCGCACACGAAGTTCTGGAGGGACTTCGAAGAGGGGGCCCTGGAGATAGGCCCAGAGGTGCTCGCGACGCAGCACGAGCGCCACATCGGCCGCGGCGATTGACCAGGACGGTGTCCGGTCGCCCTGGGCAAAGTCCTCCACGTCATCGGCCACCAGATCGTACCCGAAGGGGACGAAGCGCTCGTCGGTGAGGTGCTCGAGCGCCTTGGAGTCCACGCCTCCATCCAGAGAACCCTCGCGGATGAGGAGCGCCACCGCCTGCTCGACGCAGCGCTTGAGCAAGGACCAGTCGATGCGCTCGGCTTGCGTCTTCGTGACCTTCTGGCGCCGCAGAATGGCGTTGGCTCGCTCGACGACCTCCTCCAGGCGCTCCAGCCCCAAGTCGCACCCATTGAGCAGCGTCGCGAGGTAGCGCTCTCTCATGGCGAGGTAGAGCGCGTCCTGAGCGCGGTTGAAGCGATCGCGCAAGCGGGAGTGGTGCCCATCCACCCGCTTACCCTCCACCTCATGCTCGAAGATGTCCTCGTGCCGGGCGGAAGGGAACACCCGGCGCCAGCGCCCGAGGAGGATCTCCTCCCATTGGGCCTCGATCTGCCGCTTCAGCTCATGAAGGGTCTCGACCCGCGCACAGAAAATCAGCGTCTTCTCATCGCGCTCGGCGGCTGCCAGCGCATCGCGCACGACGTGGTCCACCTTCGGGTGCCCCCCCCGCTCGCCGCACAACCCGCCGACCACCTCCTGGAGCAGGCTCCGGTACGACTCCGCGTCTCCACCGAGAGGCGCCCGGGTCTCGTCCGCGAGCAGCGCCCCCTCGCGCGCGGCGCCATAGGACGAGACCATGTTGATCTGCACGGCGGCCTTGTGCGTGCGGCTCTTCTCGCGAAACATCGCGGCGATGAAGCGCTCGTAGAGAATGAACGGCACGCCCGCTCCCCCCTTGGGCCGCAGGCGTGTGCGGTGGCTGAGCCGGTACACCCTCTTGTCTTCCCGGAGGCTGCGAATCATCCAGCGCCGGAAGCCGGGCTCGATGCGCTCGCGCTTGAGCGTGAGGAGGCGCCGAGCCCCCGCGACGATCGGCCGCAAGGCGGGATCCTGCGGGGCGGTGAGCAGCTCGGGATCCTGTGCGAACCAGGCGCCGAAGTCCGCGGCGACCGCCCCATCCACCCGCGCCCAGACCCGCTCCAACTCGTCATAGGCGCGCGTGTAGTCAGCGACGTCGGCGAGCAGTTGCTTGGCCTGCTCCATCAGGTCCGCGGGCGCGGAGGTAGCCAGGGCGAACAGCGCGAGCACCTGCTCCAGCTCACCGACCGTCAACTGGAACGGCGTCGCTGTCAGGAAGAGCGCTTTGGCGAACCGCCCTTCAAAGACCGTCCGCACTCCGGTCGCTCTCACCGAGTCCGCGTTCTTCAGCTTGTGCGCCTCATCGACGACCAGGAGGTCGAACTCCGGGATGAGGCGCCCGGCCAGGCGGAAGCGGAGATCCGCCAGCGCATAATCCACGGCGCCCTGCGAGGCGAACCCGTCATAGTTAGGCTGCTCCCACAGGGCGTCGAGTGAATAATCGCCCAGCCCCTTGTGCAGTCGGAGTGCCTCCCGGACATGGGGCTGAACCGTCTTCCAATCGAAGGTGTCGAGGAACCAAGCCTCCTCCACCCTAACGCGAGCCGTAACGCCGTCTCGATACCGGCGGAAAATCGCGGCAATCTGGTTGCCGGCAAGCTCGCGCGCAGTGGCCCAGAGCGAGAGCAGGTACGCCTGATCCGAGAGCGCACGGCCTCCCGCGAAGACGTTCACCGGCGCGATGACGACCTGCGTGGCCCGTGCTTTGTCGACGAGCTCCGCCAGGGTGCGCGCGGCCTCGAAACGCCCGGCGAAGCCTGGGTACATGGGCCTGCTGGAGTCGCAGAAGGCGCGCAGCTCCTTTGTCCACTTCGTGTTGAGGTCAGGGCCCGGGGTCAGGATGAGCGCACGGGCTTCTGGGCGGCCGTGGAGCCGTGCGGCCAACACGCCCAGCGCTTCATATGTCTTGCCCATCCCCACCTCGTCCGCCAGCACGACCCCCGGCTGATGATCGAGGAGTTCGAGGGCGCGCAGGACGGTATCCTCTTGGCGCTCGATGTCCCGGGCCGGGACGGTGGCGCCCGCCCGGGCATCCAGGTGGAGGAAGCTCCGCAGCCAGGCCCGGTCACGTGCCGACATGACGCCCTCCCACTCCGTAGAAACGCAGCACCGCGCCGAGCCAGGGGTGCGAGCCATCCGGTGGGGCCAGTTGATCCAGATCGGTGCGAAGGCCCGTTACCAGCTCATCGAGCAGCTGGCGCTTCATCTCGCGGTCTGCTCCGTCTGGGAGCTCCACCCGTTGAAGCTCCCGCAGTAACTCGCAGCCGTACATCCACACCTCGTCATCCGAGACCTCCTCACGGGAAATACCTCGGAGCTGTTGCCATACCGCACGGGCCCCTGTGGAACCCAGGAGCCGGTGGCGGAACGCGGCCACCGTGGGGGCCGTTGAGAGGTCCTCGCGGAGCCCCCACCACGCCTTGAATGAGCTCGTTCCTGTTGGGGGGACGCGCGTGGGTCGTGGACCACGTCATCCACACGGCTCGTGAGGTGCACGTGCGAGCCGCCCCCGCGGGCAAGAAGCCCACCTGGGGTGGATTCATGCCGAGGTTTCTCGGACGAGAGGTCTGCCAGCGCATCCGCTCCCTGCTGGAGGGAGAGGAGGAGCTGCCCTATCTCGACGAGAGCGCCACCCGCGAGCTGAGGACGCTGCGAGAGGATCTCGGTCCACTGCTCCGGCGCGCCAGTCTTCCGATCCAGGTGGACTCGGAGGGCAGCGCGCTCTGGTGGAACTTCGCCGGAGGTCGCATCAACCACACGTTCAAGTACGCCCTCGAGGCGACGCAGGGCTGGAAGGTCGTCCCCGACAACTTCTTCCTGAAGATCTCCGGTGAGGTGGTGACTCACCTGGCAATCGAGGCGGCGCTGAGTGCTCTGGCCCAGCCGAGCTTCTGGAGTGCTCCCGGGCGAATGCAATCCATTCGTGCCCGGATTCCCCCGTACCGGCTGAGCAAGTTCCAAGATGCCCTCCCCCCGTCAGCCGAGGCGGAGATGCTCGGGGCGTTCTTCCTGGATGTGCCCGGGGCTTGTGAGCTCTTGGGAAGCGCACGGCTCACACACTGACCACGTCTTGATGGAGCGCCATGTGCCAGCTACACCGCTGCTCGCCGACCGGCGCGCGAGAGGTGCTCCTCCCCGTTCTCCGCGAAGCGCCGCGCCAGCCCGGCGGCGCCCTCCGGGCCACGCTTCAATGCATACTCCAGCTCGGCGGGCAGCAGGGCCTTGACGGTGACGAGCCGCACGTCGCCGAACGGCGAGGAAAACAGCCGGGGCAGCGAGCGCGACTCCTGGCCGAGCAGCACCCCCACCCGCCCCTCAGCGGTCACCAAAGAGGCGGGCATGCCCTTCCCCGCCACGTCCAGCACGACGAGGCCCACCTTGGCCCTCTCCCGCACGTGCTCATGGGCCACCACCTCTTTTGAGACTCGCTCCAGCAGCATGTAGGGCCAGCTTCCCTCGATGGCCTCGAGGGGCAGTTCCGTCGGCTCCGTCTCGAGGGCGAGCTCCAAACCGAAGCCGACGGATGGCTCCAGACGGGCGATGAAGGGGTCCGAGAGGCCCTCAGAGACAAGGAGGAGGCGCCCTGCCTCCCGATGGAGGATGGCCCAGTCCTGCCGGTGGCCCGGCCATTCGTAGCAGATCCCCCTGGGGGCAACAGCCAGCTCGTCCAGCCTGCCGAGCGACTTCCACGCTGCGCGTCGGGCGGCCGGGGGGGGATCCAGAAGCTCGTTACACCTGCGCTTGTAGGCGCGCTCCTCGTCGCTGATGGGGCTGGGGCCGGTGACTTCCGTGAACTCCAGACCCGTAGTCCCAGTGCGCTCCAAGGCATCCTTTACGTCTTCCGCGACAAGAAGGGCTCTGGGAAATCCGCTGGGTCGGAACACCTTGGCATCACCCACCTTGGAGGGGTCGATGCGCATGCCGTAAACGGCCCGGTACTGCCCAAGCTTGTCGGGGCGGTCATCTTCGGGCGTCCAATACAGCACCTCTTCTGAAGTCTCGTCGTCGATGCACTTCACCTGGCGTGCGACGTTGACGAGGAAGTAGGGCTCGGGCCGCGTATCCACCTCGGCGGAGTAGAGCTGGACGTCGTCAGGGGCCAATTCAGCGAGAGTGCTGGCGACCTTTTCGGTGACCACGGGAAAATCCCCCGAGTCCGCCAGCGAAAAATCCAGTGGGCTGCCCGGGTGGAGGATGGGAACCCGGAGGCGACCGTCGAAACGAATGGGCGTCTCGTTGAGGTACAGCCGCGCTCCCACCGGCTGTCCCTGAGCATCGAGCGTGTCATGGAGCACCCAACGTTCCGGGCTGCTCATGTCCTCCCTCAGTCTGAAGTACCTCTTCGTCATATCGCTCTCCTAACCTCACTGGGTCCGGGTGACGAGCTTGTTGAGTCTGGAACCTACCTTTCCAAGTTCCGAGGCCAGCTTATGCAGTTCCCGGGTCAGAGCCTCCCGACACTGCGCCGTGGTCTCACACCATTTGACGGCATCCTCAAGCCGCTCAAAGACCTCCTCATGGTACTCCTTGGGATGAGGCCCCCTGTGGCCCGGGATGCGGACCTTGTTGGCTGGGTCCTGCATGGACATGCCGGCCTTGTCGAAGAATTCCTTGAGCTTCGGCGTCCACGGCCCACCGCTTGCCGGTGACTTCTTGTTCTCCACGGTGGCGATGTGATGGATGTCGCCCTCCTCCTGCATATAGAGGACAGCAGCCGAACTGGCGGGAAGCGTGAGAACGAGCCGTCCTCCCCTCACGGACACCGACGTCGCATCGGCCGCCGCAGTGGGCAGGTGAACTCGGCCCGAGGAAGCGGCGTTCTGCATCGCCTGGGGGAAACCCGGCAGCCCGCTGCCCGTCATGGCCTCCTTGCCCTTGGCCCCTGCCTTCCACGTCGCCAGGAGGATGAGCACGCGCATGGTATTGGGCCCGAGCACCCGAGCGTAGCGCTCGCTCGCGCCGCGCAACTCCTGGAACGTGCTGGCATCCTCCGCCACGTCCCAGAGGTCCTTCGTGGCGGAAATCAAGTCCCACAGCTCCATGCCCAGGTAGCCCCAAAGAAAGAGCGTCATCGCCAGGGCGAGACCTTTTGAGATGGGCTCCGGCGCCATGAGGACCACGAGGTACAAGGAGAGGCCGGTGAGCAGAGCCGTCATGGCGTGCGCGGAGAAGTCGCGCAGCACGCCCGTGGCGGCCTCCAGCGCCGGGGTGAGGGCCAGGCTGAGGGCCAGCATGAATCTGTCGGGGTGGCTGAGGCGGGTGTCGTGCGGGCCGTCCCCCAGCAACCAGAAGCAGTCCCCCGGCGAGCCGCGCCGCTCGCACAGACGCGCGTAGCCCCCCTCCACGCTGGAGTCCCCCGCTCCCCCCGCTGGCCAGGAGGCCAGCACCAGGCGGCCGGACAGCGGCCTGGAAGGGCGGGCGGCCACCCTCAGAGGCGCCTCCAAGACGAACTGGGTAAAGGCCTCGCGCAACTGCATGTCCGACACCTGCACGGGCGCGAAGTCGCTGCGGGGCGTGAGGGTGACGGATTCCTGGGGTGCCGGTGGGGGCGTGAGCGGGTTGTAGCGGTAGCCCGTCGCAACGAGGCCGCCGTGGGGGGTGCCCGTGGCACACGCGAACTGAAAGAGGATGAGGAGGGCCCAGGCGCGACAGCAGAAGCCTAGACGCGAACCCGTAGGGCGAGCGCCAGGAAGACGGGTGGACACAGCGCACCTCCGGAAGCGACGCGACCCAAAGCCGTCGCTCCGGAATTACACGGAAATACGGGTGCGCCCGTCAAGCCACCGGGTTGGCTGAGGGTGGGAGGATGCAGCAGGTAATCGGCCAGGGGCAGACGCCACGCGCGAGACGGCGCTACGGGAACGTCACGTTCTCCAGGATGATGGAGCGCCCGTCCGCGTCCCACAACGTCAGGGTGTACGGCCCCTGGACCTCGTTCGTCGTGGCCTCGAACTCCACCATGACGCGGCCAGGGGCGCCCGGGAGAATGGACACCGGCGTGTCCTCTGGAAGCGGCGTCAATTCCTCGCCTCTGGCCCCGCGCAGCAGGGCGCCTGCGAGCGTCCAGGGCTTCATCCCCGGATTCTTCAAGCCCAGTTCCACCGCGACTCGGCCCTTTTCCTCATTCCCGGCGCGGGAGGACCACGCCCGTTCCAGTATCAGCGCAGCGCGCGGCCTCGTCTTGACGTATTCGCGGATGTTCTTGACGGCGACACCGAGCCTCTCGTCCAGAAGGCCCGCCGCGCGCAGGCCCCGGAGTCCACCCGGCCCGCGCTGCCCGGCCCGGAGGCGCTCCTTCTCCTCCTCGCAGCGCTGCGCCTTCGCGTCCGCATCCCGCGCCTTCTGCTTGTAGAAGTCCACCGGGAGCGTTTTTCGGATGACGTCCACCTGCCGTGCGACTCGCGCGGGGTGCACCACCAGCAAAAACGTGAGGCTCGCCGGGGCCGCTCCATCCGCGAAGTAGAACGTCACCCGCTGCGGTTCCATGTCGCGCATGGCCTCCGAGGGGACGACCATGAATGAGTCGGCCGCCTCCACCACCCGCCGGAAGTGCTCGCGCCCATCCAGTTCCACGCGCGAGAGCTTCGCGTCGAAGAGGAAGTTGCTGGTGAGGTCCGGGGTGACACACAGCGCCGGTATCCTGCCCGGAGCGTCCGCGTCCACTTCCAGGCGGATGTCACCCGCTTCGCACGGGGGCAGCGGTGGACGCTCGGCGGCGTCAGCGGTCGAGGTGAGCAGGGCCAGGGACAGAAGGCCAGCGGAGGACGCGAGGGGCACGGGGGGTCAACCTCTCCGGGGGCGTGGAGCCGCCCCATGTCAGGCGTGGCCTCTACCACAGCTCGCCAGTGGGGGGCCCGAGCCACCAGGCGGCCGAGCGCCCGGGCGTCCTAATGGAATCGGCTCACCACATACACGCTGACTCGGGCGTGAACCTTGACGGCGTCCGAGCCGGCATCGGCCTTGATGGGCTCGCCGGCCCCACCTGGTGCTGCGATCTCCATGCACACGGGGTACACCTTCCCTTGAGGCGTCTGCGCCCGGGTGAACCGGCCGTAGAGGCGCTCCTTGCCGAGGAAGAACCTCCCGGTGAGCACGGTCCCCTCGTCCAGATTGCCGTACTGAAAGGGCAAGGTGACGGCTGCGTCGCCCGCGCGCACCGTGACGCGCTCCCCTGCTGTGCCCGGTGGGATGTCGGCGGCAACGCTGTCACTGAGGCCGAGGCTCAGCTCCTCCTTCATGGTCGCCAAGGCGCCGGCCGGGCAATCCTCGGGCCCGGGCGTGGCGCGCACCTGGGGACCGGAGCAGGCGACAAGCACCCAGCCGCAGCTCGCGGCGAGGCACTGCCACTTCTTGCAGCGCCCGCCCTGGGACTGAGGTGCGGGCGCGGGTAGCTCCTGGGGCGGCAAACGGGACTCCTGCTTGCGAAGAGGCATGGCGGTGGCGAGCGCGGGGGTGGTGGCCACGAGTGGCGCCGCGCCCCCTTCAGCTTCAGCCGTTTCCGGGGAAACCGCCAATTCGGTGCCGGGGCATGCGCGGGGCGTGGGGCACTCGGGCCGCCACCCTTCAGGTAGGTATGCCGCCGCGCGAGGTGTCGCGGTGGACACCGGAGCGGGTAGCGTCACGGGCGCCGTGCGCGGCCGGACGACGAAGGCCGCGGCACTGGCCAACGCCACCACCGCCAGGAAAACCACCACCTGGGCTACGGGCTTCATCGCCAGCAGGCCCACACGGGTGGGCACAACGCGTGAGGAGCCCTGCCGTAAAGGGCTGGGGGGCAATGGCGCGGGCCCGGGAGCGGGGCGGGCGCCGTCGGCCACTGGAGGCGGCAGCGCGCCGTTTCGGGGCGCGGCAGGCACGTCCGCGAGCAGTGCCGCGAGGGCCTCCGGAGAAGGCGCGGGCTCCGCGGCCACATGCCCCCGGGCGGGCAGCTCGGCGGCGGGGAGCGGTGCCGGGGCGTCCACCACGGGCGTGCGCTGCTTCTCCCCTTCCGGCGCCGGCTTCTGCCCGGCCTTGCGTCCACGCCGGGGGCGCAGCACGTTCCACTGGAGCACCTCCAGCGCCTCCACGTCGCGCGGCGCCTTGTCGGGGTCCTGCGCGGTGGGGGCCCTGTCGGGAGCATCCGGATCCAGCAGCGGCAAGTCCCACGGGCCGTCCGGCTCGGCCGAAGCCAGGGCCGCCTCCAGCGCGCGGCACAGCCCGGCGCAATCGGCGAAGCGCCCGGAGCGCTCCTTCGCCAACATGCGCATGCACAAGGCACTGAGCGCCTCGGGCACGCGCGGGTTCAGCTCGCGCGGAGTCTTGGGGGTGGTGTGGAGAATCCTGTCATTCAACCCGCCCAGGCGCCGGGTGCCGAAAGGCAGCAAGTCCGTCAGCAGCCAGTAGAGCGTGACGGCCATGGCCCACAGGTCGTCCCCCTCGTCGGGCCTGTAGTGCGTGCCCTTGTTGGCGGGCTCCATGTCGTAGCGGATGGCCTCGGGGCTGCGGTACTCGCACGTGCCGGGAGGCAGGGTGTCGCGCGTCACGGTGGGCTCGCCGGCCAGCCACCCCACCCCGAAGTCCACGAGGATGGGCCGCGCGTCCGAGTCGCGGAGGAGGATGTTGTCGCGCTTCAAGTCGCGGTGGAAGACGCCCTGCGCGTGTACCGCCGCCAGCGCGCGGAGCACCTCGAGGAGGACACGGGCCATTTCACGCGCGGAGGGGTTCTCGTCCAGGGCCCAGTCCTCCAGGGTCCTGCCCTCCACGAAGTCCATGACGAAGTAGAGGTAACCATGCAAGGGCACGGGCCACCTGTCGTAGGCGTGGAAGCCGACGACGTTGGGGTGGGCCAGGTGGCGCAGGATATTGATTTCCCGCTGCCCCCACTTCTCCAGCGCACGAGCCCGGAGGAGCTTGAGCGCGAAGAAGAGCCCGGCACGCTCCACCTTGTAGACGACGCCGAAGCCGCCCTCGCCCAGCACTCTGACGACGCGGTACTCCCCCACCCTGTCGCCTTCCTTGGGGGGATTGAAGGGCGGGACTTTCATGCGTTGAGGCAACCTCCAGGGCGCGGACGCTAGCACGGGCGCTCAGACACCCTGCCCGCCCGTCTCACTCCTCTTCGGGAGCGTTCTCGATGGACCTAAGAATGCGGTTGAGGAGCTTCACCTTGCCGGGGGACCAGCCGCGCAGCATGCGCACCGTCTGCCGCAGCTCCGGGGACAGGCTCCCCTCGGGCGTGGGGGCGTCCACCGAAGGCGCGACCTCCGCGGGCGTGAGCGCGAGCAGCACGTCAGCGGAGAGGCCAAGCACCACGGCGAGGCGGCGCAGCGTGGGGACGGCGGGCATCATGTGGCCGCGTTCGATGCGGCCGTAGACGTTGGGAGCCAGGTCGGCCTGGCGCGCCACCTGGGCCTGGGTAAGGCCCAGCCGCTCGCGGGCGAGGCGGGCCACCTCGCCAAGGGACTTCGAGAGCATTTCGTATTCCATGAGGTTCCTCTACCAAGGCGGTGAGTGCTCCGAGCGGGACGGAATGGACCGGGGCCGCCTACTCTCCTGACTCCGTGTGGGTTGCCGCTCGTCCGGCGTCCGGGCCACCTTCGGACAGCAGCATGGCGCGAGCCATGCCGCCAAGCGCGGCCCGTTGGCGTGGGCCGAGACGGCGCGCGATGCGCAGCAAGTCGCGGACGGCAGCCCGCTCCACCGTGGGGCGCTGGGGCGCGAACCAAGGGGGCGGCGTCGGCGAGGAGAAGCCGAGGAGCGCGTTCGCATCCAGCTTCAGCACGCGGCAGAGCCGAAGCACGGTGGGGATGCTCGGCATCATGCCGCCGCGCTCGATGCGTCCGTAGACGCCCACCGCCATGTCGAGGCGCTGAGCAACCTGGGCCTGGGTGAGGCCCAGCCGGAGGCGGGCAGCTCGGGCCGTCTTTCCGAGGAATCTCTTCGCGATTGCGTCCATGGGAGCGAGTCCGTCACTGCGCGGGCTGCCTGACGTCGTGTGAGGCCGGTGCGGCCGAGGCAGGCAGCATCGCGCTGGCCGCGCTGCTCAGGGCGGTGAGCTGGCGCGGCTTCAACTGACGCACCGTGCGCAGCAGGCGCCGCATGGCGGGGGGCTCGTCCTCGGCGGGGGCCTCCAGCGTGAGCCATTCGGGCGGCTGTGAGGCGGAAAACCCCAGCAGCGGGTTGGCATCCACGGCCAGCGCACGGCACAGCCGCAGCAGTGTGGGGAGGCTCGGGAGCATGTTGCCGCGCTCCAGGCGTCCGTACACCTCTGTCGCCAGTCCAATCCGCTCAGCGGCTTCCGCCTGCGTCAACCCGGCCTTCTGTCGCGCCTCGCGAGCCACCCTTCCAAGGTGGCGTGCGAGCCCGGCCGGTGTCTTGGGTTGTTGGGCCATGGTGCGCCTCAGTCGTCGAGCCCGTCGGAGTCTTCGAAAGTCATGTCCGGGGGCAACGGGAGGGCGCCTCGCTCGACAACGGAGTAGGCGCCCAGCCGGTCCAGGTTCGAGGCCTGGTCGAAGAGGGTGTTCGCCTCCGCCTTCGCCTCCTTCGCGCCGAAGGGCTTCTGCTGCTCCGGGCGGCTGAGGAAGGCGCGCAGTTCATCGCGCATCTGCCCCGCCGTCTGGTAGCGCTCGTCCGGGTTGGGACGCAGCGCCCTGGAGAGAATCCGCTGCAATGGCTCGGGCAGCTCCTCGGCGGCACGTTGCACCTCTTCCGGTCCGAAGTGCAGCACGCGGTTGGCGAGTGTCTCCAGGGGTAGCAGCGAGGAGCGCTCACCGCGCACCTCTGGCGGGAAGCGTTGCTCGACGTCCAGCCAGAGGGTGTCAGGCGGGTCCAGCGGGTAGCGGGCGAGCAGCATTTCCAGCAGAACGAGTCCCAGGGAGAAGACGTCGGCCCGTCCATCCAGCTTCTTCGGGGTGAGGGGGTCCGTCTGGCTCGCCTCGGGCTTGCAGAAGCCGAGGAGGATTTCCGGGGCGATGTAGGCCGGGTCTCCCCGGAGCAGGTCCGGAGGCGTGCGGATGCGGCCGAGCAACTCCGAGTAGGCGGCGCCAAAGTTGGTGAGCTGTATGCGGCCGTCGTCGCCCACGCGAATGCGCATGGGGCCCACGGCCCGGTGCACGAGGTGGAGGGGACGGCCCTCTTCGTCCGCAGCACGGTGCGCGTAGTCGAGCGCGTCCGCCACCTCGGCGGCGACGTAGGCCGCGAAGTCGTATGTGAGCTTCCGGCTCACGGATACCGCGGCGTCCATGAGGGAGAGCAGGAAGCGGCCATGCCCGATGTCCATGACGACGTAGGCCACCTCATTGTGCACGGCGGAGCCGAGCACCGGGGCGATGTTGCGGTGGCGCAGGAACTTGGAGAGCCGCACCTCCTCCATGGCGCGCGTGCGAGCCTCACGCCCGTGCTCCAGGAGAACAGGCTTGAGGACAACCAGCTTGAAGGGCCCACCCGTGGCGAGCTGGCGCGTGGAGAGCAGCAGGGTGTCGTAGTCGGGGTGCGAGACCAGAGGACGCTGAATGGAATAGAGGTAGCCACCCGCCTCGAAGGTGAGTTGAGACGGGGGCCCGCCAGAATCCGACGGTTGGGACATGCGTGGCTCCAAATAAGGAGAGGTGGTGAGGGTGGTGAGAAAGCTGCATCAGTGGAGGTTGTCGGGGACTGCACCTGGCTGGGGCGCGGGGCGGCCGAGGTCAGCGGCTTCCATGAGGACTCCGGCCGCCTCCTGCGCCAACTCATGGGCGCCATAGGGGGGCTTCACGTCCATCAGGTAGCAGGTGAGCGCGTTGTGCATTTCGCCGGGGCTGGGACGCTCGGCGGGTTCCTCGTGAAGAGCCCTGGAGAGAAGCTGCCGCAGCGGCTCGGGTACTTCATCCGCGGCCCGCAGCACCTCCATGGGTCCGAAGTGCAGCACGCGGTTGGCCAGCGTCTCGAGCTTGACCAGCGCGGGCGCCTCGTTGTGCACGCTGGGAGGAAAGCGGGCCTTGAGGTCTCGCCACAGTAACTCCCGCGCGTTGCGCGCGTAGCAGGCCAGCAGCAACTCCAGCAGCACGAGGCCCAGGGAGAAGACGTCTGCCCGGCCATCGAGCGAGGGGGGAGTGAGCGGATCAGCCCCGCCCCCCTCGTTCTCGAAGAAGCCGCGCAGCAACTCCGGCGCGGCATAAGCCGCGTCCGCGCGAAGGACCTGCCCCGGCGCGTGGAGCCTGTCGAGCAGCTTCGAGTAGGCCACCCCGAAATGGGTGAGCTGAATGCGGCCGGTGACGCCCACGCGAATCCACATGGGGCCCACGGCGCGGTGGACGACGTGGAGCGGCTGCTCCTCCTCGTCCTTCTTGCGGTGCGCGTATTCGAGCACGTCGGCCAACTCGACGCCCACGTAGGCCACGAAGGCGGGAGACAGGCGGCGTCCCAGCGACAAGGCCGCCTCCATGAGGGCCAGGAGGGAGCAGCCCCGCAGGTGCTCCATGAGGATGTAGGGCGTCTTCTCGTCGAAGACGGCGCCCCAAACGCCAGCGGCATTCGGGTGGCGGATGAAGCCGGCACGCCGCACCTGCTCGATGCACCGCTGCAAGGCCGCGGGCCCGTACTCCTCGGTGAGCGCCGTGAGCTCAACGAGCTGGGACTGGCCCACGTCCGGAGACAGGCCCGGCAGGAGGAGTTGGCGTGTTGCGAGAAGCGGACTCCTGTAGTCAGGGTGCGAGGACACGGGGCCGTGGACCTCATAGCGATAGTGGCCCCACTGGAAGCCGAAGCGAGAGACGGGGCGGGGAGACTCCGGCACGTCCGACACGGGGTGACTCCTGCGGGCGAGCGTGCGATGACCTACCGGGGAGCGGCTGCCGGTAAGCGGATTTCGACGGACTGCCACTTCTGCTTGTGCTCCCCCGGCTTGTAGAAGGTGCCCACCTCGTAGATTCCGGCGCGGTAGGCGCCGTCGCTCGGCACCACGGGCCCCACGCACTGCAACTCCTTCCCGCTGAGTGCGTCCGCGAGGTAGCCGTCCGGCCGAAGCACGGCGAGGGACTGGAACTCCTGGATGCGGCGCCCCAGCTCGGCCCGGGGCATGGGCTCATTCTTGAGGGCCACGTCCAGCAGCAGCACGTCCGCGACGAGCCACGGGGCGTATTCCGAGTGCTTGGGCTGGAAGAGGTGGGAATACAGCCGGAGCTGCCGGGCCTGCTCGGGCGACAAGTCCCGTCCCTTGGGCAGGACGTCGAGAGGGAGCCCCGCCTTCAGGAGAAGGACACCGAACTCGTCCAGGTCCGCGAGCACATCACGGGTGTTGGCGAACGCC
This sequence comes from Archangium violaceum, assembly GCF_016859125.1. Classification (NCBI taxonomy): domain Bacteria; kingdom Pseudomonadati; phylum Myxococcota; class Myxococcia; order Myxococcales; family Archangiaceae; genus Archangium; species Archangium violaceum. Next base: position 8,040,136 of record NZ_CP069338.1, on the reverse strand, counting down.
TGGGGCTGTGTGTTGCTGGCGCAGGCCAGCGGGCACAGCAGCAAGGCCAACACGGCGAGCTGTCCCGGGAGCATCCGGGTGGATGAAGAGGCAAGACGAGTCCCTCTCCGAGGCGAGTGGGTTTCGCTCGGCATGACGGCACCTCCAAATACGCTGTGGGTTTCGTGTGGGAAACACCCAAACGGGTAGCACAGCCCATGGACGAAAGGAAGCCCTATCCAACCGCACAGGTCATAACTCCGACCCAACCCGCCAGAGCGGCAGAAGCACCTTTTCGGGCGTTGCGCGCCAGCCCCGGCGAAATGTGGATGGATAAGTGAGTCGGCACAACCTTACTTCTGTGGTTGTGCGCGGGCGCAGCCTGCCGGGATAGCAGGAGAGGCCTGTCCGAGGAGCCTGGAGAGCGAGGCTTCGCGCTCCTGCCCGCACCGGACGGTCAACGTCCGTACCGTTTGCGACGCCGTAACCGAAGCGCTCCTAACGCCCATGGATTTTCCAGGGGCGCGTCGGTGGATGGCCCAGCCATTCCCCGCGCCAGCGGGGAGGGGCGTCGTGCGCGTGCCGTGCGGGGCTGGCCGGCTCAAGGCTGCCCGAAGGGCACCGCCGGAGGCGGCGCGTAGCGGCCTTGAACCGGACGGGCCCGCATGGCCGCGTTGCGTGTCCGGTGTGCAAGGAGCTTGCAGCCCTGCTCCGAGCGCATCGGATTACTGCGGCTGGCGGCTCCTCTCGGCGATCACGCCTTGTCGAATCCGCCCAGGTGGAGCTTGCCGATCACCATCTCGTCACCATTGTCGAAGCCGACAACAGGGGTCCGCTCCGGTGAGCCAGCGAGTAGGAGTCTCCTGTCGAGCTTCTGCGCAAGCGTCCGCACGCTCACGGCCGCAAATGCAAGGTCGAGCGGGTAGGCAGCGTCATTCATCAAGGCCCCCTCCGAAATGCGCGCGTCGGCCCATGGTGATCACCAGGATCGGAGCATCGTGATCGGCGAGATCGGCGCATCGTGATCACCGGGATTCGCCATCGTGCTCAGCGGGCCAATGGGTCCGAGGAATACGCTGGAGGTCAGGTGGTTCGCCCACGGGGCCCGTCTGTCACCACCGACCAGAAAGGGGGCCACTTCCACCGGAATCATCGGGGACCAGGGGACCACCTCGTTCGGCCGGAAACTGGCCAGGTCATCGCGCTGCACTGAGGCTGACGGTCGGGAGTAGGTGAGAAGGGGGGCCTGGGTGCCACCAAGCCCTCCAGCGCAGCGGGTGGATCTGCTTCGTCTCGGCGTGGGACGTTGCCGCATGGGTCGTCCGCCGTCCAGTTCTCGGTAGCCCCCTCCTGCCGGAGACGGGTGGAGTCCCTGCTGCCAAGGACATGTCCCAGGTGCGGTGCGGACTTCCTCCTGTGTTGCCGCTGCGACGCACGCTACCGCTATTGCACGCAGGCGTGCTCGAGCGCCGCCCGCCAGGAGAGCATCCGCGCGGCGCGTCACCGTCACAGGCACTCTCCCGAGGGCAAGGCTGACCATCGGAACAGGGAGCGGGAGCGGCGCGCTCGTCGACGATCAGCATTCCGCCGGTGCCAAGCTGTCGGCCAACATCAGGTTGGGCAGGTCCGGCTGCTTCTCGTAGGCCTCGCGCAACGGCATGCGCAGCTGCGCCCAGATGATGCAGCCCACCTGCCAGATGCCCGTCATCTCCGGCACAGCTCTCGCCGCGTGCGGCGCCATGAGGCTCACGCGCGCCGGTGTCACGCTGGCCGTGACGGGCCACGTCCAACAGGCGGCCACGACACGCCACTTTCATCCCCCTGAAACCTCGCCGACTCGGTTTCACAACCCGGTCCGGCCCAATGGCGGAGCCTCGGCTGGCACAGGGCCAGACGTCTTCTTTACTGCCAGATGGCTACTCAAGCGGCCAACAGGGGGACAGAGAGGGTTTTTTCAGCCAGCACAGATAGCCATCTGGCAGAGTTGCTCGGGCGATTTCCCGAGCAACTCCAGGCGGATACCGGCCCCAAACGGTTCCGCCGATTGAGCGCCCTGTGAGGAACCACTCAAGGCTCCCCAGGGCGCGATAGCCGTCGCCGTGTTTTCCGAAACACGCGCGGCGGCTATCCTTAACGATTTCGGGCGCTTCGGCGCCGAAATCGGTTCCGCACGTCAGCGCTGCGGAATTGGGTCTTCGGTACGTCGAGTGGGCAGGGTCGAGGAACCGAGGCCGTGCGCACGGGGAGGACTTGGGGTTCAAGGGTGTGCGGAGCCGCGCGATGGCCATGGGACGCAAGTCCCCGCGAGAGTTCGAGGCATGAATGAGACAGGGGCACGACCTGGGGTGCCAGAAAGCCGCGGCTGTGCATGACAGGGCGCCTGGCTCCGCTGCCCTGCTGGCCGGGTTGCAGTCGAATCTGTCGGCGCTCCGGAGCTCGGTCCCCAGCTGCCTGCTTCTACTGCGAGGGGCTACGCCGCTACTGGCAGGGGCGGAGTGAACTCCATGCCTCCGCAGCACAGCAGTATCATCGCCCTGAATGCCTTGGGATTGCGGAAGCCATAGGCGCGACGGATGAGGGCTCGAATCTTGTTGTTGATTCCCTCCACCACTCCGTTGCTCAGCCCCGTCTCGACATAGGCGAGAATGCCGTCCTTGTGCCGCTGGACTGTCTTCGCCAGCTTCGCGAAGGGGCGAGCCTGGAGTGGCTGGCCCACTGACACCACTTGTCCAGGTGCTCCGAGGCCCGCTTGGGCTGCACGTAGTCCATGCCCCGTGCCAGGCTCTCCTTGAGCAGATAGGCCCGGTAGAGCGTCTGGTTCGTCTTCTTCAACTCGCTGAGCTTCTCTCCCTGGCGCACCGTCAGGTTCCACGGATTCTTCAGCAGCGCCCAACGGCTGTGCTTGAGCGCCTTGCCCTCCTGGCTCCCCGCCTGCTCCCGCACCTGCTGCCGGCGCACCGTGTCCAGCGCTTCGTTCGCCAGCTTCTGCACGTGGAAGCGGTCGAACACCTTGCGCACGTGTGGAGCCCGGTTGCCCACCGCCTTGTGTTGATGGTCACCAGGAAGCGCGGGTTCCTGGTCATGTGTCGCCGGGGGTTGCCTGACTTCAAGACTACTCCCAGCGATGGGTTCAGCCGAGAAGTTGAGGGGGGGTGAGTGCGTCGGTGAAGTCCACGACCGCGCGCGCCCAGAAAGACGGAAGGCCCACCAGAGGCAACTGGAGGGCCGTCCTGGAGGCGCGCCCTGGTGTGCGAGTCGGGCGGGCCGATGAGCAAGAGGTAGCGCACTCCGGGGCGCGGCGCCAGAAGCAGGCGCGTGCGAGGAGCCCCCGTTGGAGGCGCTGCGCTTCGTGGTGTGCGGCCGGCCCGAGTGTCGGCAGGTGTTCTTCCTCTGCTCCGCGTGCGACCGTGGCCAGCGCTACTGCGGGCCGCCGTGCAGTCGAAGGGCGCGAGCGGAGTCAATGCGCGCTGCTGGTGCGCGCTACCAGCGCACCCGGGACGGACGGCACGCGCATGCCGCGCGGCAGGCGGCCTGGCGGGAGCGGCGGCGAGAGAAAGTGACGCATCAGTCTCCCGCCGCCGTGGCGCCGACAGCCAGTGTGCCTGTCGCGCCAGCCCCGGCCGCCACGCAGGTGGCCGCGGAGCCGAGCGCAGCGAGGCCACCGCCGTATGCACCGCCACCATCCATCCCCGCCTGCACCTCGTGCGGGCGTCAGAGTCCCTTCCTGCGCCACACCACGCTTGCGCGCACCCACGTGGGCCGGCGCTTCAGGGCTGCCCGTCCGCCGTGAGGTGGGCCCATGATTTCCCCCGAGCTCGCCGCCCGCATCCGCCGACTGCACTTCGCCGAGCACTGGAAGGTGGGCACCATCTGCTCCGAGCTGGGCGTGCACCACGACACCGTCCGGCGCGCCCTGACGCTCGAGCGCGTCAGCGGCACGGGGGTGAAGTCCGTCAGGCCCACGCTGCTGGATGCCTACAAGGACTTCATCCAAGCCACCCTGGAGGCCCACCCACGCCTCACCGCCATGCGCCTCTTCCACATGGTGAAGGCGCGCGGCTACGTGGGTGGCCCGCTCCAGGTGCGCCGTTACGTGCGCACGGTGCGTCCCACCTCTCGCGCCGAGGCCTTCCTGCGCCGCAGCACGCTTCCGGGCGAGGAGGCCCAGGTGGATTGGGGCACTTCGGCACGCTGCCCGTGGGTAACACGCGCCGCCCTCTGTGCTGCTTCGTCCTGGTGCTGGGCCACAGCCGCGCCCTCTACGCGCGCTTCTTCCTCGACATGACGCTGGAGAGCTTCCTCAAAGGCCACGTGCTGGCCTTCCAGGCGCTGGGGGGCGTGCCGCGCGCGCTGCTGTACGACAACTTGAAGTCCGTGGTGCTCGAGCGCGCCGGCGACGCCATCCGCTTCCACCCGCGCCTGCTGGAATTGGCCGGCCACTACCACTTCGCCCCCAAGCCCTGTGCCCCCTACCGCGGCAACGAGAAGGGCAAGGTGGAACGCACCATCCGCTACCTGCGCGACTCCTTCTTCGCCGCGCGCACCTTCAGCGGCGTGGATGACCTCAACGCGCAAGCGGCGCGGTGGGCGGCCGAGGTGGCCCACGCGCGCCACTTGCCCGGCGACGTCACCGGGCGCACCGTCGCCACGGCCCTCGAGGAGGAACGCCCGCGGCTGCTGCCCCTGCCCGCACACCCGTTTCCCACGGACGTGGTGCGCCCCGTCGCCTCTGGCAAGACGCCCTACGTGCGCTTTGACTCCAACGACTACTCCATTCCACACACCCTGGTGAAGAAGCCCCTCACCCTGGTGGCCTCCGAGACACGCGTACGCGTGCTGGACGGCTCCGAGGAGGTGGCCTCCCACCCGCGCTCCTTCGAGAAGGGCCGCACTCTGGAGCAGCCCGGCCACCTCGCCGCCCTCGCCGACGCCAAGGCCCGCGCGCACGAGCTGCGCGGCCGAGACTTGCTGCGCGCCTCCTGCCCGCAGGCAGAGGGCTTCCTCGCGGCCCTCGCCCAGCGCGACCTCTCGCTGTCACACCACACTGCTCAATTGCTGAAGTTACTGGAGCTCCACGGCGCACGCGCCCTGGATGAGGCCCTCGCCGAGGCCCTGCGCAAGGGGCGGTGAGCGCCCCCGCCGTGGCCCACCTCCTGGACCAGCGCGCTCGCCGCCAGCGTCAACCTCCACCACTCAGCGTGGTGCTGCCGGATGACCCGCGCATCGCCGCCTCACGTACCCGCCCCCACTCCCTCGCCGACTACGACCGCCTCCTCGACAAGGACTCCACCGATGACGACTCCGCTCGCTGACCGCCTCGCCTCCCTCGGGCTGCACGCCACCTCCCAGGGCCTCGCCGACCTCATCGCCCGCGCCACGAAGGCCAGGTGGGGCGCCACCGAGCTGCTGGAGCACCTCGCCGACGAGGAGCACAAGGAGCGCGGCCGCAGAAGTCTCGAGCGGCGCCTGTCTCGCAGCCGCCTTGGCCGCTTCAAGCCCATGGCGGACTACGACTGGGGATGGCCCAAGAAGATTGACCGCGAGGCCATCGAGTCCGCCTTGCGCCTGGATTTCCTGGAGCGCACGCGCAACGTCGTCATAGTGGCCCCTCAGGGACTGGGCAAGACGATGATTGCGCAGAACATCGCCCACCAGGCCGTCCTCAAGGGGCACTCCGCTCTCTTCGTCACCGCCTCCCAGTTGCTGCTCGACCTGGGCGCTCAGGACACCAGCCGCGCACTGGACCGCCGCCTGCGCCACTACACCAGCCGCACGAGCCTGCTCGTCATCGACGAGATGGGCTACCTCGCCTACGACGCGCGCAACGCGGACCTCCTCTTTCAAGTCGTGGCGCGCAGGTATGAACAACGCTCGTTGGTGATGACCACGAATCTGGCGTTTTCGGACTGGCCGACCATCTTTCCCAACGCCGCGTGTGCCACCGCTCTGATTGACCGCGTCATCCACCACGCGGACGTCCTCGCTATTGAAGGCGAGAGCTACCGCCGCCGCGAGGCCGAGGAGGCCGCGACGACCAGGAAGGCGAAGTCCAAGCGCTGAGCCTCACCTCGGACCGGGAGGCCGGACCCCGGGCACACCTCCGGCTTCCCGGTCCAAATTTCCGCGCTTCCTCGTGAACGCCAACACCTTGCTGAAGGCCGCCGACAGGTCCATCGTCGCGTGCGTCAACTCCTTCGTCCTCTCCTCTCCCAGCTCGTCGAAGAAGCCGTTGAGCGTCTCTTCGTTCTTCCCCTCCGCCACCCAGACGACTCGCGAGCGCAGGTGGTCCACCACCAGACTCACGTACTGGTGCCCGGCGCGCCAGCCCAGCTCGTCCACCCCAATGACTTGCAGCCCCTCCAGGCGCCCAGGCGACAGGCGCTCCTCCACCAGCCGCTCGATGATGGTGCCCACCGTGCGCCAGTTGATGCCCAGCAACCGGCAGATGGACGACTTGTCCAGACGTTGCGCCTGCCAGGCCACCAGCTCCTCGAAGCCGTGCGTGAAGCTCGAGCCGTGCGCCGCCCACGCCACCCGCTCCACCCTCACTCCATGCTCCCGGCAGCGCACCCGGCGCGGGGCGTACCGCAGCCAGAAGATGGTTTCTCCCAGCGCCAGGTGCCGCCACAGTCGCCCAGGTTTCGTGTCGTAGCCTGGGGCGGGCCGGCCGCACACTCCACAGCGCGGCTTGCGCTGGCGGGGGCGCACCTGCACCACCAGTCCCCCGGGCCCCATCTGTACCCCGCGCACGCTCATCCCCTGGATGCGCAGCACGCGCCCCATCACCTCCCCCACACTCGGCCCCGCCACTCCCCGCCTCCCCGCCAGCACTCGCAGGGGCGGCACGCACTGCAACTCCGCGACCAGGGCTCTTGCGAGAGTGACAGCCACCTCTCCGCACTGCCCCTCTCCTGTCTCTCACCGGAGACCCTCCGTCCACCGACGAGCGCCCATCTCAGCTACAGAAGATCCGCGGAATTTAGGGTGTTTGCGGGCATTTGCGGCCCATTCCTGGCGTCATTTCCGGAATGCGATGGGCCGCACTGCGCCTCGAAAACATCCCAAACAGGGCCCAGGCCTCCCCACGGCTGGGCCCCGTTACGCGAGCGGCAGACGGCCCTCCTGGGGCGTCTGCTACCGGCGAACACGCCCGCCTGCGCAAGGAGCCGCCCGGTGCGCCTCCGCGCCATCCGAGCAGCTCGACCGGCGTCGGCGGGCGTTCCAGGCCGTCCGCGCCAGCGGTCAGCCCTTGGCGCTCATGCGCCCCGCGGGCGGCCCACGCCGCCCGCCCTGTGGCACCCTTTCAGCGTGCCACCCTTGCCGTCCGCTCCAGCGGTCGGCGCCTGGCGCTCACGCGCCTGGCGGGCGTTCACGTCGCCCGCCTACCCCGTGGCACCTCCGAGTGCCACCCCCCGCCGACCGCACCGGCGGTCGGCCCCCAGCGCTCATGCGCTTGGCGGGCTGCTCACGCCGCCCGCCTCAATTCATGGCACCCTCCTGGAGTGCCCCTTCCATCAGGCGGCGGCCGAGGCAAACAACGCCGCCAGCACTGCGAGGAGCTGCGCCTTGGCCGCCTCCTTCTCAGGCCCGGCGAGCTCAGCGAGCCGGGCCTTGTCCACGACCAACTGAGTGCCCGTGTCGTGGAACGCGACGCCCGCCGGCAGTCGCTTGTCCTGCCGCGCCCTCCCCTGCGCGGTGGACTCCCCTTCCCCTCCCTCTGTCCCGGCCTCCTTCTCCTTGCCGGGCTCCCTCCCTTGAAGCGTGCCACGTACTGCTCGGCGGCCCGCAGGCTCATGCCTTCGGAGAGCACCTTGACGATAGCCGCCTGCGTCTCGGCCTCGGCCTTCTTCGGCCGCTTCTTCTTCGCGAGGAAACGGTGGAGCCGGAGCAGCGCCAGGGCAATCGTCATTTCCTCGATGACACGCTTGACCATGACGGGCTTCTCCACCTCCCTCCGTGCCTCCCCCTCCCCTTCCCACTCCTTGCGGACAACGGGCTTGTTGTCGCCATCCAGCTTCGGCACGCGGATGCCCTGCGTGAAGGCCCACTTGATGACGTCAGGCGCCTCCGCGATGGCGATGCACCGCTTGATGTGGTCCTCCCCCTTCCCCATCGTCTTGGCAATGTCCGCGACGCTCTGATCCTTTGCGTGAGGCGCTGAAGACCCCGGATGCTGTCGTGAAAATCCATGGTCATCGGCACATTCCCAATGTCGGCCTGGACGGGCGCGATGATGTTGGGGGCAGCCAGTAGCGCCATGATGAGGAGCCGGTTCAGGGTGGGCTGTGTGTCGATGATGACGTAGTTGTACTCCGTCTCGACGCGCACCAAGGACTCCGCAAGCAGTCGCCCCCCGCCCTCTGCCGCGCCCAGGTCCTTCTTGGACAAGTCACCAGCGAGGTAGGCGAGCCGTTTGGTGGCAGGTAGGAGGTCCAGGTCGGCGAGGAGATGGTTACGCTGGGGCGCGAAGGGCTTCCCCAGGAGCAGATCCGTAATGCTGTAGATTTGCTCCCTCTCCTCGCGCACGGCCACAGCAAGCCCTAAGAAAACCGACGCGCCAGCCGAGGGGTCCATGTCCAGCAGCAGGACCTTCCGGCCCCGCTGCGCGAGGCCCACGGCCAGGTTGATGGAGGTGGTTGATTTGGCAACGCCGCCCTTGTTGTTGGCGACACAGATTCTATTAGCCATTACGGGCCTTTCGATAGATCTGGGCGAGTTAGAATGCAAGTCTTATACGGCTGAACCGATGCTGGGTCAAACGCCGCGAGAGCCTGGACGTGCAAGCCCCGTGATGCATGAGCGGGAGGCCCGGCGGCTGCCACAGGACAAGACATCCTCGTCAACCGCGTGCAGCAGTCGTTCCGTGCGCCTCCTCCGCAGTGCGCAGTGACCCAGTAGAGCATCTGCCGGAGTCGTACCTTACAAAGCCCGAAACCAGCGGCTCGCGCCCGCCTTCCGTCAGAAGCGGAGCCGCGAGCTTTCACACCGTCGCGGGGTGAATTGGCCAACCACGGCGCGCGAAAGGAGGCTACCCGTCTACCCCAAAGACAGGCAGGCATTCCCCTGCTCGTCCGTTGAGCGGAGGTAAAGAAAGGACTAAAGCGCTTCGCATGCAGTGGCCCACATGCACGCAGGTTCAACCCATGGACGGGCAAGTCCAGGGCCTATCCTCTCAATGCCAGCCGCTCCGGGGAGGGTCGGCGACCACATGGCGCCTGCGTTCTTCAGCATGTCGTAACATGCTCACGCCTGCAAGATGGCAGCGCGGCACGATGCCCTGCCCGTTCTTGTCTGCCTGCTCCTCGGTCATGCCCTGCTCCACGGAGAGGGTCCTGAGGCGCACTGCGGCGCGACGCCATTCGCCGGGTAGAGTCTGCTCCCACCTGGGTATCGAAGTGGCCCAAGGCGATGAGCCCTTGCGCTCGCGCTACAGATCGCGGAGGTGCGGGCAGAACTCGGGACTTCGCTCGTCGCGAAGGACAATCCGCCGTGGTGCTCCGACGCACCGAGAACCTATAGCGAGGGGGCGTTGTCCCCCGCACGAACCGAGGCGACGCTTGTTGCCCGTGCTCTCGCCTGTCGCCCGGCTGCTGTGGAAGTGTCGATTGCTACCGAGGAACCAGGTGCATCGGGATCCATCATCTACGCTGGGAGACAGCGCGGAGGAGCCGCCGTTATCAGCAAGCCGAACTGCTAGAGAGACCGAATCGAGCTGTGGGTTGCACGCAGAGCACTATGCGTCCCAAGAGTCGCGGGAAGCAGCTCAATCGCGTCTGGGCAGTCGGCAGTCAGCACGCTAAGGCCCGGTCTCCCAACAAGGGCAGACCGCACACAGAAGAACACACAACCACTACCGGGAGAGCGAAAGAGAGAGGGGTAGTCCCGTGGAGAATTCAAGATGTCTGACTCGAACAATTGCGCAACACCGCCTGCGGGAGGGAGACGCCCTCCCGTGGGAAAGCCGTCACAGGTGGACCTGGACCGCCTCTGGACAGTGAACCCGCCTTATTCACGAGAGGTGCAGGAGGATGACCGGAAAAGGAGGGTGACGCGCCTGACCTCCCGAGTGGTAGAGGGGTGTTGTTCAGACATCCACCACCACAAGGCAGGAGGCGCGTCATGGGTGAAATCCTCAACGACTTCGGGCTGGAGTTCAACGGCTCCGTGAAGCTGGAGGCGAGGGCGGAGCGGTTGACGTCGGAGGCAGGTGCGGTGCTGCTGAGGGAGGTGGACGAGCGGTTGGGGCTGACGCGCTGGCTGGGGGAGATGTTGACGGACACGCGAGACGAGAAGCGGATAACCCACTCGCTGAGGGAGTTGGTGCGCACGGACCTTCTGCTGTTGGGGCAAGGGTGGAGAGACCACGACGACGCGGACGCGCTCAGGAGGGACGCGGCGTTGAGGTTGGCGGTGTCGGACAGCAAGAGCAGCGTGCCGCTGAGGGGGAAAGAGGGGGGAGCGGAGGGGTTGGCCTCACAGCCCACCTTGTCGCGGCTGACGGCCATGTTGGCGCGAGAGGAAAACCGGAAGGTGCTGCACGAGGCGCTGGTGTGGCAGACGGGGCGGAGGCTGAGGCGCAGCAGCCCAAGGGCCAGAAGCTCAAGCAGGTGACGGTGGACGTGGACGGGTTGCCGGTGGAGGTGCATGGGCACCAGGAGGGCAGCGCGTACAACGGGCACTACGGAGTACGCATGTACCACCCGATTGTCGCCAGTCTGGCCGAGACGGGAGACCTGCTGGACGTGAGGTTGCGCGAGGGAAACGTGCACAGCGCCAATGGAGCGCTGGAATTCATCGACGAGTTGCTGGGGCGAGTGGAGAAGGAGGTGTGTGAGGTGGCGGCGGTGCGCTTCGACGCGGGCTTTCCCGAGGAGAAGCTGCTGGCGAAGCTGGAGGAGCGAGGCACGCCCTACGTGGCGCGCGTGCGCAACACCAGCGTGTTGCAGCGGGAGGCGGCGCTGCCGCGCTTCATGAATTCGGGAGTGCCGCAGGGGAGCCGGGCACCCACCTGTACGAATGGGAGTACCAGGCGCAGGGCTGGAGCCGTGCGCGGCGCGTGGTGTTGGTAGTGCTGGAGAGGAAGGACGAGCTCTTCCCGCACGCCTTCTGGCTGGTGACGAGCTGGAGCAAGGAGCAGATGCCGGCCGAGGCGCTGCTGGAGCACTACCGCCAACGCGGCACGGCGGAGGGCCACTTCGGAGAGCTCATGGACGTGCTGGCCCCGGCGCTCTCCTCGGCCAGACGGCCCAAGTCCAAGTACCGGGGGCAGCCGCCCGTCCAGCGCGCGGTGTCCATCGACGCCTTCGCCAACAACGAGGTACGCCTGTTGCTCAATGCCCTGGCCTACAACCTGGTGCACGCCGCGCGCGTGCTGATGGAGCAGGCCACGGGCGAGGGCTGGGGCTGCTCCGTGTGCGCGAGCGGGTGCTCAAAGTAGCCGCGCGGGTGCTGTTACACGCCAGAAGAGTGGTGCTGGTCATTGGCCGGGAGTCGGCCAGCCTCTGGCAGAAGCTGTGGACGAAGCTGGGCTCGCTGAGCACAGCGCACATCACGTAGCTGCCTGGAGTCAATTGCAGCTCACGTGTCGCACTCTCCCCACTCCCCTCTCCATCTCCTCCTGCTTGCTACCCGCTGCCCCGGGGCGGGCTTCCTCTGCCTTGTGCCCGATAACTCAACCCAACGCGCTCGACCTCAGCCTTCATGCATGTCTTGAGCCAGTCGTCGCGAATATGGTGGGGTGAAGGACGTTTCAACCTATCTGCAGGTGAGCACGTCGTGGGTCTACCAACGCTCTGCCTCGGGCGAGCTCCCGAGCCTCAAAATTGGTGGCCTTCTACGGTTCGATCCAAGCGCCATTCGCAACTGGACAGGGATCTCCTGACTCGTTACGAGTGTTGCTGTTGGCGGGACGCCCGGTGATGCCCGCAAGGCATTGCTGGCGTTCCGCCCGTTGTTTTGGAGTGAGGAACACCTATGGCAAGTGTCTATGAAAAAGCCGGCAAGTGGTACATGCGCTACAAGGACCACACCGGGCGCTGGCGCGACAAGGTGACGCAGGCGCGCACCAAGACGGAAGCGCGGCGGATTGCGGACGATCTGGAGCGGAAGGCCGAGCGCCAGCGGCTCGGCCTCGAGGAGCGTCCGCCTGAGGATGGAGGCGGTTCGCTTGGCGAGTTGCTGCGCTGGTGGCTCGATACCTACTCGGCGGAGTCCCCGTCGCACCGCAGCAACGTCAGCCACATCGAGCGGCACCTGCTCGGATCCAGTCTCGCCGCCGTCCCGCTGACCGCTCTTTCAGCGAGCCGTATTGAGCTGTTCCTTCAGGAAAAGAGCCGCGAGCTGTCCCCGCAGACGGTGAACCACCTGCGCGGCTACATCAGCCGGGCATTCAACGAGGCGCGCAAGGTCGGCCGCTACACTGGGGCCAACCCGGTGGCGACCGTCGCGAAGCGCAAGGTGCCACGGCGCCCCGGCGATTACCTCCGGCTGGAGGAAGTGCTGCGGCTCTTCACGGCCCTCGCGGACCGATGGTGCCCCCTGTTCGCCACGGCGCTCTACACGGGCCTGCGCAAGGGAGAGTTGCTGGCCATGCGAAAGACGGACGTGGACCTACGTGCCCGCCTGCTCACCGTCCAGCGCTCATGGGAGCGCGACACCACGAAGGGTGGGCACGCGGACGTGCTCCCCATCTCGGCCGAGCTGCTCCCCTTCTTGGAGGAAGCCATCCGACGCTCCCCGTCCGAGCTGGTCTTCCCGTCCGAGGACGGCACCATGATGCGGCGGGACGTGGCCTTGGAGAGTGTGCTCCGACGGGCCCTGGGGCGGGCGGGAATCGTGACCGGCTGGCGCCATGTCTGCCGCCGGAAAGGCTGCGGCCATGCCGAAGTGGCCGCGGATGACGGGGACAGGAAGTGCCCCACTTGCGGCATGAGTCTCTGGCCCAAGCCCCAGGTGCGACCCATCCGGTTCCACGACCTGCGGCATACGACCGCCACCCTGCTCCTCCAGGCAGGCGTCCCGCTGGCCAGCGTGCAGAAGCTCCTCCGACACCGGGACCCGCGCATCACGGTGGAGGTCTACGGCCACCTCACTCCGGACTACCTCCGAACGGAAGTGGACACCCTCTCCTTCGGTCTGAGGCTTGGCTCTGCTCGGGAAGACTCAGGCAGGCTGGCTGCGGCCAGCGCGGAGGGGACTTCTGCTGCATCCGTGCTGCAAGCTCCCGCCTCCGAACCGTTTGCTGCATCCTTGCTGCAAGGCCCGGCCGGAAAAGGCGAAGGGCCTGGAACCATCGGGGGATTTCCCCAAGGATTCCAGGCCCTTAACCCTACGCGCGATGCAGGATTCGAACCTGCGGCCTTTGGCTCCGGAGGCCAACGCTCTATCCAGCTGAGCTAATCGCGCAGGCAGCGACAGCGGGTGGGTAAGTAACCGACTTCGCCCGATGACGCAAGCACGCTTTCTTCGAACAGCGCCCGGACCGCCCATCCTCCCGTAGAGAGAGGCTCCAGTGTTGGCTACCCACCTGACTGCTCCCCAGAGGAGTGGAATGCACGAGCCGGGGATCGAACCCTGGGCAGGGCGGGAGGAAACCTCAAGCAGGACGCGCCCTTACCCGCTACCGCCTTGATTTTCCTCGGGATCGTTATCCCGTCTCGTGCCGTGCCGTACCCCCTTATTCCCTCTGAATCCGCGCTGGAGGGGCACATTGGGGGCACATGCCGGAGGCCCTGTTTCAGCATCGGCGATGACGGGATGCCGCAGCTGGTGCACACCCGCATACAACCCGAGGCAAGCCTATTCGCCGGACGATGTGAGTCGCTATCTGACCCAATCAGCTAGTGGTTCGAGCACGCGCACCCAGAAGTCGGTGCCACTCCACGCGGGGCCGGCTCCGACGGGTGGCTCGGAGCAGTACGGTATCGCGCAAGAGACGAAGACGTTGATCCACGTCCAAGGCTCCTCGGTCGTGGCTCGTGCAAGCCGCTCTCCGAGTTCGCGGAGCGACGTCACCTTACCGATACCCGGGAGTTTGTCGGGACGCGGGCGCTCCTCAACGAGCTTGAGACCTCCACCCTTGCTCACGACGAAGCGATGATGCCCGAACGTCTCGTGCACCTTCGGCTCGTCGAGCGGAAAGCTCGGCTCGATCGTGAGCTCGGCAGGCTCGCCAGACCGGCTCGCCACCTCATCGAGCGCAGTCGCCATCCGTCCAGAACGAAGATCCTCGACAAAGCCGAACCAGGCCCAGTCCGGTGTCATCCCAAAGTACCTGCCCTTCCCTCCGCCGTATCCCATCGCGTTCTCCGGAGCGATGCCCTTTTCGATGTGGATGCCTGCACGCATGACTCCGCGCCCAGCGGGACGATCGAAGAAGAACTTGCCTAGCGAGTACGCGGGCCAGTTGCCCCATTTCACGCTCGTGCGCTGGAATAGCCACCAGACAGTCCGGTCAGGCTTGTCCCGATCGTAGGGGTGCGCCGCCAGTGTGCCAAAGCGTTGCTTGAACCCCGCCGAGCAGATCACCGCGCTCTCAAGATCGTCGGCCAGGAACATTCGCGTCCACGCTTTACCGCTCATGACCCCTCCCCTTCGACAGGCAGTCACGGGCTCCCTCAAGGTCGCAGCCCGCATTTCTTCGGCTCTACCGTGGACATCCTCGCCTTTTCTCAAGTGTCCGCCAAATCGGGCGGGCCCAGAACAGCGTGTGGCTGTGGTGCAACGGACGGTGAGGATGGCTACGACGGCCAGCACGTCATCACCGAATTCTTCGGCAGAGTGCCCCGCAACGCGCACTTCCCGACGTACAATCGGGCGCGCAGTGAATCGACCGCGCAGGAGGGGAAACCGAAATGTTCCATCTCACCGTCCGTGTCGCATGGCACGACTCTCGTTGGAACGGTCGCGTCTGCCAAGAGCCGTCTTGCAACTCCTTCTGCACCGTGCTGGACCGGGTCCGCGAGGAGCGTGACGACAAAAAAGAGCAAGCGCTCGCCGGACGCGAGTGGAATGGGCTCACTCAGGATGAGCTGCCCCCCTGCCGCGCGGAATCCGGCGCATTCATGAGCCCATTTGAGTGGACGCGGCGTTTCGAGCATCCGTACGTGGGAATCAAAAAAGCGGCAGAGACACACGGCCACCTCAAACCTACGCCGGTGAAGGTCCCGCCGTTTGCCACCTTCGCGGTGCCCTTCGCCTGGATGCTCCGCGATGGACAGGACGCAATCGATCAGAAGCTTGCACGCCCCCTCCCGCCGGATGAGGACTCTCCGTTCGCGAGCGCATGGGTGTTCGGTCGTGCCCGGCAGCAGGCGCTCCTCGATTTGTTCTTCGGCCGCTTGGTCCCGGAGCGCTCCCTGAGCTTCTTCTACTCCAAGGGGGGCCATCCACTCGGGGATAACATCTCGCGTCTGGTGGTTGGAGTGGGCCGCATTACCTCGATCGCTCCGGCCAAGGCGTACGACGTCGAGAAAGGCAAGCCCACATACCTCATGTGGGATCGGCAGATCCGGCACTCAATCCGCCCTGATGGGGAGGACGGATTCCTCCTGCCCTATCATGAGTACCTGGAGCCCACGGGGAACGCGGCCGAGGACGAGCGCCGCCTGGAGTTGCTCCGGGAGATCGCGGTTCCCGCCGATCCCGCGCACATTCGGGTCTTTTCCTACGCCGCCGAATTGGCTCCACCGGACATCGCACTCTCCACGCTCGTCCGGTGCCTTGAGTCGGTGCGCCAAATCCGTGCCCACGGTATCGCCAAGGGCCCCTGGGAGCGCCGCGAGGAGTGGCTGAACGCGCAGATCGCACTGGCCTGGAAGGACCGCGGTGCATTCCCTGGCCTTGGGCCCGTGCTCGAGGCGCTCGGAATGCGGCTCGGGACCGCGCTGTCGCTAGAACTCCTGTCCTCCGGACAGCTCAAATCCGACGAGAACCCCTGGCCACTGGTAGATTCCATCCTCCGGGGCAAGAAGAAGCCACCCCAGGCCGCGTACGCCGCCGACCTTGAGGCGGTGCGCAAATCGTGGGCGAACCTGCCTGACGAGCGCAGGGCCCTGCTGATGCTGCTCTCCAGATTCGCCCTCACTCCGATTCAAGCGAAGCGGTGGTTTGACCCAGATGAGCGCAGGAAGGGCACCACCTCCCAGGTCACGGACCTTGAGATCCTGGAGAACCCCTACCGCATGAGTGAGGTTGATCTTGGCGATCGGAACGACTCGCCTATCTCGGTGGGTATGATCGACCGCGGTCTACTGCCGGACAGCACCATCGCAGCGAGGCACCCCGTCCCGGCCCCCTCTACTGTCAGCTCGCCAAACGATCCCCGACGCCTCCGGGCTGCCCTGGTAGCCACACTGCGCAGGGCCGCTGACGATGGCGATGCATTGCTGAGCGTCACAGAAGCGATCCAGAGGGCCGCCAAGCTCGACCTCGCTCATCCGTGCGAGATCGGCAGCGATTGGCCCTCCACAAACCAGGCGGTGCTGGAAGGGGTGATTGAGCAGGTGGACGTCACCACAGAGCGCGTTGGCGGGAGCAAGACTCCTGCCATCCAACTCACCCCGCTGGAAGAGCGCGAGGCGAAGCTGCGGTCCATTCTCTCCAAACGTGCCCAGAAGCCAGTCGCGCCCATCAAGGCAGACTGGAAGAAGCTCCTTGTCCAGGCGATTACTGAGGCCGGCGGCAAATTCGACCCTAAAAATGAGCGACATGCCGAGGCTCTCACCGAACAGGCCATCGCCCTGGAGCGGGTTACCTCGCGTCGGCTCACTGCTCTGGTGGGACGTGCCGGTACCGGCAAGACATCGGTGCTCGGTGCGCTCATGTTGTGCCAAGCCATCGCGAAGGACGGAATCCTCCTGCTCGCCCCCACTGGGAAGGCACGCGTCCGCCTGGGGAAGGCTACCAATGCAGAGGCCATGACGGTGGCCCAGTTTCTCTACCGCCTGAAGCGTTACGACGGCAAGCGCCAGCGGCCCCTGTTCACTGGCGAGGAGAAGTACCGCAAGGAGAAGACGGTCGTCATCGACGAATCCTCCATGCTCACGATGGATGACCTCTTGGCCGTCCTCGATGCGCTCGACTTGGCGCATGTGCAACGAATCATCCTGGTAGGAGACCCCAACCAGCTGCCGCCCATCGGCGTAGGTCGCCCCTTCGCCGATCTCGTGTCATTCCTCGAGACAGCCCCCGCAGCAGGCGAGGAAGAACTGGTACTGTCAGGTGCCCTGGCTCGCCTTACTCTAGAGGTCCGGACTGCCATGGCGGGAAACACCGCGTCGGACACGCTGCGACTCGCCTCGTGGTTCACTCGCGAACGCCAAGCCATCGATGCGGACCGAGTGCTCAGCGACCTGGAACTCGGCTCCCAGTTCAATGATTTGGAGATCGTGTTCTGGAAAAATGCCGAGGATCTTCACGCCAAGATTCTTGAGGCGTTCCGCCGCCACCTCGGATTGAGCAACAGCAACGACGTGGCGGGCTTCGACACGTCATTGGGTTTGGACGAGCGAGGCTGGGTCCCCTTCGATGCACCAGAAGGCTCTGAGCGCTGGCAGATCCTCTCCCCCGTCAGAATGCATCCGCATGGCGTGCACGACCTCAACCGCTGGGTGCAGCGGCACTTCCGGGCGCGAGAACTCGAAGCAGCGACAAACCCGTGGGTCACCAGCCTGGGCGATGAGAGCATCGTCGTAAAGGACAAGGTCATTCAGACGGTCAACCAGCGACGAAACGGCTACGACGGGGAAAATTCAGAGGAGTTCTACTTGGCCAACGGCGAGGTGGGTTTGATGGCAACCGGCAAGGGGGGCTATCTCAACGCCGTGTTTGCCGGACGCCCGGGGCTGCGGTTCGGCTACAGCAGCCGAGACTTCCCTGGAGGGACTGGTCCGCTCGAACTGGCCTACGCACTCACCGTTCACAAGGCGCAGGGCAGCGAGTTCCGGAAGGTGTTCGTCGTTCTCCCCAAGAGCTGCCGGCTGCTCTCACGCGAGTTGCTCTATACAGCGCTGACTCGCTCTCGTGAGCAGTTGGTACTGCTGGTGGAGGGAGGCGACGCGTCCATCTTGTTCGATCTGACGCGGCCGGAGCGCTCAGAAACCGCCCGCCGGAACACCAACCTCTTCACAGGGGTGGTACGCGCGGGCGAAACCGAGGTTCCTTACGCGGAGAACCTGATCCACCGGACCCAGAAAGGTCACCTTGTGCGGAGCAAGTCGGAACTGGTGATCGCCAATCTTCTGTTCCAACTCGACATTCCCTACGAATACGAGCGCGTCTGCGAGGGCACGGCTGAGCCGGGCCGGCTGCGACCGGACTTCTCGTTTGTCACGCCGGACGGAGACCTCGTACTCTGGGAGCACCTGGGGATGATGGATCGCACCGACTACCGCCGCGGTTGGGAGTGGAAACGAGGCTGGTACCAGCGCAATGGGTTCATGGTCGGGAAGACGTTGTTCACGTCTCAGGAGGACGCACGCGGCGGGCTCGATTCTGCGGCGCTGGAGAAGACGGCCTTGGCCATCAAGACGCTCCTTGAATAGCACCACACATCGAAGGCCAGCGGCCGCGAAGCAAACCTCACCGCATTTGGAGCCTGGAGGGCTGTAGAATGGAAGCTGAGGAGCGAGACAGAGTGGAGCGGGTGCTCTCGCGCATCCCGCGCGAGGACTGGGAGAAGTTCCTGGCCAGCGCGAACGGGAACGCACTCCGGAACCAACTAGACGCGGTCCGGGCGGCGCTCCGCCAAGCGGGTCACCTATCGCCCGGATTGCCACCCCGACCCATCGCGGAGGTCATCGACCTGCTGGGGCACAGGCTGCTGGGCGACGACACCACTGGGGAATGGCTGCGGTGGAAGATCCTGGAGACATTGCCAGAGACGCAATGGCAGAGGCTCGCGGACGCCTACCCGGACATGGCTGGAAAGGGCGCCACGGCATTCCACGGCAACATGAGCCAGGGCGCTACCGGCTCGCGCGTGCTGGCCGGGTACTGGCGCCAGGGCACAAAGTGGGCGCGAACCTTCTGCGACGTCACGGGGCTTCCGGAGGTCCTAGCACAGGCAAGAAAGGCCCCCTTTTCCAAGGACGAGGAAATCCTCCCGGTCGAGCCGTTGACGCCCCTGCACCCGTTCCAGGTGGAAGTCTACAAGTCCCTGCGAAAACTCATCCTTGATGGCCAGGGAAAGGCGGCAATGATGTCGCTCCCCACCGGTGCGGGAAAGACACGCGTCACCGTCGAGGCGATCTGCGACCACTTCGCGCTCGAAACAAACGCGCGCAGGAATCGGAACATCGTGCTCTGGATCTCGCAAAGTGACGAACTCCAACAACAAGCGTGGGAGTGCTTCCGCCAAGTCTGGCAGGTTCCCCCGCACCGCGCTGGCGAAACCATCCGGCGCAACGCCCCTCTCCGAATCGTGCGACTCTGGGGAGGAAGGGATCCCGATGAGATCGAACTCAGCGAGGAGCCAACTGTCCTTATCGCCGGTATCGACCAACTCGCTACCTGGGCACGGGACAAGCCGGAGTTCTTCGAGCGCATCCCCACACGTCGGATAGCATGCGTCGTTGTGGACGAGGCGCACTCGCTCATCACTCATGAGCACCGCGAGGTGCTGCTCGCGCTCGGGCTGAGGGCTAAACATGAGTGGCGCACCCTGCAGGGCGCGCCACCGGTCATTGGACTTTCCGCGACCCCCTGGCGCACCCGGGGCGAAGAAACCGCGACTCTCCGAAAGTACTTCCAGGCCCGGCTCGTCCGCCCGGATTCCCTGGGCAGCAACCCGATAACCGCGCTGCAAAAGATGGGGATCCTGGCCAAGGTCAAACCGGTACCCTTGCGAATCGAGGGAACCCGCCCAATGTCGGAGGACCAGCGCCAGCAGTACGAACGATTCAAGGAACTGCCGCTCGACTACCTGGAGCAGCTCGGTTTTGAACCCGAGCGCAACGCGCGTATCATCAAGGCACTGAGCCGGCTACCAACGCGGAGCCAAGTGTTGGTGTTCGCCTGCTCCGTAGCGCACGCGAACCTACTCACGGTAGCCCTCAACCGGGCTTTCGGTGACGAGAGCGCAGCCGTGGTGACGGGGCAGACGCCGCGCACGGAGCGAGCCTCGGTTATCGAGCGATTCCGGGACGGAAGCCTGCGATTCCTCTGCAATGTCGGCGTGCTGACGACGGGGTTTGACGCACCAAAGGCGGACGTGGTCTGCGTGACGCGTCCGACTACGAGCGCTATTCGTTATGAGCAGATGGTCGGACGCGGTCTGCGGGGCCCCAAGAACGGAGGAACCGACTGGTGCACCGTACTCGACGTCCAGGATGAGGGGCTCCCGGATGACGTGAAGAGCTATGCGCGCGTCCTGGCGTTATGGGAGAAGCGCTCGACCCAGTCGTGAGCGTAGCACGGGCTCATGTGCAAAATTTTGGGTACTCGCGGCGGAAGAGGGCCTTGCGATCCTCCGCCGCGGTGACGTCCGGATACCAGCCTGGATGGATGGCAGACACTTCAACGTGGCGGTCCCATCCACCGCGAGTACCGTAAAATACCTTGGTGCATCCAGGAATCGGGCAGGGGAATTGAGCTACCTGAAGATTTGCCGTCGCCGGAATCGCCTGTGGCGAGCGTGCGCGGGACTTCGGGTACATACTGTTACCGAGCACGCTGGATGAGGGAGAAGTGGGCCCGGATGAGCACGCAGAATGATGGAGAGGCCCCCGGGCGGGGCCAGGATTCCATCAGCAAGCATGGCGAGGGAAGAGCCCCAAGGTTGCCCGTGCCTGTCCGCCCCTGCTGGTCCGTGTCAACGCCCAGGAGCAGGGATAGAGCGGGCGCGAGAGGAGGGCGGAGCAGCATGGCAACGAGCAGGGGTGGGTTGGCGGTGGACAGACCCGCCGCCCACACCCGGGCTCCGCGACAAGACGAACATGGAGCAGAAGACAGAAACCGGGGGAGTCCTCCGCATGAGAGGGCAGAGCGGTGTGTCGCCGTCCACCACCGACGAGGCCCGCCCGCGCACGTGTCCGCGGTGCGGCCAGCCGGCTTTCGAAGGGGGCGAGGTGTGGATACACGGGCATGGCGTGGTACAGCGGCAGCAGCGAGGGCCCGAGGCTCCCGGAAAGGTGGCGGTGAAGCGGGAGGTGGCCTGTCGTCGCTACCGCTGCAAGGCGTGTACGGCCGTGCTGACGGTGGTGCCTGCGTCCGTGCTGGCCCGCAAGCACTTCTCGGGAGCGGCCATGGCGCTGGCGCTGGCGCTCTGGGGCCTGTGCGGCTGGAGCGCGGCCCAGGTACGCGCCGTGGTGGGTGGACAGCTGCCAGCGGAGGGAAAGCCCCGAGGATGGCGGACGCTGGCGCGCTGGGCCCGGCAGGTGGCGGATGGGAAGCTGTGGGCCTCGCTGGATTCGCGGGCCAAGGGTGCACCCAGGCAGGTGGCGGCACGTGCCGCCCAGGCCTTATGCGGCCGGGCACCGCCCTGGGCACGCGCAGCCGGGTTGCCCCACCAGGCGTTCGCCGGGGCTTGCCATGTGAGCTGATGGGAACCCAGGCGCCAGCAGCGGCTCCGAACCGCCCACCGGGTTGGGGGTAGCCACTGCGCATACGGCGCTCGAATCCGGCCTGTCGACGCACGCCCACACCCCTGGGCCCGCGTCGGACAGCGAGGCTGGAGGGGACAGGTCTGCCCCGCGACAGGCCTGGCTGCGTACTCCGGCCAGCTCCAGCACTTGTTGCCGCGGGGCCGAGCGCCGATGCCTCCGCTGCCGCCCTCCGCTCCTTCGGCCTCCATCCAGGTTGCCGGAAGGCTGCTCCTCCCGTCGCGTGGAGCGGACTTGCGGCAACCGGGCAATGAACCCACCTGACTCCGTGCTGGTGCTCGACTGCTCCGGAATCGACCTCGCGCGGTGCACGCAGTCGCTGCCTCCCGCGCTCGGGACATTCAGCACTCCGGATGGCCTGGATGGGCTGTGCGAGCGACGCCCGATTCCCCTCGCCCTATCCCGTGCCCTCCCTCATGAGGGTCGGCCGCCTTCCCTTCGCAACCCCTGGGCCGCCCCTCCCCGAACCCCTCCCCATCTCCCAGTGTGGCGATAGAGCCACCAAGGAGAGTCCATCAGCAAGCGTGCTCACATCCCCATCAACAAGCCTGCGCGGTAACACATACGTGACGAGGGACTCTCGACACAGGGTCCTGCAAAGTTCCTCTCAGGTAATGCGAGGTTAATGCCGCCGGTGCATAGGATGCCGCCTTCCGCTTCCGGATCTTCCAACGCGGGTTGAGACAGTGGGGTGCCGTCAAGAGCACACCTCAGCAGGGCGGCCGCTGTGATAAGCGCGTCGAAGGAATCCTCGCTTACCGCAGCGCTCTCAACGTCCTCCGGCGTGAGCACAACCTGCTCATCGCGCACCCATTTGCTATCAAGCAACTCACGCAACGCGGCGCGCCGGCAGCCCTCATCATTCTTCGCAATTTTCAACCGCGCGCGCTCCTCAGGAGGGGATGACGAAAGCGCAACGGAATAGGCAGCACGCGGGTACATCTCCGCGAGCACTATGCGGTGGGCATTCAGCAGTGTGTCGAGCTTTCCCTCGAAGGGCCACAATGCGAAGTCACGCGACCCAGCGAGCACATCCACCAACTCGCGCCAGAATTCGATGGCCGCTGACCCCACTGAACCGGGGATACCGGAGGTGACGAAGACAGGCTTGGCACATGCTTGGCGCTCAATGCTCCGTAGCAGCAAGACTCCATAGCGGGTCGCCTCTGCCTCGAATGCCTTGAGAGACCCCTTACCTGCAGGCACGGCGAAGAAAGGGCGGTCCACCCGCCATGTAGAGGCGGTATTGCTGCTCTCAAGGAAACCCCGATGACGACATGCAAGTGGCAACCAATCTACGAAGGTCTTGATACTGGTCCAGGGTGCATACCGTTTCGCTGCGTGAAAATAGGAGAGTGGAACACCAAGCGGAACATCGAAGGCAAGGACCACGGAACTCTTCGGAGCGAATTCGCGTGCACAGGCCAGTGCCTCTCGCACAGACCAGGGAGTTCCTGCAGCGGAGAGGAAGGGGCTACGCCCAGCGAAACGAATACGCCGCGTGCGCGTGTCCGTCAGGAACACTGCGCGCTTGTCGAACTCCTTACCCCAATCACAGCAGATGTATACACGCGGAGGCTCCGTCCCCAGTATTTCCGTCATTTCGCTCACACCTCCCTTCGAAAGCAGTGCTCGCCCGAGGTCACAGTTCAGCTCACGTAACCGCATCTACATCTGCCCGTGCAGTCTCTCGCAAGAGGCGACCTTGTCAGTTGATTAGAGCAGCCGGCCGCGCAGCCGGTCCCGGAACTCCTTCCATGGAAAGCTCTTCCGGCATGTCGAAGCCTCCGAGCAACCAAGAACCGGAAGCCCTGTCGGCCCTCTCTCCACCTTCATGGGTGCAAGGCACGAGCACTTGGCAGCAAGCTGCTTGAGCGCTTCCGTAAGAATTTCCACCGACACGCCCTCGCTCTTGAGGCAGCTACGGACGTTACACTTGAGGAACGGCCCCTTGTCGCCCACCCACAGGCGCCGCCCACCGCCGCAGGCCGGGCAAGTGAAGCTGTTCTCAGAGAGGAGCGCAGCCACCGTATCGGGCAGCGGATCCTTGGGAGACCGGGCTCGGACCGGATGCTTTACCTGCTCTGCAGGGGCCGGACGGGGGACGGCGAGCACTGGGCTTGTCATCGGGCGCGAATCTGTCTCCGCAACCGGGGCCGCATGGACACTGAGAGCCGGTTTGAAGCCTTCAGCAACGGTCGCGGCCGGTGCATCCGCCGGAGAGGTGGCCTTCTGTCCCACCACGCGTCCAGCAGCCCCTCGCGCCGCGCGAGCAGATGCGCCGGGGCCACCTGAACCAGCGGGACTCCTGCCGACACGAGGCAAGGCGCTCTCATCGTCTGACTTTCTCTGCTCCGCAGAGCGCAAGCTGGCCTCCTGCTCCCACTCACGCTGAAGTGCCTCGGCTCTCTGCACGAGACTTGCGTGGAGCGCCATTGACGCTGGCTCCTCGGACGCATTCCTTTCTCCTCCCTCTGGAGAGATGCCAAGCTCCCGCAGTCGGGCGAAGACAGGCTGCATTGCCGCTTCCGGATTGCGGAAGAAGGAACTGCCACGGAGCCGAACAAAGCGCCAGCCGAGCCGCTCGAGAATGGCCTGCCGCGCCATGTCCTCTGGCAGCTTCTCCAGTGGGTGGTAACGATCCCCGTCGCACTCGACAGCCAGCCTGCGACCGCCCCCCTCGACAACCAAATCGATGCGGTAATGTCCCACCGCCCATTGAGGCGTCACGCGGTACCCCGCGCGCACGAGTCTCGCTAGCACCTCCTGCTCGAAAGGCGACTCCGTCTTCGCCTCCGCTCGCTGAATAGCCTGGCCCAGGCCCCACGGATTGGCGCAATGATCAAGGAGTCGTCGGCGGAGGTCATCCGGCTTGAGGTCCACACCGGCGTTCAGGGAGTACACCACCCAGAGTTGGTCGCGAGCACGGCTGACAGCGACATTGAATCGCTGTTTGAAATCCTGAGTAGCACGCAGGGTGAGAGGCCCTCCCTGAGGGCTATCCACCATGGAAAGGAACATCACATCGCGCTCGTCCCCTTGGAATTGCGCCGCGTTGCCACAGAGAATGCGCCGGCGTTCGTATTCTGTGGGGTGCAGGTGCTCGCGCAGCAACTGTTCCACCTCGAGTGCCTGCTCCTCACCCACGAGCGAGATGACGCCGAAGGTCCTGCCCGAGTACTCCGAGCGCTCCACCGCAGCGACGATAAGGGAGGCCACCGCGAGCGCCTCCTGCCGGTTGACCTTCGCCTCGGCCCGACCCGACACCCGGTGTGTCAGGAGCGCTGGCTTGAGGGTAGCGTCTGCGGCCTCCCGCAGCGGCTTGATACGGCCCTCGTACGATAGCTGGTTACTGAACTCGATGATGTCTGGCACGCAACGGAAGTGCTCGGTGAGGCACACCATGCCGCCGAAGGACTGACGGGCAAGGTCGTACACGGACATCCGGCCGTCATAGAGCATGGCATTGGGAATGCCCGCCAGATGCTCGTCGATGAGGTGCTGGACTACATCCAAATTCTGGCCAACAGCGGAGGGGCTGACCTGCTCGTGATCACCGACGACAACTGCGTAGTCGGCCATGTACAACGCGACCAGCGCCATCACATCACTCTGGCTCGCCTCATCGATGATGACGACGTCGAACCGCGTGGACGCGTCGAAGTTCTCCACCACCTGAGTGAGCGGCATCACCCATACGGGAACCGCCTCGCGGCACTTGTTCATCTGACGCGCGGCCTCTGCCTTCAGCAGCGGGGCGCGCTTACCAGTGCCCTTTCCTATGCGGCGCACCAGGTCGAGCCAACCCACCAGCGCCTGCTGCTGCCGCACGGTGGTGCGGCGCACCTGCGCAGCCCAGGCGCGCCGCTCGATGAGTTCTGCGGTGGTACGCCGAAGCTCATTGGACTTCGACTCGATCTGTTCCTGAAGCGTGGGGAGCTGCACGCGGCCGCGGCGCTCCAGCTCGTCATGTAACTGGCGCCAGCACCATGCGTCCACGGGGGAGCTCGGTGGAGCATCGTTCCCATTGATGCCACGTCGCTCCCGAACAGCAGCGGCCCACCCGGGAGCAACAGCCTCTAGTCGGCCGAGAAGCTCCCGGCGACGCTCAAGGGTTCGCCGCCGGCCATGCACATCCACGAACCGAGCGTACGTCTCTGCGTAGCCCTGCGCATCGCCAGCCTCCAGCGCTCGGTGCAAGGCTCGGACAAGGGTAGAGGGAGCCGCAGCTCCACCCCAGGTGGCGACTTTGCGCGCTGCCGCATCCAGGCGGGTGTTGATTCGTGTCTGCTCGACTGCCCAGGCACGCGATTGCACTACCCTCGTGACGACTCCAACGACGGTATCGCGCAGCCGCAGGAGAGAGCCGTGGGGACCCAGGTTGACCTGAGCCTCGTCGAGCAGCACGCGCCAGCGCAGCCCGCGCTGCTCGAGTTCCATCTCAAGAGGCCCCCACACGGAGCTCGCCCACGCAAGGCCACGGCGAATCTCACCGCAGTACTGCATCGCGGAATCCTCGGGCGCCTCCCCGAGTTGTGCGGACGCCGGTGCTCCGAGCACCCCCATCTGCCGGTCCCAGCGGCCGGCAAGTGCCTGGCGAAGCTCCTTGACGCGCAGGAGCGAGCCAAGAGCCCGGAAGTGTTCCAGCTGTCGTGGCACACCCGTGGCCACTCGGCTGCCTCGGATGAAGCGCTTCCACGCACCGCGGGTGAGAAGGGAGAACGCGCTGAGCGTTCCCCCGCTCTCCAAGTGGTGCTGAATTTCGCCCACCACCCGGAGTTGCTCCTCAAGCGAGAGGTCGCCAACGACATTCGGGGCGTGATCCAAGAGCAACTCTCGTGCGTTGACAGCCTCCGTTCGCACCCGCTCCACCAGTGCGACGAGGGAATGCCAGGGTGCGGCTTCCGTCTCCCCGGCCACTCCAGCAGAGATCACGGCGAGCTTCCACGCCTCCGCGTCGGCGAGCGGCGCCATCGC
Organism: Archangium violaceum; assembly: GCF_016859125.1. Taxonomy (NCBI): domain Bacteria; kingdom Pseudomonadati; phylum Myxococcota; class Myxococcia; order Myxococcales; family Archangiaceae; genus Archangium; species Archangium violaceum. The sequence continues at coordinate 8,013,581 of NZ_CP069338.1, read as the reverse complement.
ACGTCGGCAGCGATCCGCGAGTGCATCAAGGTCAACAGGGTCGTCCGCATGAGGTCTGGTTGCCCACAGCTCAGCCCGGAAGCCGAGCTCTTTCGCACCGAGTACCCGTCGGCGCTGGAGCAGAGCTTCGAATTCCTGAGGTGCCAGCAAGTCCCCCGGCTCGGGTAGACTGCACGCAAGCTCCCCCTCATGTTCGGCGGATACCGCCGTGTTGGTGAGGTAGAGTTCGCGCACCTCTCCATCCAGGAGAGGGAGAGCCGCTCCGAGCTTCACAGGCCCGGGAAGCCAGCAGTGTGCGTCCTCTTCCGCCGCCACATGGCGTGCGGCCTGCGAGGGTGGCCACGCCTTCCCCGCGACCACCACGTCCCTGTACTCGTCAGCCTGAGCGTCTAGAAGATCGGCACGAGCACATCGCAATTCCTCGAGAAGTTGTTGCCGGCGCCTTGCGAGAAGGGCCGCCTCTGCATCGAGGCGCGCGACGTCACTCGAGGACAGGCGCTCCGCGATGCCAGCGACCGCTCCCTCCAACTGCTTGCGACTCTCAAGGTCACTCTCCAAGACGCTCACGCACAGCGGCCGAAGCTCTGGAACTACCTTATCCCTCAGCACCTTGAGCGCCTTGGTGGTGTGACTCGTCACCAACACGCTCTTACCCTGCGCAAGCAGGTGGCCCACCAGATTGGCAATCGTGTGCGTCTTGCCAGTACCGGGTGGCCCCTGGACAAGGACACAACCGTGGCGCTCAAGTCGCTGTGCGATCTGCACCTGTTCGGGGTTGGCGGGCTTGCTCAGCAGCACGTCCAGGGGTTCACCGTGTGCTTCGGTATGCTGCTCGTCTGGACCTGCCGAGACTGAGCCAACCTCCGAGCCCACAATGCGCAGCAGGGCAACCGGCACGTCCTCGCGCGTCGAAGTGTCCTCAAGGATCCCTTCCAGGATGCGGGCAAAGCCCAGGCTGCGCGTGCGTAGGAAGAGAACGGGATCGCGCCCTACCTCCGGGGGGTCCGCGTCTGGCTTGGGAGGACCATCCTCGCGAAACTGAGCCTGCGCGGACAGCTGGACCACCAAGCGTCGTAGAAAACCGGAGGTATCAGCCCCTCCGAGAGGTCCATAGCCGCCCTCGGCGAGCTCGGTGCGGCAGCGCGCCAACATCTTCCCGACCATCTCCTCCATGGTGCGAAAAAGTTCGCTGTAGAGATCCACCTCACGCCCACTATCGGTGACGGTGAACTCCGGGATGGACGGGTTGAATTCGAGCTGCACTCGCTGGAGGAGAATGGGATGGAACACGCCCCCATCCGGCCGTCGCCAACTCAGGATGCCGTCACCAAGGACAAGCTCAAGCCGCTCGCCCTCGCGCTCAAGGCGGCCATGTAGCGCGTAGAGCTGCTCGAAAAGGCGCATCGCATCCAGCGCTGGTCGCTCGTTTCGAGCCCAAGCATCCCGTAGTGGCTGCCACTCAGAGAGGGCTCGCGACCGCGCAGGCTCATCCGCAAAGCCGACCACCTGAGACTTTCCCTCTACGCCGGCCTCGTTGCGCGACGCCCTCACCTCCACAGACTTGAAGGCGTCCTTCCAGCTGCTGAGGAGCCAGTCATCAAGGACCGCTGGAGGGGCTGGAGGAGGAGTGAGTACGGGACGCCGGACCTGGAGAATGAACTCCCCATCGCTAGGGCCCGAATCCTCCGCTCCGTCGTTCAGAGGCCCCACAGGCCGGGAGAACCGAACGGACGGGTGCGCAGGCAGGGCGTTCAGCCTGAAATGCCAGAGCTGCTCGCGCAGCAGACGCGGCGCCGGGTTCCGATGCTGATTGAGGGCTTGAAGGTAGCGGTAGACGCGCGCGACGCGGTCACGTGCGACGCGCAGTTCATCCGATGACGACATTTGAGTTCGCTCGCAGAGGACCCGCCCGGGCCACTATTCCCCTGCCCGGGATGGTGGCTCATTCTGCTCCCTCGGAACCAGTCCTGACAACATTGGGCATCCCTGACAATTACCCTGCCGAGCATGGCCCCTCCGAGGCAGTCCGGACGCAGTGTGGCAGGTTGTTCACGTCCCGCAGACGCTGCCGCCACTCACTCGCGGGACACGGTGGTTGGCGATGAAGGCCCGCGTCCCCTCCACGTCGTACAGCCGCTCGACCAGCAGCTTCGCTTCGAGCCGAGGTGACAGGCAGCGCTGGAACTTCGACAGGTTCCCCCTCACCTCCTCACCCGCCTGGGAGAACGCCCTCTCGTTCCAGTTCACCTGTGGGAGGGATGCAATGGCCTGACCCGCCCAGGAGAGGCCCGCGTCCTTCACCTTGAGTGACAGGTTCCCCGGCGTCCACCGCCGTCCCGTCTCTTGCTCCAGGGCCGCGGCCAACAGTCGGTTGATGGCTCCGCCCGCGAAGGTATGCCACTGCACTCCCTCGCTCGTTTCCTCCAGGGGCGCTTCCCCCTCCCCCACCAAACCCGCATAGGTCTGCTGGAGCGCCTCGAGCTCAGCCCGCGCCGTCTTGCCCAGCACCCCGAGGGGCACCTCCTCGGACAGCGTGCGCTTCATCTCCTGGCACAGCGCCCAGGACAGGTTCTTGGGCGGACCCAGCCAACTCGGCACCCTCCCCTTGTCCGCGGGCTGGACCTGACAGACCCCCTTCTCCCAGTCCACGTGCACCACCAGCCACGGCCTCCCGCCCAGCCGGAAGCACAGCGGCCCGTGTCCGTCCTCCTGGCTCCGCGCGAACGTGGCCTGCAACGTGCCGATCTCCGTCGAGCCGTGCAGCACCCGCAGCAGCGGCGGCGAGGAGAAGACGGCGTACAGCTCGAAGAAGTTCTTGCGGCCGTAGACCCGCTCCCCCTCAAGCCCCAGGGACAGAAGTCCCTCTGCTTCGTGGAGGATGCGCCGCTCCAGCATGGTGTCCACCAGCTCGCGGACGTCCTCCTCTGGGAGCCCTCGGAACGGACTCGCCGCGGCAACCCAGGGCAACACCTGGTGCCGGGAGACGCCTCCCTCCTGGAGCGTCAGGGCCAGCACCTGATGGGCGAGCACGTGCGAGGCCCGCTCGGGGGGACGTACATCCTCCACCCACCCGCGCTCGACAAGCCGCACCAGAGCGGTCGCCTGGAGCAGGGTCTCGGGGGATTGGCACAGGAAGGTGCAGTTCGAACGCGTCCCCTCGCGCCGCCCCGTCCGACCCACTCGCTGGAGGAAGCTCGCCACGGATGCTGGCGCATCCACCTGGAGCACTTGGTCCAGGTCTCCCACGTCGATGCCCAGCTCCATCGTCGAAGTGCAAACGATGGCCGTGTTGCGCCCCCTCTCGAATTGCTCCTCGGCCTGCTGGCGGTCGGCGCGGCTCACCGCGCTGTGGTGGACGAAGACCTCCACCCCCCGGCCCGCCATGGCCGCGGCGACCCGCTCGGCCTCGCTGCGGCTCTCGACGAACACGAGACTCTTCTTCCCCTGCCCGAGCCGCGCCGCCTCCGCGGCCACGTCCGCCGTGTTCTCGAAAAAGTCGAGGTGCAGGTCCCGCTCGCCCGGCGGCCGGGGCGGATCCACCCGTCGGTAGGGGCGCTGGCTCGAACCAACGAGCCACTGACCGATGGCATCCGGGTTTCCCACCGTGGCGGACAGCCCGATGCGCTGGATGTCCCGCCCGCAGAAGTTCACCAGGCGCTCCAGGACGCTGAGCAGGTGCGCGCCCCGGTCATCTCCAGCGAAGGCGTGCACCTCGTCGATGATGACGGCCGACAGCCCCCGGAAGAGCGACCGCGCATCCGTCTTCTGGCTGATGAGCATCACTTCGAGTGACTCGGGGGTGATCATCAGTACGTGGGCTGGCTCCCGCAGGAACCGGGCCCGGGCGGTACCCGCGACATCCCCGTGCCACTTGAAGGCGTCCAGGCCCACCATGCGCGCGTAGCGCTGCACCCGAGACTCCTGGTTGTTGAGCAGGGCTCGGATGGGGCACACGTAGAGCGCAGCCACGGGAGGCAGATCCTCCGCCAGGATGCGCGACAGCACGGGGAAGAGACTCGCCTCCGTCTTGCCCCCAGCCGTGGGCGCCAGCACCACCGCGTTGCACCCATCGAGGATGGCATCGGCGGCCAGTTCCTGCACGGGCCGGAGGCTACGCCAGCCCAGCTCGTTCACGATGGCGTGGCGGAGCTGCGGGTGGAGACGATGGAAGGCGCTCATGCCCTACCCTTCCAGCCGGCGCGCCGGGCGTGGCGCGGGCGTCTCTTCAGTCTCCTCCACCGCAGGCGTGCCCCGCCGCGCCGAAAGCTCCTCGGGGCGTAGGCTGGCCTCGTCCATCTCCAGCCGGTAGTGCTGGTGGGGCGAGTAGTCGGGAAACTGATCCACCCGGTCGAGCACGTCCACCAGCTCGCGCAGGAAGAGCCGCGGGGCCACGGTCACCTTGCCTCCGAAGCCCTCGGTGACGCGCTCCACCAGCGCGGACAGGAAGCGCTCGTCCACCGTTGCCTGCACGCGCCCGGGCTCGCGCGAGGGGAAGAGGGCTCGCACCTTCCGGCCCACCTCCAGCAAGCGCCCCGCGTCAAAGGGCGGCAGGCGCACCTGGGGGGCCCGTAGGTTGTCGAAGCGTGGCTCCGCGTCGAAGCGGGTGAAGACGCGCTGGTAGAGGGGCGCGAGGGCCTTGAGCCCCTTGGGTCCCTCGAAGAGCTCGGGCGTGCCCGTCACCACCAGGTACAGGCCCGGCAGCTCGCCATTCATCAGCATGTCCACGAGCTGCCGGAGGGCGTTGAGCGCCTTCTCCCGGGTGGGTCCAGGCATGCGCTGCAACGTCTCCACCTCGTCCAGCACCACCACCAGCCCCGCGTGGCGCGACTGGCGCAACAGGAGCAACAGCCCCCTCAGGAAGGCCAGGGCTGCCTGCCCGTCCACGGCCCCCTTCACCCCGGCCCGAGAGGTGACACTGCGGTCCACATGGGGCTGGCCTCCCAGCCACCCGAGCAGCTGCTGCGCCACGCCCATCTCCCCCTCCGCCTGCGCTCGGGCATAAGCCCTCAGCACCTGTGCGAAAGCCGGGTTGCGCGCACTCAGCTCGGCCAACTTGTCCTCCAGCCGCTCCTCCACCGCCGCCGCGAAGGCCGGGTCGTCCTCGGACAGCCCCTTGAGGCGCGTCACCTCCTCGCCCACCTCGAAGAGCCACCCGTCCACCACCGCGCGGAAGGCCCCCACCCCCTCGGCCGGCGTGTACAGCCGCTCCACCAGCCGGCGGTACACTGTCTCCAGGTGATGCAGCGGCGTGTCGTTGATGGAGATCTGCACCTCCGCGGTGGCGAACCCCTTCTCCCGAGCCTTCGCGCACAGCAGGCGCGTGACGAACGTCTTGCCGCTGCCGTACTCGCCGCGCACCCACTTGGCGCGGCCGCTGCCCGCCCCACGCGCCACATCCTCCAGTTCCTCGTCCACCACACGCATGAGGGCATCCACCCCCGTGGCGAAGTGGTGCAGGCCGCGGTTGGGCACGGCCCCTGTGCGCAGGGCCGCCACGATGTCGCGAGCTTCGACCTCCGTCACCGTCATGGACGCTCCGCTCCCGGCTGGGGAATGTGATGGTACTGCACGTCACCGGTGGGAAGCGTCTCCGTCTTGAAGAACGTCACGCCCACCCGGTGCAGCTTGCGGTTGAGCTGGGTCATGAAGCCGGCCACGCGCCCGGGCTGCTTGCCAATGCGCGGCGCCAGGTCCGTGCTCCGGGCGCTCCCGTTCTGGGCGAGCACCACGAGGGCCGCGCGCTCAGCCGCATCGAGCAGCTCGAGCACGTTCCCGGCCAATCCCAATGTCGAGGCCCCGGCCGCCACGGCCGCCACGGTGGCGCGCGCGTCGAACAGGTCCCCCTGCAGCCGAGAGGTCGCGGTGGCCACGGCCGGCTTCGGCTGCGGCGCCGGGCGGGGCTCCGGACGAGCCACCACCTCCGCCACCTGAGGCCGCGTCCGCCCGAGCCACCAGGCCGGCTCGTCCGCTGCCACGCCCTGCCGGCCGAGCCACGCCAGCGGCACCACCATCTCCTCCAGGCTGCACCCTCCATGGAAACCCACCTGCGGCGAGCCCAGGTGCACTCCCATCTTCCACGCGAATGCCTTCCGCCCGGGCGTGCCGCCCAGCCCCTCGAGCTCCAGTGCGATGAAACCCTCCGGGGGCGTGGCCCCATCCGGAAGCTCACTCCACCGGGCCGAGGCGCCAGCGCCCGCGTGCAGCTCGCGCGTCCAAAAGGGCGTATGCCCGTGGTCCGCGGTCAGCAGGATACGACGCCCGGCGGAGAGGGCCGCCTTGAGGCTGGGGATGAAGCCGGCGATGTCCGCCGCGCGCACCCGGAAGGCCGCCCCCGTGTTGGCCGAGCCGATCTGGTCGTCCACCGCGTTGAAGACGGCGGCTACCACTTCCAGCGAGGCGTCTCCCAGAGCAGCCCGGAGCGCCTGGGCCCCATCCGCCAGGTCTCCCTTGAGGAACAGGCGCCGGGAGCGGGCCCCCAGTGCCTCGTTCTGACGGAAGCGGGCCGGGTCCGTGACACGCTCCTCCTGCTCGCGCCACAGCAGCTCGGCACGGAAGGGGTCTCTCGGAATCTCCCCAAGGAAAAGCGCTCCCCGGGCGTGGCTCGTCACCGTAGGCAGCGGGGCGAGCGCGGGCATGCCGTGCGCTCGTTCGAGGCGCGCCGACTCCAACTCGACGAGTCCGATGGGCTCCAGCGGCTCCTGGGCCAGCTCGTCCAGCAGCTCGAGGAAGACGGGGTAGCTGCAGCCGTCCAGCACCACCACGTACAGCGGCGTCTGCTGAGCCCGGGCCGCCACCTCGCCCCACATGCGGTGCAGAGGCACCACACCCGGTGCATGCAGGGCGCGCACGTAACCACCCGCCAGCAGACGCGCGAAGGCCAGGTTCTCCTCATCCCGCCTCGCGCGGTACTGCGACAGCACAGCCTGGGCCTCCTTCTGGAGCTCGGCCGTATTGGCGAGAGCACGGCGCAGGCGTAGGGCGGCCCAGTCCGCGAAGGCTCCGCTCTCCTGGTAGCGCCGGACGCGCGTAGCCACATCCTCCTCCACGGAAGGAGGCTCCTCGAGGTAGCGGCTCAGGCGCGCCATCTCCTCCAACACCCGCAGCTCGCCCTCTTTGTGCCGGGTGGCCCGGTGCGTCCGCAGCTCGTCCACCTCCGCACCAGGAATGGGCTCGCCGCGGGCGGCCTGCTCCGCCAACCTGCGCAACCGCACCTCCAGTCCCAGGGGGAGCAACCGGCTCTTTTCCAGCACCTTCGGCGTGAGGTGGCTCCGGCCAAGGCTCTCCGCCTTGCTGAGGAACGCGCCCGCCTGGTCACCCAATTCCTCCAGGGCATCCTGGGCCAGGCCCTTCACCGTCGCCCGGAAGGACTCGGGGGTGAGCTGCACCGTGGAGTGCGAATCCACGCCCTGGAGCAACCCCCAGACGCTGGGGGGCATCTCCTCCGGAATCTCCAGCAACGCCCCATGCACCACCAGCGCGCTCAACCGGTTCCGCGGCTCCTCCAGGGCCCAGGCCAGCACGCGCCCCTCGCCCCCATGAAGCGTGGGAAGGGTGCGCCGCAGCAGGCTCATCACCGCAGGCTCCCCACGGGGAAGTTCGCGCAGCCAGTTGGCGAGCAACCGCCCCGCCTTCACACTCCGGATGCGCGCGTCCACGCACGCATCCAGCAGCAACTCGTCCAGCATCCGCCGGTCGATGACCGTCGGCAGCGTGCGCCCGCGCATGGCGTCGCGCAGCTCGTTCACATACCGAAGGGCCAGCTCCTTGGTCTCCGCGTCCGCCCCTACCACCGGCGTGCGGAGTGCCAACGTCAGGACATCGTTCACGTCCACCGAGTGGACGCGCTTCCCCCGGGAACGGCGCAAGAGGTCCGCCGGAAGATTCCGCGCCAGCTTCTCCCCCAGCAACGCGATGAAGGGCTCCCCCCCGGCGCGGAGGATGAGGCGGCGCAGCCCCAGCTCTGAGCCGGGCCGGCAGACCGTGTAGCTGTAACGCGGGAAGTCCAGCCGCTCCGGGACGCCACTCAGGAACTCACCATCGAGCGCCAGGACATAGCCCCGCTCGGCCGGGCCACCGGCCAGTTCGATGATCTTGCGCAGCAGGGCCTCGTGCACCGGCTATTTCCTCCGTACCACGACGTCGATCTCCACCACGCCCGGCTCCAGCTTCGCCAGCCGCGTCTGCAACGAGGCCCAGAGAGAATCGAGCTCGGCCCGCTCCCCGAGCCGCACCCGTACGCCCTCCAGCACCACCTCCCGCATGGGGCCCGGAGCCGATCCGAAGTCCGACGACACCTGCTGCTGCGAACTCGAGACGCTCTGGATGGGCGTAGCGCTCCCCGAAGCACCGCCAGAAGGCGTCACCACCTCGCGAGTCTGAGCCGAGGCCAGTGCATCCAGGATGCGCGAGAGATGCGCATCCGCCTCCCGGTTCCACGCCTCCACGGCCTCTTTGCGCAAGGGTTTCGCCAGCTCGCTCGCACCAAGGAGCTCGCCCAGGCTCCGCAGGCAGGCGCGCGCCGACACCTCGTGTTGCGGCACCTTGCCCGCCACCGTCTCCAGCTTGGAGCGAAGGCTGTCGCTCAGGCTCTCGAGCGCCCGCTGCATCTCCTCCGCACGCTGCACCACCACACGTGCAGCATCCCCTTTCTCCCTGGCCCACGCCTGGAGCAGCGCCTCGAGCTGGGCATGCGGCTCCATGCCGGGCGTCACCAGCGGCTTGAGGCGGAGAATGGCCTCGTCCACCTCCACCACGCGCGGGCTGCCCCCCACCCCGAGATGAACCAGCCGCTCGCGCACGCCCAAGAGGGCCCCGCGGCGCCGCTCTCCCTCCTGGCGTAGTGTGTTGACCAGCTTGTCCTGCTCTCCCAGCGTCCGCTGACCAGGGCGCTGCAGTTCGAACAGGGACTTCGCGAGATCCAGCGTCTGGCCCCAGACGGCCACGGACAGCAGCGGCGCGCGCACCAGCTTCAGGTTGGCGCGCACCGACGACTCCACCCGCGGCTCCCAGGGGCTCCCCTGCGCTCCCTCCAGCACGCGATAGCCATACGCCCGCGCGAAGAAGGCCAGGAAGAAACACCGCACCGACGGAGGCAGACCGAAGTTCTCCTCCAGCCGCTGGTCCACCGCGCCCCACATGAGCGTCTCCGAGGTGGCCGCCTCCAGCACTCCCTTGATGTAGCGCGTGTCGCGCCGCAGGGTGCCCCGCGTCTGCCCCAGCTCCACCAGTTCCAGCGGCCCGCCCAGGTTCTTGAGCACCTTGCCCTGTTGCTCGTTGAACGGCAGGGGAGCACCCGACTCGTGCGCCTGCACCATCCAGTCGCAGAGTACCTGCAAGTCATCCACCCGCGGCTCGGAAAGGAAGGTGGGGTGCTGCGGGTAGCGCCGGGCCAGGAGGGCAGCGCCGAGCTGCTCGAGATTCTCCGCTAGCTCTGGCCTCGTCAGCTCCGTGGACACGTCCGCCGCGAGGGCCTCGACCTGACCGTGGTCCTTGTAGGCAATCTTCAGCGTCTCCTGGAAAGAGCGCAGCAGGTTGGACTCGTGCGTGCGCGCGCGATCCAACACGCTCTGACGGTCCGTGAGCGAGAGATTGGCGAGCAGATCCTCCTGCCCCTCGGAGGTGAGCAGGAAGCGCACTGCAGCCAGGTCCTTGAGTACCCCCATTTCCAGAGGCGTGAGGTGACGCGGCAGCCAGCACACCGTCCAGGCCGTCCCGCTGCGCCGGGTGACGTCCCGGGCGCGCTGCCGGTCCTCCTCTACCGTATGACCGGCCTCGTCCCAGGGATGGTCCACGAGGATACGGAACTCGTCCCCCGGGCCCGGCTGGAAGGCGGCGTGCGGCTGCAGACGAACGTTGCACAGCTTCAGCGAGCCGCGCCGCTGCGTGCCCCGCCACTTCACTTTGAAGTCACCCTCCTGGCCTTCGGACAGCTCCCGGAAGCCGGACGTCTTCGACAGGCCGAGCACCTCGGTGAAGACGGAGAAGAAGGTGGCATAGCGCGTGTGCTCGCCGCCGGTGCGACCCCGCGCCCGCTCCAGCAGCTCGCCGAAGTTGGCGCCCCGCAGCACCACCGATACCACCGCCTCCACCCCTGAACCCGACAGCTGCAACGCCCCCACGCGCCGGCTGAGCTGGAGCAGATCCTCCGCCACCATCGCCATGCGGCTGCGATCCGTCTCCCCCGTTACCTCCGAATCGTTGAGCAGCACGAGCTTGCGCACCGTGAGACCCGGGCCCTTCAGGCGCGGAGACGCCTCGGCCAGAAGCACCGTCTTGACGATCTCCTCCAGCACCCGGCGGCGTCGCTCGTCGAAGGTGCCGCCCGACTCCTGGGCGTCGCGCAGCAGCGCGTCCATGGCCGGGCGGAAGCTCTCGTAGAAGAGACGGTGGATGGCCTTCAGGTCGTCCGCGCCCTTGCCCGCCTCCACCCCGCTGGGCGGGAAGAGCGCATCGAAGGCCCGCCCCACCGGCAGCAGCTTGCCCAGCTCCAGCGTGGGGTTGTGTAGCACCAGCAGCTCATAGAGCAGCCGCAGCGCGGTGCGCTCTCGCTGCAGGAGGCTCGACACGTCGATGAGCATCTCGATGAGCGCGGGATGGAATGGGTAGACGTCCTTGAGGTAGTCGACGTCTGCACCCTGGAGCACCACGGGGAGCACCTTCTTCTGCGTCTCGGAGAGCTGCTGCACCGCGGCCCGTACCGCCTCCGGCTTGCGCGGCTTGAGGATGCGCTCGCGGCAAATGTGCCGCAGCTCCACGTCCTGGAGCATCGTCTCCTCGAAGCGCTTGGTGTGGTGGCGCAGGTGCTCGTGCAGCTCGTGGTCGTACGTCAGGTCCGGGAAGAACTCCTGGATGTTGCGCTGCCGGGCGATGAAGGCAAACACCGGCACCGCCCGCTTCCCCCCGGAGTGGTCCACCATGACCGTGAGCTGGTTGATGGCGGCCTTGAACTCGGTGACCGCCTTGTCGCTCAGCCACAGGAGGAACTCGTCCACCAGGAAGACGACGCCGCCGAACCCGTGCTGCTTCGCGTGGGCCGTCAGCCGGCGCAGCCCCTCGCCCCAGTTGGAGTCCACCCCGGCGCTCGCCGCGTCCCGGCCCTTGAACTGGAGCAGAGCACGAGCCAGGGACTCGCGCTCCTCGGGCGTGCCGGTGGCCAGCGCCTCGAAGTCCTCCTGCGAGCCCACCACCCCCGCGTCCTCCAGGTGGCGCCAGAAGGCAGCCCCGTAGCGCTCGGCCTCCAGGCGGGCCTCATCGAGCACGCCCTGCACGTGGAGGAACTCGAAGGCGGGCTTGCCGTGCCGCGCTAGGGCCCGGTTGAACGCCTCGTAGATGGCCCGGTCGAAGGTGCTGCCGCCCGCCTCCGACAGCATGTGCAACCGCACCGTGAGCAGCTTCGCGTCGCGCACCCACGCGCGGTGCTGCCCCTCCAACTCGCGAACCAGCGCGTCCTGCTTGCCCCAGGCGAGCGGCTCGTCCTCCAGCAGCATGCCCAGCATGGAGAGGAAGTGGCTCTTGCCGGAGCCGAACGAGCCGTGGATGAAGCGGCCGAGCGGCTCGCCCCGCGCGAGCGCATGGCGCATGCCCTCGAAGATGACGGGGAGCGACTGACGCACCGCGGGGGTGAAGACGTACTCGTCCACCAGCCGACGCTTCTCCTCCTGGCCTGGCACGTCGAGCCGGACCACGAATCCAAGCGCCGTGAGGTCCTCGCGGCTGGGCAGGTTGTAGGCTTCGGAGATGTTCACGCAGTCCTCCTGCGAGTTCTCGGGTTACGTGGGCGGGAGGCAGGGAAGCGCTCGGCCCACTCCGCCAGCATCTTCTCGGTGACGCCGTCCTTGCCGACGAGGCTCTTCACCACGGCGTCGAACTCGGCGGCCGCATCTTTGGATTCCCAGGCCACGTACGGCACGAGGAACTGCGCGCCGTACAGCAGGCCGTACCGATCGGCCACCGGAATGCCACTGCCCTCTGACTCCTCATCCAACTCAATGAGCACTTTGGCCCGCTGCCGCGGCGTCCAGCCGGCCCAGCCGTACAGCAACTCGGCACCGTCACGACCGGGCACCTCGGTGAACACGATGAAGCGTTCCTGGGGAACGTCAAGCGCTCCGCGCAGGGACCAGTATTCGGGACGGAGATAGTCGGCGGAGACGTACTTGGGAGGCACTGGAGGCGTCACCCTCTCCCCAGCGTCCTCGCGACGCTGCATCTCCCAAGTCGTTTCCCAAGCGGAGCGTTTGTCGAGACCCGAGGGCTTGAAAATGTGTTGCTTATTATTGGGAACGCTGTCTGCGCGCAGGCGCTCGGCGAGCAGAGCCTCCAAGTCGAACTGGGCGCTGTCGGCGAGACACTCAGCGGCGGAGAGCACCCCCGCGTCCGCTTGCAGGGCCGCAACGAGTTGCCTCAGGGTGAATGGAGCCATGCGCTCCCGGACCCATGCCTCCATCCGATCCGAGAGATAGATTTCGAGCGCCTGCCGCTCCTCGTCGACATGGTCCGGGCGATACCAGCGTCGCTTGAAGACCGGCTGCTCGATCAGGGCGAGCTTGCGGTTGGCCGCGGTACGCGCCAAGCGCTCCTCGATGACACGCCGCTCGAGCTCATCCCCGATGGCGTTCACAGAAGACACCGGCTCCCAGCCATGGCGCTCGAACCAGGAGGTGGGCGTCTCATCCGGCTCACCCCCCGAGGCGAGGACAGCCCGGCGCTCGGCATCTTGCCGTGCAAGCACAAGTTCGAACGGGCGCTGACCGGGAACGAGCGCCGGCACCTCCTCGGGGCCGCGCACTTCAATGTCTGGCTCAAGGCCGTAGAGGCGATAGCAGAGCCAATCGAGTTCCTCCTGGAGACCCACCATCCGAAACAGGCGGGGCAGATCCCGATCCCGGCGCGACTGGAGTGCAGCGCGCAGTTTCTCGACCCCCTCACCCGCATGGCGCTCAACGCAAACCTCCGCACCATCCTCGACCCGCTCACGCGCCAGGGAATCCAAAGCGGCGGCGAATGCCTCAAGTTGCGGGTGCCGTGGCGACGCGACCGGAAAGGACTTCAACTTGGTCCCATCGCGCTGGTAACGCTCCTCCCAGCGCTCACCCGTGACCCGCCCGCCATCCCCCATCTTGTCCCCGCCCTTGGGTTGGTACACCTGCTTCATCCAGAACTCGGCACTGGACGAATTGAGTTGGGCGAGCAGCGCTAGGTGCTCGGCCTCCGAGGCATGCGCGGGCAGCTTGATGATGGGCGCCGTCTGTTTGAAGACCTTCCCCCCACGGTCGAGGACGAAGTGGTTGTGAGCAGCCACTTCCGCGAACGCGATAGACAACGGCGTCCGTAGTTTATCTGCGGTCAGTCGTCCGTACTCGAACCACTTAAGACCACCCTCCACCTTCGTCTTACCGCCAAACAAAATATTATTGCTCAGATTGGTTCGATAATTCCAAAGAGCAACGAGGTCTCTAGCTGCATCACTCCAAGGACGAAAATCCTCATCATACGGGAACAGAGCAATCTCTGTTGTTCCAACACCCCAGTCCCGAATGACATCCCCCGTCACCATCGCACGCAGCCCCGCCGCCGAAACACCAGTGCGGGCCCACGCTCGCGCCGTACGAATGTAGACTTCATCTTCCAACGTAAAGGAAGTAATGCCGATACTGTCAGCAATCTTCCCCAAACGCGCAGTTGAAACAATCTCAAGCGACTCCTTCAACTCCGCTGCCCCACCACCACCTATGCTCCACGGGTGTTCGTTAAGCGTGGCACGAGGCACATCTGCTACCGACACAAACTCAGATCTGTCACCAGGGGTTTGATGCTCATCTACGATGCTCGTCCACACCTTGCCCCGCGTTGGATCAGAGGGGGTACCTGGCTCACCGCGCTTGCCCATAACCACACGCACAAAATCGCGATGTGGCCTCCGGTGTCGGCCAAAGATTAGCACGGTAGGTGTACCATGCCCTGGAATGTATGCTCCCGATGTGTCCACCACTTTGAAGAGATCTTCACGCGGTAGAACCTTTTCAATGAGCGCCTTGCCAAACTCCCTTTTCATGAAGGAGTTAGCTGTAATCATTCCCACCCAGCCACCTGGCAAGGAGAGCTGAAACATCCGCTCGGTAAAGGGCGCTCCCAGCGAGTACTTACCTGCCGCAGAAACGTAACGGCGCTCCTTTCCCTTCTTCTCCCGGTGGTACTCGCGCTTTCCTGCGTCTTTCTCCGTGATGTAGGGCGGATTGCCCACCACCACCTCAAAGCCAGCCTTGAGATGGGGCCGCAGGCGGGCCTTTACCTCGGGCCGGGTGAGCATGGCGTACGGCTTCTTCTCCGTCTCTCCAGTAAAAAGATCGATCTGCTCAGGCTCTGGTTCGCATTCCACCTGTTCCAGGGCATCTGCCCAGTACACCTGCGGGTGGTAGTCGCTCGCGGCTTTGAGATCCTTCTCTCCCGAGAGTTCAAGGGCAGTCATGACGAGCCGCGCACGAGCAAGACCGCACGCATAGTCGTTGAGGTCAATGCCCACTACCCGCCCCAGGCAGTCCGCCACGACTTCGGGCATAGGGCGCTTGGGGTGCTTCTCGTGCATCCCCGTCACCAAGCGCTTGAAGGCCGCGAGCAGGAAATGCCCCGAGCCGCACGCCGGATCCAACACCCTCACCTTCTCTACTCCCCACTCGGCGATGGCCGGGGTGAGCGTCTCGTCCAAGATGAAGTCGAGCACGAAGTCCGGCGTCTGCAGCAGCGCGTACCGCTCCTTCACCACCGGATCGAGGTCTTGGTACAGGTCCCCCATCAGCCGCCCGTCGAAGTGCTCGCCATCGAAGCGAAAGATGAGTTCGCTGGTGTCCGTGTTGCGTCGCCTCCAGAAGTTCAGCAACTCCTGAGAGTTTGCATCCGAGGGACGGGCCACTTCCGCTGGCTGGGGCGAGAACAGTTCGGGCAAGCCACTGCGCGGGCTGGCTAGGTCCCGGAACACCCACGTGAGATACGCCGTGGGCCCCAACTTGGGCGCGAGATAGTGGAAGAGCTTCTCCGACTCCAATTCCTGCACCTTGGGATCCGGGTCCACCAGACGCCGCAAGCTCAGCAGTCCCCGATCCTCCAGCACGCGGACGTACACCGTCTTGAGCACCCACAGCACCGCGGCGCGCCGAGACAGCACGTCGGTCCAGACGATGAAGTCCTCCCCCACCTTCTCGTCCCGATGAAGGGCCCGAGCACGATCCTGCGCGGGTCCGGGGCTGCGTACCTGCGCTTTGATGTCCTCGGCGATGCGCCCGGTCAGCTTCGCCAGTGCCTCCGTGAGCTCTTTCCGCTTCTCCAACTCCATCAGTCCCTCGCCTCCGCGTCCAGCGGTGCATCCACGGGAAGTACCTGCAGATTGAGAACGGGCGTCTTCTCGTTGAAGAGCGGCTGCCGCTCGCTCACCACGCCGGGAATGACCAACACCCAGAAGCCCAGATCGCGCTCCGTCACGCGGTCGTACAGCCGCCGCGGCACGTCCTTCTCCACGCCGCACACGCCGAGGATGCCGGTGTCCCCGAGCACCACCACCTTCCCCGGGCGGCCGTGCTCGGCAAGCAGCGCGTCCAGCAGCGCCTCCGCCTCCTTCTTCAGCTTCGGCCGCTGCGCAAGGAAGCGCTCGGCCCGCTCGAAGGCGCCGAAGTCGGGCTCCATCCGCTGGAGCAACTCCTTCTCGAAGCTGACGAGGACGGCATTCTCGCCGAGGGTGCGCTTGAGGCTGTCGGCCACCTCGACGTGGCACGCTGGCGGCGCGACGACGAGCCGGTAACCGCGCCCCTTCGCCGCCTCGCGCAGCCGCTCCGCTACCACCTCACTGTAGGTGCGCTGCGAGACGAGGAAGTCCGAGGGCAGCGGGTCCTTCGTGGGGGACTTCTCCGGCTCCACGCGAACGCTGGCGGGCACCACCTCGTCACCTACCACCCGGTAGTCAGGCAGCACCTGCGCCAGCACTTCGGGCAGAGCCTCGCGCGTTGGGGGGTTCCAGCCGTGCTCGCCGAAGGTGACCTCCATCTGCCGGTACAGCTCGTCCACCTTCAGCGGCAGCCGGGCGCGGCGCAGCACGTGGCGCAGCACCTGCGAGCCCTCCAGGGGAGACTGGAACAGCTCCCCGTCCGCGGTCAGCCGCAGTGAGGGCACCAGGTACACGGCCAGCCGCAGGAAGTCACCCAGGTACTCGGGCAGCACCCCGCGCAAGGTGCGACGGGCCGCGCCCGGCTCGGTGGGCTCGCCATCGTCCCACCCGGCCAGCCGCAGCGCCGTCTCGACGAAGGAACGGAGCGTCTTCTCCTCCAGCGGTGCAAGGAAGAGGACCTCTTGCTCGGGCTCCTCGGGCAACGGCATGCGGTGCAGCCGCGTCTCGTGCATCCGCTGGATGAGCCGCACCAGCCCCGCAGTCTCCAGCCGAGGCGAGGGCACCCATGCCTCGTGCAGCCGCTCCACCAACTCGTCCAGCTTCATCACGCCCGCGGCCGCGTCCAACTCCGCATGGAGGCTCTCGCGCAGTTCCTCCAGCGCCTCGCGGTCCACCTTGACGAGAGCGTTGTTGAGGGTGCGGCTCACCTCGGGCTGAGACAGCTCGAGCTGCTCGGCGACGTCCTGTTGGCGCTGCGCGGGCGGTCCGTGGAACCCGAAGGTGGCGGCCAGCACAGCCTCCTCGCGCCCCTCCAGACGCCGGCGGGCCTCTGCCCACACCTTTTCCACGGAGGGGCGGCGCGGGCCCTCGCTCCCCGGCCCCACGCGCCGGTTCACATACAGCTCCAGCGCCTCCACCACCTGCGCCAGCTTCCCGGAACCCACGCCGGACACGGCGGTGAGGTCCTCGCGAGTGGCCCCAGCCAGTCGGCCCACGGAGCGGAAGCCAGCGGACACCAGCGCGCCCTCCAAAGGCGAGGGGAGCTGGAGGACGGACAGCTCGGCCTCGTCTCCTTCCGCCTCGGGAAGCAGGACGCGGCGCACGCTCTGCTGTGCGGAGGGCTGGATGCCGCGGCTCAGCAGCTCCTCGCGGAAGGCGAGCACCTCCTCGCGCCGCTTCTTGCCGAGCCCGCTGATGGTCGAAAGCTGCTGGGGTTGCAACGCCACCAGCTCGCCCTTGGTCCGAACTCCCGCCCGGGCAAGCACGGCCACTGCGGTGCCGGACAGCCGGCTCGCCCCCAGCGGGGCCTCCGGCTCGTTGGAGGCATCCACTGACAGCAAGGGCAGACCCGAGCGGGGGGAGCGCTCACGTTCGCCCAGTGCCTCGCGGAAGAACTCGCGCATCTCGCGCGCCGAGGCGAAGCGCTGCCGGCGCTCCGGGCTCAGCGCCTTCTGGAAGAAGCGGGCGAGGCCGGGCGAATCGAAGTCGTCCGGTTCGATGTGGGGCAGCTCGTCCGGCGAGGGCACGCGCCCGTCGAAGGGGTGGCGGCCCGTGAAGAGCTGGTGGAGGACGAGCGCGGCGGCGTAGCGGTCGGCCGCGGCATCCCACGCCTTGAGGGTGGGATCCCTCCAGAGGACGGAGCCCACGAGGATGTCGTCCGGCTGGTGGCCGGCGAGCGAGAAGTCGATGACGGTGAGCCCCGCTTCACCCACCACGAGGTTGTCCGGCTTGAGGTCCTTGTGGGTGATGCCGCGGGATTCCAGGTACTCGAGGGCGGCGAAGAGGTCCTCGGCGAAGCGTCGCTGCGAGTCGCGGTCCGGGCTGGGGTGCGCGGCAAGCCACTTCGAGAGGGACGCACCCTTGACTCGGTCCATCACCAGGGTGCGGCGCCCCGGCACCAGCGCGTTGCTCGGGTCCTTCACCCGGACGATGTTCTTGTGGTCGAGCTGCTCCAGGACGCGCCACTCGGCCATGAGCGCCTCCTCGGCCTCGGCGGTGTTGCGCGCCACCTTGAGGGCCCGCATCTGCCCGCTCACCAGGTGCAGGGCGGCGTAGACGGTGGCCAGCCCCCCCTCTCCGAGCTTATTCTTGATTTCGTAGTCCGCGCCAAGACGATAGTCCTCGGGCAGGTCGTCCGGGTCCACCTGAGGGCTCTCGGGCCGACGACCCGCGCGGCGCGAGGGGTCCACGGCGGCGGCCACGGCCTCGCGAGCCTCCTTCAGCGAGGAGAAGCGGTCCGCCGGGCGCAGTGAGAGCATGCGCCCCACCGCCTCGTCGAGCGAGCGCGGCACCAGGGCGTTGTGCATGGCCACGCTGAGCACCGGTCCGCCCCGGCGGATGCGCTCCGCGGTGGACTCGAAGAGGGCACGGCCGGTGAGAAACCAGCCCAGCAGGAAGCCCAGCCCCCACTGGTCCGAGTGCACCGTGGCGTTGGTGAAGCTCTGCGTCACCTCGGGTGCGGCAAAGCGCATGCGCTCGTCCTGCAGAGAGGTGATGTGCACGGTGCGACCGCTCTGGAGCTGCTTGGCGAGATCGAATCCCGTCAGGCGCACCTGGGCGTCGGGGGCCTTGTCCTCCAACAGCACCACCTCGGGCCGCAGCAGCCGGTGCACCACGCCCTGGCCATGGGCATGAGCCACGGCGTCGGCCACCTCGTCCCACAGGTGCGCCAGCGCCTTGAGCCCCTCGCGCCCGGAGAGTTGCTTGCGGTGGTGGGCGAGCCAGGTGGGCAGCGTCACGCCCTGGAAATCTTCGAGCGGCAGGCAGAGCCTGCCCGCGTCATCCTCGAAGAAGGGCTCGGCGCGGAGGATGGCGCGGTGCTGTCCTACCCGGTGGAGGACCTGGGCCTCCCAGCGCATCCGCTCCACCAGGTGGTTGCGCTCGGCGTCGGTGGCCAGGGGCGAGAGGGCATAGACGCGCAGAACGGCCCGGGTCTGGGCCAGCTCGTTGAGCGCCATGTGGTCCACCCAGCGCTCGGTGGCTTCGAGCGTGGATTCAATCCGCCAGCCGCGGATGCGCGTCGTGGGGCGCTGGGCCGGATCCTGTTGGGAGAGGAGCGTGTGGACGGTGCGCCGGGTATGCTCATCCACCTCGGGGGAGACGCCGCGAGGGCAGCGGTCGTGGAAGCCGCGCTCGTCCTGAAGCGCCTCGAGGAGGGTGTGGCGCGTGTGGATGCGACCGCGGCTGGCGGGGCCCTCCACCTGGACGGCCGAGGCGTGAGAGAGGAAGACGAAGTGCTCCACCCAACGGCGCGCGGCCTCGGCGGAGAGGCGCTTGAGCTCGTTGGCGAGCACCTGGGTGGTGTGCCGGTTCTTCTTCAGCGGGCTACGGATGGGGCCCTGGGGGACGTCCCAGTCGTGGTCCGTGCCGCGCACCACGCCGCGGTACGCCTTGAGCTCCACGACATAGAGGCCATGAGGGGCCACCACCACCACGTCCAGCTCGTGCACCACGCCGGTGCGCTCCACGAGCCAGGCGTTGGAATAGACGGTGTAGTCCTCCGGCAGACCCTCGACGATGAGCCGGATGGCCTGACGTTCGGCCTCATGGGCGGGTTCGCCCAGCGAATGGTGTTGAGCGGGCATGGGGGCGGCTCAAACGAGGACGATTTCCGTCGTGGTGGAGGAGAACCAGGGCCGGAGTTCCTCCTTGCTGAAGCGGCCGCCCTTGTCCGGCGACAGCCCGAGGACGAAGTCCGGCGTGGGCAGACGCTGGCGAACCTGCTCGAGCGTGGGGTCCTCCAGGATGGGGAGCACCCCACCCACCCCCAGCTCCAGCGCCACCAGGCCGGCCAGGAGCCGCTCCTGCCAGCTCGCACAGGCCACGGTGAAGACGTCCTGGAAGTAGACGCCCTCCAGGGTGCTACAGACGTGGTGGGCGATGAGTCCGCCGCTACCCGGCAGCTCCAGCACCTTGTGGTGGGCCCGGATGCCGCTCGGCAGTTTCGAACGGGCGAAGCGGTAGGTGATGCCAAGCCGCTGAGCCTGGGCCTGGAGGTAGTCGGCCCCGGCGCCGGCCACAGACGCCTCGGTCAGCCCCGCGAGGAGCGCCTCCACCTGGGAATCCGACAGGGCCGCCAGGGGCTCCGAATCGCCGAGGAGGCCCGCCGCATCGAAGGCCGCGGGGTGCGTCACAGCCCCGTCCTCGAGCAGCAGGGAGGCGAGCGCCGCACTCCCCAGGCGGCCGCGAAAGCGCTCCCAGGAGATGCGCTGCGGCTCGAGCAGCCGCTTGTTCCTCCGCCCGACCACCTCCTCACGGGCGAGGGCGTGGAGGGTCGCCTCCGTGAAGAGCTGGGCCATCTGTGAACGCTCAGTCATGTTCCCCCGGGCTCGAGATGGGACAGCAAGGGAGAGACGGTCCCACTCCGGCGCCGCATGCGGAGTCTGACCGCTCCAGGGGACGTTCTTCAAAGGATTTCGTGTGGCGCTATACACCACCCGCTGGGTAGGACATGCCGTGAAGAACCCCCTCTGGGAGTGGAGCCCAGCAAGCGAGCCTCAGCGGCTCCCTCTGAATCAGCGTCCTCGCGACTGGCGGTAAGGTGTCTCGCCGCCACTTCCTGGCATACCCGTGGAGGAAGGATGAGCCGCAAGAAAGCAAGGTTCCTCACGCCCGAGCAGTATGGACGCCATGTCGCGGCCTGGCGGTGTGCCGAGATCCTCCAGCTATAAGAGGGAGAGAGTGGACCCATTGAGCTCCGCCAGGAGGACTCCCGCTACGCACCGTGCGAACCACCATCATGGCACCCGGTGGAGCCCGCTCCATCCTGGAGCACCTGGGACTGACCATGCGGCCTGTGAAGGTGGCTCCAGCGCAGGAGCCACCGCAGCTCGGTCAAGACCTCTTCAAACGGTTCACTTGCAGAGCAGCCAATTCTTTCTCCTCCTCCGAGGCCAGGGGAAGTTCATCCCCAACCCCACATACGGGGCATGCGCGATCTCGTGGGATGCGCTCCACCCTCGCCTGAAGCGGACCATCGACTGCCCATCCTCCGTGATTGGACCAGATCAGGTGGTCCCCGTGAGCCTTCGGATAATCGAGCCCACCATCGATCCGCTCTCCGAGAGACTGCAACGTCATCCGCGCGGTGAGCAGCGCGACTTGCTCAACGTCCATTCCGAGCCCGGGGAGTCCTGGTTGCTGATAGGCGGGGACGCCCATGTCAACGCGGTCGAAGCGAGGAAATCGGCCGGGCTCCGCGTGTTGAGCGTTCAGCACACACTGATAGCAGGGCGTTACCCCCGGCAGGACCCTGAATACCCGCCCGTGCTCCGCGCGTCCCAATACGGCGGCGAAGATCCCGGGGCATGCGCGGGTCACACACAGATGGTTGACCACGCTCTCCGCCTCGGTCGTGGCGGTGGCGCAGACGACGATGCCCAGCGGGTTATGTGTCACCTCGATGAGGTGCTGCGTCGGGTCCTTGCCCCAGCCGACAGGATCCAACGAGAGCGCTGCTTGCACCTGGACCACTTCCGCGGCGGGGTTGATCCGACGGATCGCTCTGCTCACGACCTCCACCTTGGGCAAACAGATCTCGTCCACGCCGCCCACATGCCGCGCCACGTTCTCTGGGTCGAGGAACTCCGGGTCGAGGAGCACGAACCTCCCCACGCCGGCCTTCGCAAGCGCGACCGCTACACTGCTGCCAAGGCTGCCTACCCCAACGATCGCGACCTGCGCGCTCTGGAGCCCCCTGCTGCCCCCCAGGCGATCGTCAACGCGCCGGAATATGCGCTCCTCGAGGTTCTCTTCGAAGGGTTTTACATAGATCAACCTCTCTTCAGGGTTCGTGTCCGGAGAGGTTCCGGTCCTCATGACGACGAATCTCAACCCATCGTTCAACACCAGCAGGATCAATGCCTGCTCCATGAACAACTGTCGTGCTAGTTCGTTCGGGAGCTGCTGCCGAATCCACCCTTCGAGCCTGTGCCGCGACGAAGGGAGCTGATCCACGGTCTTGTTGATCCTGCACCACAAGCCCTGCAGCGGATGGTTCAACCCCAGCGCGGCGACCCACGGCGCCTCCAGGTCGGCCTCAAGAGGTCTGGTGATGAGCGGCGAGGGCGAGGTTCCATCCACGCTCATCACGCGCAGGAGTCGCCCGTCCTCCCTACCAAGTGCCATCAACATTCCCCATCCGCCCCCCTGACGCAGCGCCGCCGCGATGCTCAGCGGCACGGAGACCCGGATGGAGTGCATCGTCAGGGGAATGTCCTCGATTCGAGGGAACTCGCCGCGAGCCTCCTGCTCCAGGTACGTCACGAGCCGATCGAGTGCCTCTGCCGCTGTGTACTCTGGTCGCCATCCCCGTCGAGGGTCATGCGCGAACAAACACAGACTCAGATCCTGGAACGTGTACCCATGGGCGCGATGGTCGATCACTTCTGCGCCATCGGCCGACAACTCCCAGGTAACAGGCGGGCGCAAGGGAAACTCCGGCGGCCATACGAGCCGGTATCGCCGAGATCCGACTGCGGTATCGACCGTGCCTTCGGCGAAGGTCACCGGACGATCCTCAATCCGTAGGATGTTGGGGTGCCGTTGGTGGAGAACACGCAGTTCCTCCAACCACCGCCGCCGGTCACTGTCGGGGAATGGCACTGTCGTCTACCCGAACCTGGAGCCGTGACCATCCGGCGCGGACGGCAAGGATGCTGAAACGCCGGTGACGATTGAGCGCCCCTCCTTTCCCTTCTCCGGGTAGGGATCCCCAAAAATCCCATACAGGAGGTAATGGGCCCGCTCCGTGTGGCCAGCCTGCGCGAGATCCCGCGCCTCCTTCAGCGTCGCGGCCGCCTGGCTCAACCGTGTCTTCGCGGCGGTCTTCTCCGCGTCGGTCATGCCCTGGTTGATGTGTGGCCCCAGCGCCGCCGGATCCGGCGTGTCGAGGAGCACGCGAGAAGCCAGGCCCTCGAAAGTCTGGATGAGGCCATCGAGCCGGTTATCGGGCTTCGCCACGAGCACATCCCAGATCATCACCTCGATGTGGAACGACCGCAGTCGCGCCCCGTCCGGCTGTCGCCGGTTCCAGTGCTTCACCGCCTTGGTGAGGGGCTTTAGCTCATTGCCCGCGGCCTCGTTGGCCTCCACCGACAAGCGTTCGTGGATACGTGGGTTGGAACGGATCCAGGTCTTCGCCTGAAGGTCCGGGATCCAGAAGATCTCGCTGTTGCCCTTGTCGAGGAACGCAGGGACGACATCGTAGGCGATTCCCGTGATGGAGAAGGAAATGTTCACCGAGCGGTTCTGGGGATCGGCGGTCTTGCCCGAGTACTGATCCTCGAGCGCTTCTCGCACCGTTTTGAGTGCATCCATCGGGCTGCTGATGGCCGGGTCGAGCACGGGCGTGCGCTTCAACACGCAGAACAGGTCGATGTCCTTGAGCGGACGGATGGCCGTGCTCCGCGCGTAGGAACCGGTGAGGAATGGGTAATGGTCGGGCTCGATCTCCAGCCGGCTGGCGAGTCCATCGCGCAGGAACTTGTGCTGGTCGCTGGCTGCCGTCCTCTCGGCGGTGGTGAGCTCGAGTGCGGAAATGAAGTCATGAACTGCTTGTCGAACCTGCATGGTGTCCTCCTGAGAGAGTAGATGCCGTTGGCGCGAAGATCGCGCGCACGGGAGCGCCCCGAGGGTCACCAACCCAGCTCTCGCAGGTGGCTTCCAAACGCCTGCTCGATCTTGCGCTCTGCTTCATTCCATGTCCTGGCTTGCTCCGCTTGGAGGATCCGTTTCCGGCTGGCCGCGGCCCGGCGGAGGAAACACTCGCGACCTTGCCTCGTGACGCTGGCCGCCACGTTCATGCCCTCGGCCGTATCCGGCACCACACAATTCCCGAAGCGGAGTGACATGCCACGATCACCTCCCCAGGAGTATTCACACGGGCCACCGCCGATGTAGCAAACGAAATCGAAGAACTGAACGAGGCCGGTCTGAAGAGAGCGTAGCCTGGCTGAAGCGAACAGCCTCGCAGCAATCGTCTCGACACAGAACGACTTGAAACGCAGCTCCTCGGGCGCGCCCCGATTCCAGGTCTTGAGCAGCTTCACCAACGGCTTGAATAATTCTCCCTGCCTCTGGTTGATCTCCGTCGCCAGCGCACCGTGTATTTTGGGCGCGGAGCGGATCCACCCATCATTTTCGGCGTCCGGGATGAGGAGCCGCTCGCTGCCTCTTCCGTCCGCGCTGAGCGCGGGGACCACGTCCACATTCAGATGCCACATCTGGAGCCGAATGGATCGACGTTGAACCCGGAGCTCCGTCTCCGGATACCGCCACTGCAATGCCCGTTTGAAGGTCTGAAGCACCGCGCCAGGGTCAGGGAAAGCGCCGACACTCGGCGTCTTCCAATGGCCAGGATCCACGACGAAGATGATGTCCACGTCATCGAGCGGACGAATGGCGGTTGCCCGTGGGTAGCTACCGCTCAGGAAATGATCCCGGATGATCGACTCCATGTTTCCGGTCACCAGGATGTCCCGGAGGTAGCGGTGGCTGCGCTGCGCGCCCTCCGTCTCCTCCTGCGAAGGCTCGACGCTGCTAAGTATCCTGCGCAGTAAATCGGTCAGATCCCGCATGTGAGTATCACCGTTACGCAAGGTCCTCGCATCCCGGTCAAACCCACGGGGTCAGCACCGCGCGCTCCTCCTCCGCCACGTATTCCATCCTCGTGCGAAGCAAGCGCTGATCGAACGTCCGCACGACGTCCACGAGGGCCGCGGGATCGAACGCGGGTCGTCGCTGCAATCGCATCAGACGTTTTCCCCAGACCACGAACATTTCGGTATCGGGAAGCGCCTCGACGACGACCTTGTCGTGCACGTTGTCAAAGCTTCCTCGGAGAGGGGCCAACTCGACAATCAGACGCTCTCCAAGCACCTTCCAGATGTCCGTATCGGGGCGAAGCGTCCTGGCGCGTGCGAGCTGGAGCGCCCAGATGAGGTAGCGCCGCAAACGCCGCTCCAGCAATTCTCCCATGCGATCGCCGCTCTCCATACGATCGAAGGTCTCGATGCCCCGCAGGCTCACGTCGATCTCTTCGGCGAGAACCCTTCCAGGCTCGCGCTGGAGTTGTGGGCCCCCCTCTCGCATCCGCCAGCGCGCCAGCGTGCCGATCGCCAGGGTGTCCGCCCAATAATCCACCTCCTCCAAGGCGAAGCCCCCGCGTCCGACGCCACGGTAGTTCTGGGAGGTCAGATCCTGGTCGAAGTGGAAGAGCTCATGCAGCAGATACTGCAAGGCCAGGAGCTCCCGGTGGTGCTCGTCCAGCTGGCGCATGCCTTCGAGCAGCCCGCGCCCGAAAGTCAGCCGCCGCTGTCCGACGCTCAAGCGCGTCTCATCCCCCTCTGGTTCATCGGCGATCTCCAGTTGGTGGAGACGCGCCAGGAGTTTCTCTCCCTCGGACGGAGCAAGGAACGGCGGGAGATCCTCACGCTTGAGGGTGTTCTTCAATGTCCGGACGCCCGCCAACACCGCCAGCAGGACCTTCTGACGCGCCTGCTCCTGCTTCGGTCCACGGCGCAACTCCACCCGCGATACGGGCTTCCATGGCAAGGTGAACGCCAGCTCGTATCCGGGCGGTGCATAGCTGGCCACCCACGCCCTCCCCATCGCCCTCGGGTTGAAGGCCCGACCCGCCATGAACGCGAGCGACGCCGGTCCCGAGACGAAGAGCGCCAGGCCCGAGTGATTGGGATACGTGCGCCGGGTGGCGGCCAGCACCTGCGCCAGCTCCTCCGCGATCACGGGTGCATGGGCGGCATCCACTGGCGTGCTGGTGCTGTTCCGGCATTCGACCACGCCGGCGATCCCATTCCCCTGCGCCCTCAAGAAGTCACGTACGGCGTCGCGCGGCAGCATGGCTTGGGTTGAGATGAAGACCCCCACTAGGCCGTTTGCCTCCGAAGGCACATCACTCAGCCCGACCACCGTGTCGAAGTAGCGAACCCCACTCGGGCGCTTGTCATCCAGCCTCAGGACATCCCACGTGGTGTCCTTTCGAACGTTGAGGAACGTCTGGGGTTTCGCCCACGCAGAAAGCTCAGCCCCCAGGAGAACGAAGAGCGGCAACGGCGCCAGGCCCACAACGAAGAACTCCACGGGCGTGGAGGATGAGTCCCGGAGCGCGAGCGCCTCGCCCGCCAGCCGGGATACGGCGTTCGCGAGCGCGATCCAGTCCACAGGGCTGGACGTTGGTCGCTTTCCTTTCGGCCCCTGGGTAGCGAAGGTGCTCAGGCGCAGGAATTTCAGCTCCCTCCGTGCCGGAGGAAGAAGGGGCAGGATGTCGTCGTCCGCGACGGGAGCATCCACATCGAGGCAAAGCACGGCATGTATCGTGTTCATGTCATCCAGGCTGAAGTGTGGAGACCCGAGGAGTCCGGGCTACATGAGAGGTGTGTCCGCCAGCCGCCGAGCGACCTCGCGCATTGCCGGTCGCTCCAGCGGTTTCTTGCGCAGCATTCCCGCAATCAGGTCGCGAGTAGCCTGGGGAGCCAGGCCCTCCAGCAGCTCGAGTGGGGGCTTCTCCAAGAGGTGCAGGTACATCAGATCTTTCTGCTGCTCGGCGACGAATGGCAGCCTGCCCGCCAACATCTGGAACAGGAGAATGCCAAGCGCGTACACATCCGCGGGGCCACCCACGGTCTTGGATTGCACCCACTGCTCCGGGGCCATGTAGTCCCACGTTCCGAGGAGGGCACGCTTGGCCGTCGAAATGGCAGAGGCCGCGAGCCCCTTTTCCCCTTCATGGCCCTCCTCGCGCGGGATCTTGGCCAGTCCGAGATCCGCGAGCTTGACCTCGATGATCGCGAGGTTATCGGTGGCCACCAGGATGTTGGCCGGCTTCAGGTCGCGGTGGAAGATCCGGGAGTCATGCAGGAACGTAAGCGCGGCGCCGAGCTGCGCGGCGACACGGGTGGCGGCCTGGACCGGGAGCTGGCCTCCGGCGCGCTTGAGTAGTCGATGCAGATCTCCGGGAAGCCACTCCAAGACGAGGAAGGGCTGTCCTGTAGGTAGAACTCCCGAAGTGACGGCCTGGACCAGGTGCTCGTGACGCAGCTGCTGGAGCGCCTGCGCTTCATTGAGGAAGCGCCCTCCCACCTCCTCGTCCGAGCAGAGGCTGGGGGAGAGTATCTTCACCGCCACGGCTTGCCCGGTGACCGCGTGGTACCCCTGATACACATCGCACGTGGCTCCGGACGCCACCCGGTGGGCAAGGACGTATTCTCCAACACGCATCGCCACGCTCCTCGTCATGTCTTCTTCGTCCGTTGACCCGCCCGCGCCGCCGGGGGGGGCTTCGGACGCAGATCGCGGATGCGACCCAGCAACTCCAGCTTCGCCCGCAACTCGTCGGCGCAGTCCGGGTAGGCCGCGATGAAAGCATCCGGGTCCACCTTCTCCCCGGCATCGCGCTTCTGCAGGTACGTCAGCAGCGCTGCCCACGTCGCGTCCGAGGTGGCGCCGGCAGCGCCCTCCTGCATTCGAGCCCTCAAGGTCCGCAGGCCCCGCAGGAGCAACCCCGCCACCGACGCTTGCGTCTTCCCCATCCGGCGCGCCACATCCGCGACCGGGAGCTCGTCCAGGTGACAGAGCTTGATGGCCTCCTGCTGCGCCTCGGGGAGCTCATAGAGGTAGATGAGGAGCTGGCGCCATGCTTCCCGCTCGAAAATGACCTGGTTCGGACTCTTCCCGTGGGAAGGGGTTGCCTCGGCCTCAACGCTGTCCAGCGGCACGGTGCTGCCTGCGGAGCGCTTCTTCCGCCGCGCTCCCCGGACCAACTGCACGGCCTGGTTGGCGAGGATGCGCTTGAGCCACGCCAGCAGCTCGGCCTCCGTCGTTCCACTGAACGAGGAGAACTTGTCGAACGCGCGCAGCGCCGTGTCCTGCGCGATGTCCGAGGCACGCGCTCCACCCGGTGGCGGCTGAGGAGCGCTCCGCGCGGCCCAGTTCACCAACTTGCGTTGGTAGCGCCGGAAGAGCTCCTCCAGCGCGGCCTTGTCCCCCCCGCGGGCTCGGCGGATCAACTCCTCTACAGCCACCTTCGACAACGCATTGCGGCTCATCCCCAGGCGACCCTTCCACAGCGCCCTTCGCGCGGGCAACCGCGGTGCACGCGATGTTTCCTCGCGAGCAATCAGGTGGGCGTCGATCATGTCCGTGTTCATCCGTTGGGATTCCGGCTCCATTCCCTAGGACGCCATTCGCGGACGGATCGCGCGCGGGGTCGGACTTTTTTTTCGCGAGCGCCAGCTCAACGACACGCCAGGGGCTTGAACGGGGTAGCCCCAGGGCTCCAGCGCACAAAGTCCCCTATGAACTCACATCACTGGCCGGTTCCTTGAGGGACGGGGGACCCAGGGCAGACGAGCCGGTCAAACCGGTGGTCCTCGCCATCCATCCCGACGAATGCTCTGACCAACCCACAGCGTTCGTCGTGCAGTGACCGGGCCTGCGCAGCCGCTCCCCGGTCACTCAGCAACGCCTCGTGCTCCCACAGAGTCTGGGCCAGGACGAGGCCATAGCGCTTGTTGGTTCGCTCGCCGCGGACGAGCCCCCGCCCCAGCTCCTCCGCCGCACGATATCGGTCGTCCGCCTGAGGCCCACCACGAGCCGCCTCCACCGAGGCCGACCCGAGGTAAGCGCGAGCGAGGATCCACCGGAAGAACTCGTTTCCCGCCTCCACTTCGTTCAGCCTGCGAGCAATACCGAGCGCGCGCTCGAGATCGGCCGCGGCCGCCGGGAGTCTTCTCTCACGATGGAACGCCTCCGCGCGCCAGCACAGCGCCTCGGCGAGGAGTGCTTGCTCGTAAGCATCACCACTCCGGGCATTCTCTTCGAACAGAGCGACGGCTCGAGCGAACCACTCGACAGCTCCGGCAGCTCCGAACGCCAGGTCGAGCTCTCCTTGCTCCGAATAGCTCGTCGCCAGGGTCCGCCGATAGTCATCATCGACGTGGTCCGTCGGCCGATCCAGGAATGCGAGCGCACCAGCGAAGTGGCCGCGCGCCTCGTCGAGCCGGCCCCGGGCCAGCGCGATCTTCCCAAACTTGGAGTGGTTCAGCGCCCGGAGAAGCTTGAGTTCCTCATCCTCCGGTCGAGCGTCCAGCCCCCTCTGGATCTCCACAGCCGCGGCATCCAGGAAGCCTTCGGCCCGAGCGAGCGATTCGTTCTGGAAGGCGAAGTCCCCGCGTCGATGCTTCGTCGCGATGATTGCCTCGCGAACCTCGGGGATTTGACGGTCTGCGCGCGGGAGAGACGCCAGGTTCTCGTCGATCTTGTGCAGCATGGCCCGCCGCACCTCGAGCGTATGAGCGACCCTGCCGAGCTTCCAGTCGGCGTCGGAGACGAACTGGTGCGTGGCGAGGACGATGCGCTGGAGATTCTCCTGAGCTCGCCGCCACTCGCGGTATGCGCTGAGCGCGCTGAAGGAGATGGCCAGCACCGCGGCCATCGCCGCGAGCGCCAGTCCCCACCTGAGCCGGACACGACGGAGCTCAAGACTTCGCGCGGCGGTGAGGTAGCGGGAGGCACGCTCGCTCACCCTGCGGCCCGGGGGACCGCTTCGCGAAGATAGACCCGCCGCATCCCCGTAGTGCGCGAGCAACGAGCCGGAAGGCAACCCTTCCATCGGACACCCGGCGTGCTCCCACGATTGCGCGGCGATCTCCAGCTCCGCCTGCCGCTCGAGCAAGACGCGCTCGCTCCCGATCCAATCCGCGAGTGATGGAACCTGCAGCAGGAGCGACTCGTGTATCAAGTCCACACGCTGCTCCGCGGGCTCATCTCCGGCAGAGAGCACGATGAGCCGAAGCCCCTCCTCCGCGTCGTCCCGAGTCCCGGTCCGCATGCCGGAGAGCCTCATCAAGACCTCCAGCGACAACGCGTCTCCCCCGCCGGCCTCGAGCACCTCCCGCCGGGTGCGGGGCCGCCGCGTGTCTGGGACACCGCGGCCGACCTGCACGAGGTCCAGGAGAATCCACTTCGCGCGTTCGCGTCCTTGGGAGCCGAGCCCGTCGAGCAACCGTTCCGCCTGCTGCGCCAGGGCTCCGCCGACTCCGCCGAGC
Source organism: Archangium violaceum (assembly GCF_016859125.1). Lineage (NCBI taxonomy): Bacteria > Pseudomonadati > Myxococcota > Myxococcia > Myxococcales > Archangiaceae > Archangium > Archangium violaceum. The sequence goes on along the minus strand of NZ_CP069338.1, from coordinate 7,983,644 downwards.
TGTTCGTATCGCTCATGGGTCAGCCGGCCGCCGCTGCGCAGAGACCACAACGCGCGGAGAGCCTGGCCAAGCAGCAGGAGCTGACTTCCTTCGCTCCTCGCGTCGCGAACCATACGCAGCGACAGTCCCTCGGAGAGCCGCAGCCCGACGCGCTGGGCCATTCCCTCGATGACCTGCGTCAGCGCCTCCTCCTCCATCGGTCGGAGGTGATAGCGCGCAGACTGGTTGAGCCGCGCCGCCATCCGCGGCATCTGCTCCAGCCGGTGGATGAAGTCGCTCCGAATCGTCGTGAGCAACCGCAGGGGTGAATCAGGCGCGGCGAGTGCTGTCTCCACCCACCCGTCAATCTCTGAACAATCCGCGCCCCCCAGCGTAACGAGCTCCTCCATCTGCTCGATCACCAGCAGGAAACGACCCTGCGGAGGCGTGTGCGCCCTCACCATCTCCGAGAGCGCACAAACATCCGCGCGCAGCGCGCGCTCCAACTCCCGAGCCGAGAAGGTGAAGTCGCTTCCGGCGAGCGCATCACGCACGGCCACGGCAAGTTGATGCACCGGATCGTACGACGGGCGAAGGACCGCAACCCTCCAGGCGGGAGCGAGCTGCGAGGCGCGCTCCTTCAAGCGCGGAAGGACGCCAGCCTGTACCAACGACGATTTCCCTACGCCGCTCGGTCCCTCGACCTGCACCCATCGGCGCTCGCCGGACCGCGCCTCATCCAGAAGGTTCAGGACGGTGGAGATCTCTGTCTTACGGCCGAAGAACAGCTCGGCATGTGCTTCGGTGAAGGGCGCGAGCCCTGGCACCGGACACTCATCCCGCTCGTTCTGCCAGGGTCGCCGTCCGAGCATATCCCGGCAGCGGAGCATCGTCGGACGGGACGCTGGCTCCTTGGCCAGCATGGAGGCGACTAATGCGGACAGCGCGCCCGGAACGGCCGTAGCCAGCTCGCGCAACGGCGGCGGCTCAGCACGGATGTGCATCGAAATCAGATCGACCGCGTCGTCAGAGACGAACGGCGGCCGACCGGCGAGGAGTTCGAAGAGCAGCACCCCCAGGGCGTAGACGTCCGCGCCGCCATCCACCTCCGCGGCGTTCCGGCACTGCTCAGGGGCCATGTACATGGCCGTGCCCAGGAAAACGGGCGCCGCGGTGTGCACCTGCGTGTCGCCCCGGGCATTCGCCTCCGGTGGCACCTTCGCAATGCCGAAATCCAGCAGTTTGATGCGGTACCCCGGTGGGACCTCGGCATCGGGGCACAGGAACACGTTCTCCGGCTTCAGGTCCCGGTGAACGATGCCCTTGGCGTGGATGTCGGCCATCACTGCGGCGATCTGTTGGCACAGCGAAAGCGCGGCTTCGCTCGGCGCGGGCCCCTGCTGGTCCCGCATCCACTCGCGCAGCGACAGCCCCTCAAGGTGCTCCATTGCAAGGAAGGCCGTGCCATCCTCCGTGCGGTCGCAATGGAGGATGCGGACCACGCCCGGGTGCTGAAATTGCGCGAGGGCCCGCGCCTCCTGGACGAACCGAGCCACGAGTTGCGGATCAGCGACCGCAGCCGGAGACAGGAGCTTGAGGGCAACCACCTGGTTCATGCGCTCGTGGAGCGCGGTGAAGACCTCGCCCATCCCGCCTCTGCCCAGCGGCCGCACCAACCTGTATGGACCGATGTGATCGCCAGCTTGCCTCATGCGCGCACGCCAATCATGACTCGAAACGCAGGTCGACATCTCCTGTTCCCCGGAGTCACGTCGAGGAGATTCCGCGTCCCCCAAGCGGAAGCGGAGGAGGCGAGCGTGGCGCCTGATGCAGCGGCGAGGCAGGAGTCGAAGATGGAGACAGCAAACGGGTGCTTCGGAACTAAAAAAGTCCCCAAGTCTCAGGGACTTGGAGGCTTCTTCAGAGTGCCCATGGAGGGATTCGAACCCGATCAATGCGGTGGAAAAGCCCCAAGCAGGACGCGCCTTTACCCTCCACCGCCTTATTTTCCCCGGGTTTTCATCCCGCCCTATCCCGGCCCCCTGGTTCCCCCTGAATCCACGCTGGAGGGGCACACTGGGGGCAACATGGCGGCGGTTCGTCATGGTGGAAGCCAGCAGACTGGCAACGCCCGACTTCCCAGGGTCCGCTCTAGCGGCGTCTCGGCGGACGGACTGGCTTAATCCCCAGGCGAGTCCGTCCGTCTGCCCTGAACGTGGAGCTCGCTCAGGGCATGCGGACACATCTACCTATCCTCTCCCCGCTGAATGTCGATGCATCCCTGAACCGTCCGGACATAGCCGTGAACGTCCGTGAACGTCCGTGGCAGGGTGCGGATGCATCCGGGTCCAGGGCTGGCACCCCTACCGCGCGTGCTTTCGGGGGAGACGCAGGGAGCCCCGCGCGGGGTAACTGAGAGACTGGGTGCTTCAAACATCTCCTAAGACGTCTCACTGCACAGTCAGCGGCCGACGCAGGATTTTCGCGACTTCCTCCCTCATAGTCGGCAGAGCGGTGGACCCTGGGTTCCACAGCGATGCATGACTCGACCGTCCCCCTCCTGCTTCCGCGCCCCTCCCCCGGGAGGGGCTTGTACCGGGTGGAAAACCACCCGGACCCGTTACACCACTAGGAGGAGGAGTCGACAGCAAGAGCAACAGTCGACAGCAAGCGCAACGCGCGAGCCTAGATAGACCGTCGGGGCTTGGTAGCCCCTCCGAATAACACAAGCTTCAGAAGTTGGGAATGTGGTTTGAAGTCCACAACCTAAAAGGTTGTACCCTGTTGTCGGTGCGCATTTCGCCACGCACAGAGGTGGTTTGATGGGGTCATTGACGTGGCAGGTTGTGTGGATGGGCCTGCGGGCGTCGCTGGCTGGGAAGCCTTCGGGGCATCCCGGATGGGTTCGGGGATACCATCCCGGATACCATCCCGGATGGGTTCGGGGATACCATCCCGGATACCATCCCGGATGGGTTCGGGAACCGTTGCTGAAACACACCTGCGTTGCGTCGTTACGTCACGCGTGACGCCATGTGACGACGGATGGATGAGCAGCGTCGGCAGATGTCGACCGACATCGGCAGAGTCGACCAAGGCCCCCGTGTCAGGCGACAGGAAGATTGAACCCGTCGGCGACAGTAACTCTGACCCCCACCCCACCTGCGGTGAGGCCCCTGGCCTCACGCAGTCAGCCCACCGCCCCGCGACGAGGACGCTGTCCAAGGGGCGCGTAGCGACTCGCGAAAGCGAGCCTGACCTGGACAGCACCGCAGGCTCGGGGCACGCGAGGTAGGGAGCTGCGCGCTGGACCAAGGGGGTCAACGTTAGTGGCGCGAGGGGGTTCGTTTCTGCTGTCGCTCTACACTCCGGACACCATCACGGAAGGGTTCTGCCTTGACCCCATCGAACGACCGATAGCGCGCGAACCAGCGACACCAGTACGAGCTCGAGGACAGAGCCCAGCGCCTCACTACCGCGATAGAGAACTCGTCCCACCACGAAGGCCGCCTCGTCCGGACTTAGAGCACCGATCAGTCGGGAACTTCAGTGCTATCGGCCCAGGAACGGAACCAGGTTGGGCCAGCGACCGGTGACAAAACCTACGGGCAACGGCCTGTAGCCACATCACCTACATCCATCTTGGGCCGCAGCAGCACGGTCCAAACGGACTTTGCCCAGGGTTGAGGCGGTTCGTCCGCCCATCCACTCCTGAGCCAAAGCCCCTGAGCGATAAAATCCCCCGGTTACCCAGTAGCAAAACCTCGCTTCGGACGCGGGTACCCGGTGAAAAATCCTGAAATCCGCGCAGCAGCATCCGAGCAGGCGTCCATACCCCCATGGGTCCCGTGATGAGGCCAGCGCGCCACCGACCTGAACGAACGCAGCCTGACACTGCGGTCCCTGGTCCGGCATCGCATCCCTGCCGGATGCTGCGGAGGGCGTGCTCCGCCCCCTGGCTGCGACGGGGTGACGGCGCGCAGGAGCGCGTTGCCAGAATCGGCGATGTAGAGCACCCCGCCGATCCCACGTCACCGAGATGAACAGCAAGACGGTGAGCGACTTCAGGGAACTCTTCAACGACGCGCAGTCGGAGCTCATCACCTCGATGGCCAAGTTCGAGGGCCAGCTCGACGCCCAGCAGAGCGAGACACGGGCACTCGGCGAGGAGCTGCGTGAGGCGATGGAGGACCTAAGCGCGCCGGCAGGACGCGGTAGAGCAATTTCTCCACGGGAAGGATCGGGGAGAGATCTTCGCGGAGCCCGGGCGTCAATGCCCCACCGAGACTCCGCGCAGGCAGGAGGAGACGGACAAGAAGCCCCCTCAACGGCAAGCGCAAGGGCAACGGGAGTACCGCCCCCGAGACGCGCGCCCCCTGACGCGCTTCCCCGCCCTCTCGCAGAGTCTCGAAGGGCATGCACCCGCCTTCTACCTGCATCAGGGGTTCATCGATCTACCCCAGGTAACCCGTACGGTTGGGTTACGGACCCTACGATGGGGGGCACCTTTTGCCCGCGCTGTCCAGACTGTCCGGGTTTGTCGGAGCGCCCACTAGGATGGGAGTCATCCATCGGAGGCGCTGATGACGTCCACGCTGCTGGTGCTACTGCTCCTCGCTCAGGCGGAAGGGCCCGACAACCCGCCCGATGGAGCAATGGAGCCACCGCTGTCGGCTTCTTCGGCTGGACGGTGGCGATACCTGGCACGCCTGGAGGTGACGACACTGGCGCTGCTGCCGCGTGCAGGTGTGAGCGAGGAGGGATTCGCGCAAGTGGAGCCTACTCTGCTCCTGGACGGCGGCGAGGAGTTCGGCGTCAACCTGGGCGCCCCCGTGCGTCTGCGCCTCTGGGGCGGCGGTGAGGGCGCGAGCCTCGTGCGCCGGGAGGACTGGGACAGCCTCTCGGACTGGGGGCAACTCGTGCGCGGCCTCAAGCTGGGCTCGGACAACGCGCCCGTGGCGCTATGGGTGGGCGGACTGGAGTCCTACAGCCTCCTCTCGGCGCACCTCGTCCGTCGCTATTCCAACCAATCCAACCCCGACTACCACCCGGCGGGCGGCTTCCTCACCGGCACGCTGGGACCCCTCTACGCGGAGGCTTTCGCCTCGGATGTGCTGGGCGCGCGGTTGATGGGCGCGGAAGTCGCGTTGGACGTGCAGCACCTCCTCTTCGGCCGGCCCAAGGAGCGCGGGCGCTACACGCTGGCGCTGTCCGCCGTGCACGACTGGGGCAGAGCCGGGGGACAGGCTCCCCCGGTGACGCTGGCGCACGTGGATGGGACGGCGGTGGTGGTGGTGCGCCCAGGCTTCGAGGCGCACGTGCTCGCTGGCTGGGGCGGACGGCCGGGAGAAAGCGGTGCGTGGGGCGCGGTGGTGGGGGCAGGCGCGGATGCAGTGACACCCACACTCGACATGACGGTGCGGCTGGAGGTGCGTAGGCAGCACGGGGGCTTCCGCCAAGGCTACTTCGGACCGGACTACGAACTAGCACGCTTCCGGGTCGCGGGCCCTGACGGCGTGCCGCTGGCCGAGGCGTCCTTTCCGGACGGCTTCTCCGTGTACGGCGAGGCGGTGGTGGGCTGGGATGCCGTGCGCTACGGCGGCCTACAACGGCACTTGCAGCTTTCGCTGGGCGCCGAGGCATTCACCTGGGGCCGCTTCGACGTGGACGGGCGCGTGGCGGTGCAGCTCTTCGGCCGCAGCCTCGAGGTGGCGGTAAAGGGCCTGGCGATGGGCATGGGGCAGCCGGGGGCGCGCTACATGGGCGGAGCTGAGGTGCGCTGGCGTCTCTTCGGGGGGCACCTATACGCGCTGGGCACGGGCGGCACGCTGCTGTTTCCGGAAGGCGTAGGCGAGCTGCGCCCGGGGGCCTTCGCCTCCATGGGCCTGGGGGTGGACAATGCACGCTGACTTGCCAGGGGCGAGGGGGACGGGGCTGCTGCTCACCCTGGCCCTCCTGTCCAACGCCTGTGCGTCGTTGACGCCTCCGCCCGACCGGGGGATGAACCTGCGCTACACCCCGCGCGAGGCCACGGGGCCCGTGGTGGCCGGAGAGCTGGGCGAGGAGTTACCGCTCGCCCTCGCCTCTCGGCCACCCTCCCCTCCTGGGCCCGAGGCACCGGAGCGGCTGCACCGTCGCCGGAGCGTCCGGGAGGCGGTGACGGCGGCGGGCCCTGGCGCTGCCAAGGGGACTGTGTGGCAGAGCGCCCTCGCGGCCCACCTGGCCTTTCGCACTGGCGTGGGTGAGGTGTCCAACTCCACCCGCCGCATTTCCGGCGAGCTTTCCAGACTCAAGGCCAGTGGCCGGGGCATTGCCAGCGGAAACGGTATCTTCCTCCGCTACGTTGACTACGGCGCCCAGCAACTGCGGTGGATTGACGCCGAGCTTGCCGCCGCCGCTGAGCTGGCCACCGACACCTCGGAGGTGCAGGACCCGGACATGCAGCTCGCCCTGCTGCGCCTCGCCGGCCCACGGCTGGAGGCCGCCATGCTGGGCTCCACCCTGCTGGCCGTATGGGTTGACTTCCTCAACCTCACCGACGCCTCGCTCTCCCGGCACCTCTATAGCGTGGAGACGCTGTACGTGAAGATGGAGCGCTGGCAGAAGATGATGGAGCACGCCATGACGGCGCTCTCGTCCCTGGAGCCAGAGCAGGTGGAGGTCGCCGCGGACGACATGCCCGCCCTGGTAGGCCACCTCACGGGCGAGTTTGCCGCACTCCTCGAGGCCATACACAAGGGGGCGAAAGTCCTCGAAACGGCGCTGGTGCTGAAGGAGTCCATGGAGGCACTCACCATGCTGTCGGCGCTGAGGTTTTCGCTCCCCGCCATGCGCCCGGCCGCTCCCGCCATGCTCGGCGTGGGCCTCATGGTGGGCCCCAACGGCGTGATGATGGGGACGCGGATTGTCGTGTCCGCCGAGTGGGTGGAGATGATGCGCCAGTTGGTGCGGGCGGGCGTCCTCTCTCTGCCTGCCGTCAGTGCCGCTGTGCGGATTCAGGCCGGCCAGGTAATGATGGCGCAGGCGCACGGCGAGCTGCCGCGGGGCGTGCGCGAGGCGCTGGGCGATGCGCCCGAAGTGAGGGCTATGCGCGTGACGGGCAAAGCGGGGGCCGGCATGGCCAGGCCCCCACGTCACCACGTCATGCCGAAGGAGTTCCGCGAGTGGTTCGAGAAGCGCGGCTTCACCGGCAAGATGAGCATCGAGCGCTTCTGCGTCACGCTCCAGCAGGCTCACCACCAGGCAATACACGGTGGTGGGAACTGGAAGCTGGGACGCGCATGGCCCGGTGAATGGAACCGGATGATCATGAAGGTGCTGCGCGACGCAGAGGTTGAATCCGGCCGGATGTTGACGCGGAACACGATCCTGGAGATCGTCGCAAGGCAAATGAAGGAGTACAGAATTCCAATGAACTTCCTCCGCTGTGGTGGGAAATGAGCGACGGACGTGCTTGGGAGGGCAACGTGAAAGCGCGCCTATATGAGCGGGTCCGCGAGCGAGGTTACGACTCGCTCACCGCCTTCGCCGAGGCGCGCCCCACCGCTTCGCTGGTGGAACTGGCGGACGAGCTTGGCCCTGATGACATTGCGGCAGTGCAGGTGTTCAGCGGATTGGTTGCCGAGGCTGAGCGAAGCCGCAAGGTCACGCGTTTGGTGCGGGGGCAGCTCGTGCGCGAACTGGCTGAAGCACTCCCCAACGGCTGGCCGGCCGTGCTGGACGACGCAAACCGCCTCAAGGTTGCCGTGGCGCTCGCCCATTGGGGTGCCTACACCCCAGAAACACATGAACAGCACGTCGAGCGGGCCAAGGCAGCGCTTCGCGCCACACCACCGCCGCCCGGCTGGCGCCCGCTCGGCCCTGACGACGAGCTACTGCGCTCGCTCCTGCCCGACGAGGAAGTCTAGACCCAAGCCTTGGTCGAGCCGGGCCACTGCGGTGGCAGCACCTACTCGGGGAACGTCACGTTGCCGAGGGTCACGGTGCGCTGGCGATCCGCATCCCACAGGATGAGGGTGTACGTCCCCCGGGCCTCTTTCTCCGTGGCCAGCATCTCCACTACGACGCGACCTCGCTCGCTCTCCTGTGCGTATCCCGGCGCGGCCGGAAGGATGGCGCCCGGCTGCCAGAGCAACAGCGGCTTGAACGCCTCGCCCTTGGGCCCACGGAGTACCGCGCCCGCCGCCGTCCAGGGCTCCTTTCCCGGGTTCCTGAGATACACCTCCACCGCCACCCGCTCCTTCGCGCGGTAGCTGTAGACACGGTCCTTGAAGAGGGCATTCCCCTCCTTCCCGGTGGCGTTGTCGGTCAAGTCCTTGCCGTCAACACCGCGGCCAAGGTTCACCAGTCCGGACGCGATGGCGCCGCTCAATCCATCCGGCACACCGCGCTCGGCGCGCAGTTGCCGCACCTCCGCACGACACTGCTGGACCTCAGCCTCGGCCTCCTTGGCGACTTGCTGAAAGTGCGCCACGGGGCGCGTCTGGCGCAGCACCTTCACTTCCTGCATGCCGAGCCCGGGATGGACCACGAGCACGAAGGTGGCGCACGCGGGCGCGGCACCATCCGCGAAGCACACCTCCACTTCAATCCGCTTCCCGGCGACCAGGTTCTCGCGGGGAACCAGCGTGAGCGTCTGTTGCCCCAAGGCCCAATCCTCGAACCATCCCCGCTCCTGAATGTTCAGGGAGTCCTGCCGGAGCGACGAGTCGAAGCGGAAGGTGATGGGCAGGCTCGGGCCGATACACACCACCGGCGCCTGTCCCTTGGTGGGCATGGCAGCCAGCTCGATGCGAGGGCTCGTCGCCTCGCACTCGTCCACACTGGGGGCGGCGGAAACGGCCGAGGGGGTGGAAAGGAGGGCCAGCGCCAGGAGGCCGACAGGGGACGCAACGAGCACGGGAGGTCAACCTTGATGGGGGCGAGCAAGCGCCAGGAAGAGACCGGCCTCTACCACACCTCCGCCCTCCAGGCGCCCGACCTCCCAGCCGCCGAGCCCATGCCCGACGCTACTCGAAGCGATCCACCGCCCTGACGTCTTGGCTGGAGGAGACGACGGCGGAGTCGGGCCCGCCGTCCGGCTTCATTTCCACGCCAAGCTCACCCGCCCGGCTCCGCAGTTCCAAGCAGACGGGGTACGTCTGTCCACCCTTCGATTGGGCCTGCTTGGCCTGGGTGAAGCGGCCGAAGACACGGCCCTCCGCGAAGATGAGCCGTCCGGAGAGGACGGTGCCCGGCCTCAGCTCTCCCAAGTCATCCACAATTGTAAACGTGCTGAATTCCGTCACGGAGACGGGCTTGGTGTCGCCGACAACAGGGAAGTGGCCAGGGGCTTCTTGCCCAATACGGATGTGCAGCTTCTCCATGGCGTCCAGGGCACCCGAGGGGCAAGCCTCGGGCTTCGGAGCCGGGCGCACCGGGGGCGAGCCCGCGCAGCCGCCGAGCACGGCACAGCAGGCCGCAGTGACGCACTTCACCCCCAAACGGGCACGCCGGGCCTGGGGCTGGGGCTTCTCGGGGGTGTTCACGCTGAAGTCTTCCTTGCGAAGCATGGCGGTGGTGAATTCCAGCGCGGGGGTAGGAGGCAGAAAAATTGCCGCGCTCCGACCAGCTTGCGGTGGGTCCCACGAAACCGCCAATTCCCGGGCCAAGTAGGCGTGTAGAGTCGGATTGTTGCTGGAAGACGTAAAGGGTTCTGGAGCCGGTTGATTCTGCGCCGTGCCCTCTGACCGAGAGGAGGGAAAGGCGGCGAGCACCGCGCCCACGCTGACCCCAGCCGCCACCGCCATCAACACCAGCACCAACGCCACCCGGCGAAGGCCGTCCAGGGTCACGGCGCGCACGGGCAGGCTGCCCATGAAGGTGGGAAAGGCCCGCGAGACCGCGAGCCTCAACGGTCCACGTCTGGGAGCAGCCTCGCACGTGGGTCCTGCATCCCCCATCCGAGAGGCGACGACACCTGGCCCGGGAGCCGCGGAGTCCTGCACCGCCGGCAGCGGCGGAGCCTCCATCTCCCCCTCGGGGAGCGGCACGCCTTCCCAGGCATGGGCGGGGAACATGGCCGCCATACGCGCCGCCAGGGCCTCGGCCACCGGCGCGGGGCTTGGAGGCACCGCGGGCTGCACAGGCGGGGCAACCACAGGGGTACGGCTCTCCTCGGCGCTCGGCTTCTTCCGTCCCCGTCGCGGCGGTGCGAAGCACCTGCGCACCGCGAGCTCCTCCTCGTCCCAGGGCACCTGCGCCGGAATCTCGTCCGTCGTCGTCTCCTCGGGCGCATCCGGGTCGCCCAGCGCCACGTCCCAGCTCGCGTCGCCCTGGGCCGCGGCCACTGCCGACTCGAGCGCCGCACACAACGCCGTCATGTCTGGGAATCGCGCAGCCAGGTCTTTCTCCAACATGCGCATGCACACGTCGCTCAGCACCCTGGGGACACGCGGGTTGCACTCGTGCGGGGCCTTGGGGGTGAGGCTGAGGATCGCCCTCACCATGAGGGGGTTGCGCCGGGTGCCAAAAGGCAGCCGGTTGGTGAGCAGCCAGTAGAAGGTGACGCCCAGCGCCCACAGTTCGTCCGACACGCGGGACTTGTACGTGACGGGCTCGCCCACGTTCTCCCCGAGGAAGCGCCACGCTTCCGGACTCACGTACTCCGGCGTGCCCGGTGGTAACAGGCCGAAGCCGGGCAGCGTGGTGGCCTCGGTCGCGTTTCCAATGCCGAAGTCCACCAGCACGGGCGCCCCATTGCGAGAGCGGATGAGGATGTTGTCGCGCTTCACGTCTCGGTGCAGGACGTTCTTGCGGTGCACTGCTCCGAGGGTGCGGGCCAGCGTCAGAATGAGGCCCGCGCACTGACGAGCACAGGGATTTTCCGTGTTGGCGTACTGCTCCAGCGTCACGCCCTCTACCCATTCCAATTCAATGTAGAAGTAGCCGAACTCCGGGTCCGGCCACCGACCGTACCCCAGCACACGGACGATGTTGGGGTGCTTGAATTTCTGGAGGAGTGACACCTCGGTGAGGCCCCACTCGTCCAGCTCGCGGGCACGGAAGAATTTGAGAACGAAGAAGCGACCCGCGCACTCGGCCTTGAAGACGAGTCCCTGACCACCGTCGCCCAGTTTTTCCAGGAGGCGGTAGTTGCCAACAATGTCCCCGGACTCGGGCTGCTTGAAGGGCGGGAGTTGCATGGGATGAGTCAACCTCCGGAGTTGGGAGGATAGCACGACTCGGGCCGTGCGCATTCGGCCGGAGCCAGGGGCGGCGCACACCGGAACCCCTCCAAAGTCCGGGTGCAGCTCGGCCCCTGGCTCCAACCCAATCCTGGCGCGCCCGCTCACTCGTCGTCGGTCGCGTTCTCCAGCACCTTCAACACCCGAATCAGCCGCTTCACCTTCGCGGGGCTCCATCCGCGCAGCATGCTCACGAGCTGCAACAGTTCCGGTGACAGGTTGCCCTCGGGGGCGGGCGCATCGACGGAGGCAGCCACGTCGGCGGAGCTCAATGCGAGCAGCGCGTCCGCGGAGATGCCGAGGGTGCGCGCGAGCTTCCGCAACGTGGGGACGGCGGGCATCATGCCGCCGCGTTCAATGCGGCCATAGACATTGGCGGCGAGTCCGGTCTGCCGCGCTACTTGAGCCTGAGTGAGCCCCAGCCGCTCGCGTGCCGCTCGGGCCACTTCTCCCAACGACTGCTGGAGCTGCTCGGGCTGTAGCTGTTCGAGTTCCATGGTTCGCATCTATCTGAGTCCTCCGCGCGGCATGCTGCACGCCGAGTAGCTCGCGTCCTTCATCGCTTCATTTGTCATTGGGTGCTGCCCGAATCCGCCGTGAGCAGGGCATGGGCTACGCCCCGCAGTGCTCTGAGCTGTCGAGGTCTCATCCGGCGTGCCGTTCGGAGTAGTTCGTGGACAGCCGGCCTGTCCTTCGAGCGCGGCAACGTGAACCACGCGGGCGGAGTCGGAGAAGAGAACCCCAGTAGCGTATTGGCATCCACTTCGAGCGCTCGGCACAGCCGCTGCACCGTGGGCAGGCTGGGCATCATCGCGCCTCTCTCAATGCGACCGTAGACCGCCGTGGCCAGCTCCGCGCTCTGGGCGACCTGGGCCTGGGAGAGGCCCTTGCGCAGGCGGGCTGCCCGAGCCGCATTCCCAAGGTACTTCTTCAACGCCGAATCCATGTCCATCGGCCATGTCCTCAAGAGGCGCGTTTCGTCTTGTGCGGGGCCCGTGTGCCCGGGGAGGGCAGCAGGGCACTGGCTACGTGGCTCAGAGCGGTGAGTTGGCGCGGCCTCAATTTGCGCACCGTACGAAGAAGACGACGCATCGCAGGCGGTTCGCCGTCACCAGGAAGCTCGAGGGTGAGCCACGCGGGAGGATTCGAGGACGAGAAGCCCAGCAGCCGGTTCGCATCCACGGCCAGCGCGCGGCACAACCTCATGAACGTGGGGAGACTGGGGAGCATGTTGCCGCGCTCCAGGCGTCCGTACACCTCCGTCGCCACGCCGACGAGCTCGGCCGCCTCCTCCTGAGTCAGCCCGGCGCTCTTGCGCGCCTCGCGTGCCATCGCTCCGATATGAAGGGCCAACTTCGCCTGTGTCTTGTGTACCTGGGCCATGGTGCGTCTCAGTGGAACTCTTCGGTGTCCACGTCGGGCGGTACGGGGAGCACGCCTCGCTCCACGCCAGCGTGGACAGCCAGCTTGTCGAGATCGGAGGCTTCCTTGAGAAGCTCGGCCAACTCCTCCTCCGCATCCTTCGCTCCGTAGGGCTGCGGCAGTCCGCGGAGCCAGGCGCGCAGCTCGTCGCGCAACTTGTCCGCTGACGGGTAGCGCTCGTCGGGGTTGGGACGCAGCGCCTTGGAGACAATCTGCCGCAGCGGCGGCGGCACTTCCTCGGCCACCCGCTGCACCTCGTCCGGGCCGAAGTGCAGGACACGGTCGGCGAGCGTCTCCAGTTTGATGAACGTGGGCACCTCGCTGCGCACCTCGCCGGGGAAGCGGCGCTTCACGTCCCGCCACAGGGAGTCGGGCGGGTCGAGCGGGTAGCTCGCCACCAGCATCTCCAGCAGCACCAGGCCCAACGAGAATATATCCGCCCGTCCAGTAAGGTTCCTGGGAGTGAGCAAATCCCTCTGGCCCGGTTTGGGCCGCAGGAAGCCCAGGAGGATTTCCGGGGCGATGTAGGCCGGGTCCCCCCGAAGGAGTCCATCCGGCGAGCGGATACGACCGAGCAACTCCGAGTAGGCGGCGCCGAAGTTGGTGAGCTGGACGCGGCCGTTGCGGCCCAGGCGGATGCGCATGGGACCCACGGCCCGGTGGACGATGTGGAGCGGCTTGCGGTCGTCCCCCTCGCTGCGGTGGGCGTAGTCGAGCGCGTCCGCCACCTCGGCGGCGACGTAGGCCGCGAAGGCAGGAGACAGGCGGCGGCCCACGGCCACGGCGGCGTCCATGACGGTGAGGAGGTAGCACCCGCGCAGGTGCTCCATGACGATGTGGGGCAGCTCGTTCTGCACCGCGTACCCGTACACGGTGGCGATGTTGGGGTGGCGTAGAAACCGGGCGAGCCGCACCTCCTCGAGGACTCGCTCCAGCCCCTCGCGACCTTCGTCCAACACCACGGGCTTGAGTTCCACCAGCTTGACGGGGCCCCCGTCGGCGTGCTGGCGCGAAGCGAGCAGGAGGGTGTTGTAGTGCGGATGGGTGACGAGGTGGCGAAGGACGCTGTAACGGTAGCCACCGGACTCGAAGACGAGCCGAGCAGTGGGGCCGAGTGAAGCTGGCGGACGAGACATGGACGAGTCCTGGCGGCAGAAGGTCGGAAAAAGCCAGTACGTGGCGTGGTGCGGGGAATGCGCGCTAGCGGGAGGCGGCGGGCTGCCCGCCAACGGAAACGGGCTGCGGCTCGTTGTTCTCATCGGGCCTGTAGAAGACGCCCAGTTCGTAGATGCCAGCACGGTAGGTGTTGTCCTTCACCTCCACCGGGCCTACGCATCGCCCAGCCCTGCCAGTGAGCGCCTCGGCGAGGTAACCATCAGGGCGGAGCACGAGGAGAGGCTTGAACTCCTGGATGCGACGGCCCAGCTCGGCCCGGGAAACGGCACTACTCTTGAGAGTGACGTCGAGCAGCAGCACGTCCGCCACCGTCCACGGACCATGCTCGACGGGCTTGGGCGGATAGAGCGGATAGAGATGGAGTTGCAACCGGAGTTGCCTGGCCTGCTCCGGAGATAGCTCTCGCCCCGAGGGCAGAAATTCCGGAGGGAGTCCGGCCCGCATGAGGAGCGCTCCGAACTCGTCCAGGTCCGCGAGTGCCTCACGAGTGGAGGAATATGCCTGGGGCTGGCTGTTGCTCGCGCACGCGAGGGGGCTCAGCAGCACCAAGGAGAGCAGCGTGAAGAGGCCCAACGAGAAGCGGCTGGGAGTCGAGGCAAGACAAATCCCCATCCGACGCGAGGGAGAGACGCGCGGCATGACAACACCTCCGGTGTGTATGGGTTGCGACTGGCTTGTGCAGTTACGGGTAACACAGCCAATCGCAGAAGGAAAGCCCTGCCCTACCGCCGAGGTTCTAATTCATAGCCAACTTGTCAGAGCGGCAGAACCCTGGTTTCAAGGGAGGAATGGCAGCCTTGGCGTTTCGTGACGTGGGGAGCCAGAACGCGTGGGTTACTCCTCCGGTAGCCTCCCGCCCCGATTGTCAAGGCTTGCATGGTTCGCCTGAAGGCAGATCCTGGCCACTGCAGAGTCCACGTCGAATGGTTCAGCGAAGAGAGCAGCCCCCGCAGGTCCGTCAGAAACCGCGCCCGTGGCAGGTGGCCCCAGCTCATTCCCCCGTCGGCGCGGAGGAGTGCGTCGCGCGAGTGCCGTGCGCGAGCTGGCAGGCTCAAAGCTGCCCGCGGACAGCGCCACTGGCGGCATGTGTCGCGTCGTCGCGAGGGGCGCAAGGAGGCACGCTCCCTCAGCGTCATCACCCACTCAAGCGCCCACTACAACTGCGCCACCTGGTGCGCCATGCACAGGTTGATTGAGGGCAGCAAGAACAACCACTACGGCAGCCGGAGCCGACGCAACACCGTACAGACCTCCTTGGGAGAGGTCTGAGGCGGCGGCTCGCCCAGCGCCGTCAACGCTCCACTGTGTCGGCCGTCCTGCTACTCACTTCCAGGGAGCGTTCCTCATGGCGCGGTACACGCAATTGACCCTGAACCCCCACCACCTCGTAGCTCGAACAGGCCGACTACAGGCCCACGAGCTCACACTCGCGCACGAGGACGTTCATCATCAGCCCACTCACGCGTCCGCGGACGGTGATACGCGCGCCCCTGGAGAGAGAGGCCGCCTTCTTCACCTGGGATTTGTTGAGGACGCACTGCACCTGGACAACCTCGAGCGGCTCACCGGCACCGAGCGTGATGTAGGCGTCGCCGATGATGTCCTTCTTCACGTCGCCGACGAAGCCGCTCGTCTGGATGACGTGCCCCTTGAAGGCGGAGTCAGCCCGAACCTCGTTGTCGCTGTACTCTCGGAGGAGAGTGCCAAGATCCACCGTCCTCGCGACCTCGGCGGGCTTGGTGCTCACTGAGGTGCCCCTGTTTTCGAGCGCCGACACCACTCCGCCGATGAGACAAGGGCCGACGCAGAGCAGACCAATGCCCGCGAAGACAATGGCCAGCACCTTGCCGGTGGAGATGCCTCGGGGCCGCGCTGCTCCGCACTTCTCGCAGGCAGCCACGTTGGCCGCCACTTCGTTGCCGCACTGCTTGCACTTCACCAGCGCCATGTGAGTTCTCCCGAAGCGTTGCCGTCGTCCACACGATGCTAGCAGCGTGGTCCACTCCTTGTAGGCGCTTCTAGGGTCGCGCCGCAAGATGCCGCAGCCCCGCAGACGCCGGCCCGAGCGGGCCGCGCAGTACGAGAGCGCCGCCTACCGCGACCTACAGGCGCGGCTGGCTGCGGCCGTACGGCGCCTGCGCGAAGAGAAGGGCTGGACACAGGAGGAGGCTGCGCACCGCTGCGGTATGACGACGCGCCTTCTCCAGTGCGTGGAGGGGGAGGACGTCAACACCACCTTCACGACGCTGGCGCGCATCTGCGAAGGCTTCGAAGTGGACGTGACGCAGCTCTTCGAGCGGCGCAGGTGAAGCCCTACGGCCCGCCGTCCATTGCGGCCCGGAGGCGGCGCCCGATGCCCCCGAATAGCAGGTAGTACGTGGAGGGTTGAAAGAGTCCCTCGACACCCGAGGTTGGGCCTTTAGGATCTCCCGCTCGCTGCCTCCAGCGATGACCCGGACACCTGGCGGCAACAGGCCCAACGAGGGAGGGAGGTGGGTGGACACACATGGGCACGGCACGAGCTGGTGGACGACCCCGAGGGCGAACCAACCCCATCGCCAATCGGGCAGCAGCTGAGCAGTACCTCTGTCGCAAGTTCCCGGATGAAGAGAAGCGGAAGCTCCTTTTCGATTTGGCCCGCCGCGCGTCCCCCAACTTCCGCGATGCGAAGCGCCGGGATGAACTCCGCGACAGAATCCGGAATGCAGCTCTCGAGGTCGGACGAGGTCCAGGCCACGACGAGCTACTCATCGACAATGAGCATCCTGACGACGTGATTCCCACAGTGGCGATGCTGTGCACGAGACTGCACGAGGCGGCATTGGATGCGCAGAAGCTCGAGCACCTGGCTCGCTCCAGCGGTGCGGCCACAGCCCCCTCGCAGGTCATCCCGTTGTTGGGTCAGTTGGAGACGGCCATCTCCGAGCTGAAAGGATGGGCTCGCGACTACAGCCATCAGAAACTTGCACGACGAGATGCGGACGCGGTGAGGAAGTACGACGACCGCCGAGCCTTCTGTGTACGGCTGATGACCTGGAGCGCCCGATTGGGCCTGCCTCTGCCCAGGGCCGCGGAGATGATGGTCCTCTCAGTCCTGGTAGAGCTCGAGCCACCCGGAGAGGACTACGAGAAACGGCTCGACACCTGGCGCAAGCGCTACAGGAAGGCTGAGCACGACCTACCCACCTACGAGTTCAAGACTAGCGGCCGCCCTGTATCATGAGCCGTTCCGCCACTTTGCAGTGCCGCAAGATGTCGCAAGGTGCCGGCAGGGCCTATAACCTAAAGGTTATGGGGATTTATGAGGCCCCCAGAAATTCAGACCGTTCCGGTGAGAACCCCCGGAACGTGGAGAATTCTCGGTCGCGGCCCGTCACAGCGTTCCACTAGTGCTCGTCCCGTTGCGAGGTAGGGTGTCTGCCGAGCGGTCGATGCACCGCCGAGGACAACTCCCCCCACCTCCGTGCTCTTTCCAGGGGCAAGCGAAGGTGGGGGCCCAACAACCCCCCACCTCCGTGCACTTTCCAGGGGCAAGCAGAGGTGGAGGGGCCCGGTACAGGCATGTCTAGAGTACACCCGAAACCCGAAGGTTGTAACCCCCCCGTTCCAGTCGTAGTAGAGCGCCTCATCCGCGAACTCCAGTCCGCGTGGACTCCGGAGCGTCACCTCAAGGGCAAGGGTGGAGCCACCCCGAGGCGCAACACGCGTGGTGAGATCCAGGCGCGCTGTGTCTTCCACGACGACACCACCCCGAGCATGTCCTTCAACGCATCCTCCGGAGTGTTCCATTGCTTCGGCTGTGGTGCGAAAGGGGGCACGCTCGACTTCGCCCGTATGCTGACGGGCAAGACAGACCCTGTGGACGCCCTGCTCTCACTGGCGAACACTTGGCAGGTGACGCTGCCCTCCGAGCTGCGACACGAGGCAGAGCGTGCCCTGCACTGCGGGCTGTCCATGGTCGCCACGCGGCCCCCTACGACCGGTCCTACCCTCAGCACGGGCAGGGCGGACGGACGGACTCCCTTGGGGGCTGCGCCAGTCCGTCCGTCCACGCACGCGCCGTGGGCAGCGTCCACGACGGGCACAACTCCTCCTGAGCACGGCCCCACCCTCAGCACAGCTGGGGTGAAGGAACAGACTCCCTTGAGGGTTGAGTCCGTCCACCCGCCCGCGAGCGAGACCTGGGCGACGTTCGAGCGCCTGTCGGCCAACGAGCGCGTGCTCGCATACGTGCGTGAGCGCGGCCTCTACTCGGATGCCACGGAGACCGAGGCACGGGCCACCCCCGGCCAGTCGCCGCGCCTCGCGCTCGCCCTGCGGAGCCTGAGCGGCAAGGTGTGCGACGTGCAGTTCCGCGCTGTCGAAGAGGTGCCGCACGACAAACGATTCATGCGTCTCGGCAACGTGCCTGACAGCGTGGGCCCGCTCGTCTTCGGGCAGCTCGGCACCGTGGAGGAGCTCGTCCTCATCGAAGGCATGAGCGACTTCCTCGCCGCGCTCGGCCCCTTCGCCCTACCCTACGGCTCCGTTCTCGGCCTGCCCGGTGCAACGTGCGCGCAGAAAATGGTGGAAGCGTTGGTGGAGTGCATGCCCCGAAGCCTGCGCACCGTGGTGCTTGCCTTCGACAACGACCTCGCCGGCAACAAAGCAGCAGAGGACGTGATCCCACTACTCACCAACGCCGGACTCTCGGTGAAGCGGGTATGCCCTCCTCCTCCCCACAAAGACCTGGCGGATTGGGCGGTGGCACTGCTGCGAACGGGCGAGGATGCGCCGACGGCCTGGCGAGACGCCCTCGCCACGGCGCCCCGGAGCCGGTCCTGGTTAGTGCCCGCGACGGACTTCGTGGCGGAAGCGCCAAGCGAGGTGCGCTTCCTCATCAAGGACGTGCTGCCCGTCGGAGCCCTCGCGCTCGTCCAGGGTTCTCCGGGAGTGGGCAAGACGTGGCTCACCCTGCACTACGCATCCCTGGTCACCAAGCAGGACAAGCGCGTGATCCTCGTCGAGCAGGAGGGCAGCCCCGCGGCACTCTCCAAACGACTCCGTCTGATCGGAGTCGTCCACCCACTCCTGAGCATCGCACACGGGCAGCCCATCCGGCTGGATGACCCCGCCTGGGTGGAGCAGCTCGCACGGGCGTGCCAGCAGCAGGAGGCGGCCCTGCTCATCCTGGACCCGCTGGCGGACCTGCACTCCGGGGACGAGAACGACACACAAGACATGACGCGGCTCACCGCAGCCCTCAAGCACATCCGTCGTGCCGCCCCGGACTGCACCATCCTGCTCCTGCACCACACCGTGAAGGGGGCGTGGAGCGCGGTGACCGCCCGGCGCGAACACAGCCGTGGCAGCAGCGTTCTCGTCGGTGCGGCCGACGTGCAGATCTCCCTCACCCAGTTGGACCCCGGCAGGACGAAACCGGCAGCCCACTTCCTGCTCGAGCTGGTGAAGGCGCGGGATTTCCAGGCGCCACCGCCCATGAAGTTCACCCTGCTGGTGCAGGAGGGCCGTGGTGAGGTGGTGGTACAGCCGGTGGAAGCGGATGCCGAGGGGACAGAGCGCGAGGAGACGGAGGAGGAACTCGATACACGCGCCCTATCGAAAATCCCGACCGACGCGAGCGGCGACACCATCAGCCTCGAGGAACTCCGCCAACGGCTCCACGTGGGCAAGGAGAAGGCGCAGGGGACGGTGCAGCGACTGATCGCTGCAGGCCATGTGATGCGAGTGCCGAACAGGGGCTTGCGGCGCACCGGGAAAACCATGTCCGCGCAGGAGGGCGACCAGCCATGAGCGACTCCTCTCTGCCCCCTGAGTCCCTGCCCGCCTGCCTCACCGTGGAAGAGGCGGCAACCCTCCTCCGGGTAAATCGCAAGACCTTCTACGAGGCTGTCCGCCTGGGGAGAGTGCCGGGAATCATCCGTGTCGGCCGAGTCATCCGCATCAGCCGCGAGGCCCTGCTAGCTTGGATCCAGGGTAACGGCGGTCCTGCGCTCGGAGAGTAGCAATGAGCGTGAGACTACGAAGATGGAAGACCAAGGAGGGCAAGATGCAGGAGGCGTGGTGGGTGGACGTGAAGTTCCAGCATCCGGACGGGCGCGTTGAGCGCATCCGGAAGGCGTCCCCCGTGAACACCCGCCGGGGCGCCGAGCACTACGAGCGGGAGCTGCGTCAGGCCCTCCTGGGCGGCTCCTACAACCGAAGGGAGGCCGAACTGGAAGTGCCCACCGTGAGGAACTTCACGGAGCGCTTCCTCACGTACAGTTCCAACAACAACAAGGCCAGCACCCTGGCCGCCAAGAGGCAGTTGCTCGACAGCCACCTGCTGCCAGCCTTCGAGCACCTGCGACTCGACCGCGTCGGACCGGCTGACATCGAGACGTTCAAGGCCCAGAAGCGCAAGGAGGGACTCGCCCCCAAGACGATCAACAACGCGCTCACGGTGCTGCGCACCCTGTTCGCCGTCGCTGCCGAGCAGGAGGTGCTTCCGCACGTGCCGCGCGTGAAGCTGCTGAAGGTGGAGAAGCCGGAGTTCGACTTCCTCTCCTTCGAGGAGGCGGAGCGCCTGGTGGCCGCCGCTCCCCCGGAGTGGCGGACCATGATTCAGGTGGCGCTCCACACGGGCCTACGGCGCGGCGAACTCATCGCCCTCCAGTGGGACGCGGTGGACCTCGTCGCCGGTCGCCTGCTGGTGAAGCGGAACGTCTGGCGGGGCCACTTCGGCACGCCCAAGGGAGGCCGCTCGCGCGAGGTGCCGCTCAACGCGGTGTCCCTCCAGGCCCTCAAGGCGCACCGGCACCTCCGCGGGGCCTTCGTCTTCTGCGATGCCACGGGGAGCCACCTCAAAAACGACACCTGCCGGAACGCCATCCTCCGGGCCAGCAAGCGGGCGGGCCTGCGCCCCATCGGCTGGCACACATTGCGGCACACCTTCGCCAGCCACCTCGTCACGCGCGGGGTGCCGCTCAAGGCCGTCCAGGAGCTGCTCGGGCACGCCACCATCGAGATGACGATGCGCTACGCCCACCTCAGCCCGGACGTGAAGAAGGACGCCGTGCGCGCGCTCGAGGGGCACACTGGGGGCACATGGCGCCGGACGGGAGAGAATCCTCAGTGAGTTCAACCACTTAGGAATGCACGAGCCGGGGATCGAACCCGGACGGCCCCTTCGGGCCAGCGGATTTTAAGTCCGCTGCGTCTGCCAGTTTCGCCACTCGTGCGTCAGCAAATTCAACAACTTACGACCCTACGTCCCGCATTGCGCTTCCGCAGCGCCCGTGGTGCCCACCCCGCGCGGTACCCACCCCGACACCGCACTGGTACCCACTCCCCCACCCCTCCGAAGTACCCACTTCAACACCCCTCGCAGTACCACTTCCCCACCCCGTGGAGTAGCAGCACATGCCCAACTGGACAGGTAGCTGGGCCGACGGCCGAACGTACCAGACCAAGATAACCGCACAGTATGGGTGATCCGGAAAATGGTGAAGGGGCACCGTTACCAGATCGTCCTCGACTCCGAGACCGAGCGCCAGGCCCTCGCGCAGTTGGCGCTGTTCGACCAGGACCCCGCCTCCTACAAGATGCCGAGCGCCCAGCGAGAAGAGGCCCGGCGGCAGGCCCAGGAGGACGAGGAAAAGTCCCGCCAGGAGGCCGAGGCTCGCGCATCCAGGACGATGCGGACGCTGTGTACGTCAACGCGGCGTTCGTCGAACGGTTCCTCAAGTTCATCAAGGACCGGACACCCAAGTACCGGAAGGACACCCGCTACTACCTTTCCGCATGGGCCGATGCGCTCCAGGGCCGTGACCTCCGTAAGGTCGAGCCGCGGGAGATGCTCAAGCTCCTGCGCCAGTGGAACACGGCCGAGCAGAAGCGGATCGCCGCCTTGAAGGCGTTTTGCTCCTACCTGATCAAGAAGGGGTTCCTCGACCCCGCCCACGACCCGAGCCGCCCCCTGACGGTGCCCGCCAGCAGGCCCGAGAAGGCCATTCGCGAAAAGGGCTATGCGATGGCCACCATCGAGGCGCTTTACCGAGCCCTCGAGGACCAGGGCTCGCGCGACGTGCTGCTCCTGCACGCGAAGCTCGGACTCCACGAGTCAGAGGTACAGCGCATCGCTGCTCGCGAGGGCAAGATCAGCTTGGTGCCCGGACACCCGATCATCGCCGGTACCGGTGAAGTTCGTTCACAAGTCAGGGCGGGTCCACACGCTCTCGCTCGACGCCCAGGCCCTCGCCGCGGCTCAGCGACTCCAAGCGCATGGAGCACCGACGCCGGATCAGGTCCGCCACCGACTCCGCGTGGCCTGTGAGTCCCGGGGTCTGCCCCGCGTCCTGGTCGGAGAGCTCCGGCACTCGTTCGTCGCTTGGAGCCTGGAGTCGGGCGAGGCAGTCACCCTCTCTGGGAAGGGCGTGCCCCTCGCACTCGTGGCTTCCGTGCTCGGTCACAATTCCATGGTGACGACGACGAAGTTCTACGACGTCAGCAAGGTGCCCAGCATGATCAAGCTGCCTCTCAGCTGGAGCACCCCAACGACCCACAAGCTCTCCAGTCGGCAGCCTGAGCGCGTCACACCTCGCATCCCAAGCTGCCGTGGAGCTGGAACAACGAACGATCCGCGAGTGGCTAGATTGACAGCTTGCGGCTCTCCGCCCCTGGAGCGCGGGATGGATGCTCCGCGCTACTCGGCGGAGGCGTGACTCTACTCGTCACGCCTGCCGGCAGTCCGACTCCGCTTCCGTTCGACCAGCCGCCCCCGCCTCCGCTGCCCTTCTTTCGCTTACCTTTCCTCCCGGGTGGAGCCCCCTCCAGCAACTCCTTGATGCTGGCAAGCTCAATCTGGGTCTCCTTCCCATGCTTCGGAGCTCGCCTGAGCGAGCCGTCCCCCAGGAGTTCGTAAATCTTCGATTCCTTACATCTCAACACCTCCGTAGCAATCTCGATTGGGACACCGATGGCGTCGCCGAGCATGGAGCGCACCCACACGCGCTCCACCACTCGCTGCACGATGTGCTCCATCACGGTGTACTGCATCTCCTCAACAATCATTCGAATCATCTGCACAAACGCCGCAGGAAATTCGAGCCCCTCGCCACCAGAGGGGAAGGACATCTTGAGCTTCAGCACATCATCACCGCGCACCGTCTCCGTTGATGGGGAGCCTCCCCGCGACGGAGCCCTGCATATGTTTGAATCCGACATCTCACTCCCACCTCAAACTCACGTGCATTCACAAGCCCCTCTCTTGATGGAAATGCGATTACCTGTCGCAACTTCCCCTCAAAGCCACCCCAAGCAACCCAATCACGCTCATGCCTACGTGGGTTTCAATTCGACTGAGACAGCACATGCAACGCAGCCCAGTTCACCCTGCAGGAGCCAATCACTCCACACAGCATTTGGCTCCTGCTCGCTCAGAGCGCATGAAGTTGTCGCTCAGGGCACACGTAATGGCGGCTCCTCCGCGTCCTGCCCTTTGCGCGCCGTATCTGCGTGCTGGACCTGGTTTCGCACCAGCAACCATCTCCGCCGTCGCTGCTGAATTGCTCCGCACGGCCGAGACCGGTCCCGAATCTGCTTCACTCTGAACGCCCGCCCAGCCCTTCTGGCTAGACGCTTTCGAAACGTACACGAGACCGCGTGCGCCCTCCGCGGGCCTGTCGTAGCAGTTTCCCGCTGGATCACTCGTCGCCGACAGCGGGAACAGACACCGAACCCACATCGGTTCCGCTCAGCACACGAGACAGGCGTGGCTATGCCGACCGAATGGCACCGCGCCGTCGTCCACACCGAGGCCCCGAATAATGAGCGCCGCACGAACGAGCAGCAGGCAGACGAGCACAGGCTGAGCCGCCGTATGTGCCGCCCGCTTGCAACGGAGAGCATGTTATTACATGCTGCCGAGAGCATGTAATTACATGCTCTCGGAGCCCCTCCCCAGAGGGGACAGCCTCGTGTGGGATGACCCTGGACTCTCCCGTCCATGGGCTGGAATCGCGTGCATGCAGTCCACCGCATGCGAAGCGCTTTAGTCCGTTCCTCATCTGCGCTCAAAGGACGAGCAGGCGAATGCCTGTCTGTCTTTAAAGCAGACGGGCAGGCGCGTTTCAACGCACTGTAGCTGACACTTTCACCGCATGACTCTGTGAAACCTCTCGGGCGCCGCTCCTCCCAACAAAGACACGGCCCACACCGCTGGGGCCTGGTCTCGCAGGGCCATTCTCCTTGATGATGAGGCGCGACGCCGCTCGGACACGGGCTGCGCCAGGACTCAACATTCACCAATCAGAGCCCCGTCCGGAGTGGCCATGAGCCCTATGCGCTCGGCACTCGCTGTACATTCATCGCATCCGCCATAGAGACCCAGGCGTATCACTCGCATCGGATAGTGCCGCAGCCCCTCCGCCCTCGGTGTCGCTGAACATGAAGAAGCGCGGGAAAATGAACCAGCCGGTTTGGGGGCAAGGAGCGGTGGGGCTCGCGCTCCGCTCCGGCCCGCACCGCAGTTGGGGGCGGGCCGGAGCGGAGCCACAGGGGGACTGGGGGATGTAGTCCCCCAGGGCGTCAGCCGGAGCGGCGAGAGCGGCGAGACTCCAGAGAGGCTTCGGCTTCGCGGCGGCGGAAGCTGCCACCCTCTATGCATCGTCTTGCCCAGGCCCTGGGCGGCGAGCAGCACGACGTCGCGAGCGTCCTGGAGGAAGTCCAGGCGCAGCAGGCTCTCCACCAGGGGTCTGTCCATGGACTTGGGCCAGCTCCAGTCGAAGTCGGCCATGGGCTTGAAGCGGCCCAGGCGGCTGCGCAGGGTGCGGCGCTCCAGGGAGCGGCGGGCGCGCTCGTCGGACTCCAGCTGGACAATCTGCTCCAGCAGCTGGGAGGGAGAGAGGCGGGCCTTGGTGGCGCGAGCGACGAGGTCATCGAGCTCGGCGCTGGTGCGGTGCAGGCCGAGCCCGGAGAGGGAATGAGCCAGGGAGGAAACTACACTCACGCGAGCAGTAGCGCTGGCCCCGGTCGTGCCGACGACACAGGTAGAAGAGTGCCCGGCAGGTGCCGAGCGCGCACTGCGCCATCCGCGGTGAGTCCACGCGTCCCCAGGCTTGAGCCGCCTGGAAACTCGACCCGCACATGGCCTCGTGCGAGCGTGCTCCTCCCGCATCACGTCCCCGTGATTCGGCCTGAGGGTCCGGAGGTACCAGTTCCGGGCCCTCTTCTTTTTGGCGCCCTCGTCCCGGTCCTCTGCGCTCCCCCCACCTACCTCTGCTCCCCAGTTTCAGGCCGCGACGCTCGGCTCGTCCAAATTCCCGCGCTTCCTCGTGAACGCCAACATCGCCATGCCCTCCGGCTCTGCAGGGCGAACACCGCGCGCAACTGGCAGGGGTCTTCCTGGGCGCTCCGAGGCCAGTCTCTCCAGGTGCGAGGTCCGAATCGCTCCGCTCCTCGAGCGGCTGGTGGTGATGGCGCACGGTGATGACCACTGGCATGGCCACCCCGCCCCGCTGGCGTGTCCCGAGGGACGCGGTCGAGCCGCGGTCGCGGCGCGCCAGAGGCCCACGACGCCATCTGGGCGCCAGCACGTTCCCGTTGAGTTGGATGCCCAACGGCAACCACCTGCTCCAGAGCTCCTGGTGGCTGGCTTCTCTGTGCGTCTCTTGCTTTCGGGCGGAATGCACCCGCGTACGGGTTTCACCGTAGGCCTGGCTGCGGGAGTGGGCGCGCTGGCCGCGGCATATCTCCGCCCGCCACCTCCACCACCGTTCAAGGAGTCTGTGGGGTGGTGGAGCCGCCCATCCAAGGAGGCTCTGGGACACCGTGGAGGGGCTTTCGGTCCCCCCCTGGTCGTGACTTCACCCCAAGTGTGTATCTGGGCATGACGATTCGCTCCGACGCCCCCTCGCCCATACAATCAATTGTCTCCTTCTGAATACTTTGGTAATAGTGGCGGCTGGGGGTTTGGGGGAGGGGGGGAAACGCCCGTCATGACAATGGCTTTTTCTATCAACCGCTGGGTCGCGTGGGCTCCTGGCCTCACCGAGCAAGACGCCTGGATGAGATGGTTCTCGGAGCCCCATTTCCTTCCGGCCGAGGGTACCCCTCCTCTGTCCGAGATGCCGGCGATGATGCGCCGCCGGGTGGAGCGCCTGGGCCGGTTCGCGCTGCAGGCAGCGTACGGATGCCAGGGAGATTCCCCGAGCGTCCCCGTCATCTTCGCCTCGCGCTTCGGAGACATCAGCCGCTCGGTGGACCTGTTGCGCCAGTTGGCGCACTCCGTCCCGCTCTCGCCCACGTCCTTCAGCCTGTCGGTGCACAACGCGATTGGCGCGCTCTACTCCATCGCCCGGGGGGACACCTCCGCCTATACCGCCATCGCGGCGGGCGAGGAGACGGTCGAGGCAGCCTTCACCGAAGCGAGCGCTCTGCTCGCGGATGGGGCCAGGGACGTGCTGGTGGTGATCTACGACGAGCCGCTCCCCGAGCCCCTGGGGCACGCCTCCGGACAGATGGACTTCCCGCGCGCGTGGGCCTGTTGGCTGCGCGCCGGGGACGAGGCTCCGGGCTACAGCCTGACCTGTCACCCCGCCGAGGACACGCGGGAGGCCCCTTCCTCGGATGGGCTGCCGGAGGATCTCACCGTGCTGCGATTCCTGGTCTCCAACGAGGCCCGGCTCGACCACAAGGTCGGCACTCGATGCTGGAGGTGGCAGCGCCATGCTTGAGACGCTCGAGCGCGGGTGGCGCATCCTGGCGACCGGCATCTCCTTCACCACCTTCGGGCTGGGAGGGCTCGGGCTGCGGCTGCTCTACTTCCCGCTGTTGCAACTCCTCGTCCGGGACCAGGCGAGGCAGACGCGGCTGGCGCGCCTCGCGGTGCACCACTCCTTCAGGTTCTTCATCGAGTGGATGCGCGTCCTCGGGGTGCTGCGCTACCGCATCGAGGGCGTGGAGAAGCTGGCCCGGCCCGGCCTGCTCATCCTCGCCAACCACCCGACGCTGATCGACGTCGTCTTCCTCATCTCCCTGGTGCCCAACGCGGATTGCGTGGTGAAGGCGAGCCTGGCGCACAACCCCTTCACCCGCGGGCCGGTCCGGGCGACCGGCTATCTGTGCAACGACTCCGGCCCCGCGCTCATCCAGGACTGCATCGCCTCCGTGAAGGCGGGCAACAACCTGATCATCTTCCCGGAGGGCACCCGCACCCGGGTCAACGGCCCGATGCAACTGCAGCGCGGCGCCGCCAACATCGCGGTGCGCGGCCCGTGCGACATCACCCCGGTCACCATCCGGTGTGAACCGCTCGGTCTCACCAAGGGGACACCGTGGTGGAGGGTGCCGCCGAAACGGATGAACTTCACCATCCAGGTACACGACGACATCCCCGTTGCGCCACAGCTTGGAGAGGCCGGCGGCGAGGCGCGAGCGGCCCGGCAACTCACGGCGCAGCTGCACGACTATTTCTCCAGGGAAGGGCAGGGCCATGCTGCAGCTTGAACAGGAAATCAAGAAACTGGTCATCGAGACGCTTCACCTCGAGGACATCACTCCTGACGACATCGATCCGGCTGCGCCGCTGTTCGTCGAGGGACTCGGGCTCGACTCGATCGACGCCCTCGAGCTGGGCCTGGCGCTGCAGAAGTCCTATGGCGTGTCCCTCGCGAACGACTCGAAGGAAAACCGCCGCCATTTCGCCAGCGTGAGGGCACTCGCGGATTTCGTGAGCGCCCATCGCAAGGCCTGAACTCATCAGAAAAGGAATTGGGTCACCATGACCAAGAATCAATTGTTCGAGCGACTGAGCGCGATCCTGCAGGAGACCTTCGACATCGAGCCGGCGCGGATCACCCCCGAGGCCCGGCTCCATGACGACCTGGACATCGACAGCATCGATGCGATCGATCTGCTCGTGCAGCTCAAGCCGGTGGCCGGCAAGCGCGTGCCTCCGGAGGTCTTCAAGTCGGTGCGTACGCTGCAGGACGTGGTCGATGCCCTGCACGGGCTCCTCGACGAGTCCGCCGCGGCGTGAAGTTCCTTCGTCCGGCCCTGCTCGGCCTGCTGAGCCTCGCGTACCCGCCCCTGGTCTACCTGGGACTGGGCCACTTCGAGCCCCGCTGGATGGCCCTGCCGCTGGCGGGAATGGCCGTGGTGCGCGCGGTGGCGACGCGCGAGCGTGTCTGGCTGGCTGCGGCCGTGGGCGCCCTCGCGCTCGCGGCCTCCAGCATGCTGGGCAACCATGCCCTGCCGTTGAAGCTCTATCCGGTCCTGGTGAACACGGTCCTGCTCGCCGTCTTCGTCACCAGCCTCGCCTATCCCCCCAGCGTCATCGAGCGCCTGGCACGCCTGCGCGAGCCCGAGCTCCCCGCTTCGGGGGTGACCTACACCCGCCGGGTGACGCAGGTGTGGTGCGGGTTCTTCGTGCTCAACGGAGGCATCGCGCTCTTCACGGCGATTGGGGCCAGTGATGAGACCTGGGCGCTGTACAACGGGCTCATCTCGTACGTGCTGATGGGCGTGCTCTTCGCCGTGGAGTGGGTGGTGAGGCAACAGGTGAGGGCAAGGCACGTCCATGGCTGAGCTCATCGGGCTCGAGCAGCTCATGAGCCGGGGGCGACTCCCCGGGCATCCGGTCGCCCTCCGCGAGGGCGGGGCCGTGGGCTTCGCGTCCCTCGTGGAGCGGGCAGCGGGCTGGCGCGCGGCCTTCGAGCGCCACGGTGGCCGGCGTCAGGCGCTCTACTTCGACGACACCTTCGAGTTCTCCGCCGCCCTGCTCGGCGCGTGGCATGCGGGCGTGTGCGTCTACCTCCCCGCCGACGCCCAGCCCGCGACGCTGGCGAGGCTGCGCGACGAGGTGGATGGTTTCGCCGGGAAGATTCCAGCGGAGTACGCACCGCTGTCGCCCGGCGAGGGGCGCGAGGGGGGATGGACGCCGCTCTCCCCGGAGGCACGAGCCCTGGTGGTCTACACCTCGGGCTCCAGCGGCGAGCCCACCGCCATTCCCAAGCGCCTCCGCCAGCTGACGCGTGAGGTGGCGACGCTGGCGGCCCTGTTCGAGGAGCGGCTCGGCGAGGCCCGCGTCATCTCCACCGTCTCGCACCAGCACATCTACGGACTGCTCTTCCGGGTGCTCTGGCCGCTGACGGCGGGCCGGCCCTTCGCGGCCCACGGCCTCACCTACCCCGAGGACATCGTGGCCGCGCTGCGACAGGGCCCCGCCGGGCTGATCGCCAGTCCCGCCCACCTCAAGCGCCTGCCGGACATGCTGGACTGGGCCCAGGTCCGAGGGAACCTGCGCACGCTGTTCTCCTCGGGAGGCCCGCTGCCCCTCGAGGCGTTACAGGCCTGTCGCGCGCTTCTGGGCCAGGCGCCCGTCGAGGTCTACGGCAGCTCGGAGACCGGCGGCATCGCCTGGAGGCAGCGCACCGGGGACGACGCGCTCGCCTGGCGCGTGATGCCCGGCGTCGAGGTGGGCACCCGGGAGGAGATGCTGACCGTCCGCTCGCCGCACCTGGACCTGCCCGAGGGGGACTGGCTGCGGACCGGGGATCGCGTGCGGCTGCTGCCGGAGGGCTTCGAGCTGCTCGGGAGGGGCGATCGCCTCCTGAAGCTCGAGGAGAAGCGCGTGTCGCTGAGCGCCCTGGAGCGGACGCTGCTCGAGGGTGGGCTGCTGCGCGAGGCCCGGGTGCTGCCGCTCGAGGACGGCCACCGGCTGACGCTGGCGGTGGTGGCGGTGCCCTCGGAGGCGGGCTGGAAGCTGCATGGGGAGGGAGGCAAGCGTGCCCTGAACCAGGCGCTCAGGCAGCAGCTCACTTCGCGCTTCGAGCCCAGTGCCTTCCCACGCCGGTTCCGGTATCTGGAGGCCATGCCGGTCAACAGCCAGGGAAAGTCCACCGAAGCGGCACTGGCCACCCTCTTCGATCCCCGCAGGCCCCGGGCGCGCGTGCTCGAGCAGTCCGCCGACCGCGCCCTGCTGACCCTCGAGGCCTCGGCGGACTCGCCGTATTTCGAGGGCCATTTCCCCGGCACCCCCATCCTGCCCGGCGTCACCCAGGTGCACTGGGCCATCCACTTCGGCCGCGAGCTCTTCACGCTTCCCCCCGACTTCCTGCGGTTGGCGGCGTTGAAGTTCCAACGGGTCATCCAGCCCGGCACGAGCCTCACGCTGGAGCTCACCTGGAAGAAAGAGCGCGGAAGCCTCGATTTCAAGCTCACTTCCGACGCCGGTGTCCATGCCAGCGGTCGAATCGTCTTCGGCGGAGCCAATGTATGAAGGTCTGCGCGGTGATTCCGGTCTACAACCACGGCGAGGCGGTGGGCGCGGTGGTGGGCGGTGTGCGGGCTCAGGGCCTGCCCTGCGTGCTGGTCGACGACGGGAGTGAGCCGGGCTGCGCGGCGGTGCTGGACGCGCTGGCCGAGGGAGATCGCTCCGGCATCGAGCTCGTCCGGCTACCCGAGAACCAGGGGAAGGGCGGCGCGATGATGGCCGGCCTGCGCGCGGCGAAAGAGCGGGGCTTCAGCCATGCGCTGCAGATCGACGCCGACGGCCAGCACGACACCTCCGACATCCCCCGCTTCCTGCACCTGGCGGAGCAGAGTCCCGAGAAGCTCATCTGCGGCACCCCGGTCTATGACGCCTCGGTGCCCAAGGGCCGCCTCTATGGCCGCTATGCCACCCACATCTGGGTGTGGATCAACACGCTGTCCTTCACCATCCGTGACTCCATGTGCGGCTTCCGCGTCTATCCGCTGGAGCCCACCGTCCAGCTCCTCGACACGGTGAAGCTGGGCAAGCGGATGGATTTCGACGTGGAGGTCCTGGTGCGGCTGTTCTGGCGCGGGATGGGCATCGTCAACAACCCCACCCCGGTCCGCTACCCGAGCGACGGCATCTCCCACTTCGATGTCCTCTGGGACAACGTGCGGATCTCCCGCATGCATGCCCGGCTCTTCCTCGGAATGCTGGTGCGCCTGCCGCTGCTCCTGTGGAGGAAGGTGACAGCGTGAGAACCCGGCATTGGGCCGAGATGGGCGAGAGCACCTTCGTCGCCGGAATCTGGCTGCTCTATTGGATTCACCGGCTGCTGGGGCGCTGGCCGTTCCGCCTCTGTCTCTATCCGGTGGTCACGGTGCACTGGCTGGCCCGGCCACTGGTGCGCCAAGCCTCCTTGCAGTACCTGGAGAGGATGGAGGCCACCACCGGGGCGCTCGGCAGGCGGCCCGGCTGGCGGGACAGCCTGCGCCACGTCGCGCTCTTCGCCGAGACGATGCTCGACAAGCTCCTGGCCGTCAGTGGCCGCTACCGCTTCGAGCAGGTGCGCACCGAGGGACGCGAGTCCTTCTACGAGGCGGCCAAGGCTGGCAAGGGTGGCGTCATCATCACCGCCCACATGGGCTGTCTCGAGCTGTGCCGCGCCATGGCCGAACGGCGTGGTGAAGTGAAGCTCAACCTGCTGGTGCACACCCGGCACGCCGAGCAGTTCAACCGCCTGCTCAAGCGGCTCAACCCGGACAGCGACCTGCGCCTGATGGAGGTCAGCGAGCTGGGCCCGGCCACCGCCGTCGCGTTGAACGAGCGCGTGGCCACAGGCGAGTTCGTGGTCATCGCGGGAGACCGGGTCCCGGTGAATTCCAACCAGACGGTGAGCGTCGGGTTCCTCGACCACCCCGCCCCCTTTCCCGTGGGCCCCTACGTGCTGGCGGCCCTGTTGAAGTGCCCGCTCTATCTGCTGGGCTGCATCCACGAGGGCCCCGGCTACACCATCCGCTTCGAGTGTCTGGCCGAGCGCGTCGAGCTTCCTCGCGGCAGGCGCGAGGCGGCGCTGAGCGGCTACGCCCAGCACTATGCCGAGCGGCTGACCGCGCTGCTGAAGCGCTCGCCCTTCGATTGGTTCAACTTCTTCCCCTTCTGGGACCAAGCCCATGTCTCCGTCTCTGCAAAGCCTCCAGCCTGAGCGCTCGGTGTACTTCGATGGAAGCCGGCTCACCCTCGAGGACGTGTGTGCGCTCTCGCGGCGTGAATGCAGTGCCGAGCTGAGTACCTCCCCTGAGTTCCTGCGCCGGATCTCCCGGGGCGCGGAGTTCCTCGACCGGCTGCTGACCGAGGACGGGGTCATCTACGGCGTGACCACCGGCTACGGTGACTCGTGCACCGTCACGATTCCGCCCAGGCTCGTGCCGGAGCTGCCGCATCACCTCTACACGTACCACGGCTGCGGGGCGGGCCGGATCCTCACGCCCGAGGAGACGCGCGCCGTGCTGGCGACGCGGCTGGCCTCGCTCGCCCAGGGCGTCTCCGGCGTGGGCATGGCACTACTGAGGCAGCTCGAGCTGCTGCTCAGGCACGACATCCTGCCGCTGATTCCGGCCGAGGGCTCGGTGGGTGCCAGTGGGGACCTCACCCCGCTCTCCTACGTGGCGGCGGTGCTCTGCGGCGAACGCGAGGTCTGGTACCGCGGGGCCCGGCGGCCGGCGGCGGAGGTCCTGGCCCAGCTCGGCATCAAGCCCCTGCGGCTGCGCCCCAAGGAGGGGCTGGCCATCATGAACGGCACGGCAGTGATGACCGCCCTGGCCTGTCTGGCGTGGGAGCGCGCCGAGTACCTGTGCCAACTGGCCACGCGCATCACCGCCTTCAACGTGCTGGCCAGCGCCGGCAACACCCACCACTTCGACGAGGCGCTGTTCGCGGTGAAGCCTCACGCGGGCCCCCAGCGCGTGGCGGCCCGCCTGCGCGTGGATCTCACCGCGGACCGGCCCAGCCGCAACGAGAAGCGGCTGCAGGACCGCTACTCGCTGCGCTGCGCGCCGCACGTGATTGGCGTCCTGGAGGACGCGCTGCCCTTCTTCCGCACGCAGATCGAGAACGAGCTGAACAGCGCCAACGACAACCCCATCATCGATCCGGATGGGGAGCGCGTGCTCCACGGTGGCCACTTCTACGGCGGGCACATCGCCTTCGCCATGGACGGCCTGAAGAGCGCCGTGGCCAACGTGGCCGACCTGCTCGACCGCCAGCTCGCGCTGCTGGTCGACTCCCGCTTCAACCACGGGCTGCCGCCCAACCTCTCCGGTGCCACCGGGGAGCGCGCGGCGATCAACCATGGCCTCAAGGCGGTGCAGATCAGCGTCTCCGCCTGGACCGCCGAGGCCCTCAAGCAGACCCTGCCGGCCTCCATCTTCTCCCGCTCCACCGAGTGCCACAACCAGGACAAGGTGAGCATGGGCACCATCGCCGCGCGAGACTGCCTGCGCGTGCTGGAGCTCTCCGAGCAGGTGGTGGCCGCCATGCTCATCGCCACCAGGCAGGGCGTGGCGCTGCGCCAGCGCGTGGACGGCGAGCTGAGCCTCGGCCCCGCGCTCTCGGCCATGCAGGCGGACCTGGAGAAGCGTATCCCCCTGGTGGAGGAGGACCGAGCCCTGGATCGTGAGCTCCAGGGGCTCCTGACGGCGATCCGTGCCCGCGAGTGGAGGCTCTATGAAGCCTGATCTCAGCCATGAGATCGAGCTGTCCCCCGCCTTCCATGACCTCGACCCGATGGACATCGTCTGGCACGGCAACTACGCGAAATACCTCGAGCTGGCCCGCTGCGCGCTGCTGTCTAAGTTCGACTATGACTACCCGCAGATGAAGGCGTCGGGCTTCGTGTGGCCCATCGTGGACATGCGGCTGAAGT
Organism: Archangium violaceum; assembly: GCF_016859125.1. Lineage (NCBI taxonomy): Bacteria > Pseudomonadati > Myxococcota > Myxococcia > Myxococcales > Archangiaceae > Archangium > Archangium violaceum. The sequence continues at coordinate 7,950,184 of NZ_CP069338.1, read as the reverse complement.
ACGTGCGGCCCGCGCTCTACGGGCAGAAGCTGCGGATCCGCGCCGAAATCACCGAATGGGAGAACCGCCTGAGGATCGACTACCTCATCCGTGACGCGGACACCGGCCACAAGGTGAACCAGGCCCACACCATCCAGGTCGCCGTCTCGGTGGAAACCCGGGAGATGCAGTTCGTCTGCCCCCGCGTGCTGTGGGAGCGGCTGGGGGTGATGCCCGGATGAAGCGCCTGCTCGCCCTCGCCTGCGTGCTGCTGTGCACCACCGCCAGCGCCTCCGAGCTGCTGACGGGCGTCCGCTCGCGCCTGGCGGACCCTTCGATCCTCCGGGGGCAGTTCGAACAGAAGAAGACGGTGGCCGGCTTCAAGAAGCCGCTGCTCTCCCGTGGCGAGTTCCTCCTGTCGAGGGGGAAGGGACTGCTCTGGGATACCCGCGCGCCCTTCGCCTCGACCCTGACGTTGACCCGCAAGTCGCTGAGCGCGGAGCAGAAGACGGGCGGCGCCGCCTACCACCTGGACGCGAGCCGCGAGCCGGCGCTGGCCGCCATGAACGAGTTCCTCTTCGCGCTCCTCTCCGGGGATGTGGGCTCGCTCTCCACGCGCTTCCGGATCGAGGGCGAGCTGGTGGGCGCGGACGGCTGGCGGCTGACGCTCACGCCGACGGACGAGGGACTCGCACGTGTCTTCCGCGGCATCCGCCTGGAAGGCGACCGGTTCGTGCGGCAGGTGCAACTGGAGGAGACCAGCGGGGACTCGAGCCTCATCCAGTTCACGCAGCTGGCGCAAACTCCCCCGCCCAGTGCCACGGAGACGGAGCGCCTTGGGAAATAGGCTGGCCATCGTCTGGGCCCTGCTCGTACTCGCCGTGGGCGTACACCAGGTCCGGTTCTGGCGCTCGGCGCGGCTGGAGACCGACATCCTGGCGCTGCTACCCGAGGATGAGCAGGCACCCGAAGTGGGCGCCGCCACCCGGAAGCTCGCGGATGAGTCGGGCCGGCAATTGGTGCTGCTGGTGGGCGCTCCGGATTGGGAATCCGCCCAGCGCGCGGCGGAGGCCGCCACGGAGGCGCTCTCCAAAGCCGGCGCTCCGCTGGAGCCCGCCCGCGTGGACGCCACCGCCCTGGACGCCGCGGTGGAGTTCTACCGCCCGTACCGGGACCGGTTGCTGACACCGGCCCAGCGCGCGTGGCTGGCCCGCGCGACGTCGGAGGAGCTGGGCGGCACGGCGCTGATGAAGCTGTACCAGCCCGCGGGCCCCAGGCTGACCGACTGGAGCGACGATCCGCTGGGCCTGTGGCCCGACTGGTGGGCGGCCCGCGCCGCCGAGAACGAGGCGAGGCCGCGTGACGGACGGCTCTGGCTCTCCGGCGAGGGCCGCGAGTGGGTGCTGCTGACCTGGCAGAGCCAGGTGTCGGCGTTCGCCCTGGGTGACGACGCGAAGGTCACGGCCGCCGTGGAGCGCGCCCGGGCCGCGGTGGCCGCCATTCCCGGGGGCCGGTTGGTGGCCGCGGGGGTGCCGCTGTACGCGGAGGCCGCCGCCTCGCAGGCCAGCAGGGAGATCTCCACCATCGGCCTCGGCTCCCTCGTGGCCGTGCTGCTGCTGGTCTGGCTCACCTTCCGCTCGTTGCGCCCCATCGTGCTGGTGGGGGTGTCCCTGATGATCGGCTGCGCCGTGGCGCTGAGCGTCACCGCCCTGCTCTTCGACCGGGTCCACCTCCTCACCCTGGTGTTCGGCGCGAGCCTCGTCGGTGTCGCGGAGGACTACGGCTTCCACTACTTCGCCGCCCGCCAGGGCAAGCCCGCCGCCGAGCGCGGCCGGGTGATGCGCTTCCTCCTGCCCGGCATGCTCCTGGCGCTCCTCACCAGCGTGGTGGCCTACCTGGCGCTGGGACTGGCACCCTTTCCAGGCCTTCGCCAGATGGCGGTGTTCGCCGCCGCGGGTCTGGTGGGCGCGTTCCTCACCGTGCTCTGCTGGTTCCCCACGTTCGATCTCGGCGACCTGCCGGTGACCGCGTTCGCCGAGCGTGTCTCCGCCTCCCTGTTGCGCTGGCCACGCATCACCTCCGAGAAACGGTGGTGGCCGGCGATGGCGGGGCTCCTGGTGGTGATCGCGGGAGGGCTGTGGCGGTTGGAGACGCGCGATGACATCCGCCAGCTGCAAGGGGCACCCGCGAACCTGCTCGAGGACCAGCGCGAGCTGGGAAGACTGCTGGGCCTGCCCAGCCCGGCCCAGCTCTTCCTCGTCGAGGGTGGGGACGAAGAGCAGGTCCTCCAACGTGAGGTGCCGCTGAAGCAGCGGCTGGACGCGCTGGTGGCGGACGGGGTCCTGACAGGCTACCGCGCCGTCTCGGACTGGCTGCCGCCCGCCTCGCAGCAGCGCGCGGACGCGGAGCTGAGTGCCCGCGCGGAGCAGCAGGCCGTGGCCGCCGTCGCCGCCGCCACGGGAGAGGAGCCCTCGCGCGCACGGTTCGCGAACGACGTCCTCACCCCCGCGCGGTTCCTCTCCAGTCCCGCCGCGCCAGCCATCCGGCAGCAGTGGCTGGGCCCGCTGGGCAGCAAGCAGTACAGCGTGCTGATGCTGCGGGGCCTCGAGGGCCCGGCGGTCCTCGCCCGGCTGGCCGAAGCCGCTCACGGGTTGGAGGGCGTGCGCTGGGTGGACAAGACGGAGGAGATCTCCCGGCTGATGGGCCGCTACCGGCGGCTCATGGGCGGGCTCATCGTCGCGGGCTACCTCGCGGTGCTGGTGATGCTGCTCGCCCGCTTCAAGCGCGAGGCCTGGCGGGCCTGGGTCCCCTCGGCGCTGGGAACCCTCCTCACGCTGGCCTTCTTCGGCTGGGTGGGAGAGCCGCTGCAACTGTTCACCGTGCTGGGCCTGCTGCTCCTGCTGGGAATGGGCGTGGACTACGGCATCTTCCTGTTGGAGCACCCGGGAGACGGCTCCGCGTGGGTGGCGGTGGCCCTGGCCGGCGTGAGCACCCTCCTCTCCTTCGGGCTCCTGGGGCTCTCGGCCACACCGGCCCTGCGCACCTTCGGCCTCGCCATGCTCCTGGGCGAGGTGGCCATCTGGATTTTGACCCCTTGTTTCAGAATGCCTCCGGGCAAGGACATCACGTGAGAAGCGAGAAGACGGAGATCCTCATCATTGGCGCGGGCCCCGCGGGCTCGGTGGCGGCGGGGCTGCTGCGCAAGCAGGGCCGCGAGGTGCTGGTGCTGGAGCGCGAGCAGTTCCCTCGCTTCTCCATCGGAGAGAGCCTGCTGCCGCAGAGCATGGAGTACATCGAGGCGGCGGGGATGATGCGCGACGTCGTCGAGGCGGGCTTCCAGTACAAGAACGGCGCGGCCTTCGTGCGGGGCGGCAAGTTCACGGACTTCGACTTCCGGGAGAAGTCCTCCCCGGGTTGGGGCACCACATACCAGGTGCAGCGCGCCCACTTCGATGAGGTGCTGGCGAAGGCCGCCGAGCGGATGGGTGCCACCGTGCGCTACCGCCACGAGGTCCTGTCGGTCGACGTCGACGGGGAGCAGCCCCAGGTGACCGCCCGCTCGCCCGAGGGCGAGACGTACTGTGTCCAGGCCCGCTTCCTCCTGGATGCCAGCGGCTTCGGCCGGGTCCTTCCGAAGCTCCTGAAGCTGGAGACGCCCTCCAACTTCCCGGTGCGTGGCGCCCTCTTCACCCACGTCGAGGACCGGGTCGCTCCGGGCGGCTTCGACCGGAACAAGATCCGGATCACCGTGCATCCCGAGCACGTGCACGTGTGGTACTGGACCATCCCCTTCTCCAACGGCCGCTGCTCCCTGGGCGTGGTGGCGAAGCGCGAGTTCCTCGAGCAGTACCAGGGAACGGACACCGAGCGCCTCAAGACGATCGTCGCGGAGGAACCCTCGCTCTCCGCCCTCTTGAAGGACGCGGTCTGGGACACGCCGGCGCGGTCGCTCATCGGCTACGCCGCCAACGTGAAGTCGCTGTGGGGCAGGAACTTCGCGCTGCTGGGGAACGCGGGCGAGTTCCTGGATCCGGTGTTCTCCTCGGGCGTGACCATCGCCTTCAAGTCGGCGAGCCTGGCCTCGGACTGCCTCGCTCGCACCTTCGCTGGCGAGTCGGTGGACTGGGAGCGCGACTACGCCGTACCGCTCAAGGCCGGCGTGGATACGTTCCGCACCTTCGTCGAGTCCTGGTATGCCGGAGGCTTCCAGCAGATCATCTTCCACCCGAACCCGTCCCCGGAGGTCCGCCGGATGCTCTCCGCGATCCTCGCGGGCTATGCCTGGGACAAGAACAACCCCTACGTGGCCGACAGCAAGCGCCGACTCGGGGTGCTCGAGGCCCTGTGCGCCGCCTGATTTCCACCGCCGCCCTGCTCTATCTCGCCGCGTGCGCCACGACGCCCACCCGGCCCGCGGCGCCCGCGGTGTCCCTGCCCGTGCTCGAGCTCTCTCCGGCCGCGTTCGGTGAAGCCGTGAGCCTGGCACAGAACCTGAGCTTCGCTCACGACGCCGACCCGGAAGGCCCCCGCTCCCTCGAGGCCCTGCTGGAGATCGACACCTCGGCGCTGCGTCTGGCTGGATTCATGCTCGGCCGGCGCGTGTTCACGATGCAGTGGGATGGCACCGTGCTCGCGGAGCAGCGGGACCCGCACGTGCCCGCTCAGCTCCAGTCGCGCCAGGTCCTCCGGGACGTCCAGCTGGTCTACTGGCCAGCCGAGGCGCTCCGCTCCGCCCTCCCGCCAGGCTGGACCCTGGAGGAGAGCCCTGGCCGTCGCGCCCTGCTTGAGACCGGCAGGGAATGGGTGACGGTGCAATACGATGGCGAGCCGCGCCATGCGGGGCGCGCGGAGTTGCTCAACCACGCGGAGCACTACCGGCTGACCATCGAATCCCGCCCGGCCGATGAATGACCCCATGAATCCGCCCGTCTTCCTCAATCAACTGGGCCTCGTCTGTGCCATGGGCCGCGGCAAGCAGGAGGTGACCGCGGCCCTCTTCGGCGACGCGCCGACGGGCGTGGCCCCCAGCGATGACTTCGCCGCGAAGACACTGCACGTAGGACTCGTCACGTCACCGCTCGCGGAGACAGGGGTGCTCCCCGCGCCCCTGCGCAGCCGGAACAACGCGCTGCTGCTCACGGCGCTGGCGGAGATCCGTCCCGCCGTCGATGCGGCCATCGCCCGCTACGGGCGGGAGCGCGTGGCCATCGTCCTCGGCACCAGCACCTCGGGCATCGGCGAGAGCGAGACCGCCATCGCCAGGTACCTGACCACGGGCCAGATGCCTCCGGAATTCCACGTGCGGCAGCAGGAGCTGGGCTCGCCGGCCCTGGCGCTGAACCACGTGCTGGGCGTGACCGGCCCGTCCTTCGTCATCTCCACGGCCTGCTCCTCCAGCGCCAAGGCCCTGGCCAGCGCCGCGCGCCTGCTACGGGCGGGAATGGCCGATGCGGTGGTGACGGGCGGCGCCGACGCCCTGTGCCGCTTCACCGTGGCCGGCTTCTCCGCGCTCGACTCGGTGAGCGAGGTGCGCTGCAACCCCATGAGCGTGAACCGCCGCGGCATCAACATCGGCGAGGGCGCGGCCCTGTTCGTGATGACGCGCGAGCCGGGGCCCGTGCGGCTCGCGGGCTGGGGCGAGTCCTCGGACGCCCACCACATCTCCGCGCCGGAGCCCGGGGGCCGGGGGGCGCTGGCCGCCATGCGGGCCGCGCTGGAGCGCGCGGGCCTCGCTCCCTCCGAGCTCGATTACGTCAACCTGCACGGAACCGCGACCCCCCAGAACGACGCCATGGAGAGCCACGCGGTTCATGCGCTGCTCGGCGGGGACATTCCGGCCAGCTCGACCAAGCCGCTCACCGGCCACACGCTGGGGGCCGCGGGCGCCCTCGAGGCGGCGATCTGCTGGCTCACCCTGACCGGCAACCCCCAGGGCCGCCTGCCTCCCCACTGGTGGGATGGGGAGGCGGATCCCTCGCTCCCCACCCTCTCCCTGGTGAAACGCGGCTACACGCTGGAGCGCCCGCTCCGCTATGTTCTGAGCAACTCCTTCGCCTTTGGCGGAAGCAACGCCGTCCTCATCCTGGGAAGCGCCTGATGTCCACGGTCACCGACTACACCATCGCCGAGCTGGTCCCCCATACCGGCCGCATGAGCCTGCTCGACCGGGCCCTCGAGGGCGACGAGGAGAGCCTGGTGGCCGAGGTGACCATCCGCGAGGACTGTCTCTTCTTCGAGAACGGCGGCGTCGGAGGATGGGTGGGCGTCGAGCTCATGGCCCAGGCGGTCGCCGCCTGGGCCGGCTGGCACGCGCGGCAACGCGGCGAGACGCCGAAGAATGGGTTCCTGCTCGGCACCCGCAGTTACGACTGCGGCCGGCCCACCTTCAAGGCGGGTGAGCGGCTGCGCATCGAGGTCCGCCGGCAGTTCTGGGCGGAGAACGGGCTGGGCCAGTTCGACTGTCGGATCGCGATGGATGGCGAGACGGTGGCCACGGCCGCGCTGACGGTGTTCGAACCACCGGATGGAAGCGAAGCATTGAGGCTGGAGACCGAGGGTGGAGACTGATGAGTGAGCAAACGGTGCTGGTGACGGGCTCGAGCCGGGGCATTGGCCGCGCCATCGCGCTGCGCCTGGCGCGCGACGGCTTCGACGTCGTGCTGCACTGCCGCAGCCAGCTCGAGCAGGCGGAGGCCGTGGCCGGGCAGATTCGCGAGCTGGGGCGCGAGGTCCGCGTGCTCCAATTCGACGTGTCCGACCGCGCCGCGACGCAGCAGGCGCTGCTCGCCGATGTGGAGGCGCACGGCTGCTACTACGGCGTGGTGTGCAACGCGGGGATCGCCCGGGACAACACCTTCCCGTCCATGCCCGCGGAGGACTGGGACGCGGTCATCCACACCAACCTCGATGCCTTCTACAACGTGCTCAACCCGCTCACCATGCCCCTGGTGCGGCGGCGCAAGCCGGGGCGCATCGTCACCCTGTCCTCGGTCTCCGGCCTCATCGGCAACCGGGGGCAGGTGAACTACAGCGCGGCGAAGGCCGGCATCATCGGCGCGACCAAGGCCCTGGCGGTGGAGCTGGCCAAGCGCAACATCACGGTGAATTGCGTGGCCCCCGGGCTCATCGACACGGAGATGGTGGACCCCCACGTGCTCGAGCACGCGCTCAAGCTCATCCCCGCCCAGCGCATGGGGACCCCCGAGGAGGTGGCGGCCGTGGTCAGCTTCCTCATGAGAGAGGAGGCCAGCTACATCACGCGGCAGGTCATCTCGGTGAACGGGGGGATGCTCGGATGAAGAGGGTCGTCGTTACCGGCATCGGCGCCATCAGCCCCCTGGGCCACGACTGGAAGTCGGTGGAGGCGAGGCTGAGGTCGCTCCGCAACGCCGTGCAGGTGATGGAGGAGTGGAAGCAGTACCAGGGCCTGAACACGTGGCTCGGCGCGCCCGCCGCTCCCTTCGAGCTGCCCGCGCAGCTCTACTCCCGCAAGAACACGCGCAGCATGGGACGGGTGGCGCTGATGGCCACGCGCGCCAGTGAGCTCGCGCTCGCGGACGCGGGACTCCTGGGAGAGCCGCTGGTGAAGAGCGGCCGGTTGGGCATCTCCTACGGCTCCTCCGCGGGGACTCCTTCCAGCCTGGGGGACTTCGGCCGGATGGTGACGGAGAAGACCACCGAGGGCATCAACGCCACGACGTACCTGCGGATGATGTCCCACACGGCCGCGGTGAACATCGGCGTCTTCTTTGGCATCACGGGACGCATCATCACCACCTCCAGCGCGTGTACCTCGGGCAGCCAGGGTATCGGCTATGCCTACGAGGCCATCAAGCTGGGACGGCAGGTGGCCATGCTCGCGGGGGGCGCCGAGGAGCTCGACGCCACCGGAGCGGCCGTGTTCGACACCTTGTTCGCCACGAGCACGAAGCACAACGACACGCCGGAGCAGAGCCCCCGGCCCTTCCACTCGCAGCGGGATGGACTGGTGCTGGGAGAAGGCGCCTGCACCCTGGTGCTGGAGGAGTTGGAGCACGCCCGGGCGCGAGGCGCGAAGATCCACGCAGAGCTCATCGGCTATGGGACCAACAGCGATGGCCGGCACGTCACCCAGCCCAGCTCGGACACCATGGCCCAGGCCATGCGGCTGGCGCTGGAGGACGCGGCGATTCCCCCCTCGGAGATCGCCTACGTGAACGCCCACGGCACGGCCACGGATCATGGAGACCTCGCGGAGAGCGTGGCCACGCACTCTGTCTTCGGAGAGGGCATCGCCATCTCGTCGCTGAAGAGCTACATGGGCCACACGCTGGGGGCCTGCGGCGCGCTGGAGGCATGGATGACCCTCGAGATGATGCGCTCGGGCTGGTTCGCCCCGACACTGCACCTCGCCCCCGGGCAGGTGGATCCCCGCTGCGCTCCTCTGGACTACCTCATGGGAGAAGGTCGCGACATCCAGACCGACACCGTGATGAGCAACAACTTCGCCTTTGGCGGCATCAACACCTCGTTGATCTTCCGCCGATGGGCCTGATGGAGGAACACGATGAAGAAGACGCTGCGCCTGTTGCTGCTCGCGCTCACCCTCTCCAGCCCCGCCCTGGCACGCGACACCGTGCTCCACCTGCCGCTCGCCGACGTGCTGGAGATGCCCGAGGCGAAGGGGAAGCTTGATGGCTCGGTGAAGTTCTACCTGGCGGGGCAGAAGACGCCGAAGGTGCTCGACACCCTGAAGAGTGACGTCAGCAACAAGAAGACCAACAGCGTGGGGAAGACGGACGAGTTCGGCTGCAAGTGGGCCGCCCTCTCCGCGCTGATCGCCCTGCAGGAGTCGGCGAAGAAGTCCGGCGCCAACGCCGTGGTCGACATCGTCAGCTACTACAAGAAGAGCGAGTACAAGAGCGCCACCGCGTACGAGTGCCACGCGGGCACGTTCGTCGTTGGCGTCTCCCTCAAGGGGACATACGCGAAGGTCGCCCGGTAACCCCGGGCCCGAAGGGCGGCTCCCAGCGTCCCCAGGAGCCGCTCCCGCGCCGAGTCCGCCGCGGCCCTCATCCGCCACCACGGCCGCCTGGAGCGGTGGCCTGGCCCGGTGCAGACATGGTCCACTCGCGGCGTGCGCTCCTTCGAGACTCGTGTTCGTGAAAGGATGGTGGCCATGAAGGTGCCCCTGCTCTGTTCGTGCCTGCTCGTCGCCGGCACCGCTGCCGCGCGGGGTGACCCATCCAGCGTCTCCGACGACACTTCCCCGTCTCCTGCGAGCCACGCCGGCCCCCCGTTCCGCTTTGGCGTTCAGCTCGGTGGAGGCGGCTTCTTCTTCCCGGAGGGGGCGCTGGCGGGTGGGCTCGCCCTTCGCCCTGGTGTTCAGCTCGGCCGGCTGGGCCTGGTCGCGGAGATTGGCCAGCTCGGGGGCTTTCTCCGGGATATCGAAGACCCGGCCGCGTCACGTGTCTCGGCGCTCGGCATGAGCCACGTCACGCTGATGGCCGAGCTCGACCTCACCGAACGCGCCTTCGTCGCCGGAGGCGTTGTCCTGGGGCTGGGCATCATGCTTCAGACGAAGCATGGAATCACCCGGGCCGGGGCGGTGCGCTCGCAGAGCATGAACATGGCCGGCGAAGGGTTGGTGAACTTCGCCTCCGGAGCGAACGTTCGCGGAGGCTGGCGGTTCGGAGACGGTCCCCATCGGCTGGTGGTCGGGGTCGACCTGAAGCTCCTGGGGGCGGATGGACATGTGGCCACGACAACCATCTCGTCCACGCGAGAAATCCTCGACGCGCGCGATGTGCGGCAGGCCATCTGGACACTCGTCCCCATGGTCTTCATTGGCTGGGAGTTCAAGCAATGACGGCGCGAGTCGCGAAGGGTCAGGGGAAACCCATGCGTGAGCGCCATGAACGAAACAGAACACTGGCGCTCATGGTCATGCTCGGCGTGCTCGTGACGGGAGGCTGCGCTCCGCCGGGGCCGCGCGAGACCACGGGCGAGACCGGGAGCCAACAACCCGCGCAGCCTCCGAGCGGGCCGGGTGGGAGCGACTACCCGCATGTGGACATGCGAGTGAGCTCGGGAGGCGAGGGCGTCTACGGCTGGTACGTGTTCGAGCCCATCCACCCGCAGCCGGCATCGGCGCCGCTCGCCATCATCCTGCACGGATACGCGGAGTACTCGGGCTACGACATGATGTACGAGCTCATCCGGCACACGGTCCGAAAGGGCAATGTGGTCATCTATCCACGATGGCAGACCGGGTTGACGTTTCCGTGCGCGGGCGCGTTCGACATCGAGCCTTGCATGACGTCCGCGCGCGTGGGGATTCAGAGAGGGCTCGAGTTCCTGAACGGGCCTGGGCGCGTACGGCCGCAGCTCAAGAGGACGAGCTACTTCGGCTTCTCGTTCGGCGGAATCCTCACGGCGAATCTCGCCAACCGCCATGCGTCCATCGGATTGCCCACGCCGCGGGCGATCTTCCTCGAGGATCCGCACGACGGAGGGACTGATGGCGAGGGCGGATTGGACGAGACCCTGGACGGCATTCCCGCGTCGGTCAAACTGCAGTGCCACTCGAGCGAGGAAGGGATCATCTCCGAGAAGGGCAAGGCCCACTCGAGTTGCAACGCGGTGTTCCCGAAGCTCGGGCACATCCCCGACGAGAACAAGGACCTCGTGATGATCCGAACCGACCGCCATGGCACTCCTCCGCTGTCGAGCAGGCATGGCGTGTCCGCGGGGGGCCCCGGCTATGGCGGCCGGGCAGATGCCTACGACTGGAACTTCGTCTGGAAGGTCTGGGACGCGTTGAGGAGCTGCGCCTACGACGGGACTGACTGTCGGTACGCGCTTGGTGACACGCCGGAGCACAGGTCACTCGGGGTCTGGAGCGACGGTCAGCCCGTCATCCCCCTCGTCATCCAGGACGCCGCCCCCCTCCGTCCGTAGTCCTTGCATCCGGACGCTCCCGAGTTGCTCCGAGCTGGGTTCGACTTCAGCCAGCCCCCTGAGCAGGAGATGGCCGCGCCGGACAGCCGGGTTCCGGTCCCCGCGCTCGTCCAACACTTCGCGGAGAAGCACCACAAGTCACTCCACTTCAGCACATCCGCGAGCTTCGCAATGCCATCGACCGGCGGGTCTACCTCGCCGATACCAAGCACATCGACGCGGAGACCATCGAGCGCGAGCTTCCCGTGGATGCCGCGGGAGAAGCAGCAACTCATGGTCTGAGGCGGATCGCCCGGAAGCTCCTCGAACTCCCCATTCAGGACAAGCTCACGGTCATCACCGAGGCACTCGTACAAGAGGCCGTAGAACAGAGCGGTGGAAACATCACGGGAGCGGCCAAGAAACTCGGCCGGCACCACAAGTTCGTCGAGCGCTTCCTCGAGAAGCGCCCCTCACACATCAGGAAGAATCCCAAGGGATGAGCTACTCGCAGTGCTCACGGATATCCGGAAAGAGAGCGACAGCGGTTCATCGGGCTCGCTCGAGGGCTCCACGGACGAACTGGAATCCGATTCGCTCCTGCTCGAGGCGAACCCGCTCGCCGAGCGCGCCACGCAACAGTTCGCGAAGAAGCAGGCGCTCGTCATCATTCAACCGAGTGAGCGCTTCGGTGCTCTGCGTCTCTTCGACCACCCACATGCTCCGATGCGCGAGCAACGTCTCGCGGTCCATCAGCAGCGAGCGCGCTCTGGGAAAATGCGCGCGAAACCGGTCGAGCATCGTGAAACCATGCGTGTCGATGTCCCCCCAATAGAGAACCCTGCGTGAGGCGAGCCACGGCACCTCACCGAGCCTCTCGAGCGCGTAGCCCTGGCCGAAGACGACCATTGTCCGTGGGCGCGGCGGCAGCGCGAGCCCGTTCACCTCATTCTCCGTGACGATGACGTCGTCCACCGGGAGCTCCAGCCTCGCCAGGTCCGAGAGTGGCACCGCCAGGTCCGAAAACCCCTGGATGAACTGCGTCTCATCCAGCAGGCGAAAGCGCACGATGAAGGGCTTTTCCCGGAGCCCGAAGCGCCGGTCGAACGAGGTACCCCGCTCGGAGAGGATCTGCTCGGGAGGAAGCGTCAATTCCAGAAGCTCCGTGAGCACCTGCCGATGGTGCTCGATGAACTTGGTATCCACCCCTTCAATCTCGAGCTGGCGGCGAAAGAGGCCCGAGCACGGATTGCGGGAGAACCAGCGCAGGACCGCCAGGAGTCCCTCCCAGTGCGCCGCGAGCTCCACCACCTTCAGAGGGCGTGCGTGCACCCACGTTTCGAGGCTGGGAAATGCGTCGACAATCACCTCGCGCAGCGTATGGAAGCGCTCAGCGTCCTGCGTCTTACCAATGATGCGGAGGGCATCGGCCTCGGTCGGCACCACGACACGCCCGGGCACCCGATTACGGCCGAGCTGGCGGTGCACCACCTCCTCGAACTCGAGCAGGTAGCCGCGTGCCCGGCTGTCTTCCTCCAGCTGGCGAATCCACCGACGGGCGTCCTCGAATCGCTCCCCCAGTTCCTTCGTGCTCGGTCTGCGGACTCGCAGCTGCTTCGGAAATAGCGCCTCACCCGTCAGTGAGGCTCGCAGAATCTCTCCACGATCCCACATCCGCTCCAGCTGCTCCACCAGTTCCTCGGGCGTGCTCCAGTTCGAGGCGGACATCACGCGCTCCTTCGCGCCTTCTCCTCGCGAAACTGCTCGATGGTGAGATTGCGTAGCTTGGAGCTCTGCCCATCGGTGTTCGACACGAAGCCTACGTTCGCCACATACGGCTCGATGACGTGAATCTTCTGCAGAGGCGTTACCACCAGGAGCTGCAGATTCAGCTTCTGGAAGAGCTCCAGGCCATATGCTGCCGAGTCGTCCGAGCCCCGGCCGAAGGCCTCGTCGATGACCACGAAGCGGAACGACCGCGACCTGCTCTCGCCCCACTCGAGACCGAACTGATACGCCAGGCTGGCCGCGAGCACCGTATAGGCGAGCTTCTCCTTCTGGCCTCCCGATTTGCCGCCCGAGTCGGTGTAGTGCTCATGCTCGCGGTCGTCCTCGATCCAGCGCTCGGACGCGGAGAAGGTGAACCAGTTGCGCACGTCCGTCACCTTGCGGGTCCACTTCAGGTCGAGGTCGCTGCTGCCCTCTCGCCCCTGGAAGCGCTCGATGATTTTCTTCACCTGGAGGAACTTGTTCTCCGAGTACGTCTCGTCGCCAGAGCCGGTCAGCGTCCCCTCGGTGCAGGCCCTCAGGTCTTGCTGGAAGTCGCGCACCTCCACGTCGGTGGCATTCGCGGCCTCGAGGCGGATGAAGCGCCCGGGGTTGAACTCGATGTTCCGCAAGGACCGGTTGATGGTCTCGATACGCTCGGTGATTTCCTCCCGTTCCCGACGAAGCTGGGATTGGAAGTTGGCGACCTCGCGAATGGTGTTCTCGTTGAGCAGTTCCTTGAACCGCCTCTCGAAGCGGGGCAGATCGTCATTGCGCAGTGTCGTCAACATCTTGCGGAATTCATCGGCGGCTTCCAGGGTGGCGGCCGTCTCCCGTGTTTCGAGCGGGTAGACGTTCCGGTAGTCCACCATCGCGGAGACAATCTTCTGACCGAGGCGGCGCCCTCGCTGATCATCGGCATCGATGCGTTGCTGGAGCCAGTTCCGAAGTTGGCTCTCCGCATCGGCCGCATTGTCCACGGTCAGCACCTCGGTCGGCCCGGACTCGGCATGCAGTTCCCGCAGGCGGCCGAAGAGCGAGCGCTCCTTGTCCGAGGTGGCCTCGATGAGAGAACGCTGGGCCGAGAGCTGCTTTTCCAGCCGGAGCTTTCCCTCCTCCACCCGTGTATGAAGTGTCGAGGCCTTGTCGCGCGCCTCGCTGCACTCCTTCAGCTCCTTCTCCAAGCGCTCGAGCCGCCTCTTCAGTGTGCGGAGGACATCCGAGCTCTTCTCGAGGGCCTTCTGCTCGGTATCGAGCCTCTGCAACTCCACGACGCTCTGACGCCAGTCGAGATCCTCGAAGCTCTTGTGCTCCGCCACGGTCTTCAGCGCATCGAGCCGCTTCTGGAGGCGGCTCTCCTCGGTCTTCGCCTTGCTGATGGTATCCGCTGCTGCCTGGGCCTGCCGCTCCACCTCCTTCCGCTCTCGCTCGAGGGCCGCCAATTTCTCGTGGTTCGCCCAACCCAGGACGTAACGGGTCCGATCATCGACGCGGCTCCGGTCGTCCTTGGTGTGCTTGAAACCGCCCTTGAGCTGACCGTTTCGGGTCAGCGCGTCCCTCTCGCGACGGAACTCCTCGAGGGTGTTGCAGCACACCGGGTTGAAGTGACGGGTGACTTCGCTCTCGACCCACTCGGAGAGAGGGGACTCGTGCTTGAACTCCAGCTTCCGGACCAATGAGTCCGGGCCGCTCGCTGGGGTCTTCGACTGCTTCGCGTCCTTCACCCGGTGGTAGACGAGGCGCATTCCCAGGTGGGTCTGGTCGACCCACCTGGAGACCTGGGGGTAGTGCTCCTCGGGGACCAGCAGCGAGGTGCCGAAGCCACGCAGGACGCGCTCGATGGCGCCCTCCCAGGCGCGCTCGTCGGGGTGCACCTGCATCAGCTCTCCCGCGAAGGGGAGGGCCTCCTCGTCCACGGAGAGCGCCTCGCACAGCCGCGTCCGCATCCGTAGGAAATCCGCGGGAATGTTCGACTTGCGCTCGCGGAGGGCGTCGACTTCGGCTGCCAGAACCTGCTGGCGCGCGGCGAGTTCCTTGAAGTGAACACTGCCGTCGATTGTCTGCTGCCGCAGGGTCGCGACCTCCTGCTCGAGCCTTGGCTGAAGCGCCAGGACCGCACGCGCATTGGCGAGGAAGCCCTGCCCATCGGTGGCCGCTGGAAGGCCGGCGTTGGCGGCGGCGCGATCGTAACTCTCTGCGCGACGCTCCCGGTCGCCCTTCTCACGGGTGTGCCTCGCGATGTCGGAGCGCAGACGCTCCAGGCGCTCGCCGCCGTTGCGAGCGATGTCCTGATTGAGCCCATCCCGCAGCCCTTGAAGTTCCTGCTCCTGCGTCTGCCTCTGGCTCACCTCGAGCGCGGCTTGCTCCAGCCGGGCCTTGGCCTCGGAGATGGCTTGTGAGAGGAGCTCGGTCAGCTGAGACGCGAACCACGCCTTCAGCGCGTCGCGACAGGCGCGATCCTCCTGCACCTTGGCAGTGAGGGCATCGTACTGGTCACAGTCCTCGACGAGAGGAGTCAGCCGACGCAGCTGGTCCTTCGCCCTGAGCACGGCCTCGTGCGCCCGCGTGAGGTCGTCCACATGGCTGACGAGGCGCTGGATTCGCTCCTCGACGGGGAAGGGCTGGAGCATGTGCTGACGGACGAAATCGGTGAGGTTGCCGACCGACTTCATCGAAACCGTCTGGTGGAACAGTTCCAGCGCCTGGTCGTTCTGGATGCCGAAGCGCTTGCGGAAGGCGGCCTGATACGGGGGAAACGTATCGTGGATGTCCTTGGTGATGCGCCGCAGTCGGGTCCGCAACTCGGAGATATTGCTGAAGCCCGAGAAGTGCTCCGTGATGGAGAGCTTCTGGTCCGCCACGATGCACAGGCGTGACGGCTGGCCCTCCTGCTCGCGCATCCAGAACACCTGGGCGAGCGTGACATGCTGCTGATAGCCCTCATTGAAGAAATGCGCGAGCAACACCGAGTAGCTGTTCGCATCGCGAAGAGCCACGGGTCTGGCTCCGGCGCCCGTCTCGCTGCGCTCGGCCTTGTAGTGACCGAACACGTACGAGCGCACCGTGCGCTCGCGCGCTTCGGCTCCGGCCGCCTTGTTGTACGAAATCTTCTGTGGGGCGACGAGAAGAGTCGTCACCGCGTCGACCACGGTGGACTTTCCCGAGCCGATATCGCCGGTCAGCAGCGACGTCTCACCACCCGCCTCGAAGTGCCAGACCTTGCCGTCGAAAGTGCCCCAGTTGAAAAGCTCGAGCCGCTGGAGTCTGAATCCAGCGCGCTCATCCGGTGCGGCCCGGTCGAGCAGATCCACCTGCGTTGGGTTCCTGGTGCTCACTCGGGAACCTCCTTCCCCAAGGTCTCGGCGTGGGCGCGGTAGCTCGCCAGCAACTCCTCGAGCTTCTGCGCGTCGACGAAGGTGTTCAACAACCGCACCACCTCGTATTCGTCCTCCCGCCCCCCGAGGGGACGGAGAAACCCGAGGTCCTTCACCTTGTTGATGTGGCTGCCCACCTGGTCGACGAGTCGTGCCTCATTGGTGGTGTCCGGCAGGAAGTGGCGGAGCATCTCGACGAGGTCCTCCCGGCGAAGAACGACGCGGCGGTCTGCTCCGCCCCCATCCGCCTCGGCGAGCTTCTTCCGAAGCAGAACCAACAGCAGGCTCACCGGGTAGCTGAGCGGTCGGCGTGGAATCAGCCGCGGCAGTTCATCCCCCTCTTCCAGGGGACGCTGGCGCAGGAGTGCATAGCCCTCGGCCTCATCGAGCTCGAGCCGCAGGCCCAGGACCGCCACATGGTCGCGCACGCGCGCCTGGAGAGAGAGCAGCTGCTGCCAGTGTCGCTCGTTGTCCTCGCGCCACATCACCCCTTTCATCAGCGAGATGACGAGGGGCGAGAGGGCATCACCTGCCGTGGTCGGTTGCTTCATGGAGGTCATCGGGTGAAGACAACAAGAGGGATGGTGGCGGAGCGCGTCTGGCCACGGCGGTCGTTCCACTCGATGCGCTGGGACGACTGCTCGTCGAAGACCGATTTCCGGTTCTCCGAGGCGACGGCGAGGTAGCTGACGAGCTCCGCGAGCCCATGCTGCAGAGGGTGTTGGGCAACGACCTCGGCCAGGGTGATGCGTTCCTGCCGCTGGAGGAGGTGCTGGATGTTCGTGCGCAGGCGGGCGCGGTCGACCGCCACCTGCTCGAAGAGGCCGTCAGAGGCGACATCCTCTTCACCGGCCTCGAGCAGCTGCTGGGTGAGGCGGGCCACGAAGGGAGGCGCGAAGAGGGGACGTTCCAGGGGCAGCTCGACAGCGGGCGCGACATCATCGAGCTCCGCGACGGTGCCGCTGGGTGGGGAGTTGCGAAACGCGAGCGCTTGCTGCTCGATGCTCCGGATGACCTCGAGGATGCGCCGATTCTCGAGGAACACCCGGTCATCAAGGTAGCGCCGGAGCTGCTCGGACAGCCGGGCGACGGTGCGCTGGGTGGCTTCACCCGCCGCGAGCCAGTCGTAATGGATGCGGCGCAGGCGCGGGTCCGGCGCCGTCTGGCGGATGGCCTCGAGCTCGAAGACGTGCTGCAGCTTCTGGGTGAGCTCCTCCTGCCGGTCGGGAGACATGAGGAAGTCCCAGAACGCACGGAAGCTCGTGCCTTGATCGGATGAGGAGAGGGCATCGCGCTCGCCGAGGATGTCGGCGATGAGCGCTCCTCGCCCTCCGCTCCAGGTGGCGATGCGCTGACGCACGTCGCGGTCGAGAAGATGGAAGCTCTGCTCGAGCTCGCGGAAGTCGGCCAGCAGTTCCCGGGCGGTGCTGGCCATCAACTGGAAGCGCTCGCGCAGCTCCGTGGCCGCCATCACGTCAACGAGACCGGCGCGGAGGCGTTCCATCTCCTGGTCAATCGCGTCTCGCCGCCTCTGGAGCTCCGCGAGGCGTGCGTTGGGGTCCACCTCACTGCCCTCCACCATGCTCGAGAGCAGTTGGAACACGGTCAACAACCGCGACTGCGTCCCGACGAAGCGCCGCTCGAGCAACCGGGTAACCCAGACAATGGCGCGCTCCGCCGCGGCCGTCAGGTCGAAGTGCGCCTCATCGCTGTCCATCGGATAGAACTTACGGAGCCAACCACTGTCGCCCGCCCAGTCGTCGAGGTACGCCTCGGCCCTCTTGGGCAGATCCAGGCCCCCAAGTGACCGCCCCTCGTGGAGGTGGTCCTCCAGACGCGAGGCCAGGGCCTGCTGCGAGACGGTGCGCGTGTTGGAGGCCAGGAAGGCCTGATGGAGGAAGCTGATGATGAACGGTGCGTGGGTGGCCGCAAGGAGCCTCCATGCTGGGTTCTGCTCGCGTAGCTTCTGAAGGGTGGCGCGGTCGAGAGGGGTGGACACGGTGTATCGCCAGCATCAAGGTAGGCCGGTCAGGCGGGGCGGAAGGCCTAGCGCCCTCCTCTGACACGCGCAGGTTCAAAAGGAGCCGTGGGCCACTGGCTCGCGCCCAGCCGGCTTTCATGGTCGGAGCTGCTGATACCGGAAGAGAATGAAGGCACGCGGACGCTCGGCAGCCACCTGGGTAGGCTCTCGCTGACCTTACGCCCCAGCCGGACTGCTTCGCCCCTGAACTCCGGGGTGAAACTCCGCCTCTTCCTTCGTTCCATGACACTACCTACGATGTAGTCGACTTATTGGGTATGTCCACAAAATCGGCTCCCCGTTCGCACCGCGCCAGCCCGCCTGGGAGCGTGTCGGGGAATCGGCCAGAGGGACAGTGGCGCATGGCAGGCGCCATATGGCGCTACAGGCCCAGTGGTCATGAGGGGAGGACGGAAGCGACGACTCGTCGTGCCGCCTCGCGGCGGCCTCGCCGCTACGCGGCCTGAGCGGCCAGGCCAGGTAGCTCCCGCCCGTAGCTCATGGCCTTGTGCTTGCTGGCGTTGGCCTTCATCTTCGTGCCGTCCACCGACAGGTGCCCCACCTTCTCGAGCCCCGACTGGCGGGCCACCCGCAACGTGTCCACGAAGAGCGCTCGGAAGGCCTCCAGGTATCTCACCCGGAAGGCGCACACCGTGTCGTGGTCCGGCTGCTCTCCTCTCGTCAGGTAGCGGAAGGCGATGTCCGTCTCGCACCGCCTCTCAATCTCCCGGCTGCTCGTAATGCCCCGCGCGTAGGCGTACATGAGCAGCAGCGTCATCATCACCGGGTGGTAGGGCGGCTGCCCGCACTCCTTGGTGTACGCCCCCAGAATCGGGCTGAAATCCAGCACCTTCACCAGCTCCACGAAGAAGCACGCCAGGTGTCCCTCCCCCAGCACCTCCCTCGCGTACTGCGGCAGTAACTGTCCCTGGTCCGGCTGCCACTCCCGGAACGGTCGCGGCGAGCTGAAGCGCGCGGAGCTCTTCGTCTCCTCCTGCCGCTGCGGCCTCTGCCCCTCGGGCACATCCAACAGTACGCTCTGCTCGGGCTTCTTCGTTTCGCTGGTGCTCACCCTCCAGCTTCAACCAGAATTCGCCTTCTCTCTGAAGGACCACCTGGGGCGTCACCCCTCTACCCCACCCCCAGCGGTGGGGTTCTCCGACACGCTCCTGGTATTGCGCGCGGCGACACAGCTACAACCCCAGGTCCTGCCCACCTCGCCCACATCCTGGGCCTGTGTGCCTTCCAAGTTCCTGTCCAGACAACCGGGCCGCTCCAAGGCGCCCGCACTCCAGACGTATGCTGCTATCCGGCGAAAGACCCACTGGCGCTCCGCTTGTCTGCAGTGCATGGGCCCCGGCGGTGGGAATTGCTGGCCTTTCGGTTCCCATGTCTCACCTGGACAGCGGGGCACGCCAGCCCTCACTCGGTGTTTCCCAGGCCCAATCCGCCCCCCAACCATGGTGCGAGCGAAGCTGGCGGGCAGCCCATCACGAGCCGACAGGTGCGTGCGCACCAGGGCCAGCAGGTAGTTGCCCACTGGCAAGGGAGGTGAGGAACAGCCGCGTCTCCACCTTCGGCCCCCCGTCCTTCGTGCGCACCTGGCGTACCCACACCAGTTGCCGGGCACTGGGAAAGTCCTCCTCCGGCATGTCCACCACCCGCGACTCCCGTTCCACCCACTCCCCCTTCGCCCACTCGTGCACTCGCACCTTCACCGGCGCCACCGCCAGCAACACCCACGCCTTGTCATGCAGCCGGTGGAAGTTCTCCTTGAGCGCCATCAGGTAGTGCTTGCCCGCCTCCCTCACCACGCGCGCGTTGGCCGCGCTCGTCATGCCCGCGTCCACCGTCACGTACTCGAAGTGCTCTCCAAACTTCCCCACCACCCTCTTGAACAGCTCGGGGAACACCGTCGCCTCTCCCTGCTTGCCTTCCAGCAACTTCTGGTCGAGCACCGGGTGGGCCGCGCTGCTGGTGAGACTGGCGCGCAGCGCGTACGGGTACCCGTACTCCCGCCCCTGCTCATCCTTCGTCGTGTGGCACGGCTCACACGGCGCCTGCCCTGGCGTGCTCTCCCCCACCTTCCCGTCAAAGGTAACGACGCCCCGGGCGAAGAGATCCTGGCGTATCAGCCCCAACTCCAGGCCCCGGTGCACCGTCTGGTGCACTTCCTGCTCCAAGCCCTCTGGCTCCAAGCTCATCAGCAGCCTGTCCAACGTCGTGTCGGATACCGGCCTCCTCAGCCCCTCGGGCGCCGTGCCCTCGCGCAGCATGTCCTCGCCCAGCGCCTCGGCCCGCCTCAACACCCTCCTCTCCACTGCCAACGCCTGCACCAGCAGCGTCAACATCGCCGCCAGCGGGTGCCTCTGTCCCCGACAGGCCCGGGGGTCCTTTACTCCCTTGAATGTCAGCCCCAGTCGCGTCAGCATCCGCTGCACGTGGGATGGGGTGTCCTGCTCACTCTTCCCCTTCCCGAGCCCGCTTGGGGTGTGGAGGGCCCGCCAGCCCTCCCGCCCCGGTTTTTCTCCCCACTCATCCCTCTTCTCCCCGGACCTGCCCGGCCCGTCACCTCGCTGTGTGCAGGCGCTCCCCGCGCGCTCAGTCCGCGGCTGCTCAAGGCCGGTAGGCGCCTGTCGGTGGCACTATACTTCAACCGTAGGGCCGGGTGGGATGACCTCTCCCGTGGGACTTTGAATCAAGCCTGCTTCCTGGGGATACGCGGGACCCTCGCGCGGCAGGAAGCACGGCGCTCCGGAGGAGTGGCCGGGCAGCCCAGGTGTCCGCCGCCTAGACGCTCCTTTAGTACTACTGTGTCATAAAAATCCGCCGCCCCTCTGGATGGCGGCATACTGACGGAGCCCTTGGACGAGGGCGTTCTTGACGGGAAGTCAGACGTTTATGACACAGTAGTACTAGGACTGCGCTCCCTGAGTCCTCAGGCAGCCC
Source organism: Archangium violaceum (assembly GCF_016859125.1). NCBI lineage: Bacteria > Pseudomonadati > Myxococcota > Myxococcia > Myxococcales > Archangiaceae > Archangium > Archangium violaceum. The sequence continues at coordinate 7,929,178 of NZ_CP069338.1, read as the reverse complement.
CAGGGTGATTGGCTGCTCCTGAACGCGCGTAGACGGTGGTCCAAGGCCTGTTGAGGAGAGGCGCCGAGTGCCTGCGCCTTGGGGGCTTTGAGTCCGGATAGCTGGTCGAATTCTCCCCGGGTGCCGAGGCATGAACACCTGGTTCACCCGCTGAACGACGGGAACGCACATGGGCATCCCGTCCAGGCCGCCGCTGTTATATAGCGACCGCCATGCTTGAAACCGTCGCAAAGGGCTTTCGCGCCGCCAAGAACCGCCTCGCAGGCAAGAGTGAAATCACCCCGGAAATGGTGGATGAGTCGCTCCGCGACATCCGCGTCTCCCTGCTCGAGGCCGATGTCGCCTTCGATGTGGTGAAGAAGTTCGTCGCGCGAGTGCGCGAGAAGGCCGTCGGGGAGGTGGTGCAGACGACCATCACCGACAAGGCTGGTCGCAAGCACCGCGTCTCGGCGGGCGACCACTTCGTCAAGATCTGCCACGACGAACTCGAGGCCCTGATGGGTCCGGTGGACACGAGCCTCCAGCTCAAGCCCAAGGACCAGGTCAGCGGCATCATGATGGTGGGCCTGCAGGGCTCGGGCAAGACGACGACCACGGGCAAGCTCGCCAGCAAGCTGCTCAAGGAGGGCCGCAAGCCCCTGCTGGTGGCGGCGGACATCTACCGTCCGGCGGCTGTGGACCAGTTGAAGGTTCTGGGCGAACGGCTGAAGGTGCCGGTGTACTTCGAGCCCAACGTGCCGCCGCCGGAGTTGGCGAAGCGCGGGTACGCTGCGGCGCGCGAGCAGAAGTGCGACGTGGTGCTCATCGACACCGCGGGCCGTCTGGCGATCGACGAGGCGTTGATGACCGAGCTGGAGGCCATCAAGGGCAACGTCCGGCCGGACAACATCCTGCTGGTGTGCGATGCGATGATCGGCCAGGACGCGGTGCGCACGGCGGCCGAGTTCGACCGGCGCCTGAGCCTGGATGGCTTCATCCTCACGAAGCTGGACGGTGACGCGCGAGGTGGCGCGGCGCTCTCCATCAAGGAGGTCACGGGCAAGCCCATCAAGTTCCTGGGTATGGGCGAGTCGATGGACAAGCTCGAGGAGTTCCGCCCGGACGGGTTGGCCAGCCGGATTCTGGGCTTTGGCGACATCGTCGGCCTGATGAAGGACTTCGAGGGCGTCGTCGACGAGAAGAAGGCGGCGGAGGACGCGCAGAGGCTCCTGTCGGGCAACTTCTCGATGAAGGACTTCGTCGAGCAGATCCGCATGGTGCGGCGGATGGGGCCCCTGAAGGATCTGCTCGACAAGTTCCCGCTCTTCGGGGAGATGACCGAGCAGCTCAACCCGGACGAGAAGGAGCTGACGAAGATCGAGGCGATGTACGACTCGATGACGGAGCAGGAGCGCCTGCGTCCGCACCTGATCAACGACAGCCGGGTGAAGCGCATCGCGAAGGGCAGCGGGCGCAAGACGGAGGAAGTGCGCGAGCTGCTGCAGAAGTTCGGGATGATGCAGCAGGTGATGGGGACGATCGGCCAGAACCCGGGCCTGCTGGGGCGTATCCCTGGATTCAAGCAGATGGGCCAGCTGGCGCAGCTGAAGAACATGGACCTGTCGAGTGTCTTCGGGAAGGACCCGAAGATGATGGAGAAGGCCATGGCCGGGATGGGCATGGGCGGCATGCCGATGCAACTGCCGCAGATCGCCCCAGGCTATACGCCGCCGATGGGTCAGGCGGCCATGGCGAAGGCGCGCATGATGGGCTACGCCCCGCCCTCCGCCGCGGGCGGCAAGACCGAGAACAAGGACGCCATCAAGGAGCGCCGCAAGCGCGAGAAGGAAAACAAGAAGAAGAACCGGAAGAAGAAGTAGCCGTCGCTCCGAAGAGGAGAGCCACACACTGTTGAACGAAGCCGCTGCGCGGCGGGGGAAACGACGGGCCGCACGCCCACCGAGAGAGGACGTGACGGGCGGAGTCGAGGAGAGACCGAGGAGGAGCCTGAGGCAGAGGGCCACCCGCCGAGGAAAATCCTGTAGGTAGGTCGCGCGACGTGACGGACGGAGTAGGGCTGCCGCAGTGTGCCCCGTGCGGCGCAGTGGAGCGCCGCATGGAGGACACCATGGGCGCATTGCGCGACAAGATGCAGCAGGACCTCGAGCTCGGTGGCTACGCGGCGGTGACGAAGAAGGTGTACCTGTCGGCGGCGGCCGACTTCGCCCGGCACTTCGGACGCTCCCCCGCGAGAATGGGGCAGGACGAGGTGAGGGCGTACATCCGCTACCTGGTCGAGCACAAGCAGCTGAAGTCCTAGCGGTTGCGCCAGCACATGGCGGGGCTGAAGTTCCTCTACGCCCGGACCCTGGGACGGCCGGAAGTGGTGTCGTTTCTGTCGTGGCCCTCGGACCCGGCGAGGCTGCCGGTGGTGCTCAGCGCCGAGGAGGTGACGCGGCTGCTGGGATGGGCCAGCCACTCCGGGCTCGCCCCCTTCGCGAAGCTGGCGAAGATAGTCAGGCGGCACAAGGACGGCATTCTGGCCTACGGTATCCGCTCGGCGGAGCGGTGCAGCGTGGAGGCGGAGATGTGGTAGGGGCGCGCGGCCTGGTTCGAGAGGGAGGGGCGGCGCTCAGGTGGTCGCGGGCGAGACAGAGGGAGCCTGAGCGGCGGCTTCGCGCGACGCCTTCCACATGGGCGGCAGCAGTTCCTCGAGCCGGCGCCGCGGCCAGCCCCGGGAGAGCTTCTCCAGCACGTCGGTCAGGTACGCCTGCGGGTCCACGCCCGCCAGCACGCAGGTGGCCACCAGCGTGTACACGCACGCGGCGCGCTCGGCGCCCGCGTCACTGCCGGCGAACAGGTAGTTCTTCCTGCCGACGGCAATCTCCCGCAGCCGCAGCTCCGAAGCGTTGTTGTGCAGGGGCAGGCGTGCTTCTTCCAAGAAGCGCAGCAGCGCCGTCCACTGGTTGAGGGCATAGCGGCACGCCCGGGCCAGCCGGCTTTTCGGTGGCTCCGCGTTGTAGGTGTCGGCCACCCAGCGCCCCAGTTGCTCGGTAATGGGACGCGAGAGCGTGTCGCGCCTGCGCAGCCGCTCGGCGTCGTCCACCTGGGACGCGCTGGCTTCGCGCTCCACCTCGAAGAGCTGGCCAATGAGGGAGAGCGGCAGCGCCGCCCGTGTGTCACCGGCTTCCAATGCCTCCACGAAGTAGCGCCGGGCATGGCTCCAGCACCCCACCTCCACCGCGGTGGCTCCCTCGCGAGTGAAGAGCTTGTCGTAGCCCTTGTACCCGTCCACCAGTGTTGCCGCGCACACTTGTTGATGGAGATTTGGACCGGCTGGTTGATGGGCATCAGCGAGGACGCACGGGCGCGCATCACACTCGTTGATGGGGCCCTCGCCGGACGTGAGCGGTGGGCGCGCACGTCCGGCGAGGGCTGGCCGGAGTGGGGTTCAGCTGGGGGAGTGCTCGGAGGGAGGCGCGACACGCGCCCACTCCGCCTGCATGACGACGAGGGTGCGGTAGCGGCGCAGGGAGTGCTGGAGCGCCTCCACCTGGGTGAGGTGCGTGCACCGGACCATGTGGAACACCGATTCCGGGGCAAGTGGAACACTGATTCCGGAGCAAGTGGAACGCCCATTCCGGCCATGTGGAACACCGATTCCGGGCAAGTGGAACACACCCGGGAGGTAGGCACCGGGATGGGCGACACAGTGGAGCGTTGACGGTGCTGGACGAGCCGCCGCCTCTGACCTCCCCCCGAAGGAGGACTTGATGGCGGCAGAGAGGCTGTCCATGCGCAAGCTGAGAGAGTTGTTGAGGCAGAGGTTGGAGCAGAAGCTGTCGGTGCGGGAGATTGCCCGGAGCCTGGGAATCGGCGTGGGCACGGTGAATCGTTACCTGTACCGGGCGCAGGCGGCGAAGCTGACGAGTTGGCCGCTGCCGCCGGAGCTGGATGACGACGCGGCGCTCACGGCGCTGTTGTTCGCGGACGAGGGCAAGGTGGTGGCGAGCCGGCCCGAGCCGGACTGGGCGCACGTGCACGCGGAGCTCAGGAAGAAGGGCGTCACCAGGCTGCTGCTGTGGCAGGAGTACCGGGAGGAGCACCCGGAGGGCTACCAGTACAGCCAGTTCTGCGAGCGCTACGCGCGGTGGGCGAAGTGCGTGAGCGTCACCATGCGCCAGGAACACCGGGCCGGGGAGAAGTGCTTCATGGACTTCAGCGGTGATGGGCTGCAAGTCCACGACGCGCTGAGCGGCGAGGTGCGGGTGGCGAAGCTGTACGTGGCGGTGCTGGGGGCGAGCAACTACACGTACATGGAGCCCGTCTTCAGCGAGGACGTGGGCACGTGGGTGGGGTGCAACCAGAGGGCGTTCGCGTACTTCGGAGGGGTGGCGGAGATGGCGGTGCCCGACAACCTGAAGGCGGCAGTCACGCGCACCAACCGGTACGAGCCGGACATCAACCCCAGCTATGCGGACATGGCGCGACACTACGGCTTCGCGGTGGTGCCGGCGAGGCCGCGCAAGCCGCGGGACAAGGCGAAGGCGGAGAACGGGGTGCTGCTGGCTGAAGAGCAGTCGATAAATCCCTCGCGGGAGCAGAGCGCGATCAGGAAGTGGAGGGGAGGGCGGAGGAAATCGCCCATCCCGAGGCGCGGAGTTGGAGGGGGGGTTGTACAGGTGGAAGCAGGCGAGAGCGGGATTCAACCACACAGCCCGGGGGCTCATCGCCTGGTTGGAGCCTGAGAGGCCCGGTCACACCACACGCGGCAGGGGGCTGGCCGTCAGAAGCCAGCAGGCAAGGCGGTGACCTGGTCCACCGGCACCGGACTGATGCCGCCACCGAGAGAGGCCGCGTTGCCTGGAGCCAGCTCGAGGAGGTGAGCCGGCTCGGCAAGCGCGCTCTGGCGCGCCAGCAGCGCATCCACCAGAGGCTGGCCGTGTGCGGCCAGGTTGTGCGCCAGGGCCACCAGCAAGGCGACACACTTCACCTTCTCCAGCCCCCGCACCGTCACCTGCGTCAGGCCATAGCGCCCCTTCACCTGCGCGTTGACGTTCTCCACCAGGCCGGCGCGGGCCTTGTACTGCTCCTTGGCCTCGTCGGTGCGTATGCGCTCACGCCACGCCTCTACCTCGGGGGAATGGTCCCCCTGCTGCCCGGCCTGGGCCATGCGCTCGGGCACCGAAATGAGCGCTTCAACCCCTTGGCCGCGCACTGCTTCACGTCTGCGCACGTGGCATGGCCGCCATCGGCCAGCACGCGCTCGGGCACCTGGCCCGTGCGTTGCTCAATCTGCTCCACCATGGGGCTCACGCTGCCCATGTCGCTGCCCTGGTTGGTGACTTCCACTCCCACAATCGTTCGCGGCCCTCCCAGCGCCTCCCCAGCCACCGCGAATTGCAGGTTGTAGGCGGGTCGGAAACCCCCATCGGCCATCTTCATCACCCGTGCATCCGCATCCGTGGTGGAGGCGCGCACCTTCTCCTTGTCCGCCCCCTTCTTCCTGGCCTGCTGTTGCTTTATCGCCTCCAGCGCCGCGTCCACCCGCGCCTGGTAGTCACGCGCCTTGGCCTCTCGTGTCGCCTGCTGCCCACGCGTCAGCTCCGGGTCGTCCTTCTGCGCCAGCACCGCTTGCAAGTGCAGCTCGGCCTGCTCCTGGCACTCCCGCAGCGACTGCTCCCGCCGGAACGAAGGCGCTGAGGCACTGGCCCTCACCCGCGTGCCGTCCTGCGCCACCTGCTCCAAACTCACCAGCCCCTGCTGCAACAGCACCGAGAGCACGTCGGTAAACACCTGCTGCAACACCTCCAGGTGCTCCACCCGGAACTGGCTCAGCTTGTCGTGGCTCACCTTCACTCCACCGGCCAGCCACTGGTACGCCCTGTCCTCCTCGCACCGGCGCGCCAGCTCCGTCGCCGTCCCCACTCCCTGCTCAATCCCGTACACCCACAGCGCCAACAGCAACCGGGGACTTGTCACCGGGCGTCCCGCATGTCCCTCCACCGCCTTGGCCCCGGCCAGAAAACCTCTCAGGTCCAACGCCTCCACCGCCGCCGCCACTACCCGCACCGGGTGCTCCGGCTCCACCAACTGCTCCGGCATCTGCTTGAACAGCCAGCCTTGCGACCTGTCCGGCTCTTTCGTCCGGACTCTTCCCTCTGCTGCCCGCGCTTTCTTCTGGCTCACTCCCCCTGCCTACTTCACATGGTACCTCTTGCACCCGAACCCCAGGGGTGGGGCTTTGCCTTCCCCACCCACCTTTGGATCACCCAGCTTTCACTTCCTGGGATTTATCGAGCGCTCTTGAGAGGTGGATTCTGGCGGCGCTGCGCAACCGGCGCTTCACGTCGCTGGGTGAGGTGCGCGAGGCGGTGGCGGAGTTGCTGGAGAAGCTGAACACGAGGCCCATGCGCAAGCCAGGCAAGAGCCGGCGGCAACTCTTCGAGGAGGTGGAGAAGGCGACGCTCAAGGCGCTGCCGGACAAGCCCTACGAGTTGGCGCACTGGAAGAAGGCGCGCGTCAACGTGGACTACCACGTGGAGCTGGAGGGGCACTACTACAGCGTGCCCTACGGGCTGGTGGGGCAGCAGGTGGAGGTGCGCTACACGCCCTCGTGTGTGGAGGTGCTGCTGGGAGGCCGGCGCGTGGCAAGCCACGTGCGCAGCGAGGAGCGCGGACGGCACACCACTCAGGCCGAGCACATGCCGGCCAGCCACCGCGAGCATGCGCAGTGGACGCCCAGCCGGATTCTCTCCTGGGCCGCTACGGTGGGCCCCAGCACGGCGGCGCTGGTGGAGGAGTTGATGAAGCGCAAGCCCCACCCCGAGCAGGGCTTCCGCTCGGCCCTGGGCGTCATCCGCCTGGCGCAGCGCTACGGACAGCAGCGCGTGGAGAAGGCGTGCGCCAGGGCCGTGCGCCACCGCGCCTACAGCTACAAGTCCGTGGCCGCCATCCTCCAGCACCACCTCGAGGAGGTGGAGACGGCGCACGAGGACAAGGGAGCGCTGCCGCGGCACGAGAACGTGCGCGGCGCCGACTACTACCACTGAAGCTTCCCGCGCCACGGTGCGCGGACAACCCTCCGCGGTGCTGGCCCTCGTGGCCCGCTACCACGCAGGACGCCTGCGCGCGCCCTTCGGGCGCGCGCAGGCGGCTCAACACCCGAAAACCCCAACGAGGAGACGAGAGAATGCTGGCGGAGCAGACGCTGGAGAAGCTCAACGCGATGAAGCTGTACGGCATGGCCGGGTACATGCGCACCTGGCTGGAGCGGGCGCCCGACACACAGGTGGGCCCGGCCGACCTGGTGGGCCCGCTGGTGGATGCCGAGTGGGTGCACCGGGAGAACAAGAAGCTCACCTCGCGCCTGCGCAACGCGCGGCTGCGCCAGACGGCGTGCCTGGAGGACATCGACTACAGCCTGGCGCGCGGGCTGACGAAGGCCCAAATGCTGGAGCTGTCCACCTCGCACTGGGTGGAGCAGGCGCAGAACGTACTGGTGACGGGCCCCACGGGCGTGGGCAAGAGCTTCCTGGCGTGCGCGCTCGGACAGAAGGCGTGCCGCGACGGCTACAGCGTGGTGTACCGCCGCGCCTCGCGTCTCTTCGACGAGCTGGCGCAGGCTCGTGCCGACGGTACGTACCCGCACCTGCTGCGCAGGCTCGCCAAGGCCCGGGTGCTGATTCTGGACGACTTCGGCCTGGAGCCCCTGGGCACCAGCGAGCGCAAGGAGTTGCTGGAGGTGTTGGAGGACAGGTATGGCTCCGGTGCCACCGTGGTGACCACCAATCAGGCCTTCAGCGACTGGCCTACCATCTTCCCCAACGCCAGCTGCGCCACCGCCCTCATCGACCGCGTCATCCACCACTGCGACATCGTCTCCATAGAGGGCGACAGCTACCGCCGCCGCGAAGCCGAAGCCTCTCTGGAGTCTCGCCGCTCTCGCCGCTCCGGCTGACACCCTGGGGGACTACATCCCCCAGTCCCCCTGTGGCTCCGCTCCGGCCCGCCCCCAACTGCGGTGCGGGCCTCCTCGGAGCGCGAGCCCCGCCACTCCTCGCGCCCAAACCGGCTGGTTCATTTTCCCTCGCTTCCTCGTGAACGCCAACATCAAGTGGCCACACGCCGCGGGCGCACTCCCACCGTGCCCGCCACCAGTCGGCGCGGGGAGGCAACCTCTCGGGTGGGGGCTGCATGGGGCCTGGGGCCCACGCCGCCGCCCCTCATGCAGCGTGCACGGCTCCCCAAAAGGCCTGTACCGCCAGGGGCGGCGAGGGCGCGCTCGGCGGTGCGTGGCCCGCCACCGCGCTGGCCACGTGCGCCTCCGCCCGGCGCGCTTCCCACCCGGCTGGCCAGGGACGCACGCGCAACAGCAGTCTGCGCTCCTCCACCGCCTCCACCCACTCCAGGGGCGTACGCCAGCGCCGGGCCGAGGTGGCTCCCACGTGCACCCAGGGGCTGACGCGCTCACGCACCGCCGCCAGCCCAAGCCCCACCACGGCCCACAACGCCAGCGTCCACACTATCGCCGTCAGCGAGTACAGCCTGCGCGTCCACACCTCCCACGGCGCCACCGTGCACGTGGCCCCGCACGCCTGACAGCGGTAGCGCCGCACCTGTACATCCACCTGTCTCGGTGTCCCTCCCGGCTCCTCGGCCCCCAACACCTGCCGGCTTCTCGTGCCGTGCCCGTGCAGCACCACCCGCCCTCCCACCGGTCGGCTCGCCGCTCCACACCCCGGGCACCTCCCCGGCCTCACCGCCTCCACGTCCGGTGGCTCCTGCTCCCAAGTCTTGACTGGCAGCGCCACTCGGATGATTTCTCGCCTGCTCCGCTTCTCTTTCTCCACTGTCTGCGCGGAGCTCTGGCCCGTGCCGTGCTGTCTACACGTCACGGGCCTCCTTTTTCTCCGCGCCCCAACCGGGCCCTCGGAGCGGCACTCCCTGCCGCACAGGCCCCGCCCTCCTGGGGCTTGCGCACTACCTCACCCGTCATGCCTTGACCCGAACCTGCTGGGTGATGGGGCGCACCACGACCCGGGCCCCCTTTCCATCATCCAGTCGGTCCGATTCCGGGCCGCTCTCCCCCATCTAAGCTGCGCGGTAACAGTCCACGCCAATGACTTGCAGCCCCTCCAGGCGGTTGGGCGACAGGCGCTCCTCCACCAGCCTCTCGATGATGGTGCCCACCGTGCGCCAGTTGATTCCCAGCATTCGGCAGATGGAGGACTTGTCCAGGCGTTGCGCCTGCCAGGCCACCAACTCCTCGAAGGCGTGCGTGAAGCTCGAGTCGTGCGCCGCCCAGGGCACCCGCTCCACTCTCACCCCATGCTCGCGGCAGTGCACTCGGCGCGGGGCGTAATGCAGCCAGAAGATGGTTTGTCCCAGCGCCAGGTGCCGCCACAGGCGCCCAGGCTTCGTATCGTAGCCGGGCGCGGGACGGCCGCACACCCCACAGCGCGGCTTGCGCTGGCGCGGACGCACCTCCACCTCCAGTCCTCTGGACGTGAGCCGGGCCCCTCTCACACTCAACCCCTGGATGCGCAACACGCGCCCCAGCACCTCCTGCGGCCTCGGCCCCGCCACGCCCCTCCTCCCCGCCAGCACACGCTGGGGCGGCACGCACTGCAACTCGGCGACCAGCGCTCTCGCGAGAGTGACAGCCGCCTCTCGGACTGCTTCTCCCCTGTCTCTCACCGGAGCCCCTCCGTCCACCCTGGCGCGCCCACCTCAGCTACAGAAGATCCTAACAAATAAGCCCTTCAACCCACTCGACATCACCAAGAGCGTCAAACACCCGCAGTAGATGCTCTCGCACAAAGTGGCGGAGTGATGCTTTATCCTTGTCGCTTTGGTACAACGAGCCCTCGAGAGAGGCGGCGCAGAACACGCCGCTTCTGCCGACGCTTATAGAGCTTGTGGGCGTTCTCTCCTTCTTCATTTTGGAGAGAGGTCTCCTCGTCGATGATCTGAAACTCCACGAGCGTGAAAACCGTCCGGTTCTTGCGCTCACGCGAGTCTTGTTCAGGCGGTGGTAGGTACGCGTCCATGCGCAGCGGAACATCCACGACGAAGTTCAACGCTCGGTAGGATCCACCGGAGAACAGATTGCGCGTACGTTCCTCGCGGTCCTCGTAGTCGAGATCCAAGTGGAGGTGCTGTGCGTACTGCTGGAGGTGTGGGTTCTCCGCAAGCACAGCCTTGAACGAGACAAGAGTGTTCTCGGTCTGTCCAGGGACGACAAAGTTAAAGGGGAAGAGATGCTGCGTCAGGAAATAAAGGACAGGGAGAATATCCGCCTGCGTCTGGGTGATAATGCGGAAGCGGGTTCGGTCATAGATTTGAGCCGCTACCGTCTCTCTCTTGGCCAGAAGCTTCGTGATGAGGGACTCACGAGACTTAATGGAGTGGGCGAACTCGACAACTGGCAGTCCCTTGTCCCGAAGCAACTGCGCTACATCCAACACCTTCGCCATCACCAGTTCGGACAGGTCTGCCTCGGAGACCGCCAGACGGTGGAGCAGGTCCCGCCCCTCAATGTGCTGGATGACGTGCATCACCTTGAGCACAATGCAGGCGATGCGTCGGTGCCTCGGCAACCCCTTCACGCCGGACGCATAAAGGAAGAGATCGTGGAGTTCCGCCGGGTCCGCCACGGCATCAGCTACCCGGTAGTTGTAGGTCTGCCGCAGGTACTCGACAGCATCCGCGAGCACCATCCGAGCCCACGATTCGTCCTCAGGACGGGTGGTGTCGATCTGGCAGAGCCGGAGGAAGCGGTCAACCTCATCCCGGGTCTGGAAGTGCATCCGTCGCCAGTCGATGACCGAACTCCCCCGGAGGATGAGCCGTATACGCTCAAGTTCGCGGAGGCCCATGTCCGCTACGGAGCAAACAGGGATGTCGAGTAACTGTGGGATAGTGGGCGCGGACTTCACAGTAAGGCTTCTAGCCGAGCCCGCGGACAGAAGGAAGGGTCTGCGGAAATCGGCATAGGGGGTAGCGAGGTCGCCTCGCTACTCCCCTGCCACACCACCGGACAAGCGGGTCCGCATCCGGCGGTTCGATAGGTTGAGGTTAGCTGGCGAGTCTCGGAACTCCCAGCCGGTCGAAGAAGCTCGTGGGCAGGGCGAGTTGGAGGTACATGCCCGAGTTCCTCCACCAGCGGCGGGTATTGGCGGCAACCCGGCGGGCCATGTGCTCGGGCGTTCCCCGGGCGCGCAGCTCTCGGAACACCGTCGTCCCCCGTTTCCACTGCTTGAGTTGGAGGGCTCGCAGGCGATGGCGCAGCCATTCGTCCAGTTGCCGGAAGACACCGGGGGTGTCCGCCAGTTGGAAATACTGCTTCCATCCCAGCAGATACGCCCGCGGGTCCTTGGCCACCGCATCCAGGCTCCGCCCCTAGACACGGGACGTCATCTCCCGCACCCGCTCCTTCATCGCTTCAAGGGCCTTGGGTGACACGCGTCGTTTCACCTGCCGCCCCTTGGCTACCCAGAAACTGTAGCCCAGGAACCGCCGCTCCCACGGGCGCGCCACCGCGCTCTTCGTCTCGTTGACTCCTAGCCGGAGTCCCGCGTATAGCCGCCTGAGCGTCCGCATGGCATCCTCCGCCGCACGATTCCGGCCTCCAGGTAGCGGCGAATCAGCCTCAGCACCCGCTTGTCCCCGATTCTCTTCTCCAGCCTTCCCATCAGCACGTCGTGGTTGACGCGGTCGAAGAATTTCTCCAGGTCCACGTCCACCACCCAGCTCCGACCCTCCTGTATGTAGCGCTGGGCCTCGCACACCGCGTCGTGTGCGCTGCGTCCGGGCCGGAAACCGTAGCTGTGCTCCGAGAAGGTGGGGTCGTACATCGGTTGCAGCACTTGCAGGATGCTCTGCTGGATGAGCCGGTCGCGTACCGTCGGAATCCCCAGCTTCCGGACTCCTCCGCCACTCTTGGGTATCTCCTGCTCCCGTACCGGTTGGGGCTGGTAGCTACCGTCCAACAGTTGTGCCCGGACAGCGTCCCAGTTGTTCACCAGCCACGGGTCCAGCTCCTCCACGCGCATCCCATCGACGCCGGGACTGCCCTTGTTCTGCTTCACTCGCTTCAACGCCGCCTGACGTTGCCGCGCTCGACCACCCGCTCCATCAGGCGGTCGTCTCCTGGTTGTCCGGTTTCGGTTGCCGCCCTCAGTGCTTCGCCGCTGCGCTGGTCCTTCGGGGCTTCACCCCTATGCCCCAGCGGGAGCTCCCCTTGCAGAGACTTCTGGCGCCTGGCACCTTCGAGACTCACTTTCGTGACTCCCTTCCTATCGTTCGGCCCTTCGCGGCTCGTCGTCTCCCCGGCTCCGGTGAGGCTTCCACGCCATCCCTGCCGGTCCGCTCGCCGCTGTCGGGTCGGAGGAGGCGCGCTCATCGCGCTGGCCTCCGTTCGCCGCTCAAACTGGACGTGCAGATTTCCCGCATCCAGCTTTCATGAAGGCGTGCTTCTTTGAGGTCGCGAGGGAGGGAATCATCTGCACGAGGTTGGCAAGCCCGTACTCGCCGTACAGCTTCGGTGTCGGCAGCTCTTTCCAGCCGTGACACCTCCACCGCTTGAATCGGTGTGACCAGATTCGTCGCACGATCCAGCCGTCGAGCCGGTGGAAGCTCCTTCGGACGTGGGCGCGCTTGTAGTGGTGCCCCCACCCCCGCACAACGGGATTGATCTGCCGAATCAGCTCCTTGGTCGTTACCGGTGCACGTCGCCGCGTCAGGCTGCGGATCTGGTCTTGGAAACGTCGGACCGACTTCTCCCTCGGGTACGCATAGAGCACCCCCGAGCGCGCCCCGCTTCGGATCTTGTTCGGCGGCAGCCGCAGCCGCATTCCTCGCTTGAGCTTGAAGCCAAGGAACTCGAAGCCCTGCTTCACGTGCACGATCCGCGTCTTCTGCGGATTGAGCCGCACGCCCAACGTCTCCAGGGTCCTCGTCGCTGCTGCCAGAGCAGCACGTGCCTCCGTTGCAGATGAGCAGGTGACGACCCAGTCGTCTGCATACCTCGTGAGCCGATAGCCCTTGCGCCTCATCTCCCGCTCAAACGGCGTCAGGAGGATGTTGCTGAGCAGTGGTGAGCTCACCCCACCCTGTGGGGTGCCACGCTCGGTCGGGAACAGGCGCCCCTCTCCGTAGCTGGCGGCCTTGAGCATCGCCCTGAGCAGGCGCAGCACTCGTCCGTCTGCTACTCGCTGGGCAACGAGCGTCATCAGTTTCTCGTGGTCCACCGACCCGAAGAAGTCCTTCAGGTCAGCGTCCACTATCCACTCATGACCGCTTTCTACCTCTCTCCATGCCTTGCGTAGCGCATCCTTCGTTGATCGCCCTCGCCGATACCCGAAGCTGGCGTCATCGAGTACCGGCTCGAAGAGAGGCTCCAGTCGGTTGAGCAGCGCCTGCTGGCACACCCGGTCGTAGATGGTCGGGATTCCCAGCGTGCGATACTCGCCCGGCTTGCCCACCTTCGGGATACGCACCTGCCTCACCGGGGCGGGCTGGTAAGTGTCGGCGCGGAGTTCGGCATGGAGCTGTTCGAGCCGCTCATGGAGCTGCTCGCCGAAGGCTTCGATGCTCTCTCCGTCCACCCCACCAGAGCCCTGGTTCGCTTTGACGCGCTCCCAGGCGATCTCCAGGTTCTTCCGCTTGTACACCTTGTCGATGAGCGAGTGGACCTTCCTCGCCCCCGTCGGGTTGAGCCAGTCCGCGAGTCTCCTCGGACGGTGAGGTTCGGGTCTTTCGCTGAGGGAACTTTCCACCTCATCGCCCTTGCTCTTCCCGCTTTCTTGCTCTCTCCGACCGCCTTCACCGGCTGGCTTCCCCGACTCACTCTGTCGCCGGTCTCCCGGTCGCCCGGCTCTCACCGAGCTTGAGGTACTACCCAGCCGTCCGACGACTCGCCGAGCACCGCTCCCCGCTTCGCTTGCGCTTATAGGGTTGCTTCCCCCGGTGCCACCCGGGAACCCGTCGAGTCCTCCTGGGGTCACGCTCTGGTCTTCCGTACCGTGCCGTCCGCATACACCTTGGTGCGGTGGGTGGATGAGAACGCCTTCGCCCCCATAGTGCGGGCTCGACCTTGCCCCACCTTTGGCCGACCGGTTCGTCACTGGGGTTGCCCCCCTTCGACTACGGCCCGGTACTTCTCCGCATGCCCTTCGGCTCCCACCTCGCGGTGGGCACCCTGCCCTCCGGAGTGCTGCGAGCGGTGGCTCCAGGTTCACCTTGGCTGTGTCCGGCTTTCGCCTTCATGCCCATTGAGGCTTCTCCATACCTTCCACTCTCTCCGGCCGACGAGGCGTTACCCCCGCCTTAGGATACGGCGCTCCTCATCCGAGCGCCGGAGGGACTTCAACCCTCCTGACCAGTGCGCTGCCCAGCGCACACTACGGCCTCTGCTGACTGCTCGCTCCGCCTCTCGGCGTCGCCCTTTCAGGCACGAGGCGAGCTCTCCCCGGGTAAGAACATCGACATTCACCGCACGAGCGCCGGCTCTACGTCACCTCGCCTTGGTCACCGGGGCTTCGCGAATCTTTGCCCGCTCGCCCCGCTCGGTGCCGCCTCGCAGCCGGTTCCTGTTCGTCACCCCGCGGTTTCGTTCCCCGCTTCCTTCACGTCGGCCTCGCGGTCCGGCGCTCTGCGGTTCCCTTCGTTCGCGGTGACCTGCTTCCGGGAGGACTTCCACCTCCATGTCGATGCCCATGCCGGGCGCACAAAGTGAAGGGCCTTCGCCTGCTCAGCGAAGGCCCTTCAAAGTATCACCGCGAGGCAACCAGACTACTTCGTCGCAACCTGTTGATCGTCGCGGTATTGAGCTTGGCGAACGAGTTTGCCGTCCGCGGAGAACTCCTGCACGAGTCCGTTGCGCTTGCCCTTCGCGTACTCCTCCACCAAGCGAGGCTTGCCGTTCGCGAAGTAGAGAACCCGGTTGCCATGGTAATTCTCGCGCTGGAACTCAGTACGGCCAGACACCTGGCCGGCCTCGTTGTAGAAGGTCCACTGACCCGAACGGAAACCATCGACATACTGCCCCTCGGAGCGCTTCTGGCCGTTAGGGTAGTACGAAACGTAAGGGCCATGAGGAGTGTGCATGCCCTTCGAGGCCTCTACCTTACGGCAGAAGAGTCCGTCATCCGCATTGCCGAACTGCTTGGTGCCAACAGGGCAGTTCAGATTGTACTGCGTCCCTCCCTTGGCCGACTGCCCCTCCGCAAAGGCGGTCGGTGCAGCAAATACCAGCCCAAGAGCGAGGGTCTGCATCATCTTCGAAGGCAACATGAACTCTCCTATTTGAAAACGCCGGCCTCACCGTGCGTGCGCTCTACAAGACGCTCCCAGTGGGAGAAAATTCAGAGCACTTCCTGCCGCAATTCCAGGTCAAATGCTCTTAGCAAACAAGCTGCTTAATGAGGGTGCTCTTAAATTACAGAACCCTACCCAGCCGAGAGCTGGGTAGGGTTCTGATTGCAGGCCAATACGCAGCCTACTCCAAAATCAGACGTTAATAGTTCGCCTGATGACAGAAAAAGTTACCATTCATGAAATAGACGCCCAGCGACAGAGTCCTGCTGCTCTCGGCGACGCAGAAGCTCAATACGATGTCAGCCCGCTCGCGGTTGGTGCCACTCACAACGTAGTTGCTACCGCCAGCGGCAACTACCGCTGCACCCGAGTGCTTGTCACCGTCAACATCAACCCAGAACAGACCATTCAGCTCATCCTTCGTCGCAGGAAAAGGATTGCTGGAGTAAGCTGAAATAGTCACTTTTACGCGCTTAGGCGCAGAGGGACTGCAGTAAGTCTCGACAGCAGCAGTCTCGGTCGCCTTGAAGATGATAGGTCCAGTCGTGCCCAGATCTCCGCGCTGATCGAATCTCTCGTAATTCTGGCACGTGGGGGCAGGCACCACAGTGCACGTGCCGGTGCTGCAGAACTGACCATAGGCGCAGGTGCTCTGGCCTTCACCCGAGCAGGTGGTCGGGGTCGGACCCGGCCCGGTGGTCCCGCTCGGCACGCAGACGCTGTACTGACCCGAGCACGTCAGGTTCGAAGCATCGCTCACACGCTCGTCCTGCTGGCAGAGTTCCGGCGTGGTGCACTTGCAGATCTGCCGGGTGTCCGAGCTGCTCAGAGCCTCGCACTTCTTCGCCGAATCGGGGCAATCTGCAGCCGCAGTACAGGTCTGCACGCACACCTTGGCGTCCGGATGACAGATCTCGGACGCGTCGCAGTCCGCGTCCGTCGTGCACTCCAGGCTCTCACGGCCACCATCGGGGCAACCCGCCAGCACCATGCTCATCGCTCCCAGCGCGGCGAGCATCAACCTCATCTTGCGAATCTGCATTTCTCGGCTTCCTCCTGAATGGATACGTCTCACGAGGTGGACCTCCGGCCTCTCAGGCCCCCTCCGTCCTTCAGCGCGCGGCTTTAGTCCCGCCGCTCCAGACGTGTCAACGAATGTCGACACACCCTTCGACGCATCCTCCAGGAGCAAATTCATCCTCCATGGAAGCGGACAGTCGTACGAGTCATTTGACTCAAAAGTAACTGTCTGCATCCTGGACGATTAGAAGGTGAACGGGAAGTCGATGGGCTCGCCCTGCACCCGGTGCTTCGGGAAATTCCAACCCTTGATGAGCCCGGAAATGCAGCTCGCCATGTAGGTCGAACGGAACTCCGACGTCTGGCAGGACACGTTCTTCGTCTTGCCGTTCGTCTGGATCGTCCAGCGCATCACCAGCTTGCCACTCAGGCCTGGATCCTTCTTCTTCTGCTCGTTCACGCACTTGATGATCGCCGGCTTGTTGGCCAGCACCACCTGCATGATGTCCGACTGCCCGAGCTTGTCGAGCGCCGCCCCACCACCAGGCTCCGGCGGGATGTAGGCCGTACGCCCATTCGCCGACGCGGTGCCGTTCTTGGCACTCGGCTTCTTCGTCCCGAAGAGCTCGTCGAACTCGTCATCCGCGTTCCCGCCGCTCCTCGCCTGCGACCTGGTGTTACGCGCGACCGGTTCTTCCTCGTTGTTGCTGCGGCTCGCCGAAGGACGGCTGACCGACGTGGGGCGCTTGGTACCGTTACGCTCCGGCACCTCGGCACGAGCGACCTGCTGCGGCTCCGTCTTCGCCGGCTCGGCGGGCTTCACCGGCTCGGCAGGCGGAGGCGTCGCCGGGTTCGCCGCTGGCGCGGTTCCCGGAGTCCCCGCGGCCGCAACCGCCGGTGCCGTCGAAGGCGCAGTGGTCGGCTGGCCCGTGGTCCCCGCAGCGGGCGTGCCCTGGGTGTTCTGCGCCACCCCCGCCGGAGGCGGAGGCATGGGCGGCAGCTCCGCTGGCTTCGACGGAGCCGTCGCCTGGGCCACCTGCTGTGTCGCCGCGGGTGGCGTCACAGCCGCCTGCTCGGAAGGCCGGGTCGCGAAGTAGACCCCCACTCCACCGACGAGCAACACCACGCCCGCCGCCACTCCGATGATCATCCCCATCTTGCCGCCCTGCTTCGGCGCGGGGGCCGCAGGCGGGTAGCCAGGGTACGCCTGAGGCGGCGCATACTGCTGGGGAGGCGGATACGGCTGGGCCATCGGCTGCGCGTACGCCTGAGCGGGCGGCTGCGCATACGCAGGCCCTGGAGCGGGCTGCATGTACGGCGCGGGCGCGGGAGGCTCGGCCATCAGCGGGCTCGGAGCCGCCACCGGCGCGGACTCCGGCGGAGGCACGTCGAGCAGCCCCGACGCCGCGGGCTTCGCCCTCTCCTCCACCGGCGAGGCCTTCGGCGCCGGCTTCGATAGCGCCTCGTTCTCCTCTTTCACCAGCGAGGCGAGCACGCTCGCGGCCGAAGGCTTCCAGCCAGAGTCCTGCGCGGACGGAGCCACGGGCGCTGGCGTGTTGGCCTTCGCCGACTTCGACGCGCCACCTCCGGCGCTGAAGGCGGACTCCACCGGCCCGGACGCAACCGGCGAGGACGACGCCACCGGCGCGGGCTCCACGATGACAGGCTTGGTCGGGCGCGGCGCCAGCACCGACGCCAGCTCCGAGGCCTCCGAGAGCGGAATCCAGTCGCTGAAGCCCGCACGCCAGCACAGACTGTCCGGACCGACCTCTCCCCGCTCCCAGTAGTCCTTCACCTTCTCGAGCGACAGGGGACCCACCTGCTTCTCGTCGATGGCGACGAACCACTCGTGTGAGGCCGCGGGCTTCGCGCTCCCCTCCTCGGCCTCCGCGAGCTTGCGCACCGTCTCGCCAGTGTCCGACAGGGCCGACGCATCCAGCTGCGCCGGACCGTCACCCGCCGACTCGCCCGCCGGAATCCTGTGCGACCCCGAGTTGAGCACCTGGTCGAATACGGCGCCGAGCTCGTCATCCTCCACACCACTGAAGATGCCGCCCTCGGGGGGCGTGCCCAGTGACGCGGGCAGCCCGAAGCCGTCGTTGTTGGATTGACTCTGGGACGCGGCCGCACCGCCAGCGGCCTCACTGCCCGTCCCATCCTCCTTCGCCGGCGTGGAGCCGGCGGGGCGGACCACGATGTTGTAGCCGCACTTCTTGCAACGAACCTTGACGCCCTTCGCGCCCACCTTGTCGTCGCTAATCATGTACTGCGCGCGGCAGCTATCGCAGACGAAACGCATCGTTCCCCGCAACTGTCAGAAATGACGGGAGAAAACCCGCCGGAATCGTAGAGGTGGCACCCGGGGGGGTCAAGGATGCCGACCTCGCCCGCCCGGTTGCCGGTTCAACGGGTGAGCCCCTCGTTTGGGTCTCACGCACACTCGAGCTGCTCATCTACTTCCTCACCTGCACCTCCACGTCCGTACCCACCGCGACACGCAGCTCGCGGAGCTCGTCGGACGTGGCGAACAGCAGCAGCTCCTTCAGCTTCACCTTCGTGGAGACCCGGAAGGCCGACCCGGTCTCCTCCAGCACCATGCGCTTGACGGGCTCGCATTCACCCGCCGCGAGGAGGCCGGCACGCGCCGCCGTCAGCTCCACCCCCTCGAGGTACTGGCGGACATCCGCGGGCGTAGCCGTGGGCATGTAGACGCGCGCCACCTTGGCCAGTGCCGCACGAGCCTGGTCGCTGAAGCTCTTCTCCAGCACACGGCGCTCGGCATCCACCAGCCGCGGATCCACCGTGAAGCGCAGGTTGGGAACCACCAGACCGAGCGCGGCCTGAACCACGGCCTCGAGCCGCTCCGGGGCCAGACGCTGGCTGAAGGCCAGCTCCGGGCGCACCAGCGCGAACGTCCGTCCCAGCAGGTAGTACGCCTCCTTCTGTCCCTGCTCCGCGAAGAAACGCCCACCCGCGCGCACGCAGGGCGGGTGCGTTTGCAGCACCTCCACGTTGAGGCGCGGATCCGGCGTCGGCTCGTTGGAGCGCTTCGCCATGTTCTCGCGGCGGACCACCAGGTGCGGCGAATACAGCTCCACCGCGTCCATCCCGAAGAGGCGCGCCACGTACCGGTAGTGCTGCGCGTGGTACTCCTGCGCGCTCGCCAGGTCGATGCGGTGCTTCTTCGGGACGATCTGGTAGTTCTGGAAGGGGACCGCGTACAGGTGCCCCACCTGCTCGAAGAGCAGCCCCATCAGCTCGGTGAACGGCCCGCGCAGCTTCGGGTGCAGCAGGTGCGTCTGCCACATCCGGTCCGGCAGCGGCCGCTGGGCCACCTCCTTGCGCTTCGCGTAGGGCCCCAGCTTGGAGAGGATCTCCTTCTCGTCATCCCCCGCCTCGCCCAGCAGCCCCGACACGGCTTGAGCGGCCATCCACGCGCCGTCGTAGTCCTTGCGCAGCGCGGACAAACGCACCAGCTGAGAGACCACCTTGCGCGGCTCGCCCGTGTTCGGCAGGGCACGGCGGAGCGCGGCGATGGCCTCGTCCTCCTTGCCCGGAGAAGCCGCGGCCAGCTCGGCGTAGATCTCCTGCACCTGGGCGTCATCTGGCAGGCCCTTGGCGACGACGCCGTAGGCCGCCAGCGCCCCCTCCTGGCTCTTCAGCACCTGGCGGTAGAGGTCTCCCAGAGCCCGCCACAGCGTCATGCGCGCCACGTGCGTGTCGGGCGTCTTCGGCATGCGCCCGATCATCTTCGCGTAGTTCTCCTCCAGCGCCTTCCACTGGCCCGCGCCACCCAACATGGCCTCGAGCGCGCTGAATGCTTCGACGAAGCGATGGTCCAGATCCAACGCCGTGTTGAACGCCACGGCCGCGCCCTCCACGTCGCGCAGCTCGTCCCGGCGCAGCTCGCCGAGCGCGAACCACACCCGCTTCGCCTTGTTCGGCTCGGCGGCCAGCGCGGGCAGCCGGAGCATCCGCTCCAACGTGTCCGCGGCCTTCTGGCCCTGGCGCGTCTCACGCAACAGCACGTACAGCGAGTCCATCACCTCGAGCGACTCGGGCAGCAGCTTGAGCGCACCGGTGTACGCGTCGATGGCCTGGTACGGGTCCTTCAGCTTCTCCCGTGCGAGCTGGCCCAGCTCCAGGAAGACGCTCGCCTTCGCCTCCCCTTCCAGCACGTTGGCGAGCTGCTGGCGGAGATCGGCGGCCCGCTCCCAACGGCCCGATTGATCCATGAGCGCCACCAGGGCCCGCAGGGACGCCTCATGGCTGGGGTCGACGGCCAGTGCCTTCTCGAAGTGGTTCTGCGCGCGATCCAGCTGGTTCAGCTTCGCGTGGATGTCGCCGAGCTGCCAGTAGACCTCCACCACCTCCATGTCCGTGAGCTCCTCACGGTGGTGGATGAGGATGGTCTGGAAGATGCGCAGCGCGTCCTCGTACCGCTTCGCGTGCTGCACGAGCAGGTGACCGTAGCCCTCGAGCACCGGCAGGTAGGTCGCATCGAGGTCGTAGGCCTTCTTGTACGAGTCGAGCGCCTTGTCACGATTGCCCAACTTGTCCGCCACGTAGCCCAGCCGGTACAGCTGCCGGCAGAGCTCCGCGGTGAGCGCGGTGTCCTTCTCCGCGATGGCCCGCTCCGCCATCTTGCGCACGACGATGTCGAGCATCCGCTCGGCGGACACCCAGTCCTCACGCGCGCTGTAGACGTCCGAGAGCGGACGCGCCGCCTCCAGGCTGTCCGGAGCGTACTTGAGGGTCTCCTCGTAGTAGGCGGTGGCCGTGTCCGGATCGCCCTTCGTCTCGGCGTTGTAGCGTGCCACCTCCAACAACGCGCGCGCCTTGGCCTCGGGCTCCTCGGTCTGATGCGCCTCCTGGAGCAGCGTCTGCTCGTAACCGCCCCAGTCCTTCTCCTGCTCCTGGATGCCCTTGAGGGCGCGGATGCTGGGCAGGTGGCCCGGATCGATGGAGAGGGCATTCTGATAGGCGACACGGGCGCTGCCCGTGTCCATCAGCATGTCCTCCTGCATCTTGCCCATGCGGTAGTACAGCTCCACCGCCTCGGGCACCGGCCCCGCCAGCTGCGCCTCCTGCTGCAGCATCTCCAGGGCGTAGGGCCAGTTGCCGCTTCGCTCGTACAGCTTGCCGAGCGCGTGCAGCGCCGGCCGGCTCATCGGATCCACCGCCTGCGCCTGGTGGTACGTGTTCACCGCCCGGTCCACCTGCTTGAGCTGCTGGTGGTAGACGTTGCCGATCTCCACGTACAGCTCGGCCTGCTCCTGCGGCGTCGTGGCCAGCTGGAGCTGCCGCTCGTACGCGACGATCAGATCCTCCCACCGGCCCTGCATGCGCCGCAGGCGGATCAGCGTCTTGATGGCCTGCAGGTTCTGCGGATCGATGGCCAGCACGCCCTCGATGAAGGCATCCGCGTTGGCCGGGTTCTGGAACTTGTCCTCCCAGATGCTCGCGCAGCGGAACATCACCCGCACGCGCTCGCGGTAGTCCGAGACCACCTCGAGCATGCGCTCGTAGATGGCGAGCAGATCCGCCGGCTGATCCAGCTTGGTGTACAGCCGCTCCATCGACTCCAGCGCCTGGAGGTTGTACGGCTCGAACTCGAGCGCCTGGCGGAACGCGACCACCGCGGCCTCGTCGTCACCGATGTCGCGCTCATAGACGTTCGCCACCTCCACCTGGATGCGTGCCCGCTCCTCCACGGTGGCCGCCAGGTCTCGAGCCCGGAGCAGCGTGGACGCCACGTCCTTCCAGGCATTCTGACGGCGGTACAGATCGGTGAGCACGCCCAACGTCTCGGCGTCCGGCTCCAGGTCCAACGCACGCAGCAGCGCGCTCGCGGCCTCGTCCGGGTCCCCCTGCTCCTCGAAGACGCGGGAGATCTCCCGGAGGATGCCCTTGCGCGCCTCGATGGAGCCGGCGGCCTCGAGCTTCTGCTCCAGCGCCACCACGTACTCACGCTCGCGGCCACGCCGCTGGAACATCCCCGCCAGCCCATCGAGCGCCGTGGCGTTCGTCGGGTCGAACTCGAGGATCTTCCGCAGCGCCCCTTCCGCGGCCTGCGGATCGTCCAGCTTCAGGTCGTGGACGCGCGCCAGTGTGGCGTACATGCGCTCGGCGAGCGGACCCCGAGGCAGCGAGTCCGCCACCTCCTCGTACACGGCGGCGAGCTCCTCGTGCGAGCCCGTCTCGTCGGCGAGCCGCTCCACCTCCTCGCGCAGGTGATCGTCCGCCGCGTCGATCTGCATCGCGCGGCAGAGCGCCAGGAACGCCACGTCCTTCTGGCCGAGCCGCTCCTCCTGGACCCGTGCCAGCTCCTTGAGGGTGGCCAGCTTCTCCTCTTCGGTGACGAGGTGCGGCAGGTAGCGATCCACCACCTGCGCGTACGCACGCCAGTCGTTGTGCGCGCGGTAGAGCTCGCAGGCGCGCTCGTAGGCCGTACGGTTGGCCGGGTCGAGCTCCAGCACCTTCTCCAGCGCCCCGGCGGCCAGTTCGGGCTTGCCACCCTCACCGGCCCACAGGTCCGCCACCGCGAACCACGTGGCCACCGCCTGCTCACGCTCCTCGGTCTGCAGGTGCACCTGCACCTTCAGCTCGAGCGCACGCACCGCGTCGTTGTAGGCCCGCAGCGAGACGAAGAGCGCGTGGACTCGCTCCAGGTCCGCCACCACGTGCGGCTCCACCTCCAGCGCGCGGCGGGCCGCGTCCAGCGCCTCCTCGCGCCGGCCCATCCCCGTGAGCACCTCGGCCAGCCGCAGGCGCAGCACCTTCACGCCCTCGGCCGACTCCTGCAGCGGGACGAGCCGCCGCAGGATGCCCACCAGTTCCTCCGCCGGCCCCGTCTCCTCATACAGCTCGCGCAGCGTGTCCAGCACGCCCCGGTGCCGCGGGTCGCGATCCAACGCGGCCTTGAGGTGGCTCACCGCCAGCGCCGGCTGCTTCAACAGCCGGTACAGCACCCGGCCCAGCCGCTCGTTGAGCCGCACCACCTCGCGCGGATCCAACGTCTGCGCCAGTCGGTCCGACAGCAACGTGCGCAGCTCCTCGTGGCGACCCGCCCTCTCGTAGAGGGCTTCCAGCGAGGTGAAGGCCTGCTCGTTGCGCGCGTTCTTCGCCAGCAGCTCGCGGTACAGCGCGATGGCCTGGTCCAGATCCCCCAGGCCCTCGGCCGACACCTGCGCCATGCGCGTGAGGACGCGCTCGCGCTCGGGACCGGTGACGCGCTCGGACTGCAGCTTCAGGATGTTGTACAGCTTGTCGTGCGCGCCGGCCGCGTCATAGATGTTCTCCAGCAGCCGCGCCGAGGCGAGGTGCCCGGGCTCCAGCGCCAGCACCTGCTCGAACGCGGAGGCCGCGCGGTCCATGCCGTCCAGCTTCTCCTGGACGAGCTGTCCCAGGCGGAAGAGGAAGCCCACCTTGTCCGCCGTCTCCTCCGCCGAGGACGCGAGCGACTCCAGCACGTTGGCCAGCTCCGGCCACGCCTCCAGGGACACGTACAGCCGATCCAGCGCGGCGAGCGACTTCTGCTGCTCCGACGGGTTCAGCGTGCGCGCGCGCTCGTAGTAGATGACGGCGCGCTCGGGCTCCTGCAGGCGCGACTCGAAGAGCTGGCCCAGCTTGATGCACATCTCCGCCGCGTCGCGGGCCTCGGCCACGCGCGGCAGCGCATCCTCGTAGGCCACCACCAGCTCGTCGTACGAGCCCGCCGCGTCCGTGGCGTTCTCCAGCCGCTTGCGAAGCTCGGCGTCGTTCGGGTCCTCCTTGAAGGACCGGAAGAGCGCCAGGAAGGTGAGCTCCGGCTCGCCCTGGGCCTCGCGCAACGTGGCCAGCTCGCCCAGCAGCGTCTTGCGCTCGTGCGAGTCCGGGGACACGCCCACCCGCGTCTCGATGAGCGAGGCGAGCCGACCCACATCCCCGCTCGCGCGGAAGGCATTCAGCAGCGTCTCCACCGCGAGCAGGTTCTGCGGCTCGCGGGCCACCAGCGCTTCCAGGCGGCCCACCGCGCCCGCGTGGTTGGGCTGCAGCGAGAGCACCTCACCGTAGAGCAACAGCGCACCCGCCTTGTCCAACAGCTTCGTCTCGCGCAGCACCGCGAGGCGGAACTTCAGCTCCAGTCCCTCCTCGGGCGACACGAGCGCGATGCGGCGCGCCAGCACGTCCGCCATCTCCGGCCAGCGCTCCAGCTTCTGGCACAGACCATCCATCCGCGTGAGCGCGGCGGCGTCGTCCGGCTTCACGTCCAGCAAGCGCCGCAGGGTGGCCAGTGCGCCCAGCCCGTCCTGCAGCTTCTCCTCCTGGAGCACGGCGATCTGCAGCAGCACCGATGCCCGGCGGGCCGGCTCCTCGGCGCTCGCGAGCTGGCGGCGCAACACCTCCAGCAACTCCTGCGGCGTGCCGGAGTCGGCCACCAGCCGCGCCACGCTGTCGAGCGCGTCGGTGTCCGTGGGCCGCAGCGTCAGCACCTTGCGCCACGAGGCCAGCGCCTCGTCGTCCTCGCCCAGGCGCGCCTGCAGCCGGGCCAGTGCACGGTACAGCTCGGCCCGGGAGACATCCCCCGCCCTCGGAGCGATCTCGGAGAGGACGGCCGCGAACTCCTCGGCGGCCCCCGCCTTGTCCACCAGCGAGAGGCACAGCTCGAGCGTGCGCTGGTCATCCGGCATGTCGCGCAGCGCGCGCGTGGCGGAGAGGAAGGCCATCTCCGCGTTCTCCAGCGGGCCCGCGTACGTCTCCGCGATGCGCCGTAGCAGCGCCGAGCGCTCCTGGGGCACCGGCTCGGCGGAGACGCGCGACTCCAGCATCTGAACCTGCTTGAGGTGATCGCCCACCGCCGCGAACACCGGCTCCAGCGCCAGCGCGGCCTGGCCACGCAGCGGGCTGTCCGAGCGCGCCATCTCCTCCAGCGCGCCCACCGCACCGGCGTGCCCGGCCCGGCGGCGGAGCACCTCCTGGTAGAGCTCCAGCGCCCCGCGCGGATCATCCAGGCGGCTGAACCGCAAGCGGCCCAGGCGCACGCGCAGCTCACTGCCCTCCTCCTGGGCGTTGCGCGTGTCGGCGAGCTGGATCTCCCGCTCGATGTGCTGCGCCAGCTCCGGCCAGCGCTCCATCTGTGTCAGCACACGGCCCAGCAGCTTGAGGGCGTTGGCGTCCTCCGGCCGGCGCTCGAGGATCTCACGGTACGTCTGCGCCGCGAGCGCCTTGTCGGCGAGCGTCTCCTCGGCGAGGTGGGCCAGCTCGAAGAGCAGGTTCACCTGCGCGGCGACGGACGCCTCGGCCGCTACCTGCCGGCGCATCACCAGCCCCAGCTCGCGGTGCGCACCGGTGCGGCGATGCACGCGCGAGATGGACTCCAGTACCTGCTTGTTCTGCGGATCGCGCCGGCTGACCTCCTCCAACGCGCGCACCGCCAGATCGTAGCGCTTGAGGCGCCCGTCGTAGATGCCCGCGAGCCGTCGCCACAGGTCGCCCGCCAGGGGCTCGGTGGCGCCGCGCTCGAGCTGATCCTCGTACGCCGCCGCCACTTCCTCGAAGGAGCCGGAGTCGGCCGCGAGCCGCTCCAGGTCATCGCGGACGTCGTCGTCCTGCGGGGCCTCGTTGAAGGCGCGCAGGCGCGCGGCGAAGGCGAGCGACGTCTGGCCGAGCGCCTCGCGCAGGGTGGCGATCTCCTGGATCCGCTCCAGCCGCTGCGCGGGCAGGGACCCGGGCAGGAGGATCTCCAGCGCCTCCACCAGCTTCCGGGTGTCGTTGAGGCCGCGGTAGACGGGCTCGAGCAGCCGCGCCGCCTCGCCCCGCTGCGCCTCGAGCTGGAGCATGCGCTCCAGACCGGCCACGGCCTGTGGATCCGCCGGGGCCAGCGCCATCAAATCGCGGTACGCGCTCAGCGCCTCGGCGTGGCTGCCTTCCTTCTCCAGCAGCTGCGCCCGGCGCAGGATGAAGCCGCGGCGGGACTCGTTGTCCGTGGCCAGCTCGGCGAGCTGATCCAATACGTCCGCCTGCTCCACGAAGCGCCGCGTCTTGGCGAACAGCTTGTCCAACGCGAGCAGACCGTCCGCCGCCTTGCGGATGGCCAGTGCCGAACGCCACGTCTCGATGGCCTTGGCATCATCGCCCGCGGCGGCATGGGCCTCGCCGGCCTTCACCAGCAGGGCGCGCCGGGCCTCGGGATCCGTGGCCAGCGCCGACTGGGCGGCATAGACCTCGGAGAGGCTCTTGGCGTTCTGCCCCCGCTCGTACAGGCGCGAGAGGGCCTCGAGCGCCTGACGGTCCTGCGGCGCGTCCTCGAGGATCTTCTTCCAGACGCTGGCGGCCTCCTCCGTCTGGCCGAGCTGCTCACGCAGCTCCGCGGACCGACGCAGCAGCCCGAGGCCCGACGGGTCACCCGAGGGCAGATCCGAGGCGGCCTCCTCGTACAGCTCCGCCAGCATCTCGTGCGAGCCCGTCTCACGCGCGAGCCGCTCCAGTTCCACCTGAAGGCCCTCGCGATCCACTCCTTGCGAGAAGGCCTTCACCGCCGCCATGAAGGCGAGCGAGGGCTGGTGCATGTCCTGCTCGTAGATGCGGCGGATATCCGCGGCGAGCTGCGACTTCTCCACGCTGAGCGCGGAGTCCATGCGCGCCTCACGCAGTGCCACGCGACGCGCGTGGTCTCCCAACCGGGCCAGCACCGGGTCGAGCACTTCCAGGGCGCCCGCGCTCATCGGCACGGCCGCCTTCACCCACTCCTCGAGCGCCGCGCGGGCGCCGGGGTGACCGGGATCCTCGGCGAGGATGCCCTGATAGAGCTGGAGCGCGGCGTTGGGATCGTCCAGCCGGGTGCGCAGCAGCTCGGCGAGGCGGAAGGAAACCTCGCGGCCCTGCGGGCTCTGCCCCTCCTGCGTGCGCCGCAGGCCGAGTGCCCATGCCAGATCCTTCGGGCGGTTCAGCTCCGCGTAGAGCCGGTCCAGGGCGACGGCGGCCTCGCGCTGGAGCGGATCCCGCTCGGCGATGGCACGCCACGCGGCGGCGGCGCTCTCCAGATCGGCCAGCTTGGACTCGTGCAGCAGGGCGGCCTCGCGCAGGTACGCGAGCTGCTCGGCCACCTCGGGCGCGGCGGCGGCGAGCTTCTCCAGCACCTCGGCGAGCGCGGCCCACTCCTCGCCCGCGCGGTGCAGGCGCTGCAGCGCGCGCAGGCAGTCGAGGTTGCCGGGCTCCAGCGCCAGCAGGGACCGGAGCGCCTTCACCGCGGCATCCCGATCGTCGAGCTTCTTCTCCTGGACCTCGGCCAGATCTCGCAGCAGCCCCGCCCGGAAGGGGCCCGTGCTCCCCTCCTCCGTCAACTCGATGAGGATCTCCGCGTAGGCGTCCAGCGAGTCCGCGTCCTCGGCGGCCTGGCGCGCGGCGACGCGAAGGACGGCATCACCCGGAGCCAGGCGCAGGGCCCGGGCGAGCGAAGCGAAGGCCAGCTCCGGCTGACGCAGCTGCGTCAGGTGAACCGTCGCGGCCTGACGCAGCGCCAGTACCCGGGCCGCGTCGTCACGCGCCACTTCGGAAAGCACGTCCAGCGCGGCCACCAGCTTGCGGTGGTCCTTGGTGGCCTCATAGGCCGGAATGAGGGCCCGCGCGGCCTCCTCGCGCGCGGTGCCGGAGCCGAGCATGCCCTCGAGCGCGGCACGGGCGTCCACGTCGGAAGGACGCTGACGGAGGATGTCCGCGAAGCTGCGCACCACGTCGGTGCGGTCCCCCGACGAATCCTGCAGGACCTGCGAGCGCTTGAGCGTCAGGCGCGCCACGCGATCCAGGTCGCCCGCGTCCTCGGCGAGCGCGATCTGCCGGGCGAGCACCTCGCCCAGCTCCCGGTTGCGACCGGCCTTCTCGTACAGCTCGGCCAGACGCGGCAGGTGCCGCACCTCGTCCGCGCCGGAGTGGATGGCGGCCTGCAGCGCCTCGGCGGCCTCCAGCGGCCGGCCCAGCCCGGCGTTGAGCTCCACGAGCTGCATCTGCAGCTCCACCTTCTCCGCCTTCGTGGCCGTCAGGATGCGCTTGCGCAGCAGCGCGTCCGCATCCGCCGCGCGCCCCGACTTGCCATACAGCTGGATGAGCCGGCCGAGCACCTCGGGCGACTCGGGCACCCGCTGCAGCGCCGCCTCCATCGTGCCGATGGCCTCCGGCAGCGCCGCGGACTCCTCGGCCAGCCTCGACGCATCGGAGAGCAGCTGCACCGCGAGCTCCGGGGCCTCCGCCTCGGTGGCCAGCGCCCGCAGCACGCGCACCAGTTCGGCATGGACGGACAGATCGTGAGCCAGACGCGCCAGCTCGGCGCGGTTCGCCTCGTCCGTGGGCGCCTCGCGCAGGGCTCGCACGCGGTAGTCGAAAGCACCACGGCCATCGGCCAGATGCTTCTCGTGGATGTCGGCGATCTGTCCGAACAATCGCTGGCGCCCCGCCGCGTCCTTCGTGGCCTCGAGCTGCTGCACCATCGCCGAGACCTGGCGCTGGTGGTCACCGCCGCGGCCATAGTGGTTGGCGAGCGCCTCGGCGATCTCCGCCGTGCGCACGCCGGCCGCCGCGAGCCGCTCGAGCCCGCCCAGCACCACGCCGGTGGCGACGTTCTCCGCGAGCAGCTGGAGGAAGAGTCCCGCCGCCTCCTGCGGGCGATTCAGGCGCTCGGCGAACAGACGGGCCTGACGCCCTGCCCAGTCGCTGCGCTCCACCTGCGTCTCGGCCAGCTTCGCCAGCTTCCCCGCCAGCGCCGCGGCCTCCTCGAACTTCGACAGCGCCACGCACAGCGCCTGCAGGCGACGCACGGGAGCCGGATCGTCGGGAGCCAGCTTCACCAGCTCGCGCACCATCGGCTCCAGCTCGGCCGGAGCCGCGCCCGTGGCCTCGCGCCGGGCGATCTCCCCCTCCAGGCGCACCTTCGGGTCATCCGTGAGCGCGGCGGCGGCTCGGAGCGACTTCACCGCCTCCTGCGCGGCGCCATCACCCGGCGCGCGCGCGAGCACTTCCTTCCAGGCCGCCTCGGCACCCGCGGGGTCCGCCAGCGTCCCCTGGAGCAGCTGCGCGAGGTGCCGCCAGAGCGGAAGGGCCGCCTCGGGAGGCGCGACCGTGGCCGCACGACGAAGCGCCATCGCGAGCGCGGGCTCCGCGTGGGCCCTGCTCGCATGCTCCATCACCGAGTCCAACAGCATGGGCCGGGTGGGCTCCAGCGCCAGGGCGCGCGCGAGCACCTCGAAGGCCCCCCGCGCGTTGTCCGCCTCCTCGTAGAGGAGCGCGAGTCCCTCGCAGAAGGCCACGCGCTCGGCGCGCGGGCGCGGGGCGAGCAGCGCCAGGTCCAGCAGCGGCTCCAGCGCCTCGAAGTTCTCCTCCTCCGCCAGGAGACGGGCGAGCTGGAAGGCCGCGAGCGCGTTGGCCGGATCCAGCTTGAGCGCGGCATCGAGGTGCACGCGCGCCGCGTCTCCGTCGTTCTGGTGCAGGCACAGGTCCGCCAACCGCAGCCGCAGGGCCACCTGCGTCACGCGATCCTTCACCGTGCCCAGGTAGCGCTCCAGCATCGCGAGGGCCTCGGCCGCGCGGCCCTGCTCCAGCAGCAGCTCGGCGCCGAGTGTCGCCACATCCGCGCGCGCCGGGTCCACGGTCGTGGCCTTCTCGAAGGCGGCGAGCGCCCCGGCCGCGTCATTGAGCCGGGTGAGTCGCAGGGTGCCCAGCCGCAGCCACAGGTCCACCTGGGCGTTGCGCTCGCGAGCCTCGCCCGCCAGCGTCTCGAGCCAGGCCTGCGCCGGCGTGAAATCACCGTTGCGCTCGGCGACGCGCTCGATGAGGTTGAGCGCCTCGGGCATGCCGGGCCACAGCAGGAAGCAGCGGTCCAGCGCTTCCTTCACCTTGTCCGTGGCGGCGGGCTCGTACCAGGCGTGCAGCTTGGCCACCAGGAGGGACAGCCGCGCCGCGCTCTTGCGATCGCGCTCCTCCAGGGACATGCCACGCAGCATGCGCGCGCGCTCACGCCACGACTGCTCGAAGCGCTCCAGCGTCTGCGTGGCCTTCTCCACCCGGACGTTCTTCGGATCCAGCTCCCGCGCCACGGCTAACGCCTGCTGGGCGAGCACGTGCTCGGTGGGATCCTCCACCAGCCGCTCGGCGAAGCTGGCGTACTCCTCCGCCATGCCCTCGCCGCCGAGCGCGGCGCGCTCGCGCTCCAGCGACTCGAAGATGGGCTGGAAGCGCTCCTCGGCCAGGAGGAGCTGGCGCACGCGCTTGAAGGTCGCGCGCTCCGGCTTGATGCGAGCGGCCCGCTGCAGGCACAGCACCGCGCGATCGCGCCGGAACAGCTTCTGCTCATGGAAGTTCGCGGCCTTCATGAAGCAGGACACGGCCTCGTCACCCTTGCTCAGGGCTCCGAGTCGCTCCAGCACATCCACGAGCGCGGCCATGTCCTGGCGCGCCTCGTAGACGATCTTCAATCCACGCAGAACGGGCCGCGGGTCCTCGGCGATCAGCAGCGCGCGCCGCAGGAGCTCTTCCGAACGAGCCGGGTTGCGCAGTCGCTCGTAGGCGAGCTGCCCCGCGCGCACCAGCACCCGCACCGCCTCGGTGGTGGGCGTCTCGCGCGCGCGTCCCTCGTAGAGACGGATGAGTTCCTCGACGCGGCCTGCCTTCTCGAGCGCGGCCTCGACCTCGGCGAAAGGCCGGTCGGAAACGACTCGCTCGGCGGGTCGACGGAGGTTCGGCTGGTCCATGTAAGGCGGGCCTCGCGAAAAAAAGAAAGGGGAGGGAGCGGCACTCTATCGCCCGCTCACCTTCCCCAGCAATCCCGCAAATCCCGCCAACTGTCGAGATTTATTGGCTTTCTCGCTCGTTTGCAGCGGGAGCGGACGAGCTCCCCTCGGGGGCCTTCTCGCCCTCACCCCCAGTCTCTTCGGCCTCTTCCGCGGCCGCGGCGGCATCCGCGGGCCTCTTGGGAGGGGGGATAGCGGGCAGGGCTTCGGCGCGCTGTACGCCCGCGCTGTCGCCGAGCTTCGTGTACAGGGCGAGGGCCCGGTCACGCAGCTGAAGCTCCTCCGCCAGGGCCGCGGCCTTCGGCAGGTGGCCGATCTGCTCGTACAGCCCCATGGCCTTCTCCTTGCGGCCGATCTCCTCGTAGAGCGCCGCCGCGGTGGCTGCCTCTCCGAGCAGCTCCAGCCACCGGGCGCGGCCGGCCGGCTTGTTCTCCGCCTCGGCGCGAGCGAGCTCCTTCTGCGCAAGTGCCTTGGCCTCCTCCTCCAGCTTCAGCCGCTGGAGGAAGTGGAAGGCCTTGGGCGGCGGGAGGGTTCCCAGCACGTCCACCGCCTCCTGGCGGCGGCCGGCGTTCACCAGCAGGGTGGCCGCACCGAGCCGATCCCCGCGCTCCACCAGGACCTTCACCTCCAGGTCCCGGATGCGGTTGGCCGCCGCGAAGTCGCGGGTGCGCTCGTACGCCTTGCGCGCGAGGGCCAGCTTCCCGGCGCGCTCGTAGGCGAGCGCCGCCTGATCGAACTGACGGGCACGCTCGTACAGCCGGGCGACATTCTCGAAGTCACCCTTGCCGATGTAGAGCTCCATCAGCAGTTCGTACGCCCCGGCCTTCTCGAGCACCTGGGTGAGCTGCTCGGCGGGCACCGTCGCCATGAGACGGCGGGCGGTGTCGTTCTCCTTGCCCGCCAGGGCGGCGCGCAGCGCGCTCCGCACATCCCCACCGGCCTCGAAGAGCCGGGCGGCCTCGGCGAAGGAGTTGTTGCGCTCGTGCATGCGCGCCGCATCACGCGTACGGCCCATGCTCTCGAGCTGCTTCACCTGCTCCGTCCAGTCACCCGTCAACTCGGGCAGGGGCTGCCGACGCTCGCGCTCACCCCGCTCACCCCGGCGCTCGCCCTCGGGACCACGCTCCCGGCGCTCGCCGCGCTCACGCCGCTCGCCTTCACGGCCCTCGCGACGCTCACGGCCCTCGCGACGATCACCGCGCTCACGGCCCTCGCGGCGCTCACCCTCTCGACGCTCTCCCGTGGGACGGGCAGCGGGGGCGGGCTCCTCACGCTCGGGCTGCGGCTCGCGCCCGCTCAGCGCGAAGGCCGCCGCGGCACGCTCCTGATCCCCAGCGGCGCGCCAGGCGCGGCCCACCAGGTACATGACATCCACGTAGGCGTTGAACTTCTCCTTCACCGGATCCGCCGCCGGGGCCTGCGCGGCACCCTCGGCCGGAGCGGCGGTGGAAGCCTCCGCGCCCTCCGCGGGGGTCGCCTGCTGTGCTTCCTCGGTGGCCGGAGTCTCCGGAGGCGTCGGCGCGGCCTCGGCGCCCGCCTCACCCGTGGAGGCGGGCGCCGCCTCGGGCGCGGGAGGCCGCGTCTGGCGCTGCACGCGCAGCAACGTGGTGATGAGCCGACCACGCACGTTGAGCTCCAACTCGTCGAGCGACTTCACCCGCATGGACCGCAGCGAGCGCACGATCGTCTCGAGCGGCGACTTCTGGGCGGCGAAATCAGCCTTGCCCAGCGCCTTCTCCAGAGTGCTCAGCTCGGCGATGACACGCTGGCCCGGACCGACGGGCCCTTCCGCACGATCACGACCCCGGCCCCGCCCGGGTCCATCACCCCGGCCGCGACCTCCGTCGCGACCACCAAAACCACCCGGACCGTCACGACGCGGACCCTGGCCGGGCGCACCGCCCTCCCGGCCCCGCCCACCGCGCGGCCCACCGCTTCCATTCTCCTGAGGCACGTGTTTCTCCCGCTAGAACGCGTAGCGAAGGTTCGGCGTCACCGCGAACCCGAATGACTGAGACTGGACGAAGAAGCTCCCCGTCACCTCGATACCCACCGAGAAGTGGCGAAGGCGTGTGTAGTACTCCAGTCCCGGTCCGGCGAAAACCAGAATGTCGGGGTCTGGCAGGAGCTGCTTCGGCCTGAACAAGGCGTAACCGGCGCCACCGCGGACGTAGATCCACGTGCGCTTGACCTCCTGGGCATCGGCGAATCCCACGAGGTGGAAGCGCGCCACGGCGCCGGGCACCAGCATGGAGAAGTCACCGGAGGCCGCGCCGCCCGAGTTGCCCACGTACTCCGAGCCTGCTCGGTTGGAGGCACCCATCACGAAGACACCCAGCGACAGGCGATCTCCGATGTCCACGCCCACTTCCACCTGGGCCATCTGCCCGGGCGAGAAGGGCCGAGGACCCTCGGACGCGGGAGGATTCACGATGAACAAGGGGCCACCAAGCACCGAGAAGTAGAGACCGCGCTCGATCTCCTCGATGGTCTCGGCCGGCCTGTCACCAGCGGCCTGCGCGTTCGCGAGCGAAGGGAGCGCCAGTGCGGCACAAACGACAAAGGGGCGAAGGGCTTTCATGCGAGCTCGGACGTTAGCCCAGCAGCACGGAGACGCCAGCGCCAAAAAGCAAGATGGGCGGCTCCGTCGTGACGGAACCGCCCACCTGAACGTTTTCACTCAGCGGAAGCGACTACTCGCCGGCCGCCTTGAAGATGAACGGGTAGGTGACGACCACCGAGCCGCCGCCCTTGGGCTTGGGGAACGACCAGGTGCGGACGCGGCCGGCCACGCACTGCTCCAGCTCGGAGTTGCCCGCGGTGGACTGGGCCACCGATGAGGTCACCACGTTGCCCTCGGAGGCGATGGTGAAGCGGATGGACACCTTGCCGCCCAGCTTCGGGTAGCGGTTGAGCAGGCTCTCGTAGCAGAAGCGGATCTGCCCCTTGTTGCGCTGGATGACCTGGCGGATGAGCTCCTTGTCGAGCGAGCCGGTCACCGTGGCGTCCTCGGCCGCGATGCCCACCTCCACGCTCTGCTTGCCGCCCAGGCCACCCACGCCGGAGCCGTAGCCGCCCATGCCGCCGCCGCGGCCCTTGGTACCGACGGCACCGATGCCGATGGTCTGACCACCGCCACCGCCACCGCCGCCACCGCCGCGCAGACCGAGGCCACCGAAGCCACCGGCCGCGTTGCCCTTGGCGCCGAACATGTTGCCCATGGCGCTCTTCAGGTCACCACCCAGGCCGCCACCGCCGAAGAGGCTCGCGGCGCCACCCTTCCCGCCGAAGATCTTCGCGGCCATGTTCTTGGCCGCCGCCCGCTTGTCCGGCTTGGCCTGGGACGAGGCCTGCTGCTTGGGGACGTCCTTCTTGACCGTCTGCGCCTCGTCCTTCTTCGCCTTGGCGGCCTTCTCTGCCTGCTTCTCCGCCTTCTGCTGATTGAGCTTCTCGAGGAACTTGTTCTTCTGCGTCTCGGGCGGCTTGACGATCAGCTTGGCGATACGCGAGTTGCTGCCCGCCAGCTCGTCCGCGTACTCGTCACCCGCCGCGGCGAGGTTCGACGCGCTGATGACGAACATCGACGCGAGGAAGAACATCACCAGGAAGATGTTGACGACGGCGTAGTCCACCGACTCCGAGAGGGGCGCGAAGGCCCGCTTGGGCACGGACTCGAAGAGGGCCTCCAGCGTCACACCGCCCAGGTCCACCGAGAGGAAGTCCTCCTCCTTGAGGGTGAGCGCGTAGGCCTCGCCCTCGTGGCTGGCCTTGCCGGACTCGATGACGGCCTTGAGGTCCATGGTCTCGCCCTTGCGGGTGAGCTCGCCCTTCATCTTGCCGGTGAAGAGCACGGTGAAGGACTGACCGTCCGTGCGCACCACCTCGAAGCGCTCGCCGCCCAGCTTCGCGTCACCCATGATGAAGTTGACGCCCTTGGCGCTGCCCACGGTGAAGCTCTGCTTCTTGCCCGGCGCGAGGAAGAACTCGCCCACGCGCTGGTCGCCCCACATGAAGTGCAGGCCCAGTCCGAGCGGACCGCGGCCCTTGCGAGCCACCCGGCGCACGCGCGGAGCGGGCTCGGCGGCCGGAGCCTCCGCCACCGGCTGAGCCACCGCCTTCGGCGCGGGAGCGGCGGCCGCCACCGGCTGCTGCACCACCGCCACCGGGGCCGGGGTCGCGGCTGGAGCCGGAGACCCGGCCGTCTGAGCCAGGCCCGCGGCCAACGAGGTCTCCACCGGAGCCGTCGGCACCGGCGTCGGAGCCGCGCTCGCGGCGGCGGAGGCCAGGTTCACCGCGGCCACGGCGGCGGGATTGTCCAGGCGGATGGTGGTGCCACCGACCTTGATCTCGTCACCGAAGGCGAGCTGGCCCTTGTTGACCCGCTTGCCGTTGACGTAGGTGCCCTCGACGCTGCCCATGTCGATGATGGACAGGCTGCCGTCGGCGGCGACCTCGATGACGGAGTGGATGCGGCTGACCTTCTCGTCATCCAGGCACAGGTGGGCCGAGGCGAGACGGCCGATCTTGATGATGTCGCGCTCGAAGTCCTTCGAGGTGACGAGCGTCTCCCCCTTGAAGACCTTGAGTGTCAGTGGGACGGGCATGGAAGTTCCCTGGTTGGGTGTCGGCGATCTCTAGGACAACGCGGGCTTCGGTGGGTTCCCAAGGATTTTCACAGCTCTCCCACCGACTGCATCACCTTGTCCTCGAAGTCCTCGCGGATGCGGATCAGGTTGGAGTGCTGGACCTTCTTGCGCGCCTCGACGTACTCGCCGTCCGGCTTCGTGAGGTCGCCCTCGATCGTATCTTCCTCGAAGTCGATGGTCTGCGGGCCCTTCGAGGCCTTCCCACCACCGCTGGACTCCCTGGGCGCGCTGTCCCCCTCATCCTGGGCAACAGCCGGGGTCACAGTGAGTACCGCGCACAGCATCAGGAGCTTCCGCATGACTGCCTCCGGGCGGTTCCCCTCCCCGGGGTTCCGCATCACGTCCACCGGTGCCGGATTCCGGCACCAGCGGACGAAGATTCGCATCAATCCCCCCACCCTCGCTACCCCTACCCGCTAGAAGAGATCGTCGGACGGCTCGTTCGGATCCGTCTGCGCTGGATTCTTCTGCTCAGGAGTGCTGGCGGGCGCGGCCGGCTGAGCCCCGGCGGGCTGGGTGGCCCCCGCGGGCTGGGTCGGAGCCGGGGCGTCGGTGCCCGCGGCATTCACGGTGCCCTGCCTGGCCTCCTCCGCCTTCATCAGTTCCTGCTGCTGCTTCTGGAGCGCCTCGAGCTGCTTCTGCTGCTCCTCCTGGGCCTTGGCCTCGTTCTGGGCCTGGACGATGGACTCCGCCTCGCGCAGCAGCCCGAAGATGGGGTGCTCGGCGTTGAGGGCGACCTCGCCACCGGACAGGGCGATGTACTTGCGGTACAGCTCGATGGCCCGCTCCGGAGCGCCCTTGTTGCGGTGCAGGAGCGCGCCACGGTTGAAGTAGATGGCGGCCATGTTCGGATCGAGCTTCTCCGCCTCATCGTACTCCTGCATGGCCTTGTCGAACTGGCCCTGGCCCTTGTAGGCGATACCGAGGTTGAGGTGGGCGGCGGCGTTCTTGCTATCGGCCTGGAGGATGCGGCGCAGATGCTCCTCGGCGGCGGGGTAGTCCTCCGCCTCGAGCGTCAGCTGCGCCATCATCACGTGCGCCGGCACGTAGTCGGCGCGCACCTCGATGGCGCGCTTGAACTCGGCGCGCGCCTCGTCCTTCTTCTCCTCCTGGAGGAGGATGAGGCCGATGGTGTGGTGCAGCTCGGGATCGTTCTGGTCGATCTTGAGCGCGCGCAGGGCCACCAGCTTGGCCATGGCGAGCTGCTTGCGCTCCAGGTAGCTGCGCATCATCACCTTGTAGGCGGTGACGGACTGGGGGTCGCGCATGAGGGCGGCGCGCGAGAACTCCATCGCCTTGTCGTGGTCGCTGGTCTGCCGGTAGATCTCCGCCAGGCGGGCGCGGCTGCTGGCGTCATCCGGGTAGATCTTCAGGATGCCCTGGTAGAGCGCCACCGCGCCGGCGATGTCGCCCGAGTTCTGGGCGATCACCGCCAGGTTCTCCGAGGCCTGGCGCAGGGTGGGCTTCTTCTTGAGGGCCGCCTGGTAGCGGGCGATGGCCTCCTGCTGGTTGCCCTGGCGCTCGGCGATGACACCCAGGTTGTACTCGGCCTCGGCGACGTTCTCGTCCGCGGACAGCGCGGCCTTGAACTTGCGCTCGAGCGACGGGTAGTCGAAGGCGTTGGCCTTCTTCTGGGCCTCGAAGGCGCTGATGGCGTCCTCGAAGAGGAGCTTGGCGCGGTTGGAGATGGATACCGGCTCGTTGGCCTTGCCCGCCCCCGCCTTGCTACCGGTGGTGTCGGAGCCGTTGGTCGCGGCCTTGGAGCCCGCGCAGCCCGCGGCGAACAGCGCCGCGAGCGCGGCCAGGAGGAATGAGCGCATCATGGGGTGGTGATTCATTAGAGGAAGTCCTCCGGTTCCTGCTCATCCGTCCCGGCCCGCTTGGGCGTGCCCTCCTTGGTGGGAGCGGAGGGGCCATCGACCTGGGTGGCCGTCTGCTGCTGGAGCCGCCTGGCGAGATCCGAAACGTCCTCGACCACTTCCTGGGTCTTGCCCTGCTCGGACGAGGCCGTCTCGACGACGGGCGGCGGCACGTCCTGGATGGCGGCGAGCACATCGCCGCCGATGGCCAGGTCGCGGCCCTTGGAGAGAGCCACCGTCTCCTCGAACATCGTCGGGAAGAGCTCCGGGCGGTAGGTGTCGCGCAGCATCTTCAAGCTCTCGGCCGCGCAGTTGTTGAACACGTCCAGCTCCCGGCTCTTGGCCACCGCGTTGCTGAAGGCCTCGGCGGCGCTGTCCTTGAGGGGCTGGGCCTGGTTGGCGAACTCATCGCGCAGGGCGTTCTCGGTCTCCTCGTCGATG
This sequence comes from Archangium violaceum, assembly GCF_016859125.1. Classification (NCBI taxonomy): domain Bacteria; kingdom Pseudomonadati; phylum Myxococcota; class Myxococcia; order Myxococcales; family Archangiaceae; genus Archangium; species Archangium violaceum. The sequence goes on along the minus strand of NZ_CP069338.1, from coordinate 7,891,153 downwards.
CCGGGGGGCATGGGCGCGTTGGAGATCTTGTCCGCGAAGTTGTCGTAGATGAGACCGATGCGGTTCAGGGCGCAGATGGCGGGCTCGGCCGCGCCGATCTGCACCGTCTGCACGTACTTCTTCTCCACGAAGGCGCGCGAGTCGTTCTTCTCGCGGATGGAGGCCTTGAGCTTGTCGGGGCTCGGCGGCCTGCCCCAGGAGAGCTTCAACCGCGAGTAGAACTGGAAGTCCGGCTCCACGCTGCGGTACTGGGCGCGGCCCACCGCCTCCAGCGCCGGCTTCTCCAGGGACTGCTGCAGACGGCGCGGCAGCTTCTCGTAGTAGTCGAGGATGCGGTTGTAGAGGCGCTCGGTGTCCCTCGCGCGGCGCAGCTTGTTCTCGTAGATGTCGACGATGCGGCCCTCGGCCATCAGGAACTTGCTCGGGCTGCGCATGTAGAGGCGCTCGTACTCCTCGAGCTGGCCAATGGCCTTGAAGTAGTTCCCCGTCTTCTCGTGCAGGGTGATGATGGAGAGCAGGATGTCCTCGGCGTCCTTCGCCTTGGGCCACAGCTCCAGGTAGTGCTCGCGCAGGGCCAGCGCCTGCTTGAACTGGCCGAGACCCTCGCGGTAGGTGGCCGCGTTGAAGAGGGCGACCTGGGCCTTGGACTCGTCCCACTTCTGCGGCTGGCCGGGCTTGCTGGAGACCGGGGCGGCAGCGGCCCTGCCCCTGCCCCTGCCCTTCTTGGCGCGCGCGGGAGCGGCCCGGGCCACGGAGCCACCGTTCTTGCTGGCCTCGTAGCCGCGCACGTACTGCTCGTACACGTCCGCGGACTCCTGGAAGTCACCGATGGCCTCCAGCGCCTCCGCGTTGTTGTAGATGCACTCGGGCACGAAGCGAGAGGACGGGTACTGCTCGATGATGCGCTGGCGGACCTGGATGGCCTTATCCAGCATCTTCGCCTTGTAGTAGTCCACCGAGGCGTTGAAGAGCGCCACGTCGGCGATCTCCGTCTGCGGGAAGTCCGCCACGAAGGACAGGTAGGCCTCGGCCGCCTTGGCGAACTGGTTCTTCGCCTCGAGCTGGCTCACCAGTTTGAAGGCCGACTGCTCGATGACCTTGGACAGGTCCTCGCGGAACTTGCCGGAGGCGAGCTTGTCGTTGTTGTAGAAGCGCCGCGCCCACTCGTTCACCTTCGACCAGTCCTCGAGCAGGTTGTACGAGTCGAGCACCAGGTTGGCGGCGATCTCGCCCGCGCGCTCGCCGGTCTCGAACTTGTACTCCGGGTGACCGAGCGCGATCTCGCTGAAGCGCAGCACCGCCTCGTCGAAGTGGTTGTGGCGGTAGTAGATGTTGGCCGCCTTGAAGGCGATCTCCACCCGCTTGTCGCCCTTGGTCACGTACTTGAGGTAGCGCTCGCAGGCCTCCAGCAGATCCTTCTTGGCCTGCGGGATGGTGGCCTTCTTGCGGATGTCCTTGGTGTCCTCGGCCTTGAACATCCCCTTGGCCTCGGCGTCCTTCACCATCTCGTCATAGGCGAGCACGGCGTTGTACGCGGCGTTGTTCAGCCACTTGCCCGGCTTGCCCGGCTTGGGTTTGCCCTGCTCGTCCTTGGCCTCCAGCTGCTTCACGTCCTGCAAAACGACGAGCGTGTAGTTGGCCGCGGCCTTGTCGTACTTCTGGAGGTTGTCGTTGAGGAGCTCGGCCCAGAAGAAGCGCAGGTCGTACGCCTTGGGGCTCTCGGGGAAGAGCGTGAGGTAGTCCGAGTAGATCATGTCGGCGTAGCCGAACGTGGCCTCCTCGCGCGTCTTCTTGGCCTCGTTGTGCCAGGTGACGGCCAGGTTGGACAGGGTGCGCTCGGCCAGATCCTTGGCCTCCGCGAGCGCCTTCTTGTCCTTCTCCTCCTTGATGACGCCGGAGCCCTCGACCTCCTTCATGATCTTCACGAGCCGGCGCACCTGCGTGACGGTGCGCTCCTTGTTGCCCATGCGCAGGACGATGTCGACGATGCGGCCCTGGAAGCCCGGAGCCTCGGGCGACAGGGGCTTCTCCTTGATGAGGGAGTTGTAGGTGATGGCCGCCTCGCGGTCCTTGCCATCGCCGTAGTACATGTTCGCCAGCGTCCGCATCATCGCGAAGCGGTCGTCCGGGTTGGTGGCGACCTTGGAGAAGTCCTCGCGGGCGAGCATCACGTCGCCCTCGCGCGCGTAGGCGCGGACGTAGTCGGTGCGGGCCTCACGCACCAGCGAGTTGCTCTTCTTGGCGTTGCCGTCCTTCTCCACGGCCTGCGCGCCCGCCAGCTCGCCGTAGAGGACCACCGTCTTCCACTTGTCCTTGGCGTTCGCGTAGTCGGCGAGGTTGAAGTAGCACCAGCCCTGCTTGTAGAGGGCGAAGGCGTACACCTGGCTCTCGGGGTACTCGGCGGCCTTCTTGTAGGCGGCGAGCGCCTTCTCCAGGTCCGCGCGCTTGCCCTTCGAGCTGTTGAAGTAGTACTCGCCGAAGGCCAGGTAGGCGTCGGGGATGTACTTGGACTTGGGGTACTTCTCCACCAGGCGCTTGAAGGCCACCAGCGCCTTGCGGGCCTGGCCATCCTCCATGAGATAGGTGCCCAGGAAGAAGAGCACCTCGTCCGAGCGCTCGAAGTCCGGGTACTCCTGGACGATCTTCGTGTACTGCTCGAGCGCGAGCTTGCCGTACTGCTTCTGCCGGGTGAGCAGCTCGGCCTTGCCCGCCTTCGCGCGGCTCTGGCCGGCGGAGTCACCGCGGTTCATCGCCTCGAGGAGCTCGTCGTCCTTCCGGTTCGCCTCGAAGAAGTAGAACTTCGACTCCTCCCAGTACAGCTCGCCCAGGCGGAAGAGGAGCGCGGGCTGCTCCTTCGGGTCCGCCGAGAGGGAGATGATCTTCTTGAGCGACTCGATCTGCTCGCGGCGCTTGGAGGCGACCTGCGTCTCCACGCCGAGGCGGAACTGGTCGTATTGGAGGGCGGGCGCGTTGTCCTGCTTCTCCTTCTTGCGGCTGATGTCGCCCGCGAGCGACTTGTCCACCACGGCAGTGGAGCTCTTCTTGCCGAGGTTGGCGTCGCGCGGCGCTTTCTTGTCCTGCGCGTTGGCGACCGAAGCCAGGAGCAGGAGGCTGAGGAGGAGCGTACGGCGCATGGGTTTCCTCTGCTGGGTTCTACCGGCCGGCTCTCTCGCCTGCTCGGCAAGTGTCCGGGACTCTTCGGGAATTTCCATCTGGGAGGCTGCGCACTATGCGCGGTGCGTTGGGACGGGTCAACAGGCCCTTCAGGGTACGCCCGCTCGGTACGGCACGATCGGAAAGATTCCAGGAATGCTGTGCGAAAAGCGTCTCCTGGGTTGCGCTGTCAGCCCCGACTGGTAAGGGGAGCCTTGCGCCCGGCCCTCCGGCGACCCACTACGGAGATGTAGCACTTCATGAGCCTCCTGCCTGAGAGCGCCAGCTTCGCGGAGCTGGTGCAGGACTACTTCCTCGCCATGCGCGGCAGCGGATTGATGCTGTCCGGGCTGGACGCGGAGCTCTTGACGTCCTGGGCCGATCAGGGAGTTCCGTTCGAGGTGGTGGCGCGAGGCATCGCGCGCTCGGCGGAGAAGGCGATGTGGGATGCGCGCCCCGGGGAGCCCGTGCTGCGCAGCCTCCGGGCCTGCCGCAGACAGGTGGAGGCGGAGATCAAGAAGTACCGGGAGCGCACGGCGGGAGCGGGCAGCGAGGGAGGCCGACGCACGACCCGGACGCGCTCCTGGGAGGAGCTGCGACACGCGCAGCTGCAGGCCTCGCTGGAGCGGCTCGCCGAGAGGGAGCCGGGGCTCGCGCCGAGGATCCACCGGCTGATGGAGAAGGTGCTGCACGAGGTCCCCACCGAGTTCGCGCGGATGGAGGCCCAGGAGTCCCTGGTGGGGCTGGTGCTGCTGCGCGCCCTGCCCTTCCCCGAACGGCTGGAACTGTGGCGGACGGCGCGGGGGGAGGAGACGGAGCAGCAGTACATGTCCCCGCGCGCGCGGCGTCTGGCCCGGCGCTTCCGGCTGCTCGTCGTGGTGCGCAGGCGGCTGGGACTGATGGATTCCTAGAGAGGGTCCCCGTGTGCGCTGGTGTAGCCTGCTGACGAGCGTCAGCAGGCTCTGCTATGGCCTTGGGACATGGTCACGAAGGCGAGCGGCGAGGTGTGCGGCGAGTGTGGGGGAAGGACGTACGTCATCGAGCGGCGGGGAGATCGCGCGCACGCGCGGGTGTGCAGGTGCTCGGCACGGTGCACCCTGTGTGACGGGCGTGGGTTCGCCTACGAGGTGCGCGAGGAGACATTCAGCGCCAGGGTGGGGCCCAAGCGCTACGAGGTGCTGGTGCCCTGCGTCTGCCAGCACCGGGCGAAGCGCGTGAGCCACTTCACCGAGGTGGGGCTGCCCGGGGTGATGGCTCACGCGACCTTCGAGAACTACCGGGCCTTCAACGAGGCGCAGGATCGGGCCCGCAACCTGGCGATGCACTTCGCCCACCACTACGACAAGACGGGGGTGAACAAGGGGTTCGTCCTCAGTGGCCCGGTGGGCACGGGGAAGACGCACCTGCTGACGGCCACGCTCAAGCACCTGGTGCTCGAGGTGGGGCTGGAGGCCCGGTACGTGGAGATCTCCCTGCTCTACGCCACCATCCGTCGAGGCTTCCAGGAGGGGAAGAGCGGCGGGGAGATCATCGGCCCGCTGTCGGACGTGGAGGTTCTGGCCATAGACGAGCTGGGCAAGGGGCGCGGCAGCCCGTTCGAGATGGAGACGCTCGATGAGCTGATCGCCCGGCGCTACAACGCGGGGCGTACCACGCTCTTCGCGACGAACTACTCGCTGGAGCCGGAGCGCAGGACCCCCCGGACCGCCGCACCGAGCGGCTACCGCACCACGGAGGACGCGAAGACCGCGGTGCGCGACATGGAGCTGATACGCGAGCGCGTGGGCGAGCGCATCTACAGCCGGTTGTGCGAGATGTGCGGCTTCGTGGAGCTGCCGAAGGAGACGCCGGATCAGCGTCGCATGCGGCAGGAGCTGGACGTCCGGCCAGGCCCATCACCGAGCGGGATGCGCTCGAAGCACTGACGGTGACTCAAGAGTTCTCGTCGGGAATCAACCCCATGTGCGCGGCGAAACTTCGTGCACGTGCCACATCGGCATGAATGCCCGCGGAATCAGGGAAGAGCTTTTCCGCTCGCGCCCCCAGTTCCAACGCCTTCTCCAGGGTCTCCCTACGATTCCGCACGGTCCACAGGTTGATCAACGCCGACCATGCGCCTTCGAGCGACCCCAACGCCGTCGCCGCGCTTTCCTCGAAGAGCCTTTCTGCTTCATCCGGATCATTCCGGATGCTGTCCGTGAAATGAGCCAGTTCCAGCAGCGATGGGGCACTCCGGCTCGAGGCTCGAACGGCCTGCTCCAACAAGCGCTGAATCTCCGAGAACGCCTGACTGGCGTCTACGCCGGGCTCATCGGTCAGCAACAACAGCCGGGCCAACTCCAGGAGATTCGGAGTGAACGCAGGGCAGGCAGCCACCAGCTCTCGATTCTGCCGCAATTGCTCCGCGCTGGCCTGATTGGCCCCACCTGCCTCTCGAGCCGAGCGCATTTTGGCCAGCAACTCTTCAACGCTGGGGTGTGCCATGGCGCTCCTCAATACTTCTGCATCAGGCGAGCCTCTCGCCTGCTCAGCCTGAGGCAGCGGACAGTATCAGCACCCCCAGAAGCCACATCCAGCCAGGCATGACTCCCTCCGCGAAACACCGGGGCCACGCCCGTGATGATACCCCAGGCGTGGGGAAGCCCCGATGATTCCGTGGTGAGGGTGCTGGCTCAAGTCACGGTGTGATGGCGCGCAGCAACGCGTTGCCCGAGTCCGCCACGTACAGCGTTCCATCCGGGCCCACCGCGAGGCCCGCGGGCAACACCAGATCCGCGTCGTCTCCCTCTCCATCGCGCGCCCCGAAGAGGCCCGAGCCCGCCAGCGTCGTCACCACTCCGCTCGGGGAGATGCGCCTCACCCGGTAGTTGCCCGGATCCGACACCGCCACGTTCCCATCCGGCAGCACCGCGATGCCCAGGTACGGCAGCATCCTCGCGCTCTCCCCCTCCCCTTCCGCGAAGCCTCCCGGCGGTGAGCCCGCGAACACGCTCACCGTGCCGTTGCGCAGCGCCATCACGCGCGACATCCCCGTCTCCACCACGTACACCGTCCCGTCCGCCCCCACCGCCACCGCCGAGGGCCGGTACAGCCACAGGTTCGACGGCAGCGTCGTCACGGGATTGCCCGGAGTCAGCAGATCGATCCGCCGGATGACGCCATTGCCCATGTCCGCCACCAGCAACTCCCCCTGCGGCGTCAGCGCCAACCCCGCCGGCTGGTTGAAGCGCGCCTGCGCCGCGGGTCCATCCATCATCCCCGGCTCCATCACCGCTCCGGCGAACACCGTCGTCGTCCCATCCGGCGCGATGCGGCGGATGCAGTAGTTGTCCGAATCGGACACGTAGACGTTCCCCTGCGCGTCCGCGGCGATCCCCATCGGGCCATTGAGCCGCACCTGCGAGAGCGTCGAGATGCTCCCGTCCGGCGCCACCCGCTTCACCTTGTTGGCCAGCGCGTCCGCCACCGCCCAGCCACCACCGGGCAGCACCGTCACCGCCACCGGCGCGGCCAGCAGCCCCCGACCCGGGCCTCCATCCTGGTCACCCCGCTTCCCCGGCTGTCCCGCCACCGTCCGCACCGCGGAGGCGAAGGGGCCTCGCGCCTTCGGCAGCGGCGTCGCCGGCAACACCACCAGGTTCTTCGGCACCGGCCTCCCCAGCGCCCGGTAGAGGACGTTGGCCACCAGGCGCGCCGCTCGGGGATCCGCCGCCTCGCTCGTCCCCAGCGTGTGCACGAAGTCGATGCCCCCCGCCGAGAACACCCACGCGTCCCCCTTGCGGAACACCACCATCTGCCCGAAGCCGAACGCCCCCTGCAGCGACAGCGCGGGAGACTCGGCCAGCACCTCCAGCCCCTCCGGCGACTGGCCGTTGGCCACCACCTGATCCTGCTCGTAGCCGTTGGCCCTCCACAGCGTGTCCCCGTTCTTCAGCCCCGTCCCCTCGAAGGCCCAGTGGTCCGCATTCGTGATGATCGTCGGGAAGGCGAACTGGTGCCAGCGGCTGGAGAACATCACCCCCAACAGCGCGTTCTCCGGCCTCGGCGTCGCCAGGTCCCGGAACTTCGTCGTCCGATCCAGGCTCTTCACGCCCATCGGATCCCTCGCGTCGCCCTTGTAGCAGGTGACGATGCGCCTCGGCCGGCCGTCCGCCGCCGGCTCGAGCCGCACCTGCCAGTAGGCCTGGTTCGCTCCGAGGTTGATGATCGATCGGCCCTCGGCCAGCGCCTTGTCCGCCCGGTCCCGCTGCGTGCGCGTCCAGTACTCGTCATGTCCCGAGAGGAAGAAGACCCGGGCGTGGTTCAGCGCGTCCCCGCTCCGGTCCATCTCCTCGTCCGTCACGTACGACACGTCCAGCCCCTGCGCCTCCAGCCACATGACGAGCCCCTGATCGTCATCCAGCAGGTGCCCCGAGCCGTAGCCCCGGTAGTAGGGCCGATCGAACGACGCCTGGAAGGCACGCCCCACTCCCGTGATGCGGAACTTGTCGTCGTAGAGGCTCGTGCCTCCCCACGTGTTGTACGCCTGCCAGGTGTGCGTCGGGATGATCACCATCACCTCCGAGCGCGGCAGCGGATCCCTCACGAAGAACGGCACGTAGCGCTGGTAGCCGTCTTCCCGCACCAGCTTCACCACGTACACCCCGCGCACCCAGCGCGCGTCCGTTTCGATCTCCAGCGTCGGCGTCCAGTTGCAGGCCACGAGGCCCGTGGGCTTCTGCGCCGGGCACGACGCCTGGGGCACCGCCTGCAGCGGACCCCCTCGCGCCACCTCGCGCCCGCCCGTGCCACCGTAGTAGCCGAGCCGGTACACCTCCCACGAGAACTTGCGCGGCCCGCCCGTCACCGACACCGCGATGGGCACCCGCTCGCCCTGCGTCACCGTGGAGACGAGCGAGTAGCCTTCGATCTCGTTGTTGTTGGCCGCACGATTCGTGATCCGCCACGCCTTCGTCCCCGGGCGCGCGTTCTCCTTGCGGATGGCCTCGGCGTCGTGCGGAGGCACCACCGGTCCCGCCGTCCCCCCATCCCCTGGGGGCCGCGTCGAGCCACCATCCAAGCGGTCTGGCTGCCCGCCGTCCGGGCTCTGGAGCGGCGGGTTATCCCGCCCTCCTCCTCCCCCTGAACCACCGTTGCCCGAGGTCGACTCCTCACACCCTCCGGCCAGGCTCAGGAGGCACAGTCCGGCAGCCAACAATCCGATGATCCGACCACCCTTTCCCATGCCCGCCTCCACCCCCCATGGGGCTGCGAGGGTAAGCACGAGACCCGGCATGGGAAGTGTTCCACCCATTCCTGGGTGGTACTCCCGGACAGATTGTCACCCGCCGGGGTCAGGCTCCGAGGAACTCGCGATGCAGCCTCGCCGTGAGCGGCTCGAGGTGTTGCTTGTCCACCAGCAACGTGAGCTGCAGGGGCGAGGTGTGGACCGCGTGCACCTTCGCGCCCAGCTCCTCCGCAACCCCCAGCGCCCGGCGCAGGTAGCTCCAATCCGCGTTCAGCCCCGCGCCCACCGCCGTCACCGTCCCCACCTCCTCCCGCAGCGTCACCACCTCGCCGAAGCGCGCCCTCACGTCCCGCTTCAGCGCCTCCAGCCCGTGCACGTCCTGCAACGGCACCGCGATGAACGTCCGCCCCTCGCGCCCCAACAGCCCGTCGAACGCCAACGCCCTGCCGCGCACGCCTCGCGCGTCCAGGAACTCCAGCAGCTCCGGCACCCGCCCCGCCTCCACCGCCGCCGATAGCACCGCCATCTCCACCTCGGCCGTCACTCCCTTCACCCACGTGTCCGCTGGCGCCACCAGCTCCTGCACCGCCGTCCCCCGTCCCTGCCCGTGCGCCGTGCGCGCCAGGATGACGATGCCCTTGGCCTTCGCGAACTCCACCGCCTGCGCGTTGAGCACCTTCGCCCCCGCGCTCGCCAGCTCCTGCATCTCGTCGTACGAGAGCGTCTCCAGCTTGCGCGCGTCCGGCACCACCCTCGGGTCCGCGCTGAACACCCCGTCCACGTCCGAATAGATTTCACACGACTCCGCGCTCAGCGCCGCCGCCAGCGCCACCGCCGTCGTGTCCGAGCCCCCTCGCCCCAGCGTCGTCACCTCCTTCTTGTACGAGACGCCCTGGTAGCCCGCGACGATGACCACCTTGCCCTGCTCCAGCTCGTCCTGGATGCGGTAGGGCCTCACCTCCACGATGCGCGCCTGCGAGTGCGCGTCATTCGTGATGATGCCGCTCTGGCTCCCCGTGAAGCTGATGGCGGGCACCCCCTGCTCCTGCAGCGCCATGGACAGGAGCGCCATGGAGATGCGCTCCCCACACGTCAGCAGCATGTCCAGCTCGCGCCGCGGCGGGTCCGGCGACACCTGCTTGGCCAGCGTCAGCAGCTCGTCCGTCGTGTCCCCCATGGCGGAGACAACCACCACCACCTGGTAGCCCCGTTCCCTCGTGTCCTTCACTCTGCGTGCGACCTTGCGGATCTTCTCCACGTCGGCGACCGAGGAGCCGCCGTACTTCTGCACCACGATTGGCATAAAGCACCCGCTGCTTTGTTCCTAGGGGCCGGCGAAGGTCACAGGTAACCTGCCGGGCGTGTCCGCCAAGACACACTGGAAGCACCTCATGCACAAGGCTCGCCAGCGTCTCCCCGCGTTTCTCCGATGCCCGCCCGCCTGCCTTGACAGGTCGGAATCGGCTTTTATATCGGCCGCCGCCCGAACGCTTCTGAACGGAGCCGTCCCATGCCGATGATCGAGGTCCAGAACCTCACCAAGCGATACCGGGAGCGGGTCGCGGTGGATCGCCTGAACTTCTCGGTCGCCGAGGGGCAGATCCTCGGGTTCCTCGGGCCCAATGGGGCGGGCAAGTCCACCACGATGAAGATCCTCACCGGGTTCCTGCCTCCCTCCGAGGGGACGGCCCGCGTGGCGGGGTTCGATGTCTTCGAGCAGCCCCTGGAGGTCAAGCGGCGCATCGGCTACCTGCCCGAGACCCCGCCGCTGTACCCGGAGATGACGGTGGCCGGGTACCTGAAGTTCGTGGCCCAGCTCAAGGGACTGCCCGGCCGCGGCGTGCGCGCCGAGGTGGAGCGGGTGGGCGGCGCCATGGGCCTCTCCGACGTGATGGGCCGCGTCATCCAGAACCTCTCCAAGGGCTTCAAGCAGCGCGTGGGCATCGCCCAGGCCCTGCTCGGCTCGCCGCCGGTGCTCATCCTCGACGAGCCCACCGAGGGGTTGGATCCCGCCCAGCGAGCCGAGGTGCGCGGCCTCATCAAGGGGCTGGCGGGCAAGCACACCGTCATCCTCTCCACCCACATCCTCCCCGAGGTGACGATGACCTGCGAGAAGGTCCTCATCCTCAACCAGGGCCGGGTGGTGGCGTACGATGAGATCCGCAAGCTGGCGCGCGTGCACGGCGGCCAGGCGGAGAACGTCTCGCTGGAGGAGATCTTCATCAAGCTGACCGCGGCCTGAGGCCCGCACGTCCCCTCGCACACGGTTCCCGGAGGACCCATGCGCACCGCGCTGGCGATCGCCCGCAAAGAGCTGTCCATCTACTTCACCACACCGTGGGCCTACGCGGTCTTCACGGCGATGCTGGCCATCGCATCGTTCTTCTTCGTCAACTCCCTCTACGAGTTCCAGCGCGCCCAGGAGATGGCGCGCACGCTGGGCTGGGAGCGCGTGCCCCAGGAGTTCCGCAACCTCACCGACGGGGTGATGGTGCCCTTCTGGACCTCGGTGATGACCATCACGCTCTTCGTGGTGCCCTTCCTCTCCATGCGGCTGTTCGCCGAGGAGAAGCGCAACAAGACGTTCGAGCTGCTGATGACGGCGCCGGTCCGGCCGGTGGAGATCGTCCTGGGCAAGTACCTGGGCGGCCTGGGCATCATCACCACCACCCTGGGGCTCACCATCGTCTTCCCGGTGCTGCTGTCGCTGCTGGGCTCGAGCGAGTCGGGCCCCGTGCTGGAGTGGGGCACGGTGCTGCTGGCCTATGTCGGGCTGCTCCTGTGGGGCGCCACCTGCATGGCCATCGGCATGTTCATCTCCACGCTGACGGAGAGCCAGATGGTGGCCGCCCTGGTGACCTTCGCGGTGCTGCTGCCGTGGATGCTGCTGCGCGGGCTGGCCCGGGCCACCGAGGAGCCCCTGCGCTCCTTCATCAGCCACCTGTCCTTCGACTCGCAGCTGACGGGGATGCTGCGCGGCGTGCTGGACCTGGAGACGCCCATCTTCTTCGTCTCCGTCATCTTCTTCTCCCTGCTGCTCAGCCACCGCTCGGTGGAGGCACAGCGTTGGGCGTGACATGCCCCCCGCGAGGACGCCAATGAAAGCGGCCAACATCGGCAAGATTCTGGGCGGGTTCGGGCTGCTGCTGCTCTTCTCCAGCCCCCTCACCCTCTTCTTCACCTCGGGCTCCATCCCCATCGTCGCCACGAAGGTGGTGGCCGGCCTGGTGCTGGTGGGCCTGTACTTCGCCACCAACTTCAAGCAGTTCGGCCAGTTCGCCTCGCGGCGCTCCAGCTTCTTCTTCGCCAGCACCTCGCTCATCGTGCTGATGACGCTGGGCGCGCTGGTGACCCTCAACTACATCGCCCACAAGAAGAACAAGCGCTGGGATCTGACGGAGCACAAGGTCTTCACGCTCTCGCCCCAGACGGTGAGCACGCTCCACGGACTCACCGAGCCGGTGCGCGCCATCGGCTTCATCCCGACGGACCACCCCGCTCACGAGGCGCTCCAGAGCACCTTCGATCGCTACCACCTCGAGGCGCCGGACAAGTTCGACTACTCCTTCAAGGATCCACGCCGCCACCCGGACCTGGCCAAGAAGTACGAGCTGCGCGAGGGCCAGACGACGGTGGTGCTCACGCGGGGCGAGGGCGCCAGCGAGTCGTACACCAAGCTCCACGTCATCAGTGAGCAGGAGCTCACCAACGCCCTCCTCAAGCTCAACAAGGTGAGCGAGCAGAAGGTGTACTTCGTGATCGGCCATGGTGAGTGGCCGCTGGAGGGGCAGATGCCCATGCCCGGCCAGCGCGGGCGGGTGACGAGCCTCTCGGAGATGAAGCAGCAGCTCCTCCAGGAGGGCTACACCACCCGGGAGCTCAACCTCGCGGGCGGCACCACGGTGCCCCGGGACGCAGCGCTGGTGGTCATCGCCGGCTCCAAGGCCCCCTTCAGCCCGCCGGAGGTGGAGTCGCTGCGCAGGTACCTGGCCGCCGGTGGCCGGCTGCTCTACTTCGCCGAGGCCTACGGTGAGCCGGGTGACGAGTTGGCGAAGCTGCTCGCCGAGTACGGCCTGGCGCTCGACAAGGGCGTGGTCGCCGACGCGCAGTTCAACAGCGGCAGCCCCTACGTCGTCCTCTCGCTCTTCTTCGGCAACCACCTGATCACCATGCCGCTGCGCCAGCGGCAGCTCAACGTCGAGTTCCCCACCTCGCGCAGCATCACCGTGCGCAGCGAGGGGCTCGCCGAGGGCGTGAAGGCGGAGCCCGTGGTCCTCACCTCGCCCTTCGGCTGGGTGGAGACGACACCCGACGACAAGCCGGCGCCCACCGAGGGCGAGAAGAAGGGTCAGCTCACCCTGGTGGCGGCCAGCACGCGCGACACCTCGAGCGAGCAGACGCGGCGCTTCGACGAGGCGCGGCTCGTGATGGTGGGTGACTCGGAGCTCCTGCTCGACTCCAACTGGGGCCACGAGGGCAACCGCAACCTGGTGATGAACACCCTGGCCTGGGCCACCAGCCAGCAGGACAAGGTCACCATCCGTCCGCCGGATCGCGCCGCCTCCACCCTCCAGTTGGACGCGGACATGCTCAACCGCATCCGTTTCGTATCCACCGACGTCCTGCCCCTGTCGTTGCTCGGTGTGGGGTTGGCCATCTGGCTCTCGAGGCGCAACAAGTGAACGCCAGTCAGAAGAACCTCGTGACGTTGCTGGCCGCCACCGTGGTGGCCGGTGGGCTCGGACTCTACGCGTACTTCGGCGTGATGAAGCCGGAGGAGGAGGAGGTCCAGCGCAAGCAGGCGGAGGCAACGCTCTTCCCCGTCAACGCCCCCGAAGCGGGTGGCACGGATGGGGGAGCGCCTCCCGCTCTTCGCTTCACCTGGGTCTCCGTGGAGTTGCCCCACTCGAAGACGGAGATGGAGCTCCAGGAGGGCGTCTGGCGCGTCACATCGCCTGTGTCCGCGCTCGCGGAAAAGACCCAGGTGGACAACCTCATCGGTGAGCTCGCCGCCGCGAAGTTCAAGGCGACGATCGAGGAGAACCCCACCGACGCGGACCTGGAGCGCTATGGGCTCAAGCCGCCCCGCGCCACCGTGACGGCCCGTGCCTATGTGCCGGACGCGCAGGGCGGTGGGAAGGACGATCCATCGCGCCAGCACTCGGTGACCTTCTATCTCGGCATCGAGAATCGCTTCGACGGCACGGCCTACCTGCGCCGGGAAGGAGATCCTCGTGTGTACTCCGCTGGCGGCGCGCTCCGCTTCGCGCTGCAGAAGACCACCGCTGAATGGCGTGACCGCCAGGTCTTTCCCCTGGAGGAGTCCTCGCTGCTGCGCATCGAGGTGAAGGCGAGCAGGAACGCCTTCACCCTGGAGCGTGCCACGACCGACAAGCCGTGGCAGCTGACGCAGCCGCTGGCGCTGCGCGCGGCTCCCCAACGGGTGGCCCGGATGGTGTCGGATCTCCGCTTCCGCAGGATCCTCTCCTTCCCCAGGCCCGAGGAGGGGGAGGAGAAGGCGCGCAAGGCGATGGAGCAGCCCCTGGTGGACGCGACCTTCGTCCCCAAGATCGGCACGCCCCTGCGCTTGCGCCTGGCCGAGGTGCCGCTGGCGGGCGCGAAGCAGACCTTCGCGATGACCGAGTGGGGCTCGGAGGTCATGCTCGGCGTGGTGGACAGGGGGACGATCAATGACCTGGACGTCCCCCCGCTGGATTTCAAGGACAAGAAGGTGCTCGCGGTCCAGGCCAGGGACGTTCGCGGGCTCATCGTCCACCCGGCCGCTGGCGGCGAGACGCTCACGCTGGTGAAGGTCCCGGACACCCAGCGCTGGGAGGTGGAAGCGCCCTTGCACGGCCTGGCCAGGGAATTCAAGGTGGCCTCGTTGCTGAACTCGCTGGAGAAGCTCGAGGCGGCGGCCATCACCGAGGCCAACCCGAAGAACTGGGCCCGCTATGGCATCAGCGACACGTCCCGGGGCGTGTCGCTGATGGACGGCGGCGGCCAGCTCATCGCCCGGCTGAGGATCGGCAACCCGGTGAAGGGCAACCCGCAGCGCGTGTGGGCCCGCGGCTCGTCCGAGGACGTGCTCGAGTTGGACAAGTCGGCCCTCGACGCGCTGCCGCTGACCCTGACGGATCTCCTGGACGCCGGGCCGGCCGCGAACAGCGCGCCCTGAGCCCCCGCCTCACACCTCGAGCAGCAGGAAGCGCTGCTCGGGGTGCATCTTCGTCAGGAGCGGCATCGCCACGTTGTAGACGGGGATGCCGCTCTTCGTCTTTCCGGCGGGCGCGCCATGGTGTGCGTGGCCGTGGAAGACGGCCTCCGCCCCATAGTGGTCCACCGGCATCGCCAGGCGGCTCGTCCCGAGGAAGGGGCGGATCTCGATGTTCTCGCCCTCCAGCGTCTCCGGCACCGGGGAGTAGTGCATGATGACCACCTTCTTCGGGGTGTCCAGGTGGCTGAGCGCCGCTTCCAGCTTGAGCGACTCGTGCACCGCCTCCTGCACGAAGGACTTCGTCTGCCCCTCGCCGAAGGCCTGCAGCGTGGCGTTGCCGAAGCCGCCGCCGAAGCCCTTCACCCCGGCCACGCCCAGCACCTTCTCGAAGATGAAGTGGTCCCCATCGAGGACGTGCACCCCCGCCCGTGATAGCTCGCCGCAGATCTCCTTCGCCTGGTTGTGCTCGTAGTCATGGTTGCCGAGCACCGCCGCCGCCGGCACCCGCAGGGCCGACAGCTCCTCGGCGAGCACCTTGCCCTCCTCCACCATGCCTCGATCCGTCAGATCCCCGCACAGCAACAGCACGTCCGCTTCCGCGTTGATCTGTTTGACGAGCTGACGAAACCGGCCGTGTTGATCCTCCCGGCAGTGCAGATCACCGACCGCCGCCAGCCGTATTTTCGAGTTCGCGTCCCGCGCCACGTGCCTCCCCCTTCTCTCGCTCTCGCTCGTCCCAGGACCGGCCGTCGCCGTATCCCCAATGATGGATGTCCACCGCGTAATTCACCCTCGAGATGAGGTTGCCGCGACACAACCGCTCGTCCCAGTTGCCTTCCTTGAGGGTGTCGAGCGTGCGCGACATGAGCTCCGTCATCAGCCACACGGGAATCAGGTCGCGCTCGCACGGGTAGGCGAAGCGGAACATCATCAGGTGGCTGAGCAACACCTCCCAGTACCGGTCGAAGCGCCGGAGCAGCCGCGCCCAATCCAGGCCCCTGCCCATCTTGAGGATGAGGTGGTTGATGTCCGCGCCGTCGTACCGCTCACGCTCGTTCACGAAGGCCTTGGACCAGATCATCTCCTCGGCCGGCGCGACGAGACACGGGTGGCCGAAGACGGAGGCGGACCTCGCGTGGACGAACCACTCGTCGTCCACCGAGGCCACGCCATTGCCGGAGGAGAAGATGAAGTCCACGAAGTACTCGCCCCGGTAGGCCTTGTAGATCCACGCCTCGTCGGCTCGTTCGGTGCGCCAGCCGTCCTTCTCCAGCTCCAAGAGCGCCCGCTCCGCGTCTCGTTTGCGAGGGAACAGGTCCAGATCCTTCGTGTCCCGGTAGATGCCCGTATAGGTGGCATAGGCATAGGCGCCTCCCACCAGGAACGGCACACCGGCATCCAGCAACACCTCGATGGCCCGGCCACGGGCGTTGATCTCGTCCGCTGTCCGGTTCCGCTCCGCGAGCGAGGCGTCGATTCCCATGTCCCCGGGGTGGTTGGGGTGTCGCGTGTCCATGCGGCAAACCTAGGAACGGGCCCTTTTTCTCGTCGGAGCCCCCGTCCGGTACGCCCGGGGGGCAGCCAGGGAGCCACGCCTGCCCGGACGAGCCCTCGCTCGAGAACTGAACACCCGGCGGGCGGCTACA
Source organism: Archangium violaceum (assembly GCF_016859125.1). Classification (NCBI taxonomy): domain Bacteria; kingdom Pseudomonadati; phylum Myxococcota; class Myxococcia; order Myxococcales; family Archangiaceae; genus Archangium; species Archangium violaceum. The sequence goes on along the minus strand of NZ_CP069338.1, from coordinate 7,874,910 downwards.
TCTCCTCCAGCTCCTTGCCCTTGGTCTCCCGGATGAAGACGAGCACGAAGATGAGCGAAACCACCGCGGCGCCCGTGTAGAGGCCGTACGCCAGCCCCAGGCCGGCCGTCCGCAAGCCGGGGAACGTGGAGGAGACGATGAAGTTGGCGACCCACTGCGCCGAGCCAGCGAGCGCCAGCGCGTGGCCTCGAATGCGGTTGTTGAACATCTCCCCGAGCAGCACCCACACCACGGGCCCCCAGGACAGGCCGAAGCAGAAGACGTAGAGGTTGGCGGCGACCAGGGCAACGGGCCCCGCCGCTCCCTGCAGGGCGGGATTGCCCGCGGGGTCCACTCCGGCCGTACCGAACACGTACGCCATCGTCCCGAGCGTCAACGACATGCCCACCGAGCCCACGATGAGCAGCGGCTTGCGCCCGAAGCGGTCCACCGTGGCGATGGCGATGAACGTGGTGACGATGTTGGTGACACTGGTGATGACGGTGATGGCCAGCGAGTCCCTCTCCGAGAACCCGACCGCCTGCCAGAGCACGCTCGAGTAGTAGAAGATGACGTTGATGCCCACGAACTGCTGGAAGACGGACAGACCAATGCCCACCCAGACGATGGGGAGCAGACCGAGCCGCCCCCGGAGGTCCGCGAACCGGCCGGAGTGCTCCGCCGAGAGCGTCTGGCGGATTTCGTTCACCTTCGCCTCCGCGGCACGCCCCACGATGGTGCGGAGCACGTCCCGCGCCTTCTCGTCGCGATGCTTCGCGACCAGGTAGCGGGGGGACTCGGGAATCATGAGGGCGCCCACGCCATAGATGAGGGCAACGGGGAGCTCGGACAGGAGCATCCACCGCCACGCCGGGAGCTCCAGCCAGAAGGGATTCTCGGCGGAACCGCCGGCCCCGGCGGCGATGCCGTAGTCCACGAGCAGCGCCGAGAAGATGCCGATAACGATGGCTAGTTGCTGAAGCGAACCGAGCCGTCCCCGCAGATGGGCCGGGGAGATCTCCGCGATGTACGCGGGGGCGATGACGCTGGCGATCCCCACCGCGACGCCTCCCACCAGGCGCCACACACTGAGATCCCAGAGCCCGAAGGCCAGCCCCGAGCCCAGTGCGCTCACGGAGAAGAGCACCGAGGCCACCACCATCGTCCGGACCCGGCCCAGCAGATCCGCCATCTGCCCGCCCACGAACGCCCCGATGGCCGAGCCGAAGAGCGCCGAGGACACCGAGAGACCGATGGCCGCGTCCCCCACCTGGAAGGTCGACTGCAGGGCGCCGACGGCGCCATTGATGACGGCGGTGTCGAAACCGAACAGGAAGCCCCCCACGGCGGCCACCGAGGCAATCAACACGACCTTCGACACGGAGCCTTCCGACGCCATCGCGTCGTCGCGGACATCCACCATTCAAACCTCCCGGAGTGCGATCCCAACATCCGCACTCCGGACCACCCGTCATCCCCTTCCGGAGTGCGGATGTTCGCCGTTGGAAACGAGCACCTGCCTTCGGCGCACTTGCCGCGATGCGTCGGAGCTCAGGGCGTCACGGCGGCGGCGAAGCGACGCTGGCCTTCTCGAATCGTGAGGATGACCGCGGGCTTCACCGGGTTGCGGTCCGCGTCCAGGGTGAGCGTGCCCGTGGCGCCCGGGTGCGCCTTCGTGCTGGCGAGCGCGTCCCGGATGTCCGGGCCCGAGAGGGACTTCGCCCGTTCGATGGCCGCGAGCGCCACCTTCGCCGCGTCATAACCCAGCGCGGAGGCGGCCTCGGGAGAGCGGCCATGGCGCTCCCGGAACGAGGTGATGAAGCGCTGGAGCTCGGGCGCGGGGTTGTCCTCGGCGTAGTGCGACGAGTAGTAGGAGCCCTCGAGCGCGCCGCCCGCGAGCTCGAAGAGGCGGTCCGACTCCCAACCATCGCCGCCCAGCAGAGGCTGCGTCAGTCCCATCTCACGTGCCTGGCGGGCGATGACACCCACCTCGCTGTAGAAGCCCGGCAGGTACAGCGCCTGGGGCTTCGCCTTCTTCACCGCCAGCAGCGGCGCGCGGTAGTCCGTATCGCCCTTGGAGTAGCTCTCCACGGCCACCACCGTCCCGCCCAGCTTCTTGAAGGCCTCGGTGAAGGCCTCGCTCAGCCCGAGCGAGGAGGCGTTCCTGCTGTCGTGCAGCACCGCCACGCGCTCGAGCTTCAGGTTCTCCCGGGCGAAGCGCGCCATGGCGCCACCCTGGAAGGGGTCGATGAAGCAGGTGCGGAAGATGAAGTCGCCCTTCTTCGTCACGTCCGGGTGGGTGGCCGAGGGCGTCACCATGGGCACTCGCGCCGCCTGCACCGCGTCCGCGATGGCGAGCGAGCCGGACGACGTCACATCTCCCAGGAGGAGCACCACCCGGTCCTGCGTGAGGAGGCGCTTCGCCGCGGCCACCGACTCCTCGAGCTTGCCCTGCGTATCGTAGGAGCGGACCTCGACCTGCCGGCCCTTCACTCCGCCCGCGGCGTTCACCTGCTCCACGGCGAACAGGATGCCGTCACGGACCACCGTGCCGAACGAGGCCTCCGAGCCCGTGAGGCTCCCCAGCGTGCCGACGACGATGGGCCCCTCGTCGGTGGGGGCCTTCCGCTCCGAGGTGGCGGCGGCAGGAGCCGGAGCCGAAGGCGGCGGGGACTTCCGCTCACAGGCGAGGGAACACAGGACGAAGGTGGCGAACAGAGGAAGGAGACGATGCATGTTGGCTCAGAGCCGCCCGTGAGGCACCCGCCCCTGCCGGAACGACTCCACCTGGAGGTATGTGAAGGGCTGATCGTAGAGGAGCCGATCCTGCTGCCGCGTGCGGAAGAGATCGACGATGTAGTTCATCCGATCGTTCAGGTTGCCCCAGTCCCGCGCGGCGCTCCCCTGGGTGTCATTGGGGGTCCGGTCCAGCCGGGCGAGCAGCGCCATGAGCCCTGGGTGGGTGAGCGTGTTGAGCTCGGGGGGGAAGTCCCGCTCGGCGGTGAGCGCCGGGATGTCCTCGCCCAGCTTGAGTGCCACGTCGGGCAGCTCGATGCGCATGAAGGCCCGGGTGGACAGCTCGCGCCACAGCCGCTCGAACCATCGAGAGAGCGGCTCGAAGAGTGCGCGCACCCCCACCTCCAACCCCGGGCCCTGCCCCGACGCACCTCGCAGGGAGACCCGCAGTCCCAAGGAGACGGACAGCTCTTGCAGGAACACGTCCCGGAAGGGGGCGTTCAGTGCGGCGACGATGGCCTCCTGCAGGCGGGCCTGCTCGTGGAACCCGACCAGCGCATTGGCCAGGAAGATCAGCTCCGCGCGGGCCTTCGGCTCCTGCGCGTGCAGCGCCTGGTGGTAGTGGGTGAAGGCCTGGATGAGCAGCTCCTGACCGCCCTGGTCCACCGGCCCGGGGCGCAGGCGCGCCAGGAGCCCGTTCAACGCGTCCTGCTCAGGGGGCGCACCGCCACCGAATCGCGCGAGCATCTCCACATAGAGGGGGCCGAGCTCCGCGAAGACGAGCACATTGCCCCGGGCGATGTGGTGGGCGATGTCGTCCGCGATGCGCTCGATGGTCCGGGTGAGCACCGTCTGGAGGCCGACCGTCGGAAGGCTGAATCCCAGGTTCAGCGTCTGCGTCTGGAAACGCGGCTGGTTGCTGAAGCCCCGCGTCGTCGCATCCGCCCGTTCCAGGAAGTGCCCGAGGAGCTCCGGGACCTCCTCCTTCCGGATGAAGCCGCCGGCCGTCTTGGAGGCCCACGTGGCGTGGGCGCACCAGCTGACATTCTTCACCCCGAACAGGCCGGAGAGCGCGACCGACAGGTCATGGTACGCCTGGGTGATGCGCAGGTTGCGGACGACCGGGTCCGACGTGCGCACGATGGCGTCGACCTCCTCGTGGGTCGGCGAGGGCCAGAGCCGGGGCAGAGTGTCTTCGGATGAGACTCCAAGCATCGACCAGCACCCCCGTTGAGAGCCGTCCAGCCTACCATACGGGCTGACGGGCGCCGGGACTCCTCCCCTGGACCGGGGGGCGACGCCATCCTTCCTTGACTCGATGGGAGTCACTCTTTAGGTTCAGTCCCTTACCGCAGAATCCAGCGAAGGACCTTTTCCACCATGGCTCGCGTCACAGTCGAAGACTGCCTCCCCCTGGTCGACAACCGCTTCGCGCTCGTGCTGCTGGCGGCCAAGCGCGCCCGTCAGCTCATGGCCGGCGCCCGCCCCATCATCGACATCTCCAAGAACAAGCCCCCCGTGCTCTCGCTGCGCGAGGTCGCCACCGGCCGGGTGAAGTTCGACCGCGACGTGCGCGAGGCCCTCACCGGCAAGTACTCCTCCGCCGAGCAGAAGGCCAACGGCGCCTAGTCCCCGGAGCCCTCCGGGCGTACCCCGGACAGGGCGAGGGTGGCCCCCGCGCGCAGCAGCATCCTGGCCGCGCGCGCGGCGATGGCCTTCTCGCCCTTGTAGCCCAGCATGGCCGCGACCCGGACCAGCGGAACCCAGCGCGTCTCGTCCACCTCCACCCGGTGCCCCTCGTGCTGGATGTCTCCCAGCACCCCGGACTGGTAGCGGAACAGGAAGAAGTGGACGCGCTTGAAGATGCGCTGGCCGCGGAACTGGTAGACGTAGCGGATCTCCCCCAGCGGCGCGATGAGCGTGGCCCTCAGGCCCGTCTCCTCCCACACCTCACGGACGGCCGTCTGCTCGGGTGACTCTCCGGGGTCCACGTGTCCCTTGGGAAGCGCCCACAGGGAGCGACCGTGGGGCCGGATGACGGCCACCTCCAGTTCGCTCCCCTGCTCTCGGACAACGACTCCTCCGGCGGACGCCTCACGGGGCATGACGCCCACAAGGTAACCGATGCCCGCGCCCGGCGTTCAGGAGACTTGAGCGAAGTGCCGCAGCTTGGCTTCTGCGCCCAACCGGTACGCGTAACGCAGGTCGGACAACAGCCGCTCCAGCCTCCGGCCCGCCACGTGCCTCATCAGCCGGGAACAGAAGTTGCGCGACAGCCGATTGGCCTCCTCGTACCGCCAGCGCTCCGTCGGCGTCAGCCTCTCCCGGTAGGATACCCGGTCGAACAGCCGCCGCCGCAGCTCCTCCGCCCACACCCCGACCCCGTCCCCCCACCGGTGCAGCAGGCACAGGGCGAACTTGTCCACCTCCGCCTGAGCCTCCAGCTCCAATAGGGACACGGTACGCTCATGTACGGCCGTGTGCACCACATAGACGAAGTGGGAGACGCCCTCGGCCAGCTGGCAGAAGCCATCCAGCTCTCGCTCCAGCAGCGAGGCCACCGGGCCGCTCTCGTAGGGCTCGAGGCGGCGCAGGAGGGAGGGGGAGAGGTAGAGGGCGAGCTCCAGCTCCCCCTCCCCCGCGAGCACCAGCAGCTCCTCATCGGCGCGCCCGCTGGCGCCGAGCTGGACGGCGGCCTCCGTGTCCACCACGAAGCCCTCCGCCCGGGCGGCGCAGGTAATCCCGTAGATGGCCTCCAGGTGCGCCTGAACGCGGCTGATCATGCGGTGGCTCCCCGGCTCAGTTCGGCAGCCCCTTGGGCCACACCATCCCGGCGTCCACGAGCACCTGCTCCAGCCGGTCGTTGCCCGTGCGCACCCAGCTCTCGTACACCTTGAGGGTACCCGTGGGGCCGTTCTGCACCAGCCCCCGCGCGGCGATCTCCTCGAGCACATCCACCAACGCGCGGAACTTCGAGCACAGCTCGCGGTAGACGCCGGCGAAGCCCGCGGCGGGGGACAGATCCGCCACCTGCGCGTACGCCGCACCGCCCATCTGGATGTAGTAGTCCTGCCCCACCGGCCCCTCGCGCAGCGCGCCCGAGAAGAAGCCGGCCTGGTAGAGCGACACATCCCCCAGCCGCCGCAGCGTCCGGATGCGCTCGTCGCGCTGCTGCTGGAGCGCGCGGTGGTAGAGCATCGCCAGCGGCTCCTGCTCCTGGCGCCCGTCCTGTCCCTTGCTGAACAGGTTGTCCGAGCAGGCGAACTCGGCCAGCAGGTTCACCAGATAGAACTCGGTCGTCTCCGCGACCGCGATCTTCTGGCGCCGGATGACTTCCTCCAACAACGCCTTGAAGAACTCCTTCAACGACGGGGCCGTCACCAGTTGACTCATGGACTCTCGACCTCCCTCGTCCCCGGGGAAGAAACGGGCCGGGGACGCCATGAAAAAGTTACCAACGGCCCCCCCACTCCGCAAAAAGACCTCCAGTCATTCCGGGCACTTACGCTGGCACTCGACCCGGGTGACTGCCAGAAACGGCTCCCCCGGACGCACTCCCGGCATGGGACGTCCACGGGAAGACAGAGTCGAAAAACCAAGTTGTGACGGGGGGTTGGCGGTACCCGGCCCTTGGGGATGGGCTCGCTTGACGGGTCGACTTCGCTGGTTATTATCCCGCGCGCTTGGTGGTTAGCACTCATGAGGTACGAGTGCCAATCGCCTGGGCCCCGAAGCCCTATTCCAACCCCAACGGGTGTTCCGGACCCCGGAGCGCCTCATCGGAAGGAGACAAACCGTGAAGATTCGTCCCCTGCAGGATCGTCTGATCGTCAAGCGCGTGGCCGAGGAGAACAAGACCAAGGGTGGTCTGTACATCCCGGAGACCGCCAAGGAGAAGCCGCTCGAGGGCCACGTGGTCGCGGTCGGCAATGGCAAGGTGCTCGAGGACGGCAAGGTGCGCCCGCTGGACATCAAGGCTGGCGACACCATCCTCTTCAGCAAGTACGCGGGCACGGAGATCAAGCTCGACGGCGAGGAGCACCTCATCCTGCGTGAGGAGGATGTGCTCGGCGTGGTCGAGAAGTAATCCCCCTGCTCTCCTCCTCTTTCTACCCAAAAGGAATCAACCAATATGGCGAAGGACATTCTTTTCGACGTTCGCGCGCGCGAGTCCATCCTGCGCGGCGTGAACATCCTGGCCGACGCGGTGAAGGTCACCCTGGGGCCCAAGGGCCGCAACGTGGTGATCGAGAAGTCGTTCGGCTCGCCCACGATCACCAAGGACGGCGTGACCGTCGCCAAGGAGATCGAGCTCGAGAACAAGTTCGAGAACATGGGCGCGCAGATGGTGAAGGAGGTTGCCTCGAAGACCTCCGACGTGGCCGGTGACGGCACCACCACCGCGACCGTGCTGGCCCAGGCCATCTTCCGCGAGGGCGCGAAGCTGGTGGCCGCCGGTCACAACCCGATGGACATCAAGCGCGGCATCGACAAGGCCGTGGCCGCCATCGTGGCCGAGCTGAAGAACCTGGCCAAGCCGACCAAGGACAAGAAGGAGATCGCCCAGGTCGGTACCATCTCCGCCAACGGCGACACCACCATCGGTCAGATCATCGCCGATGCGATGGAGAAGGTCGGCAAGGAGGGCGTCATCACGGTGGAGGAGGCCAAGGGTCTCGACACCACCCTGGACGTGGTCGAGGGTATGCAGTTCGACCGCGGCTACCTCTCTCCGTACTTCGTGACGGATCCGGACCGCATGGAGGTCGTGCTGAACGACGCCCTCATCCTCATCAACGAGAAGAAGATCTCGTCGATGAAGGACATGCTGCCCATCCTCGAGCAGGTGGCCCGCTCCGGCAAGCCGCTGCTGATCATCGCCGAGGACATCGAGGGCGAGGCCCTGGCCACCCTGGTGGTGAACAAGATCCGCGGCGTGCTGAACGTGGCGGCGGTGAAGGCGCCGGGCTTCGGTGACCGTCGCAAGGCCATGCTCGAGGACATCGCCACCCTGACGGGCGGCCGGATGATCGCCGAGGAGCTGGGCATCAAGATGGAGACGCTGACCCTCCAGGATCTGGGCCGGGCCAAGCGCATCACCATCGACAAGGACAACACCACGATCGTCGACGGTGCGGGCGCGCAGAAGGACATCGAGGCGCGCGTGAAGCAGATCCGCGCCCAGATCGAGGAGACCACCAGCGACTACGATCGCGAGAAGCTCCAGGAGCGTCTGGCGAAGCTGGTGGGCGGCGTGGCCGTCATCAACGTGGGCGCCGCGACCGAGACCGAGATGAAGGAGAAGAAGGCTCGCGTGGAGGACGCCCTCAACGCGACCCGCGCCGCCGTGGAGGAGGGCGTGGTCCCTGGTGGTGGCGTGGCCCTGCTGCGCTGCTCCAAGGTGCTGGAGACCCTCAAGGTCGAGGCCGGTGAGAAGTTCGGCGTGGACATCATCCGCCGCTCGGTCGAGGAGCCGCTGCGTCAGATCGTCGCCAACGGCGGTCTCGAGGGCAGCGTGATCGTGAACAAGGTCAAGGAGGGCACCGGCTCGTTCGGCTTCAACGCCGCCACCGGCGTCTACGAGGACCTGCTGGCCGCGGGCGTGATCGACCCGGCCAAGGTGAGCCGCTACGCGCTGCAGAACGCGGCCTCCGTTGCCTCCCTCATGCTCACCACCGAGGCCATGGTGGCCGAGCGCCCGAAGGAGGAGAAGGAGGGCGCTGGCGCCGCCGGTGGTATGGGCGGCATGGGCGGCATGGGTGGTATGGGCGGCATGGGCATGTAGTCCCGCCCGAGCATCGGAGCGTGGCACCCGCCGCGCTCCGGTTCTCCCGACGGCCTCCGGTTCCCTCGTGGAATCGGGGGCCGTTCGCGTTTCCGGGCAGCCAGCGGGCATCCATCGGGTGGCACGGCGTCCCCTTCCCTCTTAGTTTGGGGGAAGACACGAGGGAGGACACGCGTGAAGCCCGTCAAAATCTACACCACCACCTACTGCGGTTACTGCGTCCGGGCGAAGGATCTGCTGACGCGCAAGGGCGTGAAGTACGAGGAGCTGGACGTCACCGGCGACGACGAGATGCGTTCGAAGCTGGTGGAGATGAGCGGCGGCCAGCGGACCGTCCCGCAGATCTGGATCGGCGACACCCACGTGGGTGGCTACAGCGACCTGGCCCGCCTGGAGAGCGAGGGCCGGCTCGATCCGCTGCTGGCCTGAGCCCCCCTGGCGTTCCCTGGGGCAGGCGGCCCGCCGAGCCCCATGGGCACCCCTCCTTCGCCGTGAGCAGGTTGCCTGGAGCAAACCCTCACGCACGGAGGTGGACGATGGCAGAGGCAGGGGAACAGGTCACGGGCACGAAGGACGAGAACTACGACGTCATCAGCGTGCTCTATCACTGTCTCCAGGGGGCCTCGGAGGTGGGCCAGTACATCCAGGACGCCGAGCAGAGCGGTGACCAGGAGCTGGTGGACTTCTTCCGTGACTACCAGGAGGCCCAGCGCGATCTGGCCGAGCGCGCGAAGAACCTGCTCGGCGCGCGGCTGATCCGGACCGAGGGCGTCCAGGCCGGAAGTGAGCAGAAGGCCGTGGGCAAGAAGGGCGGTGCCTCGGGCCGGATCTCCGGCGGGCAGACCAATGCCCAGGTGAGCTCCGGGGGCCGGGGTGAGGATGACATCGTGGACGAGGAGTCCAAGGAGTCCTTCCCGGCCAGCGACTCGCCGGCCAGGTACTAGCGACCACCGGACGGCTGGCGCACGCCCGGAGCTGGATTCCGGGGGGACGATTGTCTTCACTCGCGGTCCGTGAAACGTGCCGGACCGGCCCGCGCGTGCGCCGCCGGCCTTTTGTACCCAACGTGCTGACGCGGCTCGCCAGGATGTCGGCCAGACTGCATGTGCGAGCGGCCCCACACAGGGAGAAACCCTCCACCGATGAACTCGTCGTGAGACTGGAGGGTGGCCCCGCTCTGCGTCAGGCGCTCGCCCGCGTGCGCTTCTCCCCCACCCCGAATCGGCTCCGCGTCCTCTGGCATGAGGGGGACTTCACCGAGCGTCTGCTCTCTTGAATACCCTCACCCGGGGAGCACTAAAGCTTGCCCAAGCCCCACCAAGACCCATAAACAGGAAACTCCCGCGTCGCAGGCGGAGCTACCCCTCCGCCGCCCGGGTGGAGGGTCTACGCCAATGATCGAGGACAGGCCGGAGGTCACGCTCACCGCGAAGACGGGCGACGCCCGCTCGACACGGATTCAAGTGCGTGAGTGGACGGTGGATGTGGTGGCTGGCCCGGACAAGGGCAAGAAGGTCACCACGCAGGATGCGCTGCTGCGCGTGGGCTCGGACCCGGCCAGCGATCTGGTGCTCAGCGACCAGACGGTGAGCCGGCGGCACCTGGAGCTGGAGCGCACGGCACAGGGCATCATCCTGCGCGACCTGGGCAGCCGCAACGGCACCTTCCTGGATGGCCACCAGGTCATGCAGGTGCTGCTGCAACCGGGCGACAAGGTGCAGCTGGGCAAGACGAAGCTGGCCATCAAGCAGGAGTCGCGCGCCACGGAGGTGGAGGTCACGGGCGGAGCGGACGCCTTCGGGGGGCTGGTGGGCACCTCGGAGAAGATGCGCGTCGTCTTCGCGCAGCTGCGCAGCATCGCCCGCGAGGACATGAACCTGCTCGTCGAGGGCGAGACGGGCACCGGCAAGGAGCTGGCGGCGCGCGCCGTGCACCAGCACTCAATGCGGCGGCACGGCCCCTTCAAGGTGGTGGACTGCAACCTCATCACCGAGGAGAAGGCCGAGCGAGAGCTGTTCGGCGGCCTGCGCTCCAACAGCGAGGAGGAGGAGAAGGGCGCCAAGGGCGTCTTCGAGGCGGCCCAGGGCGGAACCCTCTTCCTGGACGAGGTGGGCGAGCTGCCCCTGTCGCTGCAGCCCAAGCTGCTGCGCGTGCTGGAGTCGCGCGAGGTGCCTTCTCTGGACGGAGCGCCGGTGCCGGTGGACGTGCGCGTCATCGCCTCCACGCACCGCAACCTCGAGGAGGACGTGCGCCAGGGCCGCTTCCGGGCGGACCTCTACTACCGGCTGGCGGTGGCGCGCGTGCGCCTGCCCCCGCTGCGCACCCGGCGCGAGGACATCCCCGTGCTGGCGCAGTCCCTGCTGCGCGGCATCAAGTCCTCCTTCGAGCTCACCCCCCAGACGCTCGCCCTCTTCGAGGGCTACGACTGGCCCGGCAACGTGCGCGAGCTGCGCAACGTGCTGGAGCGCGGCGCCCTCATGCAGGAGACGGGCAACGTCAGCTGGCTGGACTTCATGGCCCAGCCCCAGCGCAAGATGGAGGGCCAGCAGCCCACCACCAGCGTGGCCGCGTTGGTGACGGGCATGCCCTACCACGAGGCCAAGGATCGGGTGGTGGCCGACTTCGAGCGCCTCTACTTCGCCGAGGTCATGCGCGTGTCCAACTTCGACATGAAGACGGCCGAGCAGCACACCGGCCTGTCCATGCAAAGCCTCTACCGTCTGCTCAAGAAGAACGGTCTGCGGTTGAAGGATCTCAAGAACGCCGAGGGTCTTGATAAATGAGGCCCCCGCTGTCCCAACCCCAAGGGAGCTCCCAAGCATGATGCGCCGTCTCGCCATTGCCTCCGTCCTCCTCGCCGCGGGTGGCTGCGCCACCCAGGATCAGGCCCAGAAGAAGCCGCAGGGCCCGACCACCAAGGAGGAGCGGATGCGCATCACCAACCAGCCGCCGTTCGATCTGGCGGTGTGCCAGTCCAAGCCGCTCGCCCTGCCCCAACCCGTCAACCAGGGCGTCCTCGTGGGCGCGATGCTCTCCATCCGTCCCGAGGTGATGGAGTGCCTGGTGGACCCGAAGTCCCGCGGTGAAGCCGACACCACCCGCGTGATCGTGAAGACCACCGTGAACGACCAGGGCGGCACCCACGCCGTCTCCGGAGAGAACCTCACCCCCGAGGGCACCACGTGCGTGCAGAACGTGGTGAACGCGCGCGTGCCCATCACCGCCCTGCCCAAGGGCGCGCAGCCGGTGGAGTCCGAGAGCTCCTTCATCCACGAGGCGACCAACAGCCCCAGCGTCAAGTTCGGCATCAACCCGGGCTCTGACTTCTCGGGCAACGTGCGGCTCGCCCAGTCCTCCTGGTGCGAGTGCTACGCGGGCTTCGGCGAGAAGACCGCGCCCATCCTCAAGGCCAACGTGGAGCTGGCGAAGGGCTCGGCGACCGCCACCAACATCACGTTCGACCCGACGGGAACCCCCGAGGGTGACCAGCTCGCCGCCTGCCTCCAGGCCAAGATGATGGCCGTGCCGGCGCAGCTGGATGTGGACCAGCTGAAGTTCCCCTACCGCTTCGTCCATTTCAACTCGCGGGCCACCACGCCCGCCGCGGACCTGCCGCCCGAGCTGCGCTTCTTCCAGCTCGAGTTGGAGCGCAACCAGCGCTCCGCCGATGCCGCCGTCGCCTTCGGCGCCCGCGCCAACGCCGCCGAGGCCTATGACGCCATCGTCACCAGGTACCAGAAGACCAAGGACTGGAAGCTGGTCGACGAGCTGAAGGCCAAATGCAAGGCGCTCGTCGACTCCGCGCAAGGCTGGGTCAACGCCATCGACTCCCAGCTCAAGGTCGACCAGGCCACCCTGGCCCTCGCCCAGGAGCTCAAGGCCAAGGATCCGGCCTGGGCCGAGGTCGAGACGAAGACCCAGGTGGTCATCGGCAACACCGAGCAGGACCTGAACAACGCCCAGAAGCGCCTCGCCGCCGACCAGGGTGCCTGCCCCAAGGAGCGCAAGTAGTCCGCGCTCCGGCCTGAGCACCCGGGCCTGAAACGAAGAAGGCGCGGGACCTGGAATCAGGTTCCGCGCCTTCTTCTTTGCGGGCTCCGCGGGGAGAGTGATTACGCTGCGGTGATGTTGTCGTTGGCGGCCTTGGCCTCGCGCAGCTTCACGCTCACCAGCTTGGAGATACCCGGCTCCTCCATCGTCACGCCGTACAGCGTGTCCGCCACCTCCATGGTGCGCTTGTTGTGGGTGATGAGGATGAACTGCGACTGCTTGCTCATCTCCTTCACCATGTCGTTGTAGCGGCCCACGTTGCCCTCATCCAGCGGCGCGTCGACCTCGTCCAGGAGGCAGAAGGGCGTCGGCTTGATGAGGAAGATGGCGAAGATGAGCGCCACGGCCGTGAGCGCCTTCTCACCACCCGACAGCAGGTTCATGCTCTGCAGCTTCTTGCCGGGCGGCTGCGCGACGATCTCCACGCCGGGCTCTCCACCCTGCCCCTCGTTCGTCAGCACCAGGCTCGCCCGGCCGCCGCCGAACAGCCGCGGGAAGATGGCCTGGAACTTCTCGTTGACGATCTCGAACGTCTGCTTGAAGCGCTCCCGGCTCGACGCGTCGATGCGGCGGATGGCCTCCTGCAGCTTCTCCATCGACTCGGCCAGGTCCTTCTTCTGCGTCAGCAGGAACTCCGAGCGCTGCGACAGCTCCGTGTGCTCGTCGATGGCGGTGAGGTTGATCTCCCCCATCTTCTCCACCTGCGCGCGCAGCTCCTTCAGCTCCTGCTCCGCCTCCTCGCTCAGCGACGGCAGCATGTGGTAGCGGTGCACCTCCTCCTGCAGCTCCATCCCGTGCCGCTCGCGGATGCCCGCCACCAGGTGCTCCAGCTCCAGGGCGATCTCCCGCTCGCGCAAGGTGATCTGCGACAGGCCCTGGGTGAGGCCATCCAGCTTCGTGCGCAGCTCGCGCAGCACGTTGTCCTGCTCGCGAACCTCACCCGAGGCCGCGGCATGGGCCGTGCGCCGCGCCTCGAGTCCCTCGGAGGCCACACGCAGCTCCTCGGCCTTCCTGGCGCGCTCCGCCTCCGTCTCGGTGATGCGGCGCTGGAACTCCACCACCCGCGCCGAGCCCTCGCGCACCGTGGACTCCAGCTTGCGCACCCGGCCGGCCATCTCCTCCTTCTGGGCCAGCAGGCTCTCCAGCTCCTTGCGCGCCGACTCGCCGCGCTCGCCACCGGCGGCCACCTTCACCTTCAGGCTGGTGAGGTTGCTCGTGGCCGTCTCGGCCCGCTGCCGGAGCGACTCCAGCTCGCCCACCAGCTGCTTCACGCGCTCCTCGCGGCCCTCGCGGTCCGCCTGTCCGTGCGTCACCTCGCCCCGGCTGTTCTCCTCCTCGTGCGCCAGCCCGTCGTACATCTGCGTGAGCTGCTCCTCCTCGGCATCCAGCGCCCGGAGACGGTCGCGCACCCGCGCCAGATCCTCGCTCGCCTTGTGCAGGTCCTTCTCCTGGCTGGCGAGGCTCAGCTCCTCGGCGTGCTGGTTCTTCGCCAGCCCCTTGAGGACGTCCTCCGAGTCCCCCATCTGCTTCTGCAGGGTGTAGTGCCGGGTGAGGATCTCGTTGTAGCGCTCCTCGACCCGGGTCACCTCGGCGGCCAGCTCGGCGATCTCCCGTTTCTTCTGCAGGGCGCCCACCGCGGCGCCCTCGCGCTCGCCGCCGATGATGGTGCCATCCGGGCGGAACACCTCACCGTCCAGGGTGACGAGCGTGCAGCAGTTGCCGCCCTCGGCCTCCGCGTACGCCTTGGCGGAGGCGATGTCCTCCACGATGACCACGTCCCCGAGCAGCAGCTTCACCACCGGCTGGAGCGACTCCTCGCACGTCATCTCGTCGAGGGCGAGCGCCAGCACCCCGGCGCGGGACATGTCCGGCTGCACCACGGAGGGCACGCGCTCGGGCGGGGGCACGGGCAGGAAGCTGCCCCGGCCTTCCGCGGCCTCCTTGAGGTACTCCACCAGCTCCACGCCCTTGTCGCGGCTCTCGACGACGACGTGCTGCAACCGCTCGCCCAGCACGGCCTCCACCGCGCGCTCGAAGCGCGGCGTGGTGGAGATGACGTCGGCCACCAGGCCGAAGATGCCCTGCGCGCGGGCCTCCTCGCCGGCGCGCACCATCACCGCGCGCACGCCCTTGTCGAAGCCCTCGTAGTCCTTCTGCAGCGCCTCCAGCGAGGCGAGCCGGCTGCGCTTGTCGCTCAACTCCTCGCGCAGGCCGATGACCTGGACCTCGTTCTCCATGAAGGCCTGACGCGTGCGCATCAGGGCCTCCTCCTCGTGGCCCTTGCGCTCGGCGAGCTCCAACGACAGGTGGCGGCTGTCCTCCACCCGGCGGGCCACCTGCTGGCGCACATCCTCAAGCTGCTTCTCCTGCTCGCGCAGGGCGTCCGCCTCGGCGCGGTTGCGGGCACGCCGGGCCTCCAGGTCCGTCTTCTGGCGGGCCAGGTTGACGAGGTTGCTCTCGTGGTTGGCCAGCCGGCTGGCCACGGTGACGAGCGCCGCGCGCTCCTGCTCCAGCCGCAGGGAGATCTCCGTCTGCAGCTGGCTCACCCGGCGCAGCTCCTCCTGCGCCACCTTCATCGCGACCTCGTCCTCCTTCCACGAGCCGGCGATGGAGCTGAGCTCCGCCTCGCGCGAGGCCATGGTCTCGGCCACCTCGGCCTGACGGGCCTTGAGCGCGTTGAGCTCGGTCTCGGACTGGGCGACGCGGGCGGTCGTCTCCTCCAGGTCCTTGCGCCAGTAGGCCAGGTCCTGGTCCGCGCGCTGCAGGGCGCTCTCCAGCGTGTGCACGTCGGCGGAGAGCTTCTGCAGGGCCTCGGTCTCGGCCTCCAGCGAGGTGCGGCGGTTGGTGATGACGAGCTCCAGCTCGCGCATCTTCTCCAGGCCCTCGCGCTCCTCGGCGCCCACGCTGCCCAGCTTCTCCTGGAGCACCTTGGCCTCGGCGTGCAGGGCCAGGAAGCGGTGCGAGGCCGAGTGCAGCTCGATCTCCCGCATCCGCGTCTTGAGCTTCTTGTACTTCTCCGCCTTCTTCGCCTGGCGCGAGAGGCTCTCGAGCCGGCGCTCCAGCTCGGAGGTGATGTCCGTGACGCGCAGGAGGTTGGCCTGGGTGGCCTCCAGCTTGCGCTCGGCGGCCTTGCGGCGCGACTTGTACTTGGTGACGCCCGCGGCCTCCTCGATCAGGTGGCGCCGGTCCTCGGGCTTGCTGGAGACGATGAGACCCACGCGGCCCTGCTCGATGATGGAGTAGGCCTTGGTGCCCACGCCGGTGCCGAGGAAGAGCTCGGTGATGTCCAGCAGGCGGCACGTCGTCTTGTTGATGAGGTACTCGGAGTCGCCGCTGCGGAAGAGGCGGCGCGTCACCGTCACCTCGGTGAGACCGGAGAGGTGGGCCGGGAGCGTGTCCGTCTCGTCCACGTGGAAGGTGAGCGACACCTCGGCCATGGACAGGGGCGGCTTGGACTCCGAGCCGTTGAAGATGACGTCCTCCATGCCGCGGCCGCGCAGGTTCTTGGCGCTCTGCTCGCCCATCACCCAGCGGATGGAGTCCACCACGTTCGACTTGCCGCAGCCGTTGGGGCCGACGATGCCCGTCACTCCGTCATCGAACGTGAAGACGCTGCGCTCCATGAACGACTTGAAGCCGGTGATGTCCAGCCGCTTGATTCGCATGTGAAACGGGCTCCCGAAAGGTGTCCAGGCAAGGGAGGAATCGCGCCAGAGGCCGAAAAATCGGCCTCGGAGCGTTCAGACGAGTAGCACGCAGGATCTCAGCCGATCAAGCATGACCCTGCCATGCGTGACGATATGCGAGCAGGCAAGCATGGCGCCCACCGGCCTGACGACCGGGGGGTCGTCCGGGAGGACATGGACCCTACCTCTCCTCGATTTTTTCCGGAGGCGACCTCCGCTCAGGCCCCTGCCCGCCCTCTCGCCCCACGTTGGAGCAACCCGGGCATAGCAGAAGGGTCTGACACGGCCGCCGGGCAGGCGGGCGGCCTGGGGTCACACGTCTGACGGGACGAGGGGCTCCGGCTCACCTCCGGGGAGGGAGACTCGGAGCCGTCGATGGGGAACGCGCGGTGGGGATCAGCGCTTGAGGCGCTTCGTCCACTCGAGACAGGGCGCCTCCACCCAGGTGTACAGCACGTGGGCGGCGACGATGCTCGTGGCGTAGACGGCCCCGAGGAACGCCAGGGCGGCCAGGTCCGAGGGCGGAGCGACGCGCACCTTCACGGACAGCAGGAGCAGGCACAGGGGCACGTGCACGAGGTAGAGGCTGTACGAGGTGCGGCCCAGGTACTGGAAGGGCCGTGCCGCGAGCCAGGAGTAGAGCCGATGGCTCCGTCCGGCCACGTAGAGGAGCGAGCTCGTGGCGGCCGTCACGAACACGCGGCTGTCGAGCTTCCACGCGAACAGGGCCCACAGGCCGATCACGAAGGTGAACCAGACGGCGCGAGGCAGTCGGCCCTCGAGCGTCCACCACGTCAGTGCGCCCGCCAGGAAGACGAACACGTGGGGAGGCAGGTAGATGACGTGCGTCACGTGGGACCGCATCTGCAGCAGGCCCGTGGGCCAGGCGAGCGACAGCACGAAGAGGACCGAGAAGACCAGGGGCAGCGCGCCCTCGCGGCCCGACCAGCGGGAGAGCGCCTGGGCGAGCCCCAGCAGCACCGCGAACGCCAGGTAGAACTGGAACTCGATGCAGAGGGTCCAGAAGGCGACGTTGACCTGCCCATAGCCCACGAGATCCTGCAGGTAGAGCAGGTGCGAGAGCAGGTGGGGCACCGAGGGCAACCCCGCGGGCTTGCCGGTCATCACGCCGCGAAGGAGCAGGAAGCCACAGAACAGGCCGATGGCCACCCAATAGGGCGGATCCAGGCGCAGCGAGCGGCGGAGGATGAACTGGCCGATGCCCCGGGGTGACAGGTGCGTGCGGCGCAGCGAGAAGGCGATGACGAAGCCGCTGAGCACGAAGAACACCTCGACGCCGCGGTGCCCGAAGTGCGCCAGGCGGACCATCCACTCGGATACCACGCCCGCCCCGGCGAACGTGAAGAGGCCCACGGCATGCGGCAACACCACGGCGAGCGCGGCGAACCCGCGCAGTCCATCCACCAGCGTCATCCGGCGGGCGGACGTCCCCGCCTCTCGGGAGGGCTCGGCCTCCAGGCGGACGGACGAGGGCCCGGAATCGGCCGGGCCCGGCGTTTCAAGGAGGGGAAGCGTCGAGGGGGAAGACATGCGGGGCGCGAACAATCGAGCGCGGCTCAAGCATCCGCCGTCGCCGCTACGGGGGGTTTGGGGCCTGCCTGGGGCTCGACCGTTACCCGGACGACCCGGGGGCCTTCCACCTCCTCCACCTGGATGCGCCACATGTCGAGCTTGAGCGAGTCCCCCTTCTCCGGGATGCGGCCCAGCTTCGCCATGATGTAGCCCGCGATCGTCGTCACCTCGACGTCCTCGTCATCGATCTCGAACGAGACGTCCAGGCGGTCCTCGAGGTCATCCAGTTGGGCCGTGCCCGGCAGCTCGAAGCGACCCCCCGGCAGAGAGCGCACCTCGTCCACCCGCCGGCCGAGCTCGGCCACGTCGCCCACCACCTCGGCCACCACGTCCGCGATGGTCACCAGCCCCGACGTTCCGCCGTGCTCGTCCACCACCAGGGCCGTCTGCCGGCGCCGCCGGCGGAACTCGTTGAGCAGCTGCTCCAGCGTCACGTGCTCCGGCACGTACAGCACCGGCCGCTGCACCTGCGACAGGCTGCGCAGCTCGCCCCTGGAGAGGAGGAAGAAGAGGTCCTTCACGTTCACCACCCCCTCCACCTCGTCCATGTTCCCCCGGCACACCGGCAGCCACGTATGGCCCGCGGCGCGCGCGTCCGCGACGCACTTGTCGAGCGGCTCCTCCATGTCCAGGAACTTCACCTGGTTGCGCGGCACCATCACCTGGCGCGCCGTCTTCTGCGCCATCTCCAGCGAGCGCTCCAGCAGCTCCGCGCGCGCCGTGGTGATGGCCCCCGCCTGCGCCGAGCTGTGGAGGATGACACGCAGCTCCTCCTCGCTGTGCGCCTCCTGCGACTCGTGCGCGGTGTGCAGGCCGAAGGCCTTCAGCACCCAGCCCGCCACGCCGTTGAGCAGCCAGATGGCCGGGTAGAAGACGAAGTAGAAGACCCGCATCGGCAGCGCCACCGCGATGGTCGTCACCTCGGCGCGCTGAATGGCCAGGCTCTTGGGCGCCAGCTCTCCCACCACGATGTGCAGGAAGGTGATGATGGCGAAGGCGATGGCCACCGACAGCGAGTGGGCCAGCGCCACGCCCGCCGCCTCCGGAACCAGCCGCGTCAGCACCGGCTCCAGCAGGTGGGCGAACGCCGGCTCACCCAGCCACCCCAGGCCCAGCGACGCGAGCGTGATGCCGAACTGCGTGGCGGACAGGTAGGAATCCAGCTTCTCCACCATCTTCAGGGCGGCGCCAGCACCCGGCCGCCCCTCGTCCGCCAGGGCCTGAAGGCGGGTGTGGCGGATCTTCACGATGGCGAATTCGGTCGCCACGAAGAACCCGTTGGCCAGGACCAGCAGGATGGCCAGTCCGAGGAAGACCCATTCCATAAGAAGAGCTCAGGCGCTCAGAAGAGCGCCTCGAACTCGGGGTCGCCCTTCAGCGAGTCGAACATCGTATCCGTGGCCAGCCAGCCCTGCACCTTCTGTCGATCCACCGCCACGGCCTTCTGCAGATAGGTCAACGCATCCGGCCGGCGGCCCCAGAGGGCGTAGAGGGCGGCCAGGTTGTAGTTGAGCAGCAGGTCCTCGGCGTTGAGGGCGCGCGCCTTGTCGTAGGAGCGCTCGGCCTCGGCGTAGAAGCCCTTCTGGGCGTAGCAGATGCCCAGGTCCAGGTGCGCCTCGAAGTTCTCCGCGTCCAGGCGGACCACTTCCTTGAGCTGGGTGATGGCCGAGCGGTAGTCGCCCTCGTCCATCAGCAGGGCGGCGAGCTCGTGCCGGGGGAAGGCGTCCTGCGGATCCAGCTCGATGGCCGTCTGCAGCTCGCGCATGGCGTCCTCGATACGGCCCTGGTCCGCGTAGGTGAGACCCAGGTTGAGGTGCGCGTCCGGGTACTCCGGATCCAGCTCGATGGCCTCGCGGTACTCGGCCACCGCCATCTCCGCCGCATGCGTGGAGAGGAAGCAGGCAAGGTTGTAATGAGCCGTGGGGCTCTCCGGCTCCAGCTTCAGCGCGGTGAGGTACTCGCCCAGGGCCTCGCGGAAGAGCTTCTTCTCGGCGTAGACGGTGGCGAGGTTGTCGTGCGCGTGAGCGGAGTCGGGGTCGAGGTCGATCGCCTTCTTGAACTCCTTGATCGCCTCGTCGAGCCACCCGCGATCGGCCAATTCGATGCCGCGCGAGTTGTGCTCGTCGGAGAGTACGATGTTGTCCTTTTCCCGGGCCATGAATTCGCGGGGCAATCTACGCGCCGCCTCTTTCAGGGCGCAAGGAAGAGTCACTCCTCCCACCGAGGGCTCGGTGGGACCACCCTCAGGCTGCCCCGACGGGCCCGCCCCAGAGGGAGACCGGCGCAGGAAAGGGGTGCTCGCCCCCTCCCCTGGCAACCAGGAGAGGAGGCGGATGGCGAACTACTTGCGGCGCTCGCGAGCGCGGCGGCGCTTGAGCGACGCCTTCTTCGAGGAAGCGCGATTGGACAGCTTCTTCTTGCTGCGGTTTCCCTTCTGGGCAGGCATCTTCTGGTACTCCGTATTAGCGGAAGTGGGCCGCACTGGCGGCAGCGAATCGCCCTTTTTTCACGCTCCCGGCCCGGAAGTCCACGGAATTTCTTGGCCCCGTCCGTCCTTGCCAGGGGCCGGACAACGGGGCACAACCCCGACCCAAGACCGATGATTGACAAACTCGAAGAGGTGGAGCGGAAGTTCGAGCGCCTCACCGCCGACCTGTCCAACCCGGACATCATCAGCGACACCGCGAAGCTGCAGAAGGTCTCCAAGGAGCGTGCTGGCCTGGAGAAACTGGTGGAGACCTTCCGCACGTACCGCAAGGTGGTGGACGACCTGAAGGAGGTCGAGGCCTGGCTTGGCAGCTCGGACCCCGACGAGAAGGCCTACGCCCGCGAGGCCCTGCCCGGCCTCAAGCAGCAGCGCGAGGAGTTGGAGCAGCAGCTGAAGATCCTCCTGCTGCCCAAGGATCCCAACGACGAGAAGAACGTCATCCTGGAGATCCGCGCCGGCGCCGGTGGTGACGAGGCGGGCCTGTTCGCCGAGGAGGTCATGCAGATGTACCTCCGCTACGCGGACCGCAAGGGCTGGAAGTCGGAGATCATCGACATGAGCCCGGGCAGCGTGGGCGGCGTCAAGGACGTCACCATCATGCTGTCCGGCGAGGGCGTCTACAGCCACATGAAGTACGAGTCCGGCGTGCACCGGGTGCAACGCGTGCCGGCCACCGAGGCGCAGGGCCGCATCCACACCTCCACCATCACCGTGTCGGTGATGCCCGAGGCGGAGGACGTGGACATCAAGCTCAACCCGGCCGACATCGAGATGCAGGTGATGCGCTCGACGGGCTCGGGCGGCCAGAGCGTGAACACCACCGACTCCGCGGTGCGCCTCATCCACAAGCCCTCGGGCATCGTGGTGAAGTGCCAGCAGGAGAAGAGCCAGACCAAGAACCGGGCCATGGCCGAGCGCATGCTGCGCGCCAAGCTCTATGAGATCGAGCAGGAGCGCATCCGCAACGAGCGCGACAGCATGCGCCGGGGCCAGGTCGGTACCGGTGACCGCTCGGAGAAGATCCGAACCTACAACTTCCCGCAGGACCGGCTGACGGACCACCGCATCGGCCTCACGGTGCACAACCTGCCGGCCATCATGTCCGGCGGCGTCGAGGACGTCATCACCGCCTGCCGCACCCACTATCAGGCCGAGGCCCTCAAGCAGCAGATGGGTGGAGGCCCCGGCGCCAGCGCATGAGTGGAGAAACCTGGACCATCCGCAAGGTCCTCACCTGGACGACGCAGCACTTCGAGAAACGAGGGGTGGACGCGCCCCGGCTCACCACCGAGGTACTGCTCGCCCACGTGTTGAAGACGACCCGGGTGCGCCTGTACGTGGACCTGGACCGGCCGATGGAGAAGGAGGAGCTCGCGACCTTCCGCGCCCTCATCGAGCGGCGCATGGCCGGCGAGCCCACCCAGTACCTCACCGGGGTGCGGGAGTTCTACAACCGCCCCTTCAAGGTGGACTCGCGGGTGCTCATCCCCCGGCCGGAGACGGAGTTGCTGGTGGAGGCCGCCCTGCACAAGCTGCCCAAGGACGGCCCCGGCACCGCGCTGGACGTGTGCACCGGCTCGGGCTGTATCGCCATCAGCCTCGCGGCCGAGCGGCCCCAGGCCACGGTGCTGGCCACGGACCTGTCCCCGGACGCCTGCGCGCTGGCCCGGGAGAACGCCCAGGCCCTGGGTGTGGCGGACCGGGTGACGATCCTGCAGGGCAACCTCTACGCCCCCCTGCCCCCGGACGCCCGCTTCGACCTGGTGGTGTCCAATCCCCCCTACATCGCCTCCGGGGAGATTCCAGGCCTGTCCGCCGAGGTGCGCCGCGAGCCCCATATGGCGCTGGATGGCGGACCGGATGGGCTCGTGCTCATCCGCGAGGTCATCAAGGGGGCCCGCCGTGTCCTCAAACCTGGCGGGCTGCTTGCAATGGAGATTGGCGAGACGCAGGGAGCCGCCCTCGTGGCACTCCTCCAGGCCGCGGGTTTCGAGGACGCGCGGGTGGAGAAGGACCTGGAGCGGCGGGATCGCCTCGCTTTTGGGACACAGCCCGTGGCCGTCGGGCCACAGGGGTAAGACGGGACAGATGGACAAGATCATCGTGAAGGGTGGCCGCCCGCTGCAGGGCGAAGTGAACGTATCGGGCGCGAAGAACGCGGCGCTCCCCATCCTCGCCTCGGCGCTGCTGGCGGACGGCAAGAGCACCTACCGCAACGTGCCGGACCTGGCGGACGTCAAGACCATGCTCAAGGTGCTGGAGACCATGGGCTGCGGCACCGAGCGGCTCACCGGCCGCAAGAAGGACGTGTGCGAGGTGGCGGTGGAGGGGCCCATCACCCCCGAGGCCCCGTACGATCTGGTGAAGACGATGCGCGCCTCCGTGCTGGTGCTCGGCCCGCTGGTGGCCCGCTTCGGCCGCGCCCGCGTGTCCATGCCGGGTGGGTGCGCCATTGGAGCCCGCCCCATCGATCAGCACCTCAAGGGCCTCAAGGCCCTGGGCGCGGACATCACCCTCACCGAGGGCTACGTCGAGGCCAGGGCGAAGCAGCTCAGGGGCGGCACCGTCAACTTCGACGTCATCACGGTGACGGGCACGGAGAACGTGATGATGGCGGCCGTGCTGGCCAAGGGCCGCACCGTGCTGGAGAACTGCGCGCGCGAGCCCGAGGTGGAGGAGCTCGCCCGGGTGCTCAACAAGATGGGCGCCCGCATCGAGGGCGCGGGCACCTCCATCATCACCATCGACGGGGTGGACGCCCTCAAGCCGGTGGATCACGCCATCCTTCCGGACCGTATCGAGGCGGGTACGCTCATGGTGGCAGCGGCCATCACCGGCGGTAACGTGCTGGTGAAGCACGCCGTCCCCGAGCACCTGGAGTCCGTCATCCTCAAGCTGCGCGAGACGGGCTGCACCATCACCGCCGAGGAAGGGGGCCTGCGGGTGAAGGCCCCCAAGGTCGTCGACTCGGTGGACGTGAAGACGACCGAGCACCCCGGCTTCCCCACGGACATGCAGGCCCAGCTCATGGGGCTGATGACGGTGGCCAGCGGCACCTCGGTCATCTCGGAGAGCATCTTCGAGAACCGCTTCATGCACGTGCCGGAGCTGCACCGGATGGGGGCGGACATCACCATCCAGGGCCACACGGCGGTGGTGAAGGGGGTCAAGAAGCTGTCCGGGGCCCCCGTCATGGCCACGGACCTGCGCGCCAGCGCCTCGCTCGTCCTGGCCGGCCTGCGCGCCGAGGGGAAGACCGAGGTGGCGCGCATCTACCACCTGGACCGTGGCTACGAGCGCCTGGAGCGCAAGTTGCGCAAGCTGGGAGCCGACATCCGCCGGGTAAAGGCCTGAGCCTGGGGGGCCTCCAGGTTTGCGCACGTGAACACATTGCAGCGGCCGGGTTGCATCTCAAAAATCATGCGACCTATCATTCTCTGAACGCCCAGGGGTGGCAGCTTCCCTGGTCGCCCCCCACGGGAGCGTAGCTCCCCCCTACAGGAGAATGACCCACCCCATGAATTGCCCCGGTTGCAGCGTCGAGATGGCCGATCTCGAAGGCGACCACGAGACGTTGCGCAAGTGTGGAGAGTGCGGCGGGCTGTGGATAGACGTCGCGGATCTCAACCGGATCCTCCTCCACAACAACCTTCCCGGGCTCGAGAGCCAGGGCGGCAAGGTGGACGCGGAAGCGCTCACCGGCCAGTGTCCCGAGTGCCAGGTGGATCTCATACGGGTCGACGGTGGTGATCGTCAGCACCCGCTGAACTACGACACCTGCGAGTCTTGTGGCGGCATCTTCCTCGAATCGGAGTTCGCCGACGCCACGGACGCGAAGGTCGCCGAGCAGGAGATCATCGACTTCTTCCGCCACTTCAGCGTCAAGAAGAAGTCGGCCGCTGGCTGACGCCCCACCGAGGGCGCCCCTCTCGTGCCACCCTCCGGGCCCGTACCAACGGGCCGGGAACACCCCTGTTCCGTCCTCCCTCCAGTCCCCCTCCCGGGATGAAAGCGTCGGGTTGCTTGTTGGCGAACCTTGACACCCGGGCGCCAGGGGATTGAGTAGGCGCCCGAATGCCAAGAGGGAACGGAATGCGACGTCTGGGGTGGGTGTGGCCGTGCGCGCTGCTGCTCGCCGGCTGTCCGAGCGGCTGCGCCAACAAGGACTCCGAAACGCTGGATGCGGGACCGGTCGTCACCGGGCCCCAGCAGCTCGGCGAGAAGGAGCCCAACGACCGACCCGAGCAGGCTCCAACCCTCGGGAGAGACTCGACGGTGAGCGCCAGCCTGGGCGCGGATCCGTCCAAGCCCGACGAGGACTGGTACCGGCTCGCCCCGGACAGCCCGCGTGTGGCCGACGTCAGCGTCTCCGGCATTCCCGGCGGCGACGTGGTGCTGGAGGTGTATGATGCCCCCGGTATCCGCAGCGCTGGCATCAACAGCGCGGGAGAGGGCAAGCCCGAGCGCTTCCCCAACCTCTACGTCGAGCGCGAGCGCTGGGTGCGCGTGGCCTCGGCGCGCAAGGGGACCGGCGGCGCCTATACGCTCGAGGTGCGCTACCACATCCCCGAGGACGGTGTGGAGCGCGAGCCCAACGATCGGGCCGTCGATGCCTCCCCACTACAGCTCGGACAGGCGGTGGCGGGCTTCCTCGGTCATGCCGGTGACGAGGACTGGTACCGGCTGGAGCTACCCGAGTCGGTCGCCAGCACCCCGTCGGCTCCGGCTCCGACTGGAACTCCGGCTCCAGCTCCCGCCCCGGGCGACTCCACGGGCGCCGGGCAGCCCGCCACGGACCCGGCCCAGGCTCCCTCCGAGGGCATGGGTGCTCCGCCTCCGCCGTCCGGCTCCTCCGCCGAGACGGCCCCGGCCACCCCGTCCGAGGAAATGGCCAACGCGCCCACGGAAGAGGCCAACCCGGCAGGTACCGGCACGCAGCCTCAGCCGGGAGGCTTCCAGATCCCCATCCCCGTTCCGGGCCAGGGATTGCAGCCCGCCGCGCCAGAGGAGCCTCCTGCGGTGGCATTGAAGATCGAGCTCACCGGCATCGAAGGCGTGCGTCCGGAGCTGTCGGTGCTCTCGGCGGCCGAGGCCCCCCTGTTCACCACGCCCAAGGGCAAGGAGGGTGAGGGCTTCTCCCTGCGCAACATCGGCGTGCGTGCGAACGATCGCGTGGTGTACCTGGTGGTGAAGAGTGGCTGGACGGGGACGGGCAAGAACGCGAAGCGCGGCTTCAACTCGGAGAAGTCCTACACGCTCTCGGTGTCCCTGGAGGAAGCCGGGGCGAACGCGGAGCTCGAGCCCAACGACGAGCTGTACAAGGCCACGCCCCTGCAGGTGTCCGGCACGGGCTTCAAGGAGGGTTTCCTCTCGCCCAAGGGGGACGTGGACAACTTCGTCCTGAAGACGACCGAGCCGGTGCTGGCCAGGGTGGAGCTATCCGGCGTGGAGCGCATGGATCTGGAGCTGTCCGTGGTGCAGCCCCCCGAGGGTGAGGGCCAGAAGGAGACGGTGCTCCAGCGGGCCAACGATGGCACCATCAAGGAGCCCGAGCGCCTCAACAACGTGGCGTGCAGTGGCACCTGCTACTTCCGGGTGCAGAGCGCCGCGCGCAAGGTGGAGGGCAAGTGGGTGCGCGACTACGAGAACGCGGAACAGCCCTACCGCATCTCCGTCACCACCGTCCCCGACGACGGCAGCCAGGAGCGCGAGCCCAACAACACCGCCAACCGCGCCACCGAGATCATCCCGGGCAAGGCGGTACGTGGCACCGTCTATCCCCTGAAGGACGTGGACTACTACCGGCTGGACTTGTCGGAACGGCCCGTGCGGACCTCGTTGAGGGCCACGCTGCTGGGCATCCTCAAGGTGGACGTGGGTCTGTACCTGCACCGCCTGGGCGAGGACGGAAAGCTGTCACTCGTGCAGACGTCCGATCGCGCCAAGGGGGATCAGCCCGAGGTCATCCGCTACAGCGCCGAGCCGGGCGTCTACATCCTGGAGGTCCGCGATGCGCGCAACCGCGAGGCCAACTTCCAGGACGCGTACCAGCTCACCATCGAGGAAGGCGAATAGCCCACCCACCCCGCTACTTCTCGTTGACAAGCCGCGTGCGGAACCCTACTTTGAGACTGCTTGCGACGCGGTGGTAGCTCAGCTGGTAGAGCACGAGCTTCCCAAGCTCGGGGTCGCCGGTTCGAACCCGGTCCGCCGCTCACCAGAGGCCGACAGTTCCTCGCCAATCGAGGGATTGTCGGCCTCTTCTTTTTCCGGCTCACGGTGCCTGTCACGAAACGATCGGGTCTCCTCCCTCCCTGGAGGAGT
This sequence comes from Archangium violaceum, assembly GCF_016859125.1. Taxonomy (NCBI): domain Bacteria; kingdom Pseudomonadati; phylum Myxococcota; class Myxococcia; order Myxococcales; family Archangiaceae; genus Archangium; species Archangium violaceum. Next base: position 7,848,269 of record NZ_CP069338.1, on the reverse strand, counting down.
TGCCGACCCTGTCGTTTCCCGTGTCATTTCGAGCACCCGACCTGCCTCGGAGTGCGGGCGGTGCCACCGAGGGAATTATTTCTCGCGGCCAGTTGTGCAGAATCCGCGTGAATTCATTCGTTACCCGCCTGCTCCGTAGCCGTTCGACCCTCCTCTTCCTCGTCGCCGCCCTGCTGCTGATGGCCCAGTACGCCATGGCGGCTGCCCCCGAATCGGAGCCGGGGGCAGGTAGCGCCGAGCAGGCCTCCTCCTTCCTCGAGCTCGTCTCGCGTGGCTTCAGCGGCGCCCTGCGTGCCGTCGTCGTTCCTCCAGGCGAGGCCCTCCAGCCCCACTTCTCCGTTCACGAGAACCTGAAGGAGGCGCGCTGGCTCGCGATGGGCTCCAACACCCAGGCTCCCACCCCCGTCACCGACGAAGGACTGAAGGCGCCGGGTCAGCCGGGTGTCTGGAGGCTGGGGTCCGCGGTGCACGCCGTCATCACGCCTGTGCGCTTCGACGGCTCGAAGACCCACCTCAACGGCTACCACATCGGCCGTTGGCCGGCCCGCACCGCCAACCGCACCGGCCGCTACGCCCCGCCGGAGCTGCTCATCGAGGTGACGCCCCAGAACCAGGACTTCGCCATCTCCGAGCACTTCCGCCTCCGCAACTTCCTCACCAAGGACCAGGCCTCCGTCTGGCCCAAGTACCTCGCGCTCGATCTGCGGCTGGTGGACAAGCTGGAGCTGGTGCTCCAGGAGCTGCGCACCATGGGCTACCCCGCGAAGGGGCTCCATGTGATGAGCGGCTTCCGCACGCCCCAGTACAACGGACCCGGAGAGAATGGCCGCGCGAAGTTCAGCCGCCACACCTACGGCGACGCGGCCGACGTCTGGCTCGACGATGACGGCGACGGGCAGATGGATGATCTCGACGGCAACGGGCGCATCGACGTCAAGGACGCCGAGGTGCTCGCCCGCGCCGTCGACCGCGTGGAGCAGCGCGTGCCCGAGCTCGTCGGCGGCTATGGCACCTACCGCGCCAACCGCGTGCACGGGCCCTTCGTGCACATCGACGTGCGCGGCACTCCCGCCCGCTGGAGCAAGCGCTAGCCGCTCACGCCTCCGCAAGTCGCGGAGGACCCACCCGCCGGGGGCGCCGGATTCACCTCCAGCGCCCGCAGCACCTCCGGGTCGTGATGGTAGAGATCCTTCCGGAACTCGACCTGCCCCTCCGCGTCCACGAAGGCCGTCCAGTAGAACAGGTACACCGGTACCGGCGCGGGAAGCTCCACCCTGCGCGGCCCGCCTCCCGCCTCCATCGCCGCCGACAGGGACGCCTCCGTCCAGCCCTCGTGGCCCCGCAGCATGAAGTCCGCGAGCTTCGCCGGCTCCGCGACCCGGATACAGCCGTGGCTGAAGGCCCGGTTCGTCCGCTCGAAGAGCGCCGGGTTGGGTGTGTCATGCAGGTAGATGGAGAAGCGGTTGGGGAAGATGAACTTCACCCGGCCCAACGGATTGGAATCGCCCGGTGCCTGCATGAAGCGATAGGGCAGCGTCCCCTCCTCCAGCCCGCTCCAGTCCACCGAGTGAGGATCCACCTCCGCCCCCGTGGCCTTCTCGAGCACCTTCAATCCGAGCGCCTCGGCCGCCCCCGCATCCTCCCGCAGCTTCGGCAGCACCTCGTTCGTGGTGATGCCGCGGGGCACGTACCACGCCGGGCGGAGCACCAGGTACTCCACCTCATCCATGAAGACGGGCGTGCGCCACGCGGGTGTCCCGATGATGACCGGCATCCGCAACACCGTCCGGCCCTGATCCACCGCCTCGAGCTCGAAGGCAGGTAGGTTCACCCTCACGTGCCGCGGCTCCAGCGCCCTCGGCGCCCAGCGCCAGCGCTCCAGGTTCACCAGGATCTGACCGATGCGCTCCTCCACGGGCACCCGCAACGCCGCCAGCGTCTCCTGACCCACCATGCCGTCCACTTCCAACCCGTGCCGCCGCTGGAAGCGCTTCACCGCCGCCTCCAGTTCCGCGTCGTACAGGTCCTCCGGCGGCGGAGTCAGGGGCGACTCCGGGACCTCCATCGTCGCGAGGACGAGCTCGTCCACCATCGCCAGTGTGCCCACCCCCGGAGTCCCCGGATGGAGCAGCCGCTCCTCCGGGGCCGGCGGCAGGTCCCCCGTGGCGCGTAACCGTTCCCGCAGCACCACCACCCGCGCGTCCTTCATCCCCCGCTCGAGCAGCTCACCCTCGGGAATCAGGGGCCAACCCCCAGCGGCGGCGATGGCCCGGTAGCGCGCGAGCGCCTCCCTCAGCCGCACGAACCCCTCGTCGTTCGGAGAGAGGCTCCGCAAGGCACCGGCCAGATCGCCGCTCGCGAGGAGCCCTTCCAACACCGCCGCGAGCGCCTTCGCATCCGGAGGGCTCGTCCGCCAGTGGATCCGCCGCGAGGGCACCTGCCCGGACAGGAGATGCGAGGCATAGGTGAGCACGCTCGACGTCAGCCCCAGCTCCACCTCCACCCACGCGTCCTCCGGCCCGCCGCCCAGCGTCAGCCGACGCAGGGACGCCTCGAGCGCCGAGCGGTGGTAGCGCTCGGGCCGCAGCCCCTCCGCCTCCGCCTCGCAGAGCGCCGCGAGATACTGCCCCACCTCGGGCCGCACCCTACCCTCATAGGAAAACCACGCGGGTTGGAAGCCGCGTGTCTCGTAGAAATGCAGCAGGGCCTTGGACGTCTCCCTCGAGTCCTCCTCCGCCCGGGCCCGCACCGCGGATTCGAACGGAGGGGGGGCTCCACCCGCGCCCGCCCCGAGCGCGGGCATCCCGAGAAGCAAGCAGCACAGCAGGACAAGCCAGGAGCGCATGGGATGACGGTAGGCATCTCCGCGGCACGAAACAGGCGAGCAGGCATACCCGCTCGCTTCCTCAACCGTTCAGGTCGGGAGCTACCCGGCCAATCAAGCCTTGACTGAACGTTCTTTCAGTCACACTCTGAGAGCGTGAAACCCCGTCCCGTCTCCAATCCGCCCAACCCCTGGGACACCACAGCGGTGGAGTACCTGGAGGAGATTCCTCCCTCGAAGCTGGAAGTGCTGGAGGATCACAGCCGCGAGGTGCTGGGGCGCAACGACAGCCCGGACGTGGGCTTCACCTGGAGCGTCAACCCGTACCGGGGCTGCCTCCACGCGTGCGCGTACTGCTACGCCCGGCCCTACCACGAGTACCTCGGCTTCGGAGCCGGCACGGACTTCGAGACGAAGCTGGTGGTGAAGCCGCGCGCCGCGGAGCTGCTACGCGCGGCCTTCGAGCGCAAGAGCTGGAAGGGGGAGACGGTGGCCTTCAGCGGCGTCACCGATTGTTACCAGCCACTCGAGGCCTCGCTGCGGCTCACCCGGAGTTGTCTGGAGGTATGCGCCGAGTACCGCAACCCGGTGGGCATCATCACCAAGGGCCCCCTCATCGAGCGGGACCTGGACGTGTTGCGGACGCTCGCGCAAGAGGCGCGGCTGTCGGTGTACATCACCCTGCCCTTCCACGACGAGCAGGTGGCACGCGCCATGGAGCCGTACGTGGCCACGCCCCGGAGACGCCTGCAGACCATCGAGCGGCTGGCCGCCGCGGGCATCACCGTGGGCGTGGCGGTGGCGCCCCTCATTCCCGGGCTCAACGACGAGGACATGGCACGAGTCCTCACGGCGGCGCGCGAGGCTGGCGCCACCCGAGCCTTCTACACGCTGCTGCGGCTGCCCGGTCCCGTGCAGGCCGTCTTCGAGGAACGCCTGCGCGAGAAGCTCCCCCTACGCGCCGAGCGGGTGCTGCACCGCATCCGCGAGACGCGAGGAGGCCAGCTCAACGATTCACGCTTCAGCGTCCGCATGAACGGCGAGGGGCTCTACGCGGAGACCCTCCGCAAGCTCTTCGACACCATCGCTCGCCGGGTGGGTCTGCATACCACCTGGGCGATGGATGAGGCGGAGAAGGAGAGCCCCTTCCGTCGCCCCATGAAGCCGGGCACGCAGCTCAGCTTCTTCTGAACGTTCCCCTCCAAGGGGTCTGCGTAGGGATTCGAAGGCGGTCGGAACCGTCTAGAAGCGCGTACGGCCATCCGAACCTCAGGACGCTCGAAGGGAACAAGAAACCGGCGCCCAGGGCCTTACCACTGGGGGGACTTGACGTGACCCGACTGGCACGGCGAGTGCTCTTCGCTCAAGCGCCATGTTTCAACACCCCACGTATCGAGCGAACCCCATGAACCGACGACTCCTCACGACGCTTCTACCGATCTGCCTCCTGGGCAGCCCGGCCTGCATCGATGTCCCTGACATCGACCCACCGGGCCAGACGGTGGGCAACTTCTCCCTGTCCATCGACCCGAGTCAAGCCAGTGTCCTCCAGGGCGGCAGCCGGGGCATCCAGCTCTCGCTGAGTCGCAGCGGAGGCTTCACCGACAGCGTGACCGTCCAACTGATCAATCCTCCCTCTGGAATCAGCGCGCAGCCCGTCACGATCGGCGCTGACAGCACTTCCGCCACGCTGACCATCTCAGCAACGAGCAGCGCTGCTCCCGGTCCCAAGACGCTCACCGTGAGAGGCACCTCGGGGACGCTCGCGCAGGATGTCACCGTGTCCCTCACCGTGGCACGTCAAGGGGACATCCTCGTGCAGTGGGCGAGCCCCAGTCAGTCCAAGGCCTACGCGAAGGATTCCCTCCAGATTCAGGTGCTGGTCGAGGGAGGCACGGCCGATTCCGTCGACTTGTACAAGGGAACGGACTTCCTGACGCGCCTGTCGGGGCCCTCCTACCAGTACACCTGGGATACCAGCCAGGAGACCGAGGGCGAGTACCAGCTCACGGCTCGCGCCACGGTTGGCGGTGACACCTTCACCAGTAGCACCCGGACCATCGTGGTCGACCACACGGCGCCCAAGGTGAGCACGCGAGCACCGGCCCCTGGAGCCACATCCGTCTCGGTCCGAGACACCATCCAGGTAAGCTTCGACGAGGCGCTGAAGGCGTCGTCCGTGACCGACGCTTCCGTGGTGTTGAATACGGGGGGCGCATCGAACATCGCCAAGACGCTCTCGTTGTCGACGGATGGAAAGACGCTGACCATCAGCCCCTCGGCGCCGCTGTCACTCCCCGCCGATGTGTCCATCACCCTGGGCACGACCACGGCTCCGCTGATGGATCTGGCGGGCAACGTGCTGGTGTCCTCGTCCTCCTGGAACTTCACGGTGCCCACCTGGCTGCCGCTCGGTGGAGCCATCAGCGCGGTGACAGACAACACGCCCGCGGAAAACGTGGCCATGAAAGTGGGTACGGATGGCAACCCCGTGATTGCCTGGTCCGAGTCCGCTGGTGCCACGAAGAACATCTACGTCAGGCGATGGACCGGCACGAAGTGGGAGGACCTCGGAACCGCGATGAGTGCGGTCGCGGACACGGGTACGCATGCCGACAAGCCTGCGCTCACCCTGGATGCTTCGAATCGTCCCATCGTGGTGTGGCAGGAACTCACGGCCCCCTCTGGATCCGACAACCTGTATGGGCGGCGGTGGACTGGCACAACCTGGGATGCCCTACCCTCTTTCAACCTGGATTCAGCCACCTCTGGTGATAATGCATCCATTGTATTTGATAGTGTCGGCAACCTTCTCGTCTCCGCGACCCTGGTTTCAGGGGGAACCTTTGAGCGGGGACTCTTCCGCTTGATGCCCACTGCGAATAGCTGGGAATCGCTTTCGGGCAGCTTACCAGAAGGCTATACGCGACCGAAGGTCTCCACTCTAGCCACAGATGCCTCCGGAAACTGGTTCCTCGCTTTGCGTGTTCTCGATTCGGATGGTTCAAAAGGATACCAGTCCATCCCCGTTCTGAAAAAGGGACCTGCCACGAACTGGGCTCAACTGGGCGCTCCCGTGACAAGCCCGGCCAAGAACGGATGTGTTTCAGCATCTCTTGCCGTGGACGGCAGCGGCCAACCGTTCATCGCCTGGGAAGAAGGCGAAACACCTACGAGCCATGTTCACGCGGCATTCTGGCATCAGGACAGCTCGTCATGGCGGATGCTCAACACCACGGTCGACGCCAGTACGACATCGAACAAGGATCCTTCTCTGGTCTTGGATCACAGCGGGAATCCCATGGTCGCCTGGAGCGGTTACGCCTCTCCCGAGCAGTCCATCTGGGTGAGCCGCTGGAACGGAAGCACCTGGCAGCAAGTGGGTTCGAGGCTCAGCGCGGTCACGGGTCCCAGCACCTCTGGCTTCCGGCCGGCTCTGGGTCTCGACAAGAACGGCGAACCCCTTGTCGCATGGCATGAGTCCGACGGCACGGTGTCGAACGTCTACGTCTACCGCTACAACTATTAATCGCGGTCGAAGGACGAGGGCCGTGCCCGTTTCCAGGCACGGCCCTCGTCTTCAGTTCCGCGGTCTCGCGTGAAGCGCTACCAGACCTCGCAGCGCTGCGCGGCCGGGCGCACCATCTTCGCGCCTTCCTTGCACTGGAAGGCCTTCTGGAACTCCGGCAGGTTCACCACCGGCCCGTTCACCCGCCAGTACGGCGGCGAGTGCGGATCCACCACCGCCATCTGTCTCGCGAACGCGTCGCGGTACTTCGAGCACCACGACTGCGCGTACCCCAGGAAGAACTGCTGGCTCGGCGTGAACCGGTAGCTGTTCGCCTGCTTCGCCGCCTCCGGGTCCCTCGCCAGCCACGTCTCCATCGCCGCGTGCGCCAGCTTCAGGCCACCCAGGTCCGCCACGTTCTCGCCGAGCGTCAGCGCCCCATTCACCGTCAGCTCGTCAATCGCGGTGTAGCCGTCGTACTGCTCCTTCACGCACGCCACGCGCTCGCGGAACGCCTTGTCCGAGGCCTGCGTCCACCAGTCGCGCAGGTTGCCGTCCGCGTCGTACTGGCGGCCCTCGTCGTCGAAGCCGTGGGTGATCTCATGCCCCACCACCATCCCCATGGCCCCGAAGTTCACCGCCGCCGTCGCCTCGCGGTTGAAGAACGGAGGCTGGAGGATTCCCGCCGGGAAGACGATCTCGTTGAACGGCGGGTTGTAGTAGGCGTTCACCGTCGGCGGAGACATCAGCCACTCGGTCTTGTCCACCGGCTGGCCAATCTTGGCCAGCTGCCGCGCCTGCTCGAACTCCGCCGCGTTCAGGTACGAGCTCAGGAAGGAGCCACGCTCCACATTCAGCGCGTCGTAGTTCCGCCACGTGTCCGGGTAGCCAATCTTGTTGACGATCTTCCGCACCTTCACCAGCGCCTGCTCGCGCGTGGGCGCGTCCATCCACGTCAGCGTGTCCAGGTTGCGCTCGAAGGCCTTCTCGATCTCCACCACCATGTCCTGCGTGGTCTTCTTGCCATCCGCGCCGAAGGTCCGCGTGATGAAGGGCTGCGCCAGTGCCTCGCCCAGCGCCCCGTTGGTGAAGCGCACGCACTTCTTCCAGCGCGGCACGTCCTCCTTCGCCCCCGTCAGGTTCTGCGCGGTGAAGCGGAAGCGCTCCTCCTGGAAGCTCCTGGGCAGCGCCGGGATGACCGCCGTCACGTAGTGCCAGGTCAGGTACGGCCCCCACGCCGCGGGCTTCGTCGCCTTCACCAACCGGTCCACTTCGGCGAAGAAGGGCGGATGGCTGACGTTGAGCGCCTGCACGTCCTTGGCTCCCGCGGCCGTGAAGTACACGTCCCACGGGAAGGTCGCCGCGGTCGCCTTCAGGCCCTTGCGCTCCAGCCGGTGGTAGAGGTTCTTCGGCTCGCGGCGCTCCACGCGCGACAGCGAGGCCTTCGCCAGCGCCGCCTCCAGTTCCATTACCGACGCCGCGCTCTTCGCCGCCTGCTCGGGCTGCTCGCCCAGCAGCACGAAGATGTTCTTCATGTGCTCCACGTACGCCGCGCGCAGCGCCTTCGACTTGTCGTCATCCTTCAGGTAGTAGTCCCGGTCCGGCAGACCGATGCCGCCCTGATCCACCTCACCGATGACCTGGGTGGCGTCCTTGAAATCGGTGTTGGAGCCGAACCGGAACAGCGGGAACACGCTCCGCGCGTGCTGTGTGCCCACCACCTGGGCCAGGTCCCTGGCGCTCTTCACCGCCGTCAGCTTCGCCAGCTGCGCCTTCAGCACGGGCAGCGACGCCTCGAGCTGAGCCTCGTCCATGCAGGCGCCGTAGAAGTCCCCCAGTTTCTGCGCGTAGGGCGTCCCCTCGGCGGCCTTGCCCTTGGACGCAGCATCCAGGATGTCCCGGAGAATCTCCTCGTTGCGCGCCGAGATGGTGTCGAAGCCGCGCGACCAGCGCGGGCGATCCGCGGGGATCTCCGCGCTCTTCACCCAGTTGCCGCACGCGTACTCGTAGAAGTCCTCGCAGGGGTTCGCCTGCTCGTTGAGCGCCGCTGCGTCCAGCCCGGAAGGCAGCGGTTTCGTCTCGGCCACCGGCTGCTGCGGGGTGGGCGCGGACTGCGGCTGCGCGGGAGCCGGCTCCGCCGTCTTGCAGGCGGATACCAGGAGACAGCAGGCGGCAAGCAAGGCCTTTCTCATCCAGTATTTCTCCATGTGGGGCGTCGAAACGGGCCGCACCCTACTCGGCGGCTGGCGCCCTGCAACGTCTGGATGCGAGGGCCCTATGCACCCGTCCGGGACGGAGCACCGGACCGTCGAGGCCCCACACATACCGAGGAGGCCGGCCGCACTACATGGAACGAGACCCGGTCATCCCGGGTCGCTCATTCGCTGGCGCCAGGCCCGAACAGCTCCGCGGAGGCCGAATCGACCGTGCTGAAGCCACCCATCGTCAGCACACGGCCGTCCTCCAGCAGCGTGGACGTGTGGTCATAGCGCACCACACCCAGGTTGGCGGTATCCGCCCAGGTACGAGTGGCCGGATCGTACAGCTCGGACGAGGCGAGAATGCCGAACCAGTCACTGTATCCGCCCGTGACGAGCACCCGTCCATCGCTCAGCAGGGTGGCGGTGTGGTCGCGGCGGCCCGTGCTCAGGTTCGCGGCGGGCTTCCACGAGCCGGTGGCCGGCTCGTACAGCTCGGTCGTCTCCAGCGAGTGCGCGTCGTTCTCGCCGCCCGTGATGAGCACCCGGCCGTCCTTCAGCGCGGTGGCGGTGGGCAGGAGACGCGACCTCGAAGCCGAGCCCGTGAAGCTCCAGGTGCCGCTGGCCGGGTCATACAGCTCGGCCGCGTTGTTGAATCCGCCGACGACGAGCACCTTGCCTCCTCGCAGGAGCGTGGACGTATGAAGCCCTCGCTCCAGGTTCATCCTGCCGGTGGGGTTCCAGACGGGCACTGGCGGCGGCGACGGCTCCTCGAGGTCCGTCAGCACGAAGTCATCGATCTGGTGGTAGTTCTGGTCCAGGCCGATGCCGGAGGAAAACCCGACGCCGTCATAGGTGTAGTCCGGCGCGGCCATCTCGTGGCTGAAGAGCAGGCTCCCGTCGAGGTACACGGACACGGTGCCGTCCATGAAGCGCACCCGCCTGGAGTGCCACAGGGAGTCCTCGGTCCGGGGATCGTTCACGTAGGCGAGCTTGTTCGCGAACGAGTGGGTGCTGTTGGCGATCAGCCCGATGTAGCTGGCCGAGGGATCCCAATCCGGGTTGAAGTAATTGTCGATGACGATGCCGTAGCCCGGCTGGCTCACGTAGGCCGGGTTGAAGCCCAGGAAACCACCACCGGCAGGCGTGTACCCCCCCTTCTTGTAGAAGAGGAAGGCGAGTCCGTCCGCCCCACCCTGGTACCGGCCACCGATCCGATAACGGAACGAGGCCTCCCACTTGCGCGTCTCGAGCGGGGTCCTGGCCAGCATGTAGATGCCGCCGCCCGAGTAGCCGCCCACCCGGGTCAGGAATAAGGACTGGCTCGTGGCGTCATGGGTGGAGTTCGGGGTGCCACTCCGCAGCACCGTCCACTTCCCATGACACAGGTGCGTTGATGAATTCACACACCACTGAACGGCCAGAGGCTGACGCAGACAACGCGCGGGCCTGACCCCCCGCCGGAAGAGAGGGCCATCCCTCCCTCAGGGGAAGAGGGATGGGGGCTCCACTCCCAGGCGATTACTCCTTGCCCAGCATCCCGTCCTTGAGGCTGTCGTCGACCGGGCTCTTCCCCAGCCACACCGAGAAGAGCGCGTCCGAGAAGTCCTTGCCCTCCACAGAGATCTTCTGCCCCGCCTTGCTCTCGATGGTGGTCCCCTTGCCGGGCACGTACGTCAGCACCAGCTCGTCGCCCTTCTTCAGATCGGGGATCGCCGCGGTGAACGTGTCCAGCCGCTGCTGCAGCGCCGGCAGCTTGTCCTTCGCGTTCTTCTTGAAGCCATCCACGATGGCCTCGGTGATCGTCTTCTTGTCCAGATCGCGCAGCATGGACAGCCGCACGCGCTTGAGCTGATCCGACTCGATGACCTGCTGGGAGCTCCGCGACGGGTTCTGCAGGTACAGGCCGGCCGCGTACACGTTGAAGACGAGCTTCTTGCGCAGGCCCGCACCGTTGAGCTTCAACTCCTTGCCCTCGACCGTCACCGCGTCGGGGAACTGCGCTCCCGACACCTCCTTGGCGGCGGCGGGCAGCGCGAGCACGACGGCCATCACGACAGCGCACAGCGTGGCGTTCTTCATGACTCCTCCTGGAAGGGAAGGCCCCCAGGTCTAGTCAATCGAACGCCCCGCCGTCGACAGGTGGAAGGATGGCGCCGCGCGTCAGCGGCGCCCTATCCGTTCTTGCGGATGAACTCCTCCATGAAGGACACCAGCGTCCGCACGTTGTCCACCGTCACCGCGTTGTAGGTGGACACCCGGATGCCACCGGCGCTCCGGTGCCCCTTGAGGCCCACCATGCCCGCCTTCTTCGCCTCGGCCACGAACCGCTCGTCCAGCTCCGGGGTGGGCAGCTTGAAGACCACGTTCATGTACGAGCGCGACTCCTTCTCCACCGGCGCATGGTAGAAGCCCGCGTGCTTGTCGAGCGCCCCGTAGAGCAGCTCGCCCTTCTCCCGGTTCCACTTCTCCAGCTGTCCGAGTCCTCCCACCTGCTTCATCCACGCCAGCACGTTCCGGCACAGGTAGATGGCCAAGGTCGGCGGCGTGTTGTAGAGCGAGTTGTTTTCCGCGTGGGTCGAGTAGCGGAAGATCTTCGGAATGTCCTTGCGGCCGCGGGCGATGAAGTCCCCGCGGGCCACCGCTATCAGTACGCCCGAGGGGCCCAGGTTCTTCTGCGCGCCCGCGTAGATGAAGGCGAAGCGGCTCACGTCCATCGGCTTCCACATGAAGTCCGAGCTCATGTCCGCCACCAGCGGCACGTCCCCCACCTCGGGCCAGCGGTGCCACTGGGTGCCGTAGATGGTGTTGTTGCTCGTCATGTGGACGTAGGCCGCCTTCGGGTCCACCGTCAGCTCGTCCTGGCGGGGAATCCGCTCGTAGCGCTTGTCCGGCAGGACCGTGGTGCCGGCGATGCGCACCTTGCCCAGGTACTGGGCCTCCGCGTAGGCCTTCTCGCTCCAGACCCCCGTCATCAGGTAGTCCGCGCTGGCGCCCGGGGGCAGGAAGTTCATGGGCACCTGGGCGAACTGCTGCGAGGCCCCGCCCGTGAGGAAGAGCACCTGGTGGGTATCCGGGATGCCCAACAGCTCGGTGAGCAGGGAGATGGTCTCGGAGTGGACGGCGTCGTACTCCTTGCCCCGATGGCTGTGCTCCATGACAGACATGCCCGAGCCCTGGAAGTCGAGCAGCTCGTCCCGTGCGCGCTCGAGTGCGGGCAGGGGCAGGCCGGCCGGGCCGGGGTTGAAATTGATGACGCGCATGGTTGTGACCTCACGAAAGTGAACAACCGCGCGGCCATTCTGCCCCACGCTTCCCTCGGGGGAAGCAGGAAGCGCGGCGTCCGTCCACCGGCCAGCGTGTGGCCATTCGTCCTTCCGGAGGGTCCATGAGCCAGGTGGGTTCCTCTCGGGAACTGAGAGAGTGGGTGGTACGGGCGGCACGGGGGGAAGCGCCTGCATTCAGCGAGCTCTACCGACGCACCCGGCCCCTGGTGGCCCGGTTGACGTCCAGTTTCGCCCCGCTAGACCCGGACGAGGTGGAAGACGTGATCCAGGAGACCTACGTACGCGCGTTCAAGGCGCTTCCCCGGCTCAAGGAGCCGGCGGCCTTCGAGGCCTGGCTGCTGTCCATCGCTCGCAACCGGGCCCGCACCCGGCTGGAGCGCAAGGGCCAGACGCGCCGGATGGACGAGGAGATCTCCGATCCCCAGCCCGAGACGGTCTCCGTGGTGCCCGAGGCCCTCCAGCTGGAGCGGGACATGGCCGTGGTGCGCCAGCTCATCGACGAGCTGCCCGAGGGTGAAGAGAAGAAGACGGTCTACCTCTTCTATGTGGATGGCCAGCTGTCCGCCCGGGAGATCGCCGAGAGGCTTGGGGTGGGCAAGAGCGCCGTGACGATGCGCCTGGAGCGCTTCCGGGCCCGAATCAAGCAGGAGCTGCTCCGGCGCGTGCTCGCCGGACGCTGGGAGTGAGACGGATGAGACACCTGGATGCCGAAGCCCTGCGAGCCCTGACGGCCGGTGAGCCGGAATCGGTGGCGTACTTCCGCGAGCACCTCTCCCATCCGTGCGAGGCCTGCATGGACTTCCTCGCGAAGACACCCGGCCCCGGGCTGCTCGACGGCCAGGTGGACGCCCTGCTGCTCCACCTCGCGCCGGCCAGGCAGGAGGAGCCCCGTCTGGACGAGGTGGGTTTCGCCCGTGTCCGTCGCGGCCTGCGCGGTCCCACCCAGCCCTGGCTCAAGGCGGCGGCGGCGGCGGCGCTGGCGGCCGGCCTCGCGGGGCTCGTCGTCCTCACCCGCTCCCAGGCCCAGCCGCATGGGCAGCGGGCGAGCGACTGGAACGGAGTGAAGGGCGTGAGTCGGCTCGCCCTGGAGTTGTCCGTGGTGGCCCGCGAGCCGAGCGGAGCGCTGCACCGGATGGATCCGGGCGCCACCGCCTCGCAGCAGGACGTGCTGGTGCTGCGCTACCACGCCACCGAGGTCGGCGAGGCCCTCCTCTTCCAGCAGCGCGGTGGCGCGGAGCCCGAGTTGCTCGGCCGCTTCCCGCTCCAGGCCGGCACGCACGAGCTGGAGGGCCCCCAGGGCCTGGTGGGCATCAGCCTGGAGGGCGAGTCCGGGCCGCTCACCTTGTGGTTGATCGGTTTCCCCTCGGATCAGGCGCTCCCACCCGAAGAGGTACGCGAAGCACTCACCCGAGGCGACATGGAGGAGCGTTCCATCCTGGCCGTCAACCGGTTCGACCTCCACGTTGGCGGCGGTAAAGGGCAGAATCTCCGCCCATAGTGAGGCGATTCGTCATCACGCTGTTGGCGGTGCTCGCGGCCTGCGCGGGTCCGGGCTCGTTCGAGAAGGGCGACAAGGGCGGGCTCGTGTCCGTGAAGGTGGACGAGACCGCGCTCTCCAATGCCTACGCACCGCGGCGACTGGCCCTGTTGGTGGGCGTGTCGCAATTCCAGGACACGCAGTGGCGCGACCTGCGCTACTCCGGCAAGGACGCGGAGGACCTGGCCGCGGCGTTGAGGGATCCGGCGCGCGGCCACTTCGATCAGGTGCGTGTCCTCACCCGCCCGGAGGAGACGACACGGGCCTCCATCCTCGGCGCGCTCCGCCAGTTGCGACGGGAGGCCTCGCGGCCGGATGACGTGGTGGTGGTGTACTTCTCCGCGCACGGCACGCTGGCCCGCGACAGCAGGGGCGAGCTCAAGCGCTACATGGTCACCACGGACGCCGCATACCGGGCCATCCCCCAGACGGCGCTGTCCATGGACGCGCTGAAGTCCGAGTTCGACCAGCTGCCCTCGCGCCGCCGGCTGATGGTGCTCGCCACCTGTCACAGCGGCAGTGGCAAGTCGCTGCTTCCCCGCGAGCTGGAAGCCGAGCTGACCGGCATCAAGTCGGGCTTCTACGCGCGCCCCCTCGAGGAGTCGAGCCGCGCCTCCATGGTGTTCGCCGCGTGCGACTGGGGCGAGACGGCCCGCGAGGACGAGGGACTGAAGAACGACATCTACACCCACTTCCTCATCGACGGGCTCAACGGCGCCGCGGATCGCAACATCGACGGGGCCGTCACCGCCACCGAGGCCCATGACTACGCGCGCCGCCACACCTATGCCTTCACCGAGGGAAGGCAACGGCCCTCGGCGGAGATCCTGGAGGTGGGCGCGGATCCCGTGGTGCTCTCCGGCCGCATCGACCGGACGGGCCGCCCGGAGCTCTTCTCGTACCATCCCCGGCTGGACGGCTTCACCCTGAAGGTGGATGGGGAGACGCGCACGGAGCTGCCCGGAGGCACCGCCGTGACACCCGGCCGCCGCACCGTGGAGCTCACCAAGGGCGACGGCATCCTCATCCGGGAGGTGGTGGACATCGCCGAGGGCGAGCGGCTGCCGCTGGAGCGGCTGCTGTCCCAGGCCTTTCCGCGCCGCTCGCTGGCGCTCATGGGCGGCATGTTCTCCTTCGTGGACGCACGAAGCCGCGCCGAGCTGCTGCCCGCCTCGCCGGAGCTGGCGCTGGTGCTGCGCCTGGAGGAGCGTCCCCTTCCGGACCTGAGCCTCATCTTCGACGTGAGCGGAGGCCGGGGCCGGCGAAGCCTCGACCTGGGGCCCGACTCCCAGGTGCCCTTCCTCTACACCTCGCTGTCACTGGGGGCCGCGGTGCCCTACACGTGGCGGTGGGAACGCCTGTCGCTCTACGCGGGTCCTCGTGTGGCCGCGCTGTTCCTCCAGAGGTCCTTCCAGACGGAGGTCTTCACCGGGGCACAGCAGTACTTCACCTTCAGCCCGGGCGTGGTGGGCGGCGTGGTGTGGCGGCTGGGCGAGCGGCTGGAGCTGAGCTCCCAGCTGCAGATGATGGTGACGTACGTGGTGGTGGACGGACAGGGACAGGCCGTGGGTTTCACCGGCGGATGGGCCGGCGTGGGGTATCGCTTCTGATGCGCCAGAGCTTCTACAGCGTGCTGATGGCGCTCGCCCTCGTGGCGAGCGCGTGCGGGGGCTTCGACAACACTCCCTTCCGCACGGGGAACGTGCGCGGCCGCCTCACCGAGGCCGACCCGAATGTGGCTCGGGTCTCGCTGGTGGGCAACCCGGGCGTGAGCTGCACCGTGGAAGCGGACGGGAGATTCCTGCTGAAGCGTGTGCCGGCCGGTCCGAAGGAACTCTTCATCGTGGCCACCCAGAGCAAGGCGGTGCGTCTGCCGGTGGTGGTGCCCGGAGGCGGCTCGGCGCGACTGGAGGACGTGGAGCCGCGAGAGGCCGGCTTCCTGAATCTCCAGGTGAAGGCGCCCTCGCGCCTGGGAGTGGCCGGCGGGCGGGTGTCCGTGACGGGCACGCCCTTCGAGCAACTGGAGCTCGCGGACGACGGGGTTCTGCGCGTGGGTCCGCTCCCCGCGGGTTGCTACCTCCTGGAGACGTCCGTCTCCGGCTTCCGGGTGGACCAGACGGAGGCCTGCGTGGAAGAGCGCGAGGTCAAGAAGGTGAAGATCGAGCTCTCCAAGAAGGACGAGGACCTCGACGACCCCGATTGCGCCGTCGCCGGCTGCGAGCGCGGCAGCTACTGCCTCTCGGATGGCCGCTGCGTGGAATGCCTCTCGAATGACCAGTGCGCCCCGGGGCTCACCTGCCGGAACGAGCGGTGCGAGGGCCCCGGCGCGCCGTGCGCCCCATGTGATGGAGACTGGAAGTGCCGTACCGGTGCGAGCTGCGAGGTGCTTCCCGAGGGGAGCGCGGCCTGTGTCGCGCGGTGTGATGCCAGGGTGGGGTGCTCCCAGGGATTCACCTGCCAGGAGGGACGGTGCCTGCCCGCACCGGCCCAGCTCGCCGGCTGCACCGCGTACCAGCACATGGGCGCGCCGTGTGGCGGCGACGAGAGCTGCCGCGCTCGCGGCATCACGCAGGGCCTGTGCGTCGAGAAGACCTGCACCTATCGCTGCACCGCGAATACCGAGTGCCCGGAAGGCTTCGCCTGTACGCCCTCGGAGGCAGGCGCCCTCTGCCGCCCGAACCCGGCGCCGTGAATCCTTCCGCTCGCCGCCTGGCCGATCGCACGACAGGCGACAGTTCCTTCGTTGAGAATTGGCGAGAACTCGCGGCCCTCGCCCGCTCGGTGTAACCGCGTTTCAAGCTTTCGGTGGGGATGAATGCCCTTTAGGGCATACCCCACGAACGCCCGCGCCAGATGTCGGAAATGGCGTTACGCTCAGCGGCCATGTGGAAGAAAATCTGGCTACTCGGCGTCCTGATGACAGCGACCGCGCTGTCTGGTTGTTCCTCTTGCGGAAATAATGGGCCCGGAGGAGGAAACGATGGCGGTATCCCCGGTGGCGGTAACGCCACGCTGGGCGCGTTGACGATCGAGCCGGCCAACCCGGTCCTCGTCGTCTCCGGGAGTACGGGGGTCGTCCAGAACTTCAAGGTCATCGGCACCTTCACCGACGGTCACACGGAGGACATGTCGGGCCAGGCCTCCTTCACCATCGACGATACGCGGCTGGGAAGCTTCGGCGGCGGAACGAGCTTCACCTCGAGCGCTGACGTCGGCGGAACCAGCATCGTGCGGGCCCGGGTGGGCACCATGTCCGCCTCCACGCCCATCACGGTGAAGCTCGATCAGAAGGTGTCGGACACTCCGCCGCCCTCCTCGGGCCTGCCTCCGGTGCCCGCGGATCCGGGCTCGAAGTTCGGCGGGACGGTGGACACCTCGTACAAGCCGGAGATCGTCTACCCCAACAACGGCGTCCTGGTGCCGCCCAACCTGGGGCAGTTGGAGATCCACATCAAGCCGAACAACGCCTCCACCACGTTGTTCGAGCTCGCATTCTCCAACAGCATCACCGACGTGCGCGTGTACCTGCGCTGCTATCTGCCAGAGGGCCTCGCGCTGCCCACTGGCGTGAGCCGCGGCTGCATCTACACGCCCGCGGCGAATGTGTGGACGTTCCTGGCCGAGAGCAATCGCGGTAAACAGCCGGTGAAGCTCATCGTGCGCTCCACGACCGACTCGGGCGACGACAAGGTGGGCGTCTCCAATCCCATCGCCATCCAGTTCGCCCCCGACGAGCTCAAGGGCGCGCTCTACTACTGGACCACCAAGGAGACTGCCACCGGCGTGATGCGCTATGACTTCGCTGGTACCGGCGCCCAGGAAGCCTCGCCGATCCTGCTGAAGGACGACATCGACCCCGGCGTGAACTGCGTGGGCTGTCATGCCCTGAGCCGCAATGGCAAGAAGCTGGTGGCCGAGGTCAACGACCAGGATGACGGCCGGCTCGCCCTGGTGGACCTGGCGACCTTCAAAGAGGACAGCAAGGCGACCCTGGGTCCCGGGAAGCAGAGCACCTTCGAGTCATGGAACCCGGATGGCAGCAAGTTCGTCGGCGTCTTCGGCAACAGAGGCGCCACCGACTACGGCCTGCGTATCTTCAACGGAGATACCGGAGCCTACGAGGAGTCGATTCCTGGCACGGGTAACTCGACCAGCCCCGCGACCCACCCGGACTGGAGCCCGGATGGCCAGACGATCGCCTATACCTCTCCGAGCCATCATGAGTCGAACCAGCGCGGCTTCAAGGGCGCCATCAAGATGGTGACCCGGACGCCGAGCGGCTGGAGTTCCCCGGTGGAGGTGGTGCCAGCCCAGGCCGGCAAGCACCGTTACTACCCGGCCATCGCGCCCGACAACTCCTTCCTCGTGTTCAACGAGTCCACCTGCGAGATCGCGGGCGACGCGCACTCCACCTGCAACGGGGACACCGACAGGACCGCCATGCTGTGGGCCGCGAAGCTACAGGCTGGCGCGATGCGGGTGGAGTTGACGAAGGCCAACCAGGGCGGCGTGATGGACGGCTCCGAGACGAAGCTGACCAACAGCTACCCGAAGTGGAGCCCCTTCGTGATGCGCGGCCTCGGGGATGACAAGAGCCGGCTGATGTGGGTGACGTTCTCCTCCTCCCGCTTCTACGGCCTGCGCTCCCCGCCCCCTCCCTCCCGTGATGCGTCCGAAAACGACAAGAGCACCCTGGTGTGGATGGCGGCGGTGGACCCGGACAAGGTCAACGCGGGAGAGGATCCCTCCTTCCCCGCCTTCGCCCTGCCCTTCCAGGACATCACCACCTCCAACCATATCGCCCAGTGGGCCCAGTACTTCGTGAGCGACGGGTGCTCCACCGTGGGCGAGGGGTGCGGCGGCACGGCGGGCGCCACCTGCTGCAACGGTCTGCAGTGCGTGCAGCTCAACCAGGATCCGCCCATCCCCTGCGAGGAGGACGGTGCCTGCGTGTGCAATGCCATCCCCCAGTGCGCGAAGGTGCAGGAGAAGTGCTCGACCGCCGCGCCCTGCTGCGACGGCCTGCTCTGCCTGGATGACACCACCGGTGGCGACTGCGAGGGCAACAACTGCTCCTGCAAGCCGCCATGCGCGAGCGAAGGTCAGGCGTGTGGCGCCGCCGCGTGCTGCGCGGGCCTGGCGTGCGTCGCCGGCACGGGCGGCGACACCTGCCAGCTCATCCTGAAGTAGCGTCAGCCACTCCGGCGGCTCCGGTGTCCGCCGGAGCCGCCCCCCACCGGGCGGGCTCCTCCGCCCGGTGAAGCTTCACGGTGACAGGACGAGGCCGTCCGACAC
The DNA here is from genome assembly GCF_016859125.1 of Archangium violaceum. Classification (NCBI taxonomy): domain Bacteria; kingdom Pseudomonadati; phylum Myxococcota; class Myxococcia; order Myxococcales; family Archangiaceae; genus Archangium; species Archangium violaceum. Next base: position 7,829,620 of record NZ_CP069338.1, on the reverse strand, counting down.
GCAGGCCTCCACGGCGGCGCGGATGTCGGCCTCGGCCACCCCCGTCGCCGCCGCCACCTGGGCCGGCGTCAGCCCCTCCACCGCCATCTTCAACGCCAGCAGGGAGCGGTCGCTCGCGGCCAGGTACATCGTCACCAGTCGCTCCGGGTGCCGCCACAGCAGCGCCATCTCCTGTCCCGGCTCCGGCCGTCCCCGCCCCTTCGCCCGCACGTACGCGCAGAGTTGGAAGGGGTGCTCCAGGGCCACCAGCGTCGGGTTCACCGTCAGCCGCTCCACCTTCTCCGGCACCGGCTCCATCGACGTGTACACCGCGAAGTCCGCCCACTCGAAGCGCGCCAGCGCGGGCAGGAAGTCCGGCAGGCCACGCCGCTCCGCCTCGTCCGCGAGGAAGCCCGGGAAGCCCTCGCCCAGGTGGTTCATCTCGAAGGGCCGCGAGGGCCTCGACGCCTCGTAGGCCCGCGCCAGCTCCACCCACCCCGCCTCGTCCACGCTCGCGCGCGTCAGCGGGTAGAGCTTCTCCAGCGTGGCCCTGCCGTGGTGGCGCACCATCCGGCCGTAGAGCTCCACGCGCGAGCGCGGCGCGTCCCAGCCCGGGTGCGCCGCGTACAACCGCTCCAACGCGTCCGGGCCCGGCGTGGTGAAGAACTCCGTCATCGAATCGAAGAAGCCGCGCAGCCCCGGTTTCATCGCGTCACCTCCGCCAGCACCGCACGGGCCCGGTCCGCCTCGTCCAACACGGCGTCCAGCGAGGGGATGTCCTGGTCCCACTCGATGAGCGTCGACACCGGCCCCGTGCGCTCCAGCACGTAGCGGTACAGCGACCACACGTCGTCGCAGACCGCCGCCCCGTGCGTGTCGAGGATGACTTCTGGCAGGCGCTCGTGCCCCGCCAGGTGGATCTGCACCACCCGCTCCAGCGGCAGCGCGTCCACGAAGGCCCGCGGATCATACCCGTGGTTGAGCGCGTTCACGTAGACGTTGTTCACGTCCAGCAGCAGGCCGCAGTCCGCCTGCTCCACCACGTGCCTCAGGAAGGTCGCCTCGTCCAGGGTGCCCCCCGGCATGCGCGCGTAGTAGCTCGGGTTCTCCAGCAGGAAGGGCCGGCCCACCCGCTCCTTCACCTCGCGCACCCGCGACACCACGTGCTCCACCGCCTCCTCCGAGAAGGGCAGCGGCAGCAGATCATAGAGGTACGCCCCGCCCAGCCGCGTGTAGCAGAGGTGATCCGAGAAGAAGGGCGCGTCCACCCGCTCCACCAGCGCCTTCAACCGCGAGAGGTAGTCCTCGTCCAGCGGCTCCGGTCCGCCAATGTTCAGCGCCACCCCGTGGGGCAACACCGGCCAGCGCTCGGTGCACGCATCCAGCACGCGCTGGGGTCGGCCTCCGAGCGTGAGGAAGTTCTCGGGGATGATCTCCACCCAATCCAGCGCACGGGAGGTCTCCGGGAGCTGCGCGTAGAACTCGCGCCGCAACCCGACGCCCGCCCCGAGCGGCTTCAATCCATGTCTCCGCGCGTAGCTCACCGGCACGTTGGCACCTCGGAAAAGACACGGGCGGAGGGAAGAGACTCCCCACCGCCCGGAAGAGAACCCCCGATGACCCGGGGGCTATCCATTACTGCGGCTTGGCGGCGCCACAACCGTCCTTGCCGCACGCGTGCTCGCTCCCCTTCTCGGAGGTGGAGGACGCCTTGTCGCCGCCGCACTGGGCCTCGCCGCCCTTCTCCTGGGTGGCAGCCGCGTCGCCCTTGCAGGAGGCCTCACTGCCCTTCTCCTCGGTGGCGGCGGTCGCGGGCTTCGCGGTCGCACAGCCGGTGGCCAGAGCGCCGAGGGAGAGGGTGCCGACGATGGCGGCCATGGTCTTGATGTTCATGGTGTTTCCTTTCACTGCGTGAGGGAGGACTGCACGTGGCGAGGAGCCCCGTCGCGGGAGACGATGGGATCGCGGTCTGACATACGCACTTCGGATTTCGCGGTTACAGCCCCCTCGAGACCCGGAGCCGTCAGGGCCTCACGCACGGGGCTGTCTCGTGCGCTCTCGAGCTCGACTCCGTCTGGTCCGGGCGCCACACCGAGCGCTTCTAACAGAGGCTCCAGCCCGGCAAAAGCGGGCCGGGACAGGTGACGATCCAGTAGCACCTGGAAGAGCGGCTGGCCCGCGACGGCATCCACCGCCGCCCCGAAGGTGTCGAAAGTTGCAGTGGAGCCGGAGCCGGCGAGCCGCTCGAGCACCGTGTCGAGGCTCCGCGTGTTGCCAGTGACACGGCGCAGCTCCACGTCCAGGCGCAGGGCGAAGAGCGCCCCCGTCCAGTACGTGCCCTGGTAGGAAGCGCCGCGGGTGATGACGTCCTCCATCGTCCGCGAGCCCACGGCGGCGCGCCCTCGCGCGAAGCCGGCGAGCAGCTCCGTCCAGGCCCGCTCCGGCGTCTGCCTGCCCGAGCGCGCCCGAGCCAGCTCCGTGTAGTAGGTGGCCAGGCCCTCGGACAACCAGGCGATGCGCGGCACGAAGGTGGGGTGTGCCAGGTGGAGGAGCTCGTGCACCGCCACCCAGTCGCTCGCGAACGCCGCGGGCGCCGCGTCCTGGCCCACCAGCAGGGAGATGCTCGGTGGCGAGCTCCACAGCACCATGCCGAAGGGCGCGGGCTGCCCACGCCCCGGCATCGGGACGAGACGCACGGTGATGCGCGGGTAGGGGAAGGAGCGCCGCACCGTGAGCACCTCGCGCGCGGCCTGGTGGATCCACGCGCAGAGGGCCGCGTCGTCCATGCGCGACATGCGGCCGAGCACCGCCACCTCCACCACCGCTCCCGGAAGCCGCACCGTGCACCGCCGTCCGCCGAAGCCATGGAAGCCCGAGTCCACCAGATCTCCACCCTCCAGCCTGTAGACACCGCTCGCGTCCGGTGTCCACGGAGGCAGCGCGTCCACGCCCTCCACCACCAGCTCCGCGCGCAGCGACGGCGTCACCCTGCGCGGACGCAGCAACCAGGCCCGGCCCGCGACATGCCAGGCATCGCCCTCGCCCATGCCGGTGAAGAAGTCGGAACGTGTCCCTCGCGCTCGCGCGTCCAGTGGGTAGCGGTAGCGCAGCAGGCGCGTGTCCGGCGGGACGAGGACCCGGCCTTCCGAGGAGACGCTCCGCTCGTGGCCCGGGCCCTCCTGGCCGAGGACGCTCACCCGGTCGACTCCGCCGGGTTGGGTGAAGAGGAAGTCCCGCGGCGCATCCTCACGGACCCGGGTGAGCTCCACGTCCAACGCGGCCCCGGGCTCGCGGACGTAGGTGACGCGGTAGCGCAGCGCCGGGGTTTCCCCTGCCGGGTGGAGCACGTGCGTCCGAGCGGGCTGGCAGCCCCACAGCGCCCCCAGCAGGAGGACCCATGCCGAGAGGGACAGCGCCGGCCAGGACGAAGACATCACGCACCTCCTCTTCCACTCCCTGAGCGGGTCGGCGGACTGCCGCGTCCCGGCCCCCATGCCCGCCCCCCCATCCCCGCTCCCCGTTCTCGCGTCGGTAAATAATTCGGGTAAAATTTTGACAGCCCCCTGTTGTACTCTGGTACAGGTCGCGAAATCGCCTACAAGCGCCTGTAAAATCAGCCTCTTAGCTATTTCAAGACAGGCCGGGACGACCACCGGGGCTCCTGTCAGTTTCTTTGCGGACAGGGAAGGTCGTATCCGAAAACGTTTATTGCAAATCGGTAAACGCCTCCGCACAGTGGAAGGGTGTCGGAGAGGCCGGGTACTGAGAAGGAAACTCCCCGTCCAGGACGCGCAGAGATGAACGAGAACGCACTCAACGCGAACGTGGGCCTGAAGCTGCGTGGTCTGCGGCTCGCGCGGAACATCAAGCAGACGGATGCGGCCAAGGATCTGGGAGTCTCCCCGGCGTACTTGAACCTCATCGAGAAGGGCAAGCGGGTGATGCCCTTCCCGCTGCTGTGGAAGGCCCTGCGCTACTTCGACCAGGACCCCGAGCAGTTCATGTCCACGCTCGGCGAGGGCCGGGTGGACGAGGCCCTGGCGAAGCTGCTGGACGAGCCACTGCTCAAGAGCCTCGATATCGATCCCGAGTCGCTGCAGAGCCTGTCGGCGGAGCCGAAGCTGGCGGGCACGGTGGCCGCGCTCTTCAACCTCTACAAGAACACGCGCACGCAGCTGGAGAACGTGCTGGCGCAGCTCAACGCCGAGGAGCGGGCGCGCACGCAGTCGATGCCGGGCAGCTCCGCGGGGCCGGGCCTGCGCTTCGACTACTCGCCCTTCGACGAGGTGAGCGACTTCCTCCAGACGCACCACAACTACTTCCCCGAGCTGGAGGAGCAGGCCGAGGCGCTGCGGCGTGACTTCAAGCTGGGCCGCCTGCTCAACAGCCCGCAGCTGATACCACTGCTGGAGGAGCGCTTCGGCTACCGCGTGCGCTTCGAGTCCGCGGCCAGTGGCTCCTCGGTGGTGCGCCGGTTCGATCCCGAGGCCCAGGAGCTCATCCTCTCGCCGGACCTGACGGAGCAGCCGCTCAAGTTCCAGATCGCCGCGTCCATCGGCCTGCTGGTGCTGGACCGGGAGAAGCTGGTGGAGCGGATCGTGGGCGCGATGCGCACGCGGCACGCGGAGACGCAGCGGCTCATCAAGGTGAACCTGGCCAACTACTTCGCCGGCGCGCTGATGCTGCCCTACGGGGACTTCTTCAAGGAGGTGGAGCGCACGCGCTACGACGTGGAGCTGCTCTCCAACCTCTTCGGCACCACGTACGAGACGGTGGCCCACCGGCTGTGCAACCTGTCGGACCCCAAGCGCAAGGGCCTGCCCTTCCACTTCCTGCGCTCGGACATCGCCGGCAACATCTCCAAGCGCTACAGCGGCACCGGCATCAAGTTCGCCACGGGTGGTGGCTCGTGTGGCAAGTGGGCCGTGCACCTGGCCTTCCTCAACCCGTCGCAGCTCACGCGGCAGTACTCGATGATGCCGGACGGCACCTCGTACTTCTGCTTCGCGAAGGTGCAGCTGCAACCCATCGAGGGCTCCATCGTGCGAGGCACGGCCTACTCCATCGGCCTGGGCACGCACGCGGAGAACGCCAAGTACCTGGCGTACGGGCTGCCCACCACGGATCTGCGCAAGGACGCGGTGCCCAGCGGCATCTCCTGCCGCTTCTGCGAGCGCACCGACTGCAACCAGCGCGCGGCGGCCAGCTACCGCTTCGCCTTCTCCTTCGACGAGTACACCAAGAAGGACTGCTTCTTCTCTCCCCTCCTCGTGCACGAGGCCGGCCGCGGCGGTGACCACCGCGGTGGCCATGGCAATGGCTCCGGCAATGGCCCCGGCGAACACCGGGAGCAACCACGTACGGATTCGCTGGACAAGACGGCGCGGCGCCGCAACAAGGGCGAGGAGCACTGAGCCCCACGAACATGAGCCTCTCCGACACCGAACGCGCCCACATCCTCGAAGCCCTGCAGCACCAGCGCAACGCGCTCGCCACGACGCGCATCACCGGAGAGCCCGGGGAGATCGGCAAGGGGCTCGTGCACCTGGCCGAGCTGCACGGCATGCTCGAGGAGCACGCCGAGAGCCGCCGCCACTACGAGGAGGCGCTGGGCTACTTCCAGACGGCCGGGGACAAGCACGGCCAGGCGCAGGTGTACTTCGGCCTCGGGGTGGCGCGCGCCCACTTCGAGGACCACCGGGGCGCCATCGAGCACATCGCCAAGGCCGCGTTCCTCTTCAACGAGCTGAAGGATCAGGAGAACGAGGCGCTGTGCCGGGCGGCCATCGGCGAGTCGCTGCGCTCGCTGGGCCAGGCCAAGGCCGCCGAGGAGAAGTACCAGGAGGCGCTGCTGCTCTACCGGCAGTCGAAGAACGGGCCGCGGATCGCCCAGCTGCTGCTGGACATCGGCGACATCCGCATGGAGGCGGGCGAGTACGAGGCGGCGCGCAAGCGTTTCGCCGAGGCGCTGCCGCTGCTCGAGAAGGAAGGTGAGCCGGAGCCGCTGGCGCTGTGCCGGCTGCTGCTGGGCGAGGCCGAGGGCCTCCTGGGCAACCACAACTCGGCGCGTCCGTTCCTCCAGGCCGCGGCGGACATGTACGCGGATCTGCACGACCATGTGTACGAGGCGCGGGCCCGGTGGGACCTGAGCATCGCGTACACCTTCGCCCAGGAGTGGAAGGCGGCGCGTGCGGAGATCGAGGCGGTGATTCCCCTCTTCGAGGAGCAGGGGCGCCACGACGATGTGGCCAGGGCGCGGAAGGTCCTGGCGCACTTCGACGCACGCGGGGTGTGAGTCAGGCGTGGAGCCCCGCGCCCACCGCCAGCGCGAGCAGACCCAGCACGCCGGCCGCGTAGAGCGCGTACTTCCACTCACCGCGGATGCCCAGGGTGGTGCCGGCCACCACCAGCCGCACCACGGGCGTCACCAGCAGGGCCGAGGCCGCGCCCTTGCGCAGCACGTCGATGGCCACGTGCACGCTCTCGGACTCGGGCAGGGCCTCCAGCGCCAGCGAGGCGAGGAAGAGCCCTCCGCTGCACATGGCACCGCCCCGGAGGAGCCGGGAAATCCACTGCTCCCCCGCCTCGGCGCGCGCCACCTGCGCGGGGCAGGCGCCACCCGTGGGCGCCTCGGAAGTACCCTGGACAGGAAGTGCCGTCTCCGGGTGAACCGTGTTCTTCAGGTCCAAGGGGACAGCACCCGTCATCACCACGGGACCTTCTCTCGTCATTGTCTCGGCCACAGTCCCTCCCCCCCCTTCCACAGCATCTGGGCCGCCACCAGTAGCAGCACCAGAGCGAACAACCGCCGCAGCACCGCCGTGGGCAGACGCGGCATCAGCCGGCTCCCCACGGACGCGCCCGCGAGCACCCCCACCACCAGCGGCGCCACCAGCGCGAGCTTCACGTGCCCGCGCCAGGCGTAGGCGGCCACGCTCGCCGCCCCCGTCACGCCGATCATGAGGTTGCTGGTGGCGCTGGCCACCTTGAAGGGCACTCGCATGCCGTAGCTCATCAACGGCACCTTGAGTGGACCCCCGCCCACCCCCAGCAGGGCCGACAGGCCCCCGGCCACGAAGGAGCCGGAGATGCCCAGCGGGAAGTTGGTGGGCACGTAATCCTCGACACGCTGCTCCGGCGGCGCGCGCACCAGCAGCATCTGCGCCGACACGTAGAGGGTGAAGAGACCGAAGACGAGCGCCACCCACGCCGGCGCCAGCAGGCCCGCCACCAGTCCCCCGACGATGGCGCCCATCACCGTGGCCAGCTCCAGCGTCAACCCGAGCCGAATGTCACTGAGCCGACGCTCCACGTAGCTGGCCGCCGCGCCGCAGGAGCTGGCCACCACGCACATGAGGCTCGCGGGGACCGCGTCCTCCAGGGGGACCTTGAAGCCCAGTACCAGCATGGGGACCAGGATGACCCCTCCACCTACACCCAGCAGCGCACCGGTCGCACCTGCGAGGACACCGGCTGAAATGAGGAAGAGAAGCGTCATACCCACGAAGAGGATAGGGGTCACCTCGCCGATCGGATAGCGGCATTCCCCTTGACCTCCGGTGCTCGATCGGTCGGCCGCTTCCCACCCGTGTCCCCACTGCTACGCGGCGTATGCCCCGATGGTTCCCTCGGGGAACTCCTCGAGGAAGCGCGCACGCGCGCGCGGAGTGAAGATGCCGCGTGTCATGTACGCCAGCAGACGGCGCAAGACGGCGCGAGTCTGATCCACCGCGGACTCCACCTCGGCGGCGAAGTCGAAGGCGTCGTTGCGGTACAGCTCCTGGAAGCTCAGCTGCGACCAGGCAGGCAAGGCCCGCATCCGCCCCAGGGGGCTGGAGAGGTACAACCCCGCCAGGTAGAGCCCTCGCACCCACCCGTCCACCTCCTGCTTGGTGGGTGCCCGCTGCAACGACTCCTGCGAGGCCAGCCGCACCAGCTCGTAGATGCCGCGGCCGATGCCCTTCACCGGGAAGCCGGCGCTCTTGGTCACCTCGAACTTCGAGCGCAGGCGCGGGCTGCCCACCAGGTCCACTCCGTGCAGCTCGCGCAGGTAGAAGAGCGTCTGCGTCCATTCGATCTTCCGGTGCGCGGCGAGCGCGTGCTCACCCCGGCGCCGGTGGCGCACCACCAGCTTGTCGACTTGCGGATGGAGCGCGCGATCCAGGGACAGGTGGGTGAAATAGCCAGCCAGCAACGCCAATCCCGCCTCGGTGCCCACCAGCGCTCCGGCGGCCACCAACTCCGCCATCTTCAGCCCCATGCCGACGGGCGCACGCTCGTGGTACAGCCGCGCGAACGGGGGCCACTCCCGCCCGGTGTAGCAGGCGTTGATCCCTCTGAGGACACCGTCACACAGGGGGAGATCCGGCAGCGCCGCGCCGAAACGTGCGTAGGCGAGATCCTCGGACAGCGCGCGCACGAAGTCCTCGGGCAGCTCGCCCGGGTTGGCGGCCAGTCGCTCGATGGCCGTGAGATGCAGCAGCAACGAAGGCATGTGCCGGACCTATTCACCAGGGCATGTCATTGCAATGACGGAAAACCCGACCGTTCTTGCCTGAAACATTCGCGGCGCTACAGTCACCAACCCCTATATCCAGGAGCCCGTTTCCCGCATGAACTTCAGTTTCATCTCCGGCGAGGCCGCCCGCGCGAGCGGTGAGCTGCTCGTGATTCCCCTCTTCGAAGGCGAGACCGGGGACAAGCCGCCCGCGCCGCTGGCCGGTGCGAACACCGCGCTGGAAGGACGGCTCGCCGCCGCCGCCGCCCAGGAGGGCTTCAAGGGCAAGGCGGACCAGACCTTCGTGATGCACACGCTGGGCAGGCTCGAGGTGGAGCGCGTGGTGCTGCTGGGCCTGGGCTCGCGCAACAAGTACACCCCCGAGGTGCTGCGTCTGGCGTCCGGCCGCGCCGCGAAGACGGCCCTGCGGCTCAAGGCCCGCACGCTGGTGTTCTCCGTGCCCGAGACGCAGGACGCCGTCACCGCCCTGCGCGCCGTGGTGGAGGGCCTGGAGCTGGGCGCCTACCGCTTCGAGCGCTACAAGTCCTCGGCCCGGGAGGAGAAGAACGCGCCGAAGCCGACCACGGTGCGGCTGGCCCTCCCCGCGGGCCTGGAGAAGACGAAGGAGCACGATCAGGCGGTATCGCTCGCGCAGCGCGTGGCCGAGGCCACCAACTGGGCGAGGGATCTGGTCAACGAGCCCCCCAACGTGGTGAACCCCGAGCGGCTCGCGCGGGCCGCGCAGGACATGGGGCGCGACGGCGGCCTCAAGGTGACCGTGGGGGGCCGCAAGGAGATCGAACGGCTCAAGATGGGGCTGTTCCTCGGCGTGGCGCAGGGCAGCGCGAACGAGCCCAAGCTCATCCACGTCGAGTACACGCCGAAGAACGCCCGGCACGCGAAGAATCCCCCGGTGGCGCTGGTGGGCAAGGCCATCACCTTCGACTCGGGTGGCTTGTCGCTCAAGCCCACCGACTCCATGGTGGACATGAAGACGGACATGGCCGGCTCGGCCGCGGTGCTGGGCGCCATGAGGGTGATCGCCACCCTCAAGCCGCCCTTCCCCGTGCACGCCTTCATTGGTGCCTGCGAGAACATGCCCTCGGGCACGTCCTACCGGCCCAGCGACATCCTCACCTCGCGCGCGGGCAAGACGGTGGAGATCACCAACACGGACGCCGAGGGCCGCCTGGTGCTCGGCGACATCCTCACCTGGGCGACCGAGCACAAGCCCGCGGCGCTCATCGATCTGGCCACGCTCACCGGAGCGTGTGTCGTCGCCCTGGGCAACTACATCGTGGGCGCGTTCGGCGACCATGACGCCACGGTGAACGACGTGCTGGAGGCCGCGCGCGCGGCGGGCGAGGAGATGTGGCGCATGCCCGTCACGGATCTCCAGAAGGACTCGCTGCGCTCGGAGGTGGCGGACATGAAGAACGCCGGCGAGCGCTGGGGCGGAGCCATCAACGCCGCCCTCTTCCTCAAGGAGTTCGTCGGCGACACGCCGTGGGTGCACCTGGACATCGCCGGCCCGTCCGTCAGCCCCAAGGAGCGCGGATACCTGGGCAAGGGCGGCACGGGCGTGGGTGTACGCACGCTCGTGGAATACGTGCGGCGCCGCGCCACCCAGCTCGAGGGGAGCGAGGCCTCCGAGGCCCCCGCGCCCAAGCCGGCGCGCGGTGGCCGCTCGAAGGGCTGAGCACCCGCTCAGGTCTGCTCGGGCGCCACGGGCAGCGGGTGGACGCTCTCGAAGAGGGCGTTCACCGTCTGGGGCACCTCGTCCGGAGCGTTCGCGGGCCAGGTGGCGAGCATCATGAAGACGTGGCCGGCGCTGCCGTCGCGCACCACCACCCGGCCACGCACGTTGTCTCCCACGGCGAAGTCGAAGCCCACGGCGCTGTCGGACATGGACAGCGGCTCCGGATCACTCGTGACGAAGCCGGGCTGGCTGCGCAGGCCCAGCGTCAGCCGCTCGGCGAACTGGATGGGCGAGGCCACCGCCGGAGCCACCTGCAGCACCACCTGGGCGCCGCTGGAGCGGTGACGGAGGACGACGGGGATGGCCAACCCCTCGGGGGTCTGCTCATCCGTCTCGTCCAGCAGCCAGTCCCCGCCGGGCTGGGTGAGCTCGAAGCCGAGGGCCTGGTGCACGTAACGTTGAGGGCCGGACTGCTCCGCGCCCAGGGACTGTTCCCGAGCCACCGCACCGGAGCCTCCCGTCCCCGGGTCGGACGGCTCCCTCACCGCCTGCTTCGCTCCGCTGCATGCCGTGCACAGCGCGACCAGGCCCCACCCCATCAACCGCCTTGCGTCCATGTGTTCTCCCCCGGCCTGATGGCCTTGGGGGCACAAAGTGGGTACGGGGAGTAACCGCGGCCAGGGGGACTGGCGCGGGAGCCGGAGGCAGCTGTCAGGCGGCGGAAACTTCGTCGGCGATGGCGCGCGCGGCGGCCAACGGCTCCGGGGCCGTGTGGATGGGACGGCCCACCACCAGCAGGTCCGCCCCCGCGCGCACCGCGAAGGCAGGCGTCTCCGCCCGGCTCTGGTCTCCCCTCGCCGCGCCCGCGGGGCGGATGCCCGGAGTGCACAGGAAGGGCGTGGGGCCGAGCTCGCGGCGGAAGGCCTCGGCCTCACGGGGCGAGCACACCAGCCCGTCCACGCCGGCCCGCACCGCCAGGCGCGCCAGCCGCAACGCCGCCTCCTCCGGAGCACCGGACAGGCCCACCGAGGCCACGTCCTCGGCGGACATGGAGGTGAGCACCGTCACCGCGAGCACCCGGGGCGCCTCGTGTCCCTTCGAGCGAGCGCCCTCGCGCGCGCCCTTCACGGCGGCCTTCAGCATGGCCTCGCCCCCGGCGGCGTGCACGGTGAGCAGGGACACCCCGAGCGCTCCGGCGCGCGCGGCCGCGAGCTCCACGGTGTTGGGGATGTCGTGCAGCTTCAGGTCGAGGAACACCTTCGCGCCCAGCTTCTGGAAGGCGGCCACGGCGGCCGGGCCGTGCTCGACGAAGAGCGAGAGGCCCACCTTCGCGTAGGCCACGTGGGGAGCCACCTGCTGGTAGAGGCGCACGCCCTCCTCCAGCGGAAGATCCGCGGCGAGCGCGAGCCGGGCCCGCGCCTGGGAAGCATCCGTCACGAGAGTCCCTCCTGGAGATCCCTGTAGCTGCGGTAGAGCCGCTCGGACATCTCGCCCGGCAGCACGTTGCGCGCGGAGAAGAGCGCGTAGGAGACGAAGGCGTCGAGCGCCTCGAGCATCATCGCGCGAGCCAGCGCCTCGTCCCCGCCGGAGACGTTCTGGCGGATGCGCTCCACATCCACCCGTCCGTCCGGGCCGAGCGTCACCCCCTCGTAGGCCGCCTCCAGGCCGGGCTGGGGCGACTCGAGGAAGCCCCGCAGCAGGTCCGGGTTGGCACCGGCCAGGCGGATGGCGGTGTGGATCTGCGCGAGCAACACGTTGAAGCGCTCCTCGGGGCCGAGGGGCGCCACGGGCGGTGGAGGCACCACCATGAAGGTGCCGGAGGCCCGCCTGGGCAGGGGCGGCGTGGAAGCCTTCTGCTGCAGCACGAGCGCGCCGTCCCGCGAGCGCTCCTCCACCCAGGTGAGGAAGGAGAAGAGACTGCCCTCCCAGAGGGAGCGCAGCGCGCCCAGCGTGGTGCCGGTGGCGGCCCTGGCGAAGAGGGCCTCCTCCCCGGGGGGCGGAGGCTCCGAGCCGGCCACCACGGGCGTGTCGTCCGGGAAGTGCTTGCGCAGCCGGGCCACCACCTCGCCGCGTTTGATGCCCTGGAGGACGAGATCCTTGGTGCGCTCCTGCAGCTTGACGGAGTCGCCCTCGGGCGGGCGTCCCTCGAGGAAGAGGAAGCTGCCCTCGGACATCTCGAAGAGGTTGAGCAACACCTCGCGCACCAGGTACGTCATGGCGCTGTAGAGGTTGGCCTCGGAGAGGAACCCCTCGCGGGTGAGCACCGCGCCGATGCGCTGGGTGGGCGTCACCTTGCCGAGCGCGTGGTGGAGCTGCTCCGGGGTGACGAGGCCCAGCTGCACCACCACCGCGCCGATGCGCTCGTGGTGCACGCTGGAGACGGCGAAGATGGGCTGCCCGTCCCGGAAGGTGACGGTGCGCTGCACCATGCCGTGCTGGAAGATGAGCTGACCGCTGCGGATGCCGGAGATGACGTGGCCGAGCACCTCATCCACGGCCAGCGAGCTCAGGCTGCCGGCGAAGAAACCGGTGAGGTGGGCGGGCTCCCGCAACAGCACCATCCCCTCGGGCGAATGGAAGTGCGCCGCGAGGGGACGGTTGGGGGTGAGGCTGGCGGCGAGCGGGCGCTCCAACTCGAGCGTGCCCGGCTCACCGCTCAACCCCAGGCGAGGCGTGGCCTTGGGGCGTGTTGCCACGCGCGAGGCTCCTTACTTCTTGGCCTGCAGCTCGGAGTCGATGACGCTCTTGAACTCGTCGAAGGGCTGCGCGCCGGACAGGAGGATGCCGTTGATGAAGAAGGCCGGGGTGCCATTGACGCCCACCTTCTGACCGTCGGCCATGTCGGCCTTCACGATCTCCGCCTTGGCGCCGGAGTCCAGGCACTTGTCGAACGCCGCGGAGTCCAGGCCCACCTTCTTGGCGTGCTCCTTGAGCTGGGGAACCTCGAGCGCCTTCTGATTGGCGAAGAGCGTGTCGTGGTACTCCCAGAACTTGCCCTGGTCATGGGCGCACAGCGAGGCCTCGGCGGCCTTGGGCGCCTGCTGGTGGAACTCCAGCGGGAACTGGCGGAACACCAGGCGCACCTGGTTGGGGTAGGCCTTGAGGACCTCCTCCACCGTGCCGATGGCGCGGCTGCAGAACGGGCACTGGAAGTCGCTGAACTCCACGATGGTGATGGGCGCGTTCTCCGGACCCTTCGACGGACCCGTGGCGGCCACCTGCTTGCGCTCCACCGGCGGCTTCGGCGGCTCGGGCAGGGTGATCTGCACGTTGGCGTTCTTCTTCAGCTCGTTGAAGTACTCGCGCGCGCGCTCCTGCTTCTTGGAGCCGTTGAGGAAGTCGACGATCTGCGGCTTGACCTGCTCGAAGGTGGTGCCCGGGGGCAGCCGCTCCTTGGCCTCGTCATACAGCTTCTTGATCTCCGCCTCGGGCGGCTGCGGGATCTTGTCGTCGACCTCGGCCTTGATCAGCTGCTCCTCGGTCAGGTTGCGCTTCTTGGCCTCGGCCTGCACGAGCTTCTCCACCACGAAGCCATCGAGACCCTGCTTGCGCAGCTGGAACTTCTGCTTGTCGAGGTTGGCCAGCGGCTCCTTGATGCGCTCGTTGAGCTCACCGAAGGTGATCTTCTGACCGTCGCCGAAGGTGGCCACGACCGTGTCCGCGGAGGGCTCCGCCGTGGTGCCGGCGGTGGCGGTCGGGGTGGCGGCGGTCGCCGGGGCCTTCTCCTTGTTGCAGCCGGAGAAGAGGGAGGCCGCCAGGAGAGCGGCCATGAGGGTGGAGGTAGAGCGCATGTGCATGGGTATTTGGGGTCCTTAGTCGAGAAAACCCCGGACCCGCAAAGAAATTTCTTCAGGCCACCAGGGGCTTGAGCCCCAGCTCCGGCAGACGCAGCTCCGGCAGATCCAGGTGCTTGCGGGCCGGAACGATTTCGTAACTGGAGGGATCGGCCAGGACGGCCTTCACCAACTTCTGGTTGAGCGCGTGCCCCGTCTTGAAGGCCTTGAGATGGCCGATCACCGGGCGCCCGAACAGGGAGATGTCCCCGATGGCGTCCAGGATCTTGTGGCGCACGAACTCGTCCGGGAAGCGCAGGCCGTCCGGGTTGAGGATGGAGAACTCGTCCACCACGATGGCGTTGTCCAGGGAGCCGCCCCGGGCCAGGCCCATCTTCTTGAGCATCTCCACGTCGCGCAGGAAGCCGAAGGTGCGCGCGCGGGAGATCTCCTTGGCGAAGCACCGATCGGTGAACTCCATCTCGAAGGACTGCTCGGTGATGAGCGGGTGCTTGAAGTCGACGGTGCAGGAGATGCGGAAGCGGTTGCAGGGAGAGAAGCTGGCCTCCTTGTCACCATCCACCACGGAGACCGTCTTCTTGATGACCAGCAGGCGGCGGGGCTCCTCCTGCTCGCGCACGCCCGCCTCGGCGATCAGCGCGGCGAAGGGCGCGGCGCTGCCATCCATGATGGGCACCTCGGGGCCGTCCAGCTCCACGCGCACGTTGTCCAGCCCCATGCCGGCCAGGGCCGACATCAGGTGCTCCACCGTGCCGACCTTGACGCCCTCCTTGCCCAGCGTGGTGGCCAGCGACGTGTCCACCACGAACTCCGTCAGCGCGGGGATGGCCACGGGACGGGCCGTGTCCGTGCGCACGAAGACGATGCCGTGGTTCGCTGGCGCGGGCAGCAGCGACAGGTTCACCGGCGCGCCGGAATGCAGCCCCACGCCCTGGCAACGAACGGGCTGTGAGAGGGTGCGCTGGTTGTAGGACGTGTAAGCCATGGTTCGGTGTCGCCTCTTCGATGCGGGTGCTTCCCTACCCACCCCCGGACCCACCGCCGGGGACAGGCCCGTCAATGTTCTCTACCCATCTGACGCGCCGCGTATCGATGCAAGCCACACGCCAGTAGACCCACCTCTGGGAGGGAGCCCGTCGAGGGTCCCCAGGAGTCCCAAGGGCTGGAATTCACTGGAGTTTTTGACTGGCCTTCCGGGAGCTCCAAGGCGTCCGACGCCCCGCTCCCCCCTCGACTCGCTGTGCACCTACCCCGTCACCGTGACAATTGTGTCAGAACTTCCACTTGCAGCCCTCCGTCCTGACGCGTCATGCCGCGACCCAATAGCGCAGGCGGACGCCTGGAATCAAACGGTTGGCGAACGAATCCGTGACGTAAGGGGCACCTAGGGTGACGGAATCACGACATCCGTGTCTCATCGGGTGGCGGCGAGGAACCGGTCCCGGAGCAGCTCGGCCTCGGCCCGGTCGAAGGTGAAGCCCCGGAGCTGGGCACGCCGGCTGACGGCGGCGAAGGTGTTCTCCAGCACCATGGAGAAGCCGCGCAGGTCCTCGATCAGACGGGTGCGCACGGCGGGGCCCTCGGGCGGCCAGGGCAGCTCGGTGAGCAGCGCGCTGAAACGATCGAAGGCCTCGTAGTCCACGTAGCGCAGCAACTGGTAGCTGCCGTCCTGGAAGTAGCCGAGGAAGGCCACGATGCTGGAGATGACGGACTCGGCGGACTGCACGTCGTCATTGCGCAGGTGCCCCTCGGCGGCACGGCACAGCTGGGCGAAGACCCACAGATCCTTCCGCAGCCGCTCGGCGGCCTCCATGGAGGAGGCGAGCTGCTCGAAGGGGGCCTCGCCGGAAGCGGAGCCGGGAGCGAGCGCCTCGGTGAGGGCCACCACCTGGGCCTGGAAGAGCTGGGTGAAGGCGTAGGAGGCGCGGGCGGCGGCGGCGCGGTCGCGGTCCAGCTCCACGAGGACGTCCCGGGCGATGCGCTCCGTCTCGCGGGCGATGTCCCGGGCGACGCGCAGGCTCGTGGCCTGGAGGGGCTTGGGACCGGCCTTGGGAGCGAGCTCGTTCTTCAGGAAGCCCACGAGGCTGAGGGCCTCGCTGCGCACCAGGGCGAGCAGCACGCGCACGCGGCGGGGGATGGGCCCCTGCGCGTCCTGGCTCACGTAGGCCAGGTAGTGCAGCAGGCGGAACAGGCCCAGATAGGCGGTGGTGAAGAGGGGCCGGGTCTCCGGCGGCACCGTGGAGAGCAGCGACAGCAGGCGCACCGAGCGCAGCCGGTCGTACTCCAGGCGGAACTCGTTGAGGCGGCAGGGCCGGAAGTACCGGTTGAGGACGATCTCCCGCAGGACGAGGTTGCCCACGTCGTTGAAGAGGTTCAGCCCGCACACCGGCAGTTGCAGCAGGTGGTCGATGAGGTTGCGCAACGACTCGAAGGACTGGCGCAGGACGAAGAGGCTCTCCTGGGGCGTCTCCTGATCCTGCTCGCCCTCGATGCGCGAGCGGCGCATCCGGTCATCGGAGAGCTGCGTCTCCACGTAGCGGCGGAACTGGAGCTTCTGGGTGGAGTCCGGATCCAACAGGTGCCGCGCGAGGCGGATGGCCTGACTGAGGGTGGCGCGGACGTCCTTGAGCTCCTCGCGGAAGTCGCGCGTGACGAGCGGCTGCTCATGGGAGTCGATGACGCCGTTGTCATGCAGGTGGACGTAGCGCTCCACGCCCCGCAGGAGCATCTCGAACTCGAAGAGGAGCTCCTCGCGGGCCTCCACGGGCAGGGCGCGCAGCCAGCGCTCGCGCTCGGCGAGGAAGCCGGCGCGGTTGCCCTGCGAGGTGCGCACGAGCTCCTCGTAGAAGTCACGGGGAACGCGAGACATGTGAGGCGGCTGGGCCGCGGTCGCGGTGGTGCTCACAAGAGTGTCCCCTGCGCCGAGGTGGGCGCCTTCTTGTTGAAATAGGAATACGCGTGGTGCGTGGCCACGCGGCCCCGCGGCGTGCGCTGGAGGAAGCCTTCCTGCAGGAGGAACGGTTCGTACACGTCCTCGATGGTATCGCGCTGCTCGCCCACGCTGGCGGCGATCGTCTCCACGCCCACCGGGCCCCCGCCGAACTTGTCGAGGATGGTGAGGAGGATCTTCCGGTCCATCGCGTCCAGGCCGGAGGCGTCCACGCCGAGCCGGGTGAGCGCCTGGGCGGCCAGCTCCTGGGTGATGCGGCCATCGCCCTCCACCTGGGCGAAGTCGCGCAGCCGGCGCAACAGCCGGTTGGCGATACGGGGCGTGCCCCGGGCGCGGGTGGAGATCTCCCTCGCGCCATCGCGCTCCAGCTTCACCCCGAGGATGCGCGCCGAGCGGTTGAGGATCATCTCCAGGTGCCTGGGCTCGTAGTACTCGAGCCGCTCCTGGATTTGAAAGCGGTCGCGCAGCGGCGAGGTGAGCAGGCCGGTGCGGGTGGTGGCGCCGATGAGGGTGAAGGGCGGCAGGTCGATCTTCATCGCCCGGGCGGCGGGCCCGGTGTCGATGGTGATGTCCAGCCGGAAGTCCTCCATGGCCGGGTAGAGATACTCCTCGATGGCGGCGTTGAGGCGGTGGACCTCGTCGATGAAGAGGATGTCGCGCTCGTTGAGGTTGGTGAGCAGGCCCGCCAGGTCCCCCTTGCGCTCGAGCGCGGGGCCGCTGGTGACGTGGATGCCCACGCCCAGCTCGGTGGCCATGAGGTAGGCGAGGGACGTCTTGCCCAGACCCGGGGGCCCGGAGAAGAGGCAGTGATCCAGCGCCTCCCCGCGGCTCCTGGCCGCCTGGACGTACACCCTGAGCTTGTCGACGACGGCGCTCTGGCCCACGTACTCGTCGAAGGTGCGCGGACGCAGCGAGGCCTCGACGCGGACCTCGTCGTTGAGCGCCTCTCCCGTGAGCGTGTCGTCGGACTTCCGCTTCGACTTCGCCATACCAGTCAACCCTCTGCCGTCACCCTACCAGAACGGACCCCGTGTCGCGGGTCCTCTCTCGGCGCTAGACTCCGCCCTCCCGCCGTCAGGCAGCCTGCCCAGGGAGCCAGCCCGCCGTGAAGGGACTCGTCTTCGAACTCTCCATCCCCAAGTACGTCCTCGCCAAGGGGATTGGTGGCCTTTACCCGAAGGCGCACTACGGGCACGGGAGCTGTCTCTCTCTGCGTGACCTGGCCTCCCCCACCCTGCCCGGACCGGACTGGGTGCGGCTGCGCCCGCTGCTGACGGGACTGTGCGGCTCGGACATGGGGACGCTCTTCTTCAAGCTGAGCCCACAGATGGAGCCCTTCAACAGCTTCCCCGCCGTGCTGGGACACGAGGTGCTCGCCGAGGTGACGGAGCTGGGGCCCCAGGCCCGCGGCGTGGAGGTGGGCCAGAAGGTGGCGGTGAACCCGCTGCTCCCCTGCCGCCTGCGGGGCATCCAGCCGCCCTGCCCACCGTGCGCCTCCGGCCAGGAGAACGGCTGCGAGCACACGGCCGAGGGCTGCCTCGCGCCCGGGCAGATGCTCGGCTTCCAGAAGGACCTGCCGGGGGGAATGGGGACGGAGATGGTGGCGCACCCCTCGCAGCTCCACCCGCTGCCAGAAGAGGTGGGCGACAAGGCGGGCGTGTTGGTGGAGCCCCTGGCGGTGAGCCTGCACGCGGTGCTGAAGGTACCGCTGAAGAATGAGGACCGGGTGCTGGTGATTGGGGGCGGACCGGTGGCCTTCGCGTGCCTGTGGGCGATCCGCGCGCTGGGCTCGCGCTGCCACGTGACGCTGCTCGCGGCCGAGGACTACCAGCTGCGGCTGGCCCGGCAGCTCGGGGCGGACGAGGCCTTCCGGGTGATGCGGGACGACACCGCCGAGGCCGAGGAGGTGGCGCGGCGCACGGGGGCGAAGGTGTACCGCCCCATCCTCGGCCCGCCGGCGCTCATGGGCGGCTTCGAGGTGACGTTCGACTGCATCGGCAGCGCGGCCTCGGTACAGGACTCGCTGCGCTACACTCGCTCGCTGGGGAAGGTGGTGCTGGTGGGGGCGGCGGGGCTCCTCGAGCGCGTGGACTGGACGATGGTGTGGCGCAACGAGCTGACGCTGCTCGGCTCCTACGTGTACGGACTGGAGAGCTTCCGGGGCCGGCGCGCGCACACCTTCGAGCTGGTGTTGGAGCTGCTCGCCCGCCGGGAAGGCCCGGACCCGAGCATGCTGGTGACACATACCTTTCCGCTCGCGCGTTACCAGGAGGCCATCGAGGCAAACCTGGCGCGTGGCCGCTCGCAGTCGGTGAAGACCGTCTTCGATCTCTCGGAGAACCCATGAATCCATCGTTCCGTCCCCTGCCCTTCCTCAACGAGGCCCGTGCCGAGTCCGTGTCCGCCGTCCGCCTGAAGAAGCTCCGCCGGGCCGCGCAGCAGGCACGTGATGCCTTCACGGCCGGGGGCCCCGTGGCGGCGCTGGCCACGTGCAACCTCGTCACGTTCCCCTACCCGTCGCAGTTCGCCTTCAGCGGAGGAGCCCTGTCCCCGGCACCCTACGTGATGATGACGAACCGGATGCAGGTGGTGCAGTACCTGGAGGACGGGGTGACGCGCACCCTGATCTTCAACCCGAGCGACTACGAGCGCGGCCAGGCGGCGCCCTTCTACAAGTCGCTGCGCGAGAAGTACGGCGACTTCCTCTCGGATAAGGTGATGACCCGGCGGATCGGCACGGTGCAGGGCCACCTGGCGGCGCTGGGGCTGAAGCCGGAGGACGTGGACTACATCGCGTACGATCACCTTCACATCCAGGACGTGCGGCGGTGGCTGGGCGGAGATGGGGAGCCGGCGTACTTCCCGAGGGCGAAGCTGCTGGTGCAGCGGGCCGAGTGGGAGTCCGTGAAGAACCTGCACCCGCTGGAGAAGGTCTGGTACGTGCCGGGCGGGACGGACGGGGTGCCGGAGGAGCGCGTGGTGCAGCTGGAGGGGGACACGTGGCTGGGCCGGGGCGCGGCCATCCTGGCCACGCCGGGGCACACCCTGGGGAACATGTCGCTCGCGGTGGCCACGGACAAGGAGGTGTTCGTGGTGAGCGAGAATGGCGTGGCGTCGGAGAGCTATACGCCGCTGCAGTCGCGCATCCCCGGAGTGCGCTCCTACGCCGAGCAGATGGGCTGGGAGGTGGTGCTCAATGGCAACACCCGCGAGAACTCGCTGGAGCAATACTCCTCGATGATCGTGGAGAAGGTGTTCGCGGGCCCGTCTCGAGTCGAGGGCTCCTTCGTCAATTTCCACCCCTCCTCGCTGCTGACGAGCTCGCTGGTGGCACCGGGCCTCTCGCCCACCATCACCCTGCCCGCGCCGAACCACGGGGACCTCCGCCCAACACCCGCGGCCCGCCGTGCCGCCTGAGAAAATGAGCGGCCAGGCATGTGACTGCCCGGCCGCTGTCCGTTCTTCGACAACAGTCGATTGAATGGAGGTGCAAAAACCCGGTGTTTCGTTAGAGCCCGGAGTTCAACATTCGAGATCGCATCCATGACCCCCGACCCCACCCAGACCACCCCTTCCGAAGCCTCGTCCATCGAAAAGCTGGAGACAGGATTGGAGCGCGATGTCTTCCTGCGTACGCTCTTGCGCCACCTGGCTGGCACCCTGGAGGAGGTGGTGGGCGTGAAGGAGGCCTCCGGCTTCGTCAGCGTGGTGGGCCAACGCATGGGCGAGGAGATGAACGAGGGTTACAAGAAGGCCCTGGCCCTCCCCGAGCTCAACCGTGAGCAGGTCGCGCAGGTGCTCGTGGATCTGAAGCGCCGCATCCAGGGGGACTTCTTCATCATCGAGCAGGATGAGGAGAAGATCGTCCTGGGCAATCTCGCCTGCCCCTTCGCGGAAAAGGTCCTCGGACGCCCCTCCCTGTGCATGATGACGTCCAACGTCTTTGGCTTCATCGCCTCGGAGAACCTGGGCTACGCCAAGGTGTCGCTGGAGCAGACGATCGCCCGGGGAGACAAGGGCTGCCGGGTGGTGGTCTATCTGAAGCCCACCGCCGCTCCATCCGTCGAGGGGCGCGAATACATTCGCACGCACTGATGGGTACCACCGTCGGTCCGGCAGAGCTGTTCTCCCTTCTGTCCCGCCTGCTGCCCGAGCCCTTGCTGCTCGTCACGGCGAGCGGCGAGGTGGTCGACAGCAACACCGCCAGCCGGGAGTTGCTGGGACTCCAGGCGTCCGCACTGCACGGCCGGTCGCTCACGGAGCTCACGGAGGAAGCCCCCGAGCGTGTGAGCGGTTTCCTCAGGATCTGCGCGCGAAGTACCGACCCCCTGCCAGGAGGCTTCACCCTCAAATCCCCTTCCGGGAGCAGGGTGCGCCGGGGTTGCCATGGGGCACGGCTCGGCATGAGGGGAGAGGACCGTGAGCCACTGGTGTTCGTGCGCTTCTCCAACGAGGTCGGGGGGAGCGCGGCCTTCGGCCTGCTGGGCCAGAAGGTGGATGAGCTCACGCGGGAGGTGTCCCGGCGGCGTGAGGTGGAGCAGGCCCTTCGTGCGTCGGAAGCGCGCCTGCGCCGGATCGTCGACTCCAACATCGTGGGCGTCTTCTTCTGGAAGCTGACCGGCGAGGTTACCTACGCCAACGATGACTTCCTCCAACTGGTGGGCTACCGCCGCGAGGATCTCGAGTCCGGCCGGCTGAACTGGCGCCGGCTCACCCCGCCCGAATACACCATGTCCGATCAGGCCCACGTGGAGCTCCTCATCCACACGGGCCGTCACCCCCCCTACGAGAAGGAGTATCTGCACGCGGATGGCCACCGGGTGCCCGTCCTCGTGGCCTCCGCCACCTTCCTGGACAACGCCGAGGAGGGCGTGGCCTTCGCCATCGATCTCACGGCCCGCAAGCGCGCCGAGGAGCACCTGCGCCTGCTCGTCGATGCGTCCACCGCCCTCGCGGCCTCCCTCCATTTCGCGGAGACGATGGACCGCCTGCTGCACGTGCTGGTCCCGCGCTTCGCCGACTGGTGCGGCGTGTTCGTGCGCGATGAGGACGGACTCCCCAGGCTCCTGACCACCCACCACATCGACTCCGCACGAACCCGGCTGGTGAGTGCGGCACTCGAGAAGCATCTCCCCTCGCTCGATGCACGCCACGGGGTGGGCACCGTGCTCCGGACGGGGCGAAGCGAGCTGCTCTCCCCGATGACGGACGAGCTCCTCGAGAGCGTGGCCCGGAGCCGCGAGCACCTGGAGCTCCTGCGCGAGGGCGCCCCCAGCGCGGGAGTCGCCTTGCCCCTGCTCTCGGGCAGCCAGGTCATGGGGGCGCTCCTCCTCGTCCACCTCGACTCCAGACGCCTGTACGAGCCCCAGGATCTGCTCGTCGCGGAAGAGGTGGCGCGAAGGGCCTCCATCGCGCTGGTGAATGCCCGGCTCTTCGAAACCGCCGAGACGGAGCGCCATCGTGCCGAGGAGGCCAGCCGTCTCAAGGATGACTTCCTCTCGACGGTGAGCCACGAGCTGCGCACGCCCCTCACCTCCATGCTGGGCTGGTTGCAGTTGCTGCGCAAAGGCACCCTCTCGCCGGAGAAACACAAGCGGGCGCTCGAGGTCATCGAACGCAACACACGCCACCAGGCACAGCTCGTGGGAGATCTGCTGGATGTCAGCCGCATCCTCACGGGAAAGCTGCGTCTGGAGGTCGAGGCCGTGATGCTGCCCGGCGTGGTGGGTGCCGCCATCGACACGGTACGGCCCGCGGCCGAGGCCAGGGGCGTTCACTTGCGCTCCAGGCTCGATGCGAACGTGGGCCCGGTGAGAGGCGACGCCACGCGGCTCCAGCAGGTGGTGTGGAACCTCGTGCAGAACGCGGTGAAGTTCACCCCCGCGGGCGGCCAGGTGGAGGTGTTGCTCCAGCACAGGGACGCGCAGGCGGTCATCACCGTGGCCGATACCGGTGAGGGCATCGCGCCCGACTTCCTCCCTCACCTCTTCGAGCGCTTCCGCCAGGCGGACTCCTCCACCACGCGCAAGCACGGGGGCCTCGGGTTGGGGTTGTCCCTCGTCAAGCACCTGGTCGAGATGCATGGCGGAAGCGTCGAGGCGCACAGCGCGGGTCTGGGCAGGGGAGCCACCTTCATCGTGCGGCTCCCCCTCCTGAAGAGCGTTGGCGAGGCACCGGGAGGGCCCGGGGCTGGCGACTTCCAGGAGGAGTTCCGTCTCCCCGACCTGTCCGGGCGGAACCTCCTGCGGAGGAAGGACGAGGCGGACACCTGACGCAGTGGACCCTTCTGGCGCGCTCGCCCGCTCAGGTCCCCGGCGGCTTGCGCGGCAGGTCCGCGCTGAGCACGGCCTGCATCAGATCGACCAGGCCGGGCCACGCCTCGGCCGAGAGCCACAGCCCTTCCAGCTCATGCTCGGCGTTCATCACCAGCGAGGAGGACTCGAAGAGGCGCGCGGATACCACGCCCTCCTTCGGGAGTGCTCCGGACACCCGGAGTCGCTGCCCGTCCCAGCTCAACCCCTCCGGCATCACCTGGTCGAGCACCGTGCGCAGCGCCGCCTTTCCCCCGCCGAGGCGCAGCACCCCCTGCACCAGGGCCGAGGCCGCCCGGGACTCCTCCAGCTCCACCCGGCCCGGGGTGAGCAACGTCAGGTTGTAGCGACCCGACGCGAGCTCCAACCGCTCGACGGCCACCTCCGCCCGCAGCTTCCAGCCGGAGACCTCGAACCGCACGTCATAGGTCTGTGACAGGTTGACCCAGTCCCCGAGCGTGAGCGCGCGCACGTTGCGCAGCGCCGAGCGCGTGAGGGCCTCCACCCGAGCGTGGGGCAGCCGCAACCTCCGACGGGCCACGTCCACCGTCACCTGGCTGGACAACCCCGAGGGTAATTTGCCCACCCACTCCTTCGCACTCTCCCACCACCGCGAAGCACCGGTCATCGCAGCTCTTCCTCCTGGCGCACCTGCCCGTAACCGGACTCTACCCCACGTACGACTTCATTCCCGTCTGGAAGGAGACCCGGTCGAGGGTCCTGGGCACCCCTCGCACTGAAAGGGAAGTCCCCGTGTGCCCCCGGCCCCGCTGTGATTAAATGATTCCAGGCATGACGATCGGTTCCCCAGAAGGTCCCCCCCCGCCTTGGCAGGAAGTCCACCGGACGGTCCTCACCACCCTCGATGCGCTGGCCTCGTCCACCGGATGGATTCCCACCGCCGCGACGGTCGGCATCGAACCGATCTTCGAACGTGTGCTCCAACAGATCTGCGGACCCCACGGCCTCACCCCCGCGGCCTACATCGACGTCATCACCCAGGACGCCGGGATGCGGCGCGAGGTCCAGAAGCGCCTCGCGCGGCTGATGGAGCACCCGGGGCTGATGAGCATGCGCCGCGAGGCCCAGCGCCGCGAGGCCGAGCACCAGCTCCACGTCCTGCACTATGTCCTCTCGGGCCGGCAACCCCCCGACTGGGTGTGGACGTCGCTCGATGAGGAGCAGCAGAACCAGCTCCGGGACGCGGCGGAGTCCGGCGAGGAGCGCGATCCGGTGCTCCTCCCGCGCGTCCAACGGGCCCTCCAGAAGCTGGCCACGGACGCCACGAAGTACGGCCAGTGCGAGGACTGTGGCGACCCCATCATCCTGGAGCGCCTGCAGATCGTCCCCTGGGCGGAGTGCTGTGCCGCCTGTCAGCGCAAGCGCGAGGGCGTCCCGGACGTGCCGCCCGAGCCCCAGGTGATCGTCACCTACTTCTGACCGCGAGCCCCCTCCACCACGCGCCGGGCGATGGCGCGGAGGTAGAAGCCCCGGATGTCATCCCCTGCCATTTCCCCTCTCCCGAAGGGAGAGGGAGCTAGGCACTGGTGCGCAGAACCTTGAGGGCCTCGCGGAGGAGGGCCTGGAAGGCGGCCTCGCCGCCGAGCCGCTCGCCCGCGGACTCCGCCGCCTTCTCCGCCTGGGGCTGCTTGTAACCCAGATTCACCAGCGCCGAGACCAGGTCCGCCATATGCCCGGCCACGGGCGCGGCCGACGTCGCCTGGGTCGCCACCTGCTCCAGGTGCAGCGTCTTCACCTTGTCCTTGAGCTCCAGCACGAGCCGCTCGGCCGTCTTCTTCCCCACGCCGTGAATCTTGGTGAGGCGCGACACCTCGCCCCGGCCGAGCGCGGCCACCAGCTCCGGTACCTCCATGCCGGAGAGCACCGCCAGCGCGAGCCTCGGCCCCACGTGGGACACCGAGTTGAGCAGGAGGAACAGCTCCTCCTCGGGACGGGAGAGGAAGCCGAACAGCTCGAAGGCGTCCTCGCGCACCACGGTGCGCACCCGGACCTGCACGGGCTCGCCTTCCGGAGGCAGCCGCCCCAACGTGAGCGAGGAGAAGAACACGCGGTACCCCACGCCCCCCACGTCGATGATGGCTTCCTCGAGACTCTTCTCCTGAACGGTGCCGCGCAGTGCAGCGATCATCGCGCCTCCGGTCGCCGATAGGACGGCGTCAACCTGTCCGTGAGCTGGGCCCGCGCCGACTTGCGCCGCGTCTTCGACACCTTGACGCCCGCGAGCGGCACACCGGCCCGGCCCTGATTGAGGTGGCAGATCGCCACCGCGAGCGCGTCGCTGGCATCCGCGCGCTCCAGAATCTCGATGTCGAGGAAGGTGCACACCATGCGCGCCACCGCGTCCTTGTCGGCGGCTCCGCCCGCGCCCACCGCGCGCTTCACCCGGGCCGGCGGGTACTCGTGCACGGAGAGCCCCGCCTGGGCGGCGGCCAGCAGCGCCACCCCACGGGCGTGCCCGAGGATGAGCGCACTGCGCGCGTTGCGGAAGGTGAAGACCCCCTCCACCGCCACCGCCTGGGGCTTGTAGAGCTTCACGGCCGTCAGGAGCGAGCCATGCAGGTCCTTCAGCCGCAACTCCAGCGGGGCATCGGGGTCCACCTTGATGACGCCATGACCCACGTGGACCAGCCTGCCGCGCCGCTCCTCCACCACGCCATACCCCATGAAGCGGCTGCCGGGGTCGATGCCTAGAACGCGCAAATTCCTCTCCGGGGACAACGGAACAGGGGTTCAGCCAGCCCTATAACGCGCGGGCCGCCCCCCTGTCGATGTGCCCGTCTCCCCCACTACGCGGAGAGCGACTCCATGAGGGCCTCGTCCATCTCGAAGTTGGCGTGCACGTTCTGCACGTCGTCGTTGTCCTCGAGCAGCTCCATCAGCTTGAGCATCTTCCTGGCGTTGTCGCCCTCGATGCGGACGGTGTTCTGCGGAATGTACGTCCACTTCTGCTCGCCCAGCTTCAGGCCCGCCTGCTCCAGGCTCGCGGCCACCGCGTGCAGGTCCGCCGGTGCGGTGCGCACCTCGAAGCCCTCGTCGCCCTGGTTGAGCACGTCCTCGGCGCCGGCCTCGATGGCCTTCTCCATCACCAGATCCTCGGACGGGCCCGGCTTCACGGTGATGACGCCCTTCTTGTGGAACATCCAGTTCACCGAGCCTTCGGCGCCCAGGTTGCCGCCCTCCTTGGAGAACATGGAGCGCACGTCACTGGCGGTGCGGTTGCGGTTGTCGGTGAGGCACTCGACGATCACCGCCACGCCCCCGGGGCCGTAGCCCTCGTAGACGATCTCCTCGTAGCTCTCCCCCTCCAGCTCGCCGGTGCCCTTCTTGATGGCGCGCTGGATGTTGTCGTTGGGCATGTTCGCCTCGCGCGCCGCGAGGATGGCCACGCGCAACCGGGCATTGCCCTCGGGGTTGCCCCCGCCCAGCCGCGCCGCGACGGTGAGCTCCTTGATGAGCTTGGAGTAGAGCTTGCCCTTGCTCGCACCCATCGCGGCCTTGTACCGCTTGAGCTTCGACCATCGATTGTGACCGGACATGGGGAGGTAACGCTCCTGGGAGAATGCCGCGCCTTCTGCCTCGGACGGAGAGGCGAGTCAAACACCGATGACTTCCGGCGCGGCGCCGGGCCAGCCCGGGTCAGGCCGCCCGGGAGGGACTCGAGGACTCGAAGGCCTCGGAGAAGGGCTCCTCCTCCTCTTCCTCGGCGCGCAGGACCGGCTCGAAGAAGGGCGGGATGGACTGGGGCACCGGCTCGCGCTCGGCGATGAGATTGGCCGGCACCAGCACCCCCTGCGCGTACAGGAGCGTCACCACCTCCAGGGTGGTGACCTCCGGCAGGCCGCACTCCAGCAGGGCGGTGTGCACGGTGCGCTGACCATCGAAGAGGCGGATGACCTGGCCCACGTCGTCGGGCAGGGACTTGAGCACGTCCGCCAGCCGCTTGAAGTCCACGGTGAGGCGGGCGGACAGGGGGATGCCCAGGGTGCACAGGGCCGCGAAACGCTCGGCGGCCGGCATGAGCAACGCGGCGTAGATCTTCAGGTTGAGCAGCGGCTTCCCCTCGACGAGCTCCTCCCCGAACGACACGGCGTAGGCGCCCGAGCCGAAGAAGAGCAGCCGTCGGATGGCGGTGAGCCCCCGCTCCCCATCGAAGGAGGCGTCCACCACGTGGCCCTGGCGGAAGGACAGCCAGCCCTCGTTGTCGCGCAGCTCCACGCGGCCGGCGCGCGAGCCGCACAGCAGCGCATGGAGCACCTGCACCAGGGGCATGCGGAGGGTATGGGCCTCGTAGGCGGGAGCGAAGGCTCCGCGGCCGGCCTTCAACCGGGCGAGCGACACCAGCACCTGCGGGGGCACGGGCTGGAGGAGGTAGTCGTCGGCGCGCACGGCGTCGGCACGCTCGCGATGGTGGGGCTCCTCGTGGCGCGAGAGCAGGTACACCGGGAGGTGCTCGGTACGGGCGTCGGCGCGCAGCCGCGCGCAGAGGGTGAAGCCCTCCATGCCATCACCGGTGGCCTCGGCGGGGACGATGACCAGATGCGGCAACGGGCGGCCCTCGCCCAGATCCCCGAGGATGTCCTCGATGGCCGGGGCGGCGAGCACCTCGAAGCCGGCGCCGACCAGACCCATGGCCAGCGAGGCGCGCGCGTCCTTGTCGGACTCGACGAGCAGGACGCGCGGACGGAAACGGTTGGAGCGCCGCCGGGGACTGACGTCCGCGGAGGCGGAAGACGGAGTGGGCTCGAGGACTGTGGCGCGGGGCGTGCTGGCAGCCATGAGAAGCTCCTGGAGCGACAAGCCTGGAAGAGCGGACATCCACTTCCAGCAAAAAAATACGAGGTTCCGCGAAAGAAGACTATCTGGAAACGCGTGTGCTCCCCGCTATACCTGACAAGAGTGTGTCACCGGAAGCCAACTACCTGAAATTGTTGGGTAAGTGTCAAGCGTGAGGGAAAGGAAACGCTCGACGGGCCGGGGGGCGAGGCGCCAGAGTGCGCGGCCTATGACGCGACTGATGCTGGTGTGGACACTCATGCCGCTGGTGGCGGTGGCGCAGGAGACGAGGGCGCAGGAGACGCCATCCGCGCCCACGACCGAAGCGGTGCGGCTGGAAACGAATCGGGAGAACTTCGGAGCGGTGGTGGCACCAGCGGCGCTGCCGGATGGGGCGACGGCGGTCTCCGGGTGGGTGGGAGTGCCGGAGGTGGGCGTGGCGTACCGGCAGGGGACCGGGGGCTGGGAGCTGGGAGCGCGGGCGCGGTTCGACTACCTGCGGCTGTCGGTGACGGGAGAGGGAGTGGTGAGGCGGCAGCTCTGGACGAACGGGACCTGGGCGGTGGCGCCGGAGCTGGGGCTGGGGCTTACGGGGAGCACGGGGAGCCGGTACTTCGACGAGCAGAACCTGGAAGGGTGGTTCCTGCGGCTGAACCCGGCGCTGGTGGCGACCTGGCGGGCGGCGGAGACGGTGTCGGTGGTGGGGCTGGTGGAGGTGCCGTACGACCTGGGGCTGAGCCCGAGCGGGACGTGGCGGGTGAAGCCGATGGCGGGCGGAGGCGCGGAGGTCTACCTCGGCGAGGATCTGTCGCTGTCGGCGGTGGGCGAGCTGGGTGTGGACGTGTTCAAGGAGCTGCGCGGGGTGACACAGACGCGGCTGGGCTATGGGGTGCGCCTGGGCCTGGGCGTGCGCCTGTTCTGAGGTCCCCCGCTTCAAGGTGAGATGAGGGGGAGCCCCCCTGGAATGCTTGCAGCAGGCGTCTGGGGGCAAGACGCCGCATGTCGAAGTCGGCAATGGCGCTCGCGGGCATCTGCCCCCTGATTCTTGTCGCAATGATTGACTCAACGGGCTTGCGTGGATGCTCACGCGGCCTGGCTGGGTTGACGTTCGCCGCCATCCGCAGCAGCAAGCGGCTCAGCACCGGCGCCGATTGGGTTTCAAGCCCTTCCCACTTCGCTTCTGGCACGGCAATCATCATGTCGCGGCAGGCATTCCTCTCTTCGCTTGTCATGTAGCAGGAGGAGGACACCTGGAAGTTGGCCGTCCACCAGCAGAGACTGCCCGGGCTGCACCGCACCACGGAAGCCTCGCGGCGGCTTCAACCTCTTTTCACTCACCGCCAGGCGGTTGCCACCCAGCACACGCCCCCCCGGTAACCCACCGCCCACTGCGTCTGCCTCGCCCTCATGAGCGCAACCACCGGCACCAACTTCTCGGCGCACCCGCGCATGTATCACCTCCGGCCCGGTGTGGTTCACCTTGTCGTTCAGGGACCGGTTTGGCTTCCGAGACGGTGTCGAAGGACTTGCACTGCCGGGCTCGCGTAGGCTTTCCTAGTGCAAACCTCGGGGGAAGAACTTGTTTAGAATTCCACAATCCACACAGAAGGCCCTTCAGGAGGAATTCGACAGGCGGGAGGTCGTGCCGGAGTTATGCCAGTACCTGAGGCAAACATGGCCTGAGCACATCTCCAGCTTGTCGGACGAAACTCT
Source organism: Archangium violaceum (assembly GCF_016859125.1). Lineage (NCBI taxonomy): Bacteria > Pseudomonadati > Myxococcota > Myxococcia > Myxococcales > Archangiaceae > Archangium > Archangium violaceum. The sequence goes on along the minus strand of NZ_CP069338.1, from coordinate 7,799,883 downwards.
CTTCGAGAAGGTCTTCCAATCATGCCTGACTGCCCGACGCTTCGGGTTGAGTTCAGGCATGGACCTCTATTGCTTTGTCACATTGGATGTCACCATCTGCCCTGGCTTCCACGAGAGAAACGCCATCGCATCCATCCTGATGCGTGAAGGCGCGAGCAGTGACATGCGCATGCTCGAGGTGTTGACACAGGCTCCTCTTCGCACCTGGAGCCTGATCATGAAGAATCGCCCGTGATTCCACCATAAGACACACCATGCAAGTTATCGAGAAAGGAGAGAATGACATTGGAATCCCCATGCGTTCAGACGCTTTCGCCCGTGGTAATGGTCTTCTCCCAGGGGTTGTCGGCGGGGGACGAAGGAATGAAGAAACTCTGCGGCATCATCCAGGGCTGCCCTGACACAACGGCGCAAGCAAAAGATGCCGCCAGACGTGCACTCGTCAAAAGGCTTGACGAAGAACTGCTATGCGCGATCGTGTGTTGCTGTGAAGCCAATCCGTCCATCAGCCCTTCCGGGCGGAACGGAATGCAGGAGTGCTTGAAACAGACTCTGAGAAAAGCGGACTCCGAGCTGAATTGGAAGAGCCGATACAAGGCGGAAATCGCCTACAATATGGACGCCAAGCCTCATCCCACGCCATTCATGCACCGTGAGCCGAAGGGCAATGATTCTCCAGGCACGGAGCCTTCCCGTTACTGGCAGGCCCGAGCGAAGGAGGAGATCAATGAATTCGAAGGAGGTCAGGGGAAGGTCCGGATTCCAGATGTCGTCATCGTGAACGATCCTTCTCGTCCACCAGATACTGGAAACATCGACAGGGTCGTGGAAATCAAGTTCATGGGAGACTCGCTGAGCAAGGACCGGGAGGTGGACTACACCGATATAGCGGGCGGGCGCAGCCGGTTTGCCGTGATGGGCTCATCCAAAACGGAACTTCGTAATGTCTCTTCCAGCACGAAGAACTGCGACTGTCGAAAGGGGCAGAAAAGGACCGCGCCTCAGGAAGTCTATGCCCCTTCCGTCAAGAGCGTTCACGAGCGGCTCAATACGCCTGGGGTTGATTGGAAGTCACTACTTGAAACAGCTGGATGGGGAGTGGTGACCGTACTTGGGACCGCGGCAACAATCGCTTTGCTCATTTCTCCCTTCGAGGGTCCCGTGGGGGAGGCCGCCGCGGGAGCAGGTACCACTGCGGCTGCTGCACGGACCGGCGCGGCTGCACGAGCACTCTTCCAATCGCTGTTTGCCAGACCTGCGCTACCATGAACCGAGTGGTATTCGTATCCCTCACCCTGGAGAACGCTCTTGCCAACGCCCGATCTCGAAAGTGTCACGGCTGATTCGCTGGATACGTTGGAAGTGACAGACGAATTGGGACAGCCCGTTGCACGGGTTGGTCTCACCATGACTCTATACCTGGAAGACCCCCACAAAGCCAGCGTCCGCCAAAAGGCCGCCGAGTGCATCGATGAGTACATTCTACTCGTTCGTGAGCACTTGCGCTGGGGAGTGGTTGGGGAGCAACGTCCCAGGGACATCAGCCATCAGCCTTTCGGCCCCATGACTGACGTAGCTCGCGCCTTGCCGGAGGCCGAGAGCTTCGAGATGGCGGCGACGGGTGCCGAGGCCTATCATCAAGCAAGTCACTACAATTTACATGCGCTCCTGGGCCGCCACCGTCCATTTCGTCGCCTGGGTTATGTCAGCGCATCCTTGCCCTTCCGTTTCTTGCTCGGGCGCCCCGCTGGCTTCTTTCAGCAGCTTGTCCACGCCTGGTGTTGTAGACTTTCGCCTTTTCACGGCTATGCAGGCCTGGGGCTATTGCGCAGCATGGAAGGCTCGGAGGCTCGCGCGATCGAGCCCCTCGTCTTCCCGTTGGTCAAGCGTTTCCCCGGGCTGGAAATCGAAATGCCTCACCTGGAGTCCAGATTGCTCTCGGAGGGAATCAAAGGCGTGAATTGGCTCACTATCGTGGGGGACCCCCTCCTGGAAAAGGTGGGCGGCCAGAAGGCTCTGATCCAGTCCTTGGGGAATGACTTCATATTTCATCCCTACCCTGGTGGTTTGATGATTCAAGCGGGGCCGCAACCCGAGTTCGGAGATCTGGAGCGGAACATGCTTCCTGTTCATTACTGTCAACTCTATGAAGTCTTGAGGCCCTTGCAGGCTCAGTACGATGATATATTGATGGATACGCCTGAGGGTGTTGAGCCAGAGGAGTTCACCCGGCAATGGTTGCGTCGATTTGCTGGTCCCCGTCGGCGCGATTCGTCAGGACGATGATTCGCCCCCTCTTCGCCGAAGCAGTTGCGCGATGAGCGAGTTCCCCTGGAATGGCTTGCAACAGGCGCCTGGGGGCAAAATGCCTCATGTCGAAATCGGCAACGGCACTCTCCGGCATCCTCTGGCCCCTGGTTCTTGTCGCAATGATTGACTCACTCCTCGGTTCAGTGAAGAGGCCTCGAGCCCTTGGGGAGACGCACCCGGAAGGTCGTCCCGTGCTCCTGGGTGCTCTCCACCCGAACGCATCCCCCGTGCGCTTCGGCGACGCCCCTCACCAGCGTGAGACCAATCCCCCAGCCCTTCTTTCCACTGCTCTCCGCGCTCCTCGTGCGGGCGAAGTGCTGGAAGAGCCCTTCCCGCTCCTCGGGGGGAATGGGCCTGCCCCAGTTGTGGACCGACATCTCCACCTGGTCGCCGTCCTCGCTCAGGGTCACCGTCACCCGGCCGGTGGGGTCGCCATACTTGATGGCGTTGTTGCAGAGGTTCTCGGTGAGCCTGCGGAGCGCATCGGCATCCCAGGAGCCCTGGAGTCCCTCCTCCCCCTGAAGGGAAAACCGCTCTCCGTGAACGGTCGTGAGATCCTCCAGCGTATCGGCCACCACCTGACGGAGATCGCAGGGTGACGTCACGATCGGCAATCCCTGCCCCGCGCGGATCCGGCTGGCATCCAGGAGGTCGGTGATCATCTGGTCCGCCCGGTCGATGTTGAGCTTCACCCTGGCGGCGAGCGAGTAGACCTTGTCGGGCAGGTTGGGCTGCCGGGGAATCAGCTGGGCGCTCATCTTCGCCGCGGTCAGGGGCGTCCGCAGATCATGACTGAGCGCCGACACGAACTGTTCGCGCAGCTCCCGCTCCATCCGGAGTTGGGTCAAAGCGGTCTCCGCGTCTTCCCTGGCCAGTTGCTCACTGGAGAGGCTCCGCGCGAGCTGCTCCTCGGCCGCCTTGCCCTGGGTGATGTCGAGGACGAAGGCGACGTTCTTGAAACGGCTCTCATCGAGGAAGGCGACGCCCAGGAGGATCCACACCACGCGACCATCCGCGAGGACGTATCGCTTCTCGTACGGGGTACAGACTCCCTCCGGGGATTCGAGCATCTCCCTCGCCGCGGCCCTGTCCTTCTCGAGTTCCTCCGGCGGCGTGATCTCATCCCATCGCACCTGACCCGTCAGGATCTCCTCTCGTGAGAAGCCGATGAGCCGGGCGTAGTACTCGTTCACGTCGTACAGCCCCCCCTCGATGTCGCCGAAGACGATCCCGAGCAGGTTGGACTCGAAGAGCCGCCTGAACCGGGTCTCGCTCTGCTTGAGCTCCGCCTCGACTCTCTTCAACCCCGAGATGTCCTGGAAGACGAGCATCGCCAGCGCGGGGCGCCCATGGAGGGCAGGCATCAGCCTGCCATTGAAGATGAGGGGGAGGGAGCCTTCCGGCGTATGCCAGGTCAGTTCGACCCCCGAGAACGTCTCGCCACTGGCGACCCTGACTCTCGGCAGCTCCGAGAGGGAAACCCGCCTGCCCCGCCCATCGGTCGCGAAGTACTTCACGCCATCCACCTGGGAGAGATGGGTCGGGACGGGGAAACTCAATCTCTTCGCCTCTTCGTTCCTGAAGGTGAACTCCCGGGTGGCCGGGTCGATCAGCGCCACGGGCACGGGGAGGCGATCCAGCAGAGCCTCCAACCACTTGCGCTCGTCATGTAACGCCGCTTCCGCGGCCTTCCGCGCGGAGATGTCGATGAAGAGTGTGACGGCCTGGATGACCCGCCCCTCCGAATCCCGGATGGGTGCCGCCGTGACGGACAGGTGCGTGAAACTTCCGTCATCCCTTCGGTACAACATCTCCTCATCCTTGACGGTCTCGCCCTGGCGGAGTGCTCGGACCATCGGGTACTCGTCCGGCCCATAGGCAGAGAGGTCCTCATGAACGGCGCCATGAAGGGTGCCCTGTGCGGGATTGTCGACCGGGGAAAGAGAATGCCCGAGGAGGCGCTCCGCTTCCTGATTGCAATAGATGACCCGGCCTGACGGCGCTTCGACGAGGGCGAGGCCCGCTGGCATCTGTTTCACGATGGCATCCAGCGTCCTGCGCTCGGATTGGACCTCTTCGTAGAGGCGCGCGTTCTCCAGCGCCACCGCGGCCGAGGCGCCAAGCCCCTTGAGGAGTTCCAGATCCTCGCGGGTGAAGGGCTGGCCGTCCTTCTTGTCGTGGAGCTCGAAACAGCCCAGGAGCGCCCCCGAGCGGCCAAAGATGGGCAGGTCGATCAGGCTGCGAAAGCCCATGGCCTTCTGGAGATGCGGAGGGACGTGAGGATCATGGGCCGCATCGTTCGAGATATAGGGTGCTCTCGTGACCATCACATGACCGGGAACGCCCACCTCCGGCTCGAACACGATGAAATGGGGTTCGATGTTCTGGCCTTGCCGCCTCAGATATTCGGTGAAGATCATGCGGCCGGACCTCAAGCGTCCCCAGGTTCCCCCGGCCGCGTTGACGAGCTCCAGGGACATCCGGACGAGGCACCTCATGATGTCCTCGATCTGAAGGCTCGAGTTGAGCTCCTGAGCGGCGGTCGTCAGGATTTCGAGCTGCCGGGTGCGATGCTCGAGCTGCGCATTGGTTCGCTGGAGCTCCTGCGCTCGACAATAGATCTCCGCTTCCATCTCATGAGCACGGCTCTCGAGCGCCTCGGTGAGCCTGCGCTGCTCGCGTCCTCGCTCCTTGAGCTGGACGTATTCGGTCACATCCTCGACCCGGTGGATGATGTGGGAGACGTCGCCCGACTCGTCCAGGAGCGGGGAATTGACCGGTGACCAGTACTTCGCCTCGAATCCGCCTCCCTCCGACGCGGGCCGGCGGACGGAGTACTTCTGCACGGCCATGGTATCCGTGGCCTTGTTCGCCAGGACGCGCCTCAGGGAAGCGCCCAGGTTCTTCGTCCCCGTGGCATGCGGGTCGTCCGGATTGTCGGGAAAGGCCTCGAAGATGGGCCGGCCCAGGATGTCTTCACGCCGGGTCATCGTGGCGTGCAGATAGGCATCACTGACGGCGACGATGATCAGGTCTGGATCCAGGACCAGGTAGAGCCCTGGGACGGCTTCGAAGAGGCGCCGGAACGTGCGGTCGGAGAGATGCTCCCCTCGCGAGGAGGTACCTTGAAGGATCCCTTCCAGGTTCGCCTGCTCTTCCATCCTCAGTGGATAAGAACGTCACGGAGAGGAGGCCAGAGGGGGTGGCGCGGGACAACCCCTCTTTCGTGGGGATCGAGCGAGAAGCCGTGAGACCGTTCCCCAGGTGAGCGAAGAGGCAGGCGAGGAGGGGGCACGTGCCCGTGCTCACCACTCCGGAAGCGGCGTGACGCGAGGCGTCCCGAGGATCTCCAGGGTACGCAACGCGACCTGGATGAGCGTCTGCGCGCAAGGCTCACAGCCCCCGCCGCAGCACCGGGGCCAATGACCCTCGGGGTTGCGCAACAGGGGCCGGACACAGGCCTCGTAGTAACTGGGGAAGGACAGTTCCTCGCTGGCGCGGCGGAGTGCGGAATCCATCTGCTCTTCGGTGAAGTCGGCCACGGCCCCATCAAAGCATGCCCGGGGCACGACGTTCGACTGCATCCGGCGCCTGCGGGGCAGGTCAGGGCTCCCCTCCGTCCAGAGCCCGCCTCAGGATTCGCCCGTCCACGCTGATCGCATAGGTTGCCCCATCATCGAGCATACCGACGGTCCTTCCGCAGTTCTCTGGCTTGAACTCGATCCGAACGAAGATGACGTCACCCTTTCGTAGGGCCCGGTACCTGTAGGAGACCTGCTTCTCTCCACAAGGGAGACCCGTCGGGTCCGCATCCAGGAGATCGTCTGCCGCGATGCGGATGGCCTGGAGCGTGTATCCATCCAGGTCAGCCTCTGGTCTCAGGGAGTGATCGAAGACGGGGAGTTGGACGGACGAAGCTCGATTTCGAAATTCTCGGAATCCAGCCACCGCACCGCACCATACGGTTCCCGCCTCCACTCCCTCGCCCCCGCGGTCCATTTCAGCAATTCACCTGTGAGTGGGACATATTGGAAGAATCCATCGCATGAGGCATAGCCAACCCCACCCTCCGAAAAGAACGCGACCACAACCAGGGGCGCGCGGATAGCCCCAGGATTGGACCGATTACGCCCCCCGGACCTCCACCTCGCGCACCAGCGGCGACACCTCGCTGACGGAAACCTTCACGTCGAGGAAGTGCGCGAACGTTTCAATCTGCGTCTGTGCATGTCCATCCAGGGGCAGGGTCCGGAACGAGCCTCCTCTCGCCAGCGCGAGCAACAGCATGAGCTGATCACACAGGTGCTCCCCCACCGGTACCCCGGCCTCCAGGTAGACCCGCGCCTCCTCCGCCACCGTCTCGGCCACGTCCTCCGCTCGCACACCCCGCTCCCCGAACGCGGTGAACACCTCGGTCACGTGCTCGCTCTCGACCTCGAGAGTCAGCGCGTTCCCCGGCCCCGCCGAGTTCTTCACCTCCTCGACCTTCCGCTCCTCCGGGAACCACCCCAGCTTCCGCCCCACCGCCTCCAGTTCCCGCTTCGCCACCTCGTACGGCACCTGCGCGATCAGCGCCGTCGCCTGACGTCGCAACACCGCTCCCCGCTCGGGCAGATGCAGGGGCTTCAGCGGCGCGGGCTCCACGCCCACCAGGAACTTCCCTCCTCCCGCCGGGAAGAACCCGGGCCGCTCCAGCGTGGCCTCCACGCTCGGCCCCATCCGTCTCAGGAGCGGCAGGTACGCCTTCGTCAGGAAGTCGAACGGCGGCGCCGCCGGGTTGTGCGTCCCGCCCTCGAGCACCAGCATCGACGGCCCGCTCGCCTTCAGCAGCGCCGGTAGCACCGTCTGCAGCACCAGCGTCGCGCTCCCCGCCGTCCCCACCGCGAAGTGGTACTCCCCCGCCTTCAGGCTCCTCGGCCGGAACGTCAGCTCCTTCGAGTGCAGCTCCGCCCCCTCCAACTCCGCGTCTCCCACGGCCGCCGCCGCCTTCACGGCGGTGAGGTGCTGGCGCAGCAGCCCCGGCTTCGAGCGTCCCGCTCGGATATTCACCATCTGGAAGGGCGTCCCCGTCACCAGCGACAGCGCCAGCGACGTGCGCAGCACCTGTCCCCCTCCCTCTCCCTTCGAACCATCGATGCGAATCATTTTCTGAACCCCTCGAGCCACTGTGCCCTTCACGGGCCCGACATACCCTCACCCCAGCCCTCTCCCGAAGGGAGAGGGGGCATCCCCCCCCGCACGTAGCGATGCCCGCTCCCTCATCCTAGCGACCGAAGTCTCGGAGAGAGCGGGCATCTCGATGTCTCTATCCCCTCATGTGTTTCCTCCCATGTCGGGTCCCCCCTTCTTCGGGTCCACGCCTCATCCCTTCACGCACACCACCTGGCGCAGCGTGTGGACCACGTCCACCAGGTCCGCCTGCGCCGCCATCACCGCGTCGATCGGCTTGTACGCACCCGGCGTCTCGTCGATGACCTCCGCGTCCTTGCGGCACTCGATGCCCGCCGTCGCCTTCGCGTGGTCCTCCAGCGTGAAGCGCCGCTTCGCCGCCTCGCGCGACATCACCCGACCCGCCCCGTGGCTGCACGACTCGAACGCCTCCGCGTTCCCCTTCCCTCGCACGATGTACGAGCGCGCCCCCATGCTGCCCGGGATGATCCCCAGGTCCCCCTCTCGCGCCCGCACCGCCCCCTTGCGCGTCACCAGGACGTTCTTCCCGTAGTGGTGCTCGCGTGACACGTAGTTGTGGTGGCAGTTCACCGCCGCCTCCGTGAGCTCGAACTCCGGCAGCTCACCGCTCGCCTTCAGCGCCTCCACCACCGAGCGCAGCATCAGCTCGCGGTTCATCGCCGCGTACTCCTGCGCCCAGCTCACCGCGTGCAGGTAGTCCTCGAAGTGCTCCGTCCCCTCGGGCAGGTACGCCAGATCCTGCTCGGGCAGATGGATGAAGAAGCGGCGCATGTCCTCCTTCGCCAGCTCGATGAAGTGGCTTCCGATCCGGTTCCCCACCCCGCGCGAACCGCTGTGCAGCATCAGCCACACCTGGCCGGACTCATCCAGGCACACCTCGATGAAGTGGTTCCCCGTCCCCAGCGTCCCGAGGTGCCCGAGGTCCGGGCCCCGGTTGATGTGCGGGTGCTTCTCGATGATGGCGTCATAGCCGGGCTTCAGGCGGGCCCACGCCTCGCGGTGCATGGCGGGCGCGTCCTTCCACGCACCCCGGTCGTTGCGGCCCCCGTTGTCGGTACGGCCGTGCGGCACCGCCTGCTCGATGGCCGAGCGCACCTTCCCCAGCGAGTCCGGGAGCTGCTCCGCGCGCAACGTCGTCCGCACGGCGATCATCCCGCAGCCGATGTCCACCCCCACCGCCGCCGGAATCACCGCGCCCGCCGTCGCCACCACGCTCCCCACCGTCGCGCCGAACCCGCGGTGCACGTCCGGCATCACCGCCACCCACTTGTGGATGAACGGCAGGGACGCCATCGCGCGCAACTGCTTCTTCGCCTCGTCCTCGAACGGCACACCCACCGTCCACGCCTTGATGGGCACCCCACCCGCCTCGTTCGACAGAACCTCGTAGTTGCGCTGCGTCTGCATGACCGTCTCCTTCAGTCCGTTCGCCTCGGCCTTGCCGGGCACGCGAGGGGGTAGAGCAGGCCGCGTGCCAGCTTCCTCCCCGAGGGAGCGCGCGAATCCCCTGCCCGTCCGTCTATCCTCCAGGATAAAATCCTATCCGCATGGCGAAGACTCGGGCGCGCGAGACGGTGGTCATCGGGATGCTGGGCTCCATCCTCGACGCGGGGCGGGGCCCCAAGCGCTGGGAGAAGTGGCGCCCCACGGTGGCGCTCTGTCAGCAGGAGGACCTGTTGGTGCACCGCCTGGAGCTGCTCCATCAGAGCGCCCATGCCGAAATGGCCCGGCAGGTGGCCGAGGACATCGCCCAGGTGTCACCGGAGACGCGGGTGCGCCTGACCGCCATGGACATCCAGAACCCGTGGGACCTGGAGGAGACCTACACGGCGCTGCTCGACTACGCGAAGGCGTACCCCTTCCAGCCCGAGCAGGAGGACTACCTCGTCCACATCACCACCGGCACGCACATCGCCCAGATAACGATGTTCCTCCTGGCGGAGAGCCGGCACATCCCCGCGCGGCTCATCCAGACGTCTCCACCTCCCTCGGGGAGGGACTACGGCGGCCCGGGCTCCCACGCCCTCATCGACCTGGACCTGTCGAAGTACGACAAGCTGGCGCGGCGCTTCCAGCAGGAGCAGCGCGAGGGTCTGTCCTTCCTCAAGGCGGGCATCGACACGCGCAACCCGGCCTTCAACCGGCTCATCGAGCGGATCGAACAGGTGGCCACGAGCTCTCGCGCGCCACTGCTCCTCACCGGGCCCACGGGGGCTGGCAAGTCCCAGCTCGCCAGACGCATCTACCAGCTCAAGAAGGCGCGGCGGCACGTGAGCGGTCCGTTCGTGGACATCAACTGCGCCACCCTGCGCGGGGATGGGGCCATGTCCGCGCTCTTCGGCCACGTGAAGGGAGCCTTCACCGGAGCGCTGGCGGACCGGCCGGGGCTCCTGCGCCAGGCGAATGGGGGCGTGCTGTTCCTGGATGAGATTGGCGAGCTGGGCGCGGATGAGCAGGCCATGTTGCTGCGAGCGCTCGAGGACAAGCGCTTCCTGCCGGTGGGCTCGGACAAGGAGGTGGAGAGTGATTTCCAGCTCATCGCCGGCACCAACCGGGACCTGCAGGCCGAGGTGGAGCGCGGACGCTTCCGGGAGGATCTGCTGGCGCGCATCAACCTGTGGACCTTCCGCCTGCCGCCCCTGCGCGAGCGGCCCGAGGACATCGCCCCCAACCTCCTCTACGAGCTGGATCAGGCCTCCCAGGTGATGGGGACGCGGGTGACGATGAACAAGGAGGCCCAGGAGCACTTCCTGCGCTTCGCCACGTCGCCCGAGGCGCGCTGGAGCGGCAACTTCCGCGACCTCAACGCGGCGGTGCTGCGCATGGCCACGCTCGCCCCGGGCGGGCGCATCACCCGCGAGGGCGTGGACGAAGAGCTGGAGCGACTGCGCGCCGCGTGGTCCAGGAGCGGGCCCAGGCGGGAGGCTTCGGTGGACCTCGTGGTGCGGGTGCTCGGCGAGGAACGGGCGGCGGAGCTGGATCGCTTCGATCGGGCACAGCTCGCGGAGGTGCTCGATGTGTGCCGACAGGCGCGCTCGATGTCCGACGCGGGTCGGGCCCTCTTCGCGCAATCCCGAGCACAGAAGAAGAGCGTCAACGACGCGGACCGGTTGCGGAAGTACCTCGCCCGCTTTGGCCTGAGCTGGGCCGACGTGTCCGGACGAGCGATCGCCGAAGAAGCCTGAGCGGAGCCCCACCCTCGGCCGCCAACCACACCTGACCCTGGGCCCGCTGGAGAAGGACCCGGAGCAGGCTGACGGGTGAACGAGAGCCGCGACCTCGCCACCGCGAGTGTGCCGACGTACGGCCTCGCACCCGCATCACATTCTTCACTTCCATCTCTACCGCTCATCGACAGCGGGTCACTCGACGAGAGCGACCCGAAGAGCCGGGCTCCGTCTTCGGCTCGAGGAATACATGCATGACTCGCGCTCATGATCTTCCCGCCGCCGTGCAGTGGCACGAAGGGATGCTGCTCGCCCCCCAGCACTTCCAACAACAGGACCGCCGCTACGAAGAGCTCCTCCATTACCATCTGGGTCTGGCCATGCCCTTCCACTGGGGCGTGCGCCAGCTCCAGTACGATCGTTCACTGCTCCTCGCGGGCACGCTTCGGATATTGGAGTTGGAGGCCATTCTTCCCGACGGGCTCATCATCTCCCACCGGGCGAACGCGCGAGAAGAGCTGCAGCTCTCGCTCGGTAGCCTGAAAGGTGTGGACTGGCAGCGTCCGGTGCGCATGCACGTGGCCGTTGCCTGCGAACAAAGTGGAGTCCCCGGCCCCGGCCGCTTCGTCTCCACCACGAGCGAGCCACTCGTCGACGAGAGCACCGGAGACATGCCCCTGCGCATTGTCCAGCTCCAACCACGGCTCGAGCTGTTCGCGAATATTCCCCCCGCCGGATACAGCGCACTCCCATTGCTCGAGGTCCGCCGCAACCACGAATCCTTCTCCGTGGAGGAGTACCTGCCCCCCCTGATGGCGGTGCCTTTCGACTCGCCACTCGGAGATCGGTGCGACCGGATCACCCTGCGCATCCGGCAGAAGGCCGCCAGTCTGGTGGAGGCACTCAGGGCCCGGGCAGCCGAGCCCACGCAGCTCGCCGAGAACCAGCAACTGCTGCGCTGGATCGTCGCCGGACTCCCGGCCTTCGAGGCCGTGCTTCGCTCGGGCACGCCCCACCCCTTTGGCCTCTACCTGGCGTTGTGCACACTGGCCGGCCACCTCGCCCCACTGAGCGAGAGCCGGATTCCGCCCGCCTTCCCGGCCTACGAACATCGGGAGCTCCTGCGCTCCTTCGAGTCGGTCCTCTCCTTCATCGAGGGCACACTGGAGGAAGGCGTCTCCGAGGCCTACACCCGCGTCAAGCTCGACCCCGAGGGGGGCGGCTTCTCCACGCGCTTCCTCCCGAGCTGGATGGGCCGCGAGCTGGTGCTCGAGGTTCAAGGTGGGCCCAACACCACCCGTCAGCAGCTCCTCGGGTGGGTGGCCAGTTGCCGCATCGGCTCGGAGAGCCGTCACCGGCTCATGCGTGAGACGCGCACGCTCGGGGCCCGCCGCGAGCTCGTCGAAAGCCGCCCGGGCCTGGTGCCCCGTCCCCACTCGCTCCTGTTCTCCCTCGAGGCCAACCCCACCTTCATCCGCCCCGATGAACGGCTGCTGCTCGAGAACACTCTCGAGCAGCGCGAGGTCCAGACCCCCTCCGCCATCTCCCTCCTCATCCGAAAGGAGAACTGAACCCCCATGCCAATTCCAGACATCTCTCCCCCCTCCTCCGAGAGCACGCCCCTCCTCGACAAGTCCCGTATCGTGTTCACGGAGATCCTTCAGCTGCGCCAGCAACTCCAGGCCATTTCCACCCCCACCCGCTTCAACAGCAGGTTCACACCGGGCCCCACCGTCGAGGAGCTCCGGCGGCAACTGCTCCATCGCGTTCAGGAGCAGACCCGCATCGAAGGGGCCCCGCGTGGCTCGCTCATCGAGCGCCATCTCGAGGAGTGCCGCTATGTGCTCACCTCCTTCGCCGACGAGATGATGGTTCACACGCCCTGGTACGGCCATGAAGCCTGGCGGGAGAACCTGCTGGAGGACGAGCTCTTCGGCACCCACGTCGCCGGGGACCGGATCTTCGAGGAAGTGGAACGCTTGTTGCGCGAGAGGGATCCGGCACGCGCGGAGATCGCGGCCGTGTACCTGATGGCGCTCGCACTCGGCTTCCAGGGCCGCTACCGGGGGCTCGGGGCCGAGGCCTTGCTGCAGGATCTGCAATGCCAGCTCTACACCCTGACCTGGCGGCGACGCCCCGAACCGGACACGCCCGCCCGCCGGCTGGTGCCCCAGTCCTACGAACACACCCGGGATGAGCGGACGGATCGACGCTTCATGCGCCGCTGGCCCTGGACCACCGCCATCGCCGCCGTGCTCGTGAGTGCGTTCGCCGCCGGAGGAATCCTCGTCAGCTCGCACGCCCACCGTTCTTCGACCTCCGTCACGCAGGAGTCCCGCCCATGACCGCCCGACATGCACCTCTCGACACGACACTGCACCGGATGGGCGCGACCGGCCGCCACCGGGAGCGGCGCTACCAGGTCCCCTGGCTCATGGTGGTGGGCGAACCAGGCTCGGGGCGCACCTCACTGGCGGCGAGCATCGACCTGCGCCGCCCCTACGGCTCTCCCACCCAGAAGGAGATGGCGAGGGACGGCTGGGGTGTCTGGCTCTTCGAGCAGGGCGTCGTGCTCGACATGCCCGCCATGACCGAGGAGCCCACGGAAGATTGGCGCTCCGTCATCCGGCGCCTGCGGCACCTCCGCGGTCAGCGGCCCATCGATGGGCTGATGCTGGCCGTGCCCGCCACCGAGCTGGCCGGCCCCAAGGCACTGGACGAGGTCCAGCTCGATCGCAAGGCCCAGCGCCTCTTCGAGAAGTTGCAGTCCCTGCGAGGTGAGCTGGGCGTCCGCGTCCCCATCTACGTCGTCATCACCCAAGCGGACGCCATTCCCGGGTTCTCCGCCTTCTGCCGAACCCTGCCTCCGCGAACGCGGGACGAGATGCTCGGCTGGTCCAGTCCTTACTCTCCCGAGGAGGCCTACGCGCCCGCCTGGGTGGACGAGGCCTTCCAGGACATCCATCGGGCGCTGAGCCAGATGCAACTGGAGCTGCTCGCGGATGGGTGGGGAGAGCCCTCCGATCGCGAGGACTCCTTCCTCTTCCCCACCGAGCTGCGAAAGCTGGCCGAACCGGTACGGCGGCTGCTCGACGTCCTGTTCCAGTCCACGCCCTACACGCGGCCCTCGATGCTGCGGGGACTCTATTTCTGCGGAGACCCGGAGGCCGACGGAGCATCCGCGAGCGGCGGGAAACGAGCCTCCGGGCTGCGCTCTCCGGCGTTCGTCACCCACCTGGTGGAGCGCAAGATCTTCCCGGAGAGCGGCCTCGCCGGCCCGGATCCGGAGGCCGCGCGCGGCAACCGGCGGAAGATCGCGATGCTCCAAACCGTGCTCGCCGCCTGCGTGCTGCTGGCGGTGGGCGGCCTGGGGGTGACGTGGGCACAACTCCGTCCCGCCAAGGTGGCGACTCCGGTCCACCCCCACCCGACACAGACCGTGGTGAGCACACCTCCGCCACCGGAACCCAGGCCGCCGGAGCGGCCCCGGGCCAAGGCGAAACCCAAGCCTCCACGGAAGACCCCTCGAATGGCGCGTGCTCCCCAGCCCATCCAGGCGCCGCGAGCCCCGAGCACGCCTGTCTGGGATGACGCTCCGCCACCCAAGGTCACCCGGCGGACTTCTGCCTGGGATGACGCCCCACCCCCCCGGCCTGGAGCGGCCACCACCTCTCATGGGAACCCACCATGACGGATACGACTTCCGCCTCCCCGCCAGACCTGCAGTCGCTCCTGCAACCCATCTCCCCCGAGGCGCCCTCGGGGCGGAACCTTCGCTACGAGCCGATCTACGAGCACATTCGCGAGGCACGCCGCGAGGATGATCCCTCACTGCCTCAGGGCGTCTGGCAGGTCTCGCTCAAACGGGCCGACTGGGCGCAGGTGAGCGCGCTCTGCCAGCAGGCCCTGGCGCGTGAAACCAAGGACCTCCAGCTCGCCGTCTGGCTCACGGAGGCCTGGGTGATGCAGCAGGGGTTCACCGGCCTGCGGTGGGGGCTGAACCTGTCTACCGCGCTGGTGGAACACTTCTGGGACACACTCTGGCCCACTCTCGATGATGGCGATCCGGAGGCCCGCCTCTCCCTGCTGAAGTGGCTCGATGACAAACTTTTCATCGCGCTGGGCAAGCAGCCCCTCATCCGGCCACCCGCCCCCGGAGCCGTGACGTATGGCTTCGCGGATTGGCAGCAGATCCTCCTCCGGGAGAAACAACCCGGCAAGCAGGAGGATGCCAAGAAGAAGGAGCAACCGGATGGTACCGATCCTCCCCCGTTGACCCGGGAGCGGTTCATGGCCGCCGCCTCCCAGATACCCGCGCCCACCTTCGTCGCGCTCGCACAGCAGCTCACGGATGCGCTCGAGGCCATCTCCGCACTGGAACAGGCGCTCGATACGCGGCTGGACCAGACCTCCGCGGCCCTCCGCCGGACCCGCGCCGTCCTGGGTGACATCCAGGCACTGATTGCCCTGTTGAAAAGCAATGCCTCTCATTCCCTGACAGATGACCCACCGGAGGTCACCACCGAACCAGGGGCTCCGTCCCCGCCTCTCGGACCGGGGCAGGTCCCGAGCGTCATCCGTAGCCGGAAAGAGGCCTATCTACTCCTCGGGCACGCAGCGGACTACCTGCTGCGCACCGAGCCACACAGTCCCGTCCCCTACCTGGTCAAACGCGCCATGGCCTGGGGCCAGCTGTCTCTCGACAAACTCCTGGAGGAGCTCGTCCCCGACTCCTCCAGTGTGGAGGCACTCCACACACTGCTCGGCATGAAGCAGCGGGAGTGAATCCGTCATTCGTCATCACAAATCCACGCACCCCACCCAACCCCCAACAAGGAGAAACACAATGCCCGCGAAAGAAAGCATTCAACACGTGCTGGACCGGATCCGCCCCCCTCGAGTGCAGATCACCTATGATGTGGAGATCGGAGACGCGGTGGAGCAGAAGGAGCTCCCACTGGTGGTCGGCATCCTGGCGGACCTGGCCGGTCAGCGCGAGGGGCTGCCCCGGTTGAAGGAACGCAAGTTCGTGGAGATCGACCGCGACAACTTCGACAAGGTGATGGCCGCCATCAAACCCCGATTGAAGCTGTCCGTGGAGGACAAGCTCCGCGGCGGCGACAACCGCATGCCCGTGGAGCTGGAATTCGAGAGCTTCGATGCGTTCAACCCACGCCAGATCGTCGAGAAGATCGAGCCCCTGAGCAAGCTCCTGCAATCGCGCGAACGGCTGGTGGACCTGCTGGCCAAGTTGGATGGCAATGACGCGCTGATGGAGCAACTGCGGTCCGCGTTGAAGGACAAGGCCAGCCTCCAGGCGCTCGCGTCCGAGCTGAACGCGAAGAGCAATCCCTGACCCGCCCCCTCCCCCCCACCCCACAGAAAGAGAAGAACAATGGCTGACGACACGACGCAGATGGCATCCGCCGAGAAGCAGGCCCCCGTGGAGGAACCGGCCCCGGGACTGCTGGCACGACTCATCGAGAAGGGCAGGCTGGCGCGCGACGAGAACCAACAGCCTCGCGCCCGGGAGCTGGTGGGCGAGTTCGTGGCCCAGGCGCTCTCCACGGAGGCAACCGCCGATGTGGACGTGCTGGCCCTCCTCAACCGGCGCATCACCGAGATCGACGGGTTGCTGAGCGCTCAGCTCGACGAGGTGCTGCACGCCGAGCCCTTCCAGCGGCTGGAAGCCTCCTGGCGGGGACTGCGCATGCTGGTGTTCGACTCGGAGACGGGGACGAACCTGAAGCTGCGCGTGCTGCACGCCACCAAGAACGAGCTGCGCAACGACATGGAGCGGGCACCCGAGTTCGACCAGAGCAACCTCTTCAAGAAGGTCTACGAGGAGGAGTACGGCACCTTCGGTGGCCAGCCCTATGGTGTGCTCATCGGCGACTACGAGTTCGGCCGAGCACCGCAGGACGTGGCGATGTTGGAGTCCATCTCCCGGGTGGCCGCCGCCGCCCACGCTCCCTTCATCTCCGCGGCAAGCCCCTCCCTGTTCGACATGGACAGCTTCACCGACCTCGGCGCCCCGAGGGACCTGGCACGCCTGTTCGAGAGCACCGAGCTCATCCGCTGGCGCAGCTTCCGGGAGTCGGAGGACTCTCGCTACGTGGCGCTGGTGCTGCCGCACGTCCTGCTGCGGGAGCCCTACGGGCCCGACACGGTGCCGGTGGAGGGCATCAACTACACCGAGAACGTGGACGGGCGTGATCACCACAAGTACCTGTGGGGCAATGCCGCGTATGCGATGGCCCAGCGCATCACCCAGGCCTTCTCCCTCTACCAGTGGTGCGCCAACATCCGAGGCGTGGAGAGCGGCGGCATCGTCCAGGGACTGCCCACCTATACCTTCCGCACCGACGAGGGGGATATCGCCCAGAAGTGTCCCACCGAGGTGGCCATCACCGACCGGCGTGAGAAGGAATTGAGCGACCTGGGCTTCATCGCGCTCTGCCATTGCAAGGGCACCGACTACGCGGCCTTCTTCGGCTCGCGGACGGCCAACAAGCCGCGTCGCTACGACACGCCCGAGGCCAATGCCAACGCCGAGCTGTCCGCCCAGCTCCCCTACCTGATGGCCACCTCACGCTTCGCTCACTACCTCAAGGTCATCATGCGCGACAAGATCGGCGGCTTCTCCTCGAGCCAGGAGATCTCCACCTTCCTCAACCGGTGGATCAGCAATTACGTGCAGATCAACGACAACGCGTCGTTCTCCATCAAGGCCCGCCAGCCCCTGCGCGAGGCGCGGGTGGACGTCACCGACATCCCCGGCCGCCCCGGCTCCTACCGGGCCGTGGTGTTCCTCCGCCCCCACTTCCAGCTCAACGAGCTGACCGCCTCCATCCGACTGGTGGCCGATCTGCCC
The DNA here is from genome assembly GCF_016859125.1 of Archangium violaceum. Lineage (NCBI taxonomy): Bacteria > Pseudomonadati > Myxococcota > Myxococcia > Myxococcales > Archangiaceae > Archangium > Archangium violaceum. The sequence goes on along the minus strand of NZ_CP069338.1, from coordinate 7,782,342 downwards.
ACCCCGGCCGCCTGAAGCACTCCTCCTCCTCAGTGAATCCCCTTCCACTCCATGAGGTCATGACCAGACATGGCATCCAGCATCTATCTCAAGATCGACAAGATCAGTGGCGCCTCCAAGAACGCTGATTTCGCGGGCCAGATCGAGGTGTTCTCTTTCAGCCACGGCGTCTCCTTCCCGATGACCAGCGGTGAGCGCTCCAACGAGGGCGATGACAGACAGGGCCGCAGCCAGCACGAGGCCTTCACCATCGTCAAGAAGGCAGACGACGCCACACCCAATCTCTTCCTGTACTGCAGCTCGGGCGAGCAGGTCGGAAAGGCCACCATCAGCATCCAGGGCAACAACAAGAGCAAGATCTTCTCCTTCGAGCTGGACAAGGTCTTCATCACCTCGGTGTCCATCAGTGGAAGCCCGGGGGACGATCCCATGGAGACGGTGACGCTCAACTACTCGTCCATCAAATGGACGGAGGGCGCCAGCAATTCGACGGCTTGGGACCTGGAAACGAACGCGAAGAAGTAAGCCCGGGAGAAGCACGCATGAGAGCCGCACACCAGGACGGCGGAGTCTCCACTCCACTGCTGGACAGGTTGATGGACCTGAAAGGGGCGACTGGCGAGCCCTTCGAGCCGCAGGACCCGGAGGAGGCGTTGCGCGCCTCGGTGAGGCGAGAGGTGGCCCATGTGCTGGGCACCCGCTGCACGCTCTCCGTCAAGGAGGCCGAGTCGCTCGAACCCGGCGAGCGATCCGTCCTGGACTATGGACTGCCGGACCTGTGGTCCCTCGGCTCGGCTCCAGAGGATGCCCGGCGCCTGGAGCGGCTCATCACCCGAGCGGTGGAGGCCTACGAGCCACGTCTGTGCCAGCTCCAGGTCTCCGTGAGGCTCCCTCCTTCCGAGGAGGGAGCCGTGGTGGCGGTGCTCACCGCCCGGCTCGCTCCGGGGCTCAACCTTGAACCCTTTTCCCTTCCGCTTCGGCTGGACCGGAGCGGACGGTTGGTGGAGGTGGGCGATGGGCTCTAGCCAGGACGAGCTGCTCAAGGCCTACCAACGGGAACTGGCCTGGCTGCGCGGGGCGGGGGCGGAATTCTCGGCCAGCTACGACAAGCTGGCCCCGCGGCTACGACTGGCGGATGGCGAGGTGGGGGATCCCCACGTGGAGCGGCTCATCGAGTCGTTCGCGTTCCTCACCGCGCGCGTCCAGCTCGCCTTCGACAGCGATCTGCCGGAGATTGGCACCAGCCTGCTGGGCCAACTGGCCCCTCATCTGGTGGAGCCGCAGCCCTCCATGTCGATCGCTTATTTCAAGGTGGATCCGGATGCAGGCCTGTCCCTGGCGGGCACCCGCATCGAGCGCGGTACGCCCCTGCTCGCCGAGCCTCGTCCGGGGCAGGTCTGCCGCTTTCGCACCTGCTACCCGGTCACACTCTGGCCGCTGAAGGTGACCGAGGCGTGCCTGGAGTCACCTCTTGCCCACAAGTGGCTGCGTGAGCAGCGGAACGTGTCGGCGGTGCTTCGGCTACGGCTGGAGACCTTCAACGGTGCCCGATGGCAGGATCTGGATATCGAGCACCTGCGGTTCTTCCTCGACGGGCCTTCGGAGGTGGCCTTCCGCCTCTACGAATTGCTCACCGGTCACATCCAGAGCGTGGCGCTCATACCCGATGGACCACCGGGCAGACCCCACCTTCTGCCTGCGGGAAGCTTGCGACAACTGGGCTTTGGCCCGGAGGAGGAGGTGCTGCCCAACCCGCCCCACGCCCACCCTGGCTACCGACTGCTGCGGGAGTACTTCGCCTTCCCGGAGAAGTTCCTCTTCACCGAGCTGTCGCTGAGCCGCGAGTGCATCCAATCCGCCGAGAAGACACTCGAGGTGCTCCTGCTCCTGGACGATGAGCCCGACGAGGGTCTCGCGGTCTCGCCGGAGATGTTCCGGCTGGGTTGCACGCCCATCATCAATCTCTTTCCCAAGCTGGCCGAGCCCCTGCGGATGGATCAGCGCCGCACCGAGTATCCGCTGGTGCCCGACGCCCGCCGCCCGAGGGAGGTGGAGCTGCACTCCATCGTCTCCGTCAGCGCGTCACCCGACGAGAAGAAGCGGACGCGTGTGGTGGAGCCCATCTTCTCCTGGCACCACCGTGAGCGAGGAAGCCAGCCACGCGCCTTCTGGCACGCACGGCGCCAGCCCACCGGTGACGCGGACGCGAGGGGCTCACGGGTACTGCTGTCCTTCGTGGATCTGGACTTCAACCCCCGGCTTCCAGCAGATCAGACGCTCTACGCACACACGCTGTGCACCAACGGCTCGCTGCCCGTGCAGCTCGCCACCGGCGCACCGCTGCAGGTGGAGCAGCGCGCTCCGGTGGGTTCCATCCGCTGCCTGCGCCGCCCCACACCGCCGCGCCTCCCTCCGGAGCGAGGCCCCACGCTCTGGCAGCTCGTCTCCCTGCTGTCCCTGCACCACCTGTCGCTCAGCGGAGGCGAGCAGGCGCTGGAGGCGCTCGAGGAGCTGCTGCGGCTGCATGACGGCTCCGGAGGCGATGTCGCCGAGAAACAGCTCCAGGGACTGACGAAGCTGGAGTGCCGGCCGGTGGTGAGACAACGCGGGTGGGATGCCTGGCGAGGCTTCTGCCGGGGCCTGGAGCTCACCCTCACCTTCGACGAGTCATTCTACGTGGGCAGCAGCGCCCTGCTGCTCGGGACGGTGCTCAGCCACTTCTTCGGCCTGTACGCCGCGGTGGATTCCTTTACCCAGCTCGTGGCGAAGAGCGAGCAACGGGAGGGCACATGGATGAGATGGCCACCCAGGACCGGCGACCAGCCCCTTCTGTAGAGCAGGAGCTCCGCGAGGCCGGCTACCGCTTCGACTTCTTCCAGGCGATGCGCCTGCTGCGCCTGCTCCACCCGGGGCAGGAGGCGCCCGCGGGCCGAGGCGTGTCGTTCCGCCAGGAGCCGGTGCGCCTGCGCTCCACGGTGGAGATGTCCTTCCCGCCCAGCGACATCGTCCAGGTGGAGTTTCCCCCGGAGAAGGCGGATGCACCGAAGCGGGGGGGCGTGCCGGAGATGACGGTGGCCTTCTTCGGGCTGGGCGGGGCGTTGGGGCCGCTGCCGAGGCCCTTCGCCCAGCAACTGCGGGACCGGACGCGCGCCGGGGACACGGGGATGCGCGACTTCCTGGATATCTTCCACCACCGGCTGCTGTCGTTGCTGTACCGGGGGCGGCAGCTCCGCCGGGTGTGGCTGGCGGAGGGCGCACCCGAGACTCATGACGTGGCCCGCTACCTGTATGCCTTCATGGGCCTGGGCACCCAGGGAATGCAGGGTCGGTTGAAGGTGAAGGACCCGGTGTTGCTGCGCTACGCGGGGCTGCTGGCGCGCCGGCCCGTGTCCGTGGGGGCGCTGCGAGCGATGCTCTCGGATTGGTTGGGGTTGGACGTGCGCCTCCGGCTGCCCCGTGGGTCCTGGCTGGAGTTGGAGGAGGAACAGTGGACGCGTCTGGGACCCACCGGCCGCAACCAGCGTCTCGGCCAGGGAGCGGTGCTCGGCAGGCGCGCGTGGCAGGAACAGGCGGGCCTGGAACTGGAGCTCGGCCCCCTCTCGTGGCACCGCTACCAGCGCCTGCTGCCCGGTGGTCAGGAATTGGCCGCGCTGCGCTCACTCACCCGCTTCGCGCTCGGCCCGGGCCCGGAGGTGGCGCTGGTGCTGCGGCCACGCGCCGAGGACATCCCCGCCCTGCCCCTGCGCAACGTGGGTGATCACCGGAGCCCGCGATTGGGATGGACGTCCTGGCTGCGCGCCAGGCCCGGACAACAGGGATTGCGGACGGTGGCGCTCCCACCCCGCCACCTGCGCGAACAACGAGAAGAGGCCGGAACATGAGCTACACCCAGGATCGCGTCTACCTGTCCCTCACCACTCCCCTGGGCAAGGACGTGCTGCTGCTCCACGGCTTCCATGGAGAGGAATCCCTCTCACGGCCCTTCCACTTCACCCTGGAGCTGCGCTCCGAGCAGCGCGACGTGGACTTCGCCCAGGTGGTGGGCAAGGACGCCGCCATCACCCTGGACCTGGTCCGCGGTGGCGAACGCTTCTTCCACGGAGTGGTGACCCGCTTCGTCCAGGCCGGCACCTACCCGGACTTCACGAAGTACATCGCCGAGCTGCGTCCCTGGCTGTGGCTGCTCACCCTCACCCGAGACAGCCGCATCTTCCAGGACAAGACGGTACCGCAGATCCTCGAGCAGCTCTTCACCGAGCACGGCTTCACCGACTTCCGGATGGAGCTCCAGCGCAGCTACCCACCTCGCGAGTACTGCGTGCAGCACCAGGAGTCCACCTTCGACTTCGTCTCCCGGCTCATGGAGGACGAGGGCATCTTCTATTTCTTCGAGCACTCGGAGTCACGGCACACACTGGTGCTGGCGGACGATGCCGGCGCCCACGCCCCCTGCCCCGGGCCGGGAGTGGCGAGGGTGCAGGGGCATCAATCCACGGTGAAGACAGACGACGCCGTGACCGGCTGCGAGCTCGAGCAGCAGGTGGTCCCCGATGTCCATGCCCTGGGGGACTACTACTTCGTGACGCCCTCGACGCGACTGCGCACGAAGGTCGCTGGCGAGCAGGCCCGCTTCGAGCAGTACGAGTACCCCGGGAACTTCACCCAGCAGCACGTGGGCGAGCAGCGCGGCCGGGTGCGCCTGGAATCCCACGAGGTGCGAGCCCGGACGCTGAGGGGCCAGAGCCGGGTGCGCTGGTTCATCCCCGGCCACCGCTTCTCGCTGACGGAACATGACCGCGACGACGTCAATGGGGACTACGTGCTGCGGTGGGTCTCCCACTCGGCCACGGTGGAGCAGTACGCCAACAGCTTCGAGGCATTCCCGGCCGCCACGCCCTTCCGTCCGCCCCGGGAGACGCCTCGGCCCGTGATGACGGGCGTACAGAGCGCCCGGGTGGTGGGCGAGTCGGGTGCCAGGGATATCTGGACGGACAGCTACGGCCGCGTGAAGGTGCGCTTCCCCTGGGACCGGGAGGACCGGGACTCCTGCTGGATACGGGTGGCCCAGAGCCAGGCCGGCAAGGGTTGGGGCACCTTCTTCCTTCCCCACGTGGGCCAGGAGGTCCTGGTCACGTTCGTGGACGGGGATCCGGATCGGCCCATCATCACCGGCTCGGTCTACAACGCCGAGCAGCGGGTGCCCTATCCCCTGTCCGCCGAGCAGACCAAGAGCACGATCCGCGGCGCCCCTTCCGGCGAAGGGCAGCCCAACGAGCTGCGCTTCGAGGACAAGAAGGGCGTGGAGGAGTTGTATCTGCACGCCCGCCGGGACATGAAGGTCGCGGTGGAGCAGGACAGCCTGCGCGAGGTGGGCAACGACGACACGCTGGTGGTGAAGAAGGACCAGATCGTGAGTGTCGAGCAGGGACAATCCCTCACCGTGGGCGAGGACCTGCAGGTGAAGGCGAACAAGCGGCATGCGTTGGAGGCAGGCGAGGAGGTCCACCTGAAATCCTCCAAGGTGATCATCGAGGCCACGAGCGGACTTACCCTCAAGGGGCCCGGGCCCGGCAATTTCATCACCATCGATGCGAGCGGAGTTTCCATCCAGGGATTGCTGGTGAAGATCAACTCGGGAGGCAGTGCGCTGTCTGGAGGCGGTGCGAACCCCAAGCGCCCCAAGAACACTGCTGATTGAAGCGTGTCACAACCGGCGCGCGGAACCTCTCTCAAAAACAAGTGAATCCAACACTGAAAAGGAAAGCACTCATGGCTCGGCATGTCTGTATGGGCGCGATGATGCGGTGCAGCTTTGGCATGACGCCGTCCCCGCTCGTGGTACCGCCCGTGAAGAGGGTGCTCGTTGGTGGGAGCCCGGCGGCCAACATCCAGGACCATGCTCCCGTGGCGAACATTCCTCCGTTTGGAATGTGCATGTCACCGCTCAACCCCACGGTAATCGCCGCGACCACCGCGGCCCTGGGCGTGCCGACCCCCATGCCTTGCATACCGGTGACCCCAGCTCCCTGGGTCGTGGGCGCGCCCACCGTGGTGGTGGGAGGAGCTCCCGCCCTCGACGACCAGTCCCGGCTGATGTGCACCTGGGGAGGCATCATCCAAATCATCCAGCCCGGCCAGCTCACCGTGGAAGTGCCTTGAAGTGGCTCTCCCTCCCAGGTGCGTTGCCCCTCACGAGACAAGGAACACACGATGAAACGAATGATGCGCATGGCCATGGTTGCCGCCGCGACCTTCGGAATGGGTGCCGCAGCTCGAGCAGAAGAACCGCCTCTCGCCATCACGCTCAAGGACAGCGAGCAGGTGCTGACCGTTGGCGGCTCCGCGGGGAAGGATGAGGATGCGGTCGTCCTGTCGCCCTTCCAGCTCCAACCCGGCCAGGGCTTCAGCCTGAAGCCAGTCGGAAATCCCGAGGACCGGCTCTTCAACATCATCTCCCAGCAGAGCGGCAAGTGCGTGGATGTCAAAGATGGGAGCCGCGAGGAGGGAGCCCCGATCGTCCAACGGCCGTGCAATGGCGCGGAATGTCAGGTGTTCCACGTGAGCGAGCGGGGCACCGATGGCCACCGGGAGCTCCGCAACAAGCTCAGCGACAAGTGCATGGCAGCGCATGGGGGCGGCGCCACTACCGGCAACTCACTCATCCAGGCGAACTGCACATCACAGGACGAACAGCGGTTCCGCATCAGCGCTCCACAGACGACGGCATCCACCGTGGCCCAGCAGAGAGCCAATCCAGCCAACGAATAGCAAGAGATCGGGGCTGGCGGAATTCAGATCAACCCCATGAGCGGATAGGGGCGCAGGGGAGCGGTGGGGATGTATGCTGTTTCCATGGGCACGAAATGCTCCATGTCCCAAACATCAACACAGCACACCTTCAACCAACAACGGATATACCCCATGCCGAACGCACAGAATGTTCTCCTCCGTTACAACATGAGTCACTCCAGCAAGTCAGGCCAAACGGCATCCGGAACAGCTGGGAGACTGACTCGGATAAATGGCAAGACACTGATTCGCCATCACACCAACAGCATCTGGGAGTATTGCCTCAGAGACCAGACAGGAAACGTTCATGGAAGGGTACCGGAAGACATCATCATCACAACACTTACCCGTCTTGAGGCGGGATACATCAACACCTACTCCAACGTAAAAAACCACCCAGGCTGGCAAACAGCATACATGAGGGCGCCACGACCCGTGAACCTTGTCAATGCCGCGGGCAATTTGACGCAGAGCCAAAACGTGTGGACCTATCCGTGCCACTATTGCGGCATCGTCCTCCCAGAGCAGTTGATTGAAGTTGATCACCGCCAGCCCAAATCGCGTCCAGGCCCGGCCATTCTGAAGTCTCTACACACACTCCACAATCAGTACGCTGGCAGTGGCGCGCATGGCCGAAAGGCCACGCAGCTGGACAACATCATGCAAAATGGCAACATCCAGCCGATCACTCCCAAAGGATGGAGCTGGGGGAATTGGCAGTCGGGGCTGGCTACGCGGGTCAACGCGCTCGCCACAGCCAATGATCCGCTCGCGCACATCAACGCACAAGCCAAACAGGACCGATACAGGATCACCGAGTACGGCGAGACATTCCTGTCAGTTTGCGTGATGTACTACGGCCAAAGTCGAACCGAAAAGATTTGCGTGAACAATCTCATCAATCTCGTCCCCGCATGCGGCATCTGCAACGGGGCATCAGGCAAGGGAGCTAGCGCTCACGCGCATCAGTGATCATTCGGGGACGCATGAAATGTTCGTCACGTCCATCCTCCTCTCTCTGCCCAAACACAGTCTCACCACCCCAAAGGAACTGACATATGAATACCAAGGCATTAGCGACGATCATCGGCACCTTGTCGCTCGGCTCGCTCGCGGCGGGGTGTGCGACCGCCAGTGGTTCCGCGGCACCTCGCACGGAGAAGGGCGCGCAGGGCTCGTGTAGCACCACGAGCGGCGAGGTCTCCTGCAGCGGCAAGGCCACCCAGAAGGGCGGCGAGGCCTCGTGCGGCGAAGGATCCTGCAGCGGCGCCCAGAAGGCCGCAACTCCGGAGAAGGGTTCCCTGGGAGGCTGCGGCGAGAACAGCTGCGCGGGTGGCAGGTAGCCCGTCTCTCGGAGGCCCTCATGACGGCGAGCCATGCACAGAGAAAGGGATTGAAGCCGCTGGGAGCCGGCATCGGGCTCCGGCGGGACTTCTATGAGCAACTCCCTCGCACCCAGCGAGCACTCGATTGGGTGGAGCTCGTCTCCGAGAACTTCCTCACCCTGGGGGGTCGCGCGCAGAGGGCGCTGGACGCCTGTGCCGAGCGCTGGCCGGTGATTCCCCACGGGGTGGGACTCGACATCGGCGGGCCCGAGCCCCTGAACGAGGACTACCTGACCCGGCTCGCGGCTCTGGTGGAGCGGGTGGACGCGCCCTTCTTCTCCGACCACCTGTGCTACGCGCGGCTGGGCGGGGTGTACCTGCATGACCTGCTACCGCTCCCTTTTTCCGAGGAAGCGGTGGAACACGTGGTGTCTCGGGTCCGCGAGGTGATGGCGAGGGTGGAACGACCCTTCCTGCTGGAGAACATCACCTACTACGCACGCATGCCCGGGAGCACCCTGTCCGAGGCCGCCTTCCTCCGGACGGTGGTCGAGGAGGCCGACTGCGGTCTGCTGCTCGACGTGAACAACGTGTATGTGAACGCATGCAACCACGGCTACGACCCAAGGGCATTTCTGGACGCGCTGCCGCTGGAGCGGGTGGTGCAGGTCCATCTGGCCGGTCACACAGAATTGCCAGACATCCTCATCGACAGCCACGGAGCCACCGTCCGCAACGAGGTGTGGGCGCTCTACCGGTATCTCCTGGAGCGAACCGGTCCGGTGTCGACACTCATCGAATGGGACCAGGAGATTCCCTCGATGGAGGCAGTACTGGACGAGGCGGACCGGGCGCGTGCGGTACTCGGAGAGCTGGGGGAACGGTGATGCCAGGCCTTCAGCATTTCTTCGAGTCCATGAGGACCTACCTGACGGAGCCCGGGGCGGCGGGGTTGGAGCGGCTGTACGCGGCGCACCCCGGATGGGAGGTACCGCGCGCTCGGGTGGCGCTGTATGGGCGCTTCGTCCGCCACCACGTGGTGGACGGAGTGGAGAAGCTCTTCCCATTGGTGCGTCGGTGCGTGGGCGAGGCCGCCTGGGAAGAACTGGTGCGGGGTTACTTCGCCACCGGGCCCGCGCGGCACTACGAGCTCAACCGGCTGGGTGAGCACTTCCCGGACTTCCTCTCGGACAAAGCGCCGGCACGTGGGCTTCCCGCGTGGGTGCCAGAGCTGGCGCGCTTCGAGTGGACGGACTTCGCGGTGTACGCCTCGGAGGAGCGGGTGCCAGCGACGGTGGAGAGGCTCTCGCCCAACCCCACACTCGCGGTGCTGCGGCACTCCTGGCGGCTGTGCCCCTTCGTCCGAGGTAGCGCGGAAGGAGAGCCACGGCCGGGCGAGGAGCTGGCGCTGCTGTGGCGCCACCCGCGAGACCTGGTGACCCTGTACATGGCCGCGGATGACGTGGCGTTGCTGGCGCTGAAGATGGCGGTGGAGGGGCTAACGCCGGCCGAGGTGGCTGTGGCTACGGGAGTGGCGGAATCCGACATCCGCGCCGCGGTGGAACGCGGCCTCGCGGATGGTCTGGTACTCACCCCCTGAAGGGATGACGTCTTCGGACTGCAGCGGGGCCGGAACATGCGAACCGCTCCCCCACGAAACCGGTCGGCCCGGCGCAGCGCGTGCTCGGCGACAGAATCGACGTGCTCCCCACAGGGCTCGCTTCGCTGCAAGACATCCATCATGACGCCAGCGGGGTGAGCCGATTGGGGTGATTCCCGAAGAGGGCCTGTCATGCTTGATTTTCCCCATCGACCCACGAGAGCAATGGGATCCAGTTGCTGGCGTTGCAGCGATAGTTCAGGTCCTTGAAGCCAGGTTGTTCCTTCGTTGTTTCATGCGCTTCCATCAACTGGATCAGCTCTGCTCCCACCCTGTGCCTGGTCATCATGGCGCGAAAATCTGAATCGTCAGCCACCAGGAGCGAGACGTCCGCCTTGCGGACCCGCAGTACCACCATCGGCACATCGCCGAGCTTTTTCTTGTAGTCATCGTAGCAATAGGCTGCATACTCTGGCTTCTGGAAGTAGATGTGGCTCGCCGTGATGGTCTCCTCGATATCGAATCGGCATGCCACGTATTGAATGGCGAGACGAACCAGGAAATGGCTCTTGTCCTTCAGGAGCATGTCCTTTGCCGCCTTCTCAACCTCCGGGTCCCTGCCAAGTCGAAGCCTCCTGGCTCTGTTGACCTGTCCCTCATTGGGCAACAGCAATCGAACATACGAGAGAAATTTCCCCTTCTCGAGGCCATCGAGCTTCGGATTATCGACTTCGTTGCTGCCTTGTGGCTCGAAAACGAAGGGCTGGTACTGACCTTTTTCCTCCCGGATCTGATCCATCGAGACGCCGCGCGAAAGGATGTCGCAGAGATAGGCCTTCAGCTTGTTATTTGTTGATTTTGGCTCTCTTTCCCTTCGATCCTTCGCGAAGGCTCCCTGTGGATGGGCCACTGCACGGCCGCTCCGCATCAACTCCGAGGTCATCCCGTGGTCTTTGATGAGCAGGGCCACTTTCCTGGTGGTGAGGTGATACAGCCAGGCGGAGTCACGCATTGTCGGCTCTCCATGTGCGGATGCATCAGGCGAACAGAGCGGGACAACCGGTGTATGGCCCCCGGAGACCCGTCACTCAGTTCCACGAGGTGGAGAGCCACCGCCCCCCATGTGACACGCCTACCCGATGCGCACCGTGTAGCCACGGGAGTGGCGGAATCCGACATCCGCGCAGCGGTGGAGCACTGCGTGGCGGATGGACTGGTTCTCACTCCTTGAGTGAATAAGCGTTGCCTCCAGGCCCAACTCATTTGAGCAACAATCAATATCCCTCGCACGTCACGAAGACTTTCTCCCTGCGCGCGCCAAAAAACGGTATCGAACAGGCAGCGGGCTGGCCCCTTCTCGGTTAGTTGCTCGACGCCGGCACAGCGGTCATGAGAGACGCCACGGCCCGATTGAGATGGACCCCGGGGCCACACCAGCCCGGCCCAAGGCCGAAGTCGCTCCGAGGCGCAGGAGAGCACGTGGAAATCGCGGTGATGCACGAGGGACAGTCGACACAGGGCCAACCACCTCTGGGGCTCTTCCGGCTGACCTGGCCAATCTTTTTTGAGTTCCTACTGTTCATGCTGATGGGCACGGCGGACACGCTCATGCTCAGCGGCGTCTCGGACGATGCCGTGTCCGCGGTAGGTGTGGTCAATCAATACATCTTCATCTGCATCCTCATCATGGAGGTCATCAGCAACGGGGCCTCCGTCGTCGTCGCGCAGTACATCGGCGCCCGGCGAGCGCAGGAGGCCGCCCGGATCACCGCGCTCTCCATCACGCTGAACTTCCTGCTCGGCATCGTCGTCAGCGCGGGCCTGTTGCTGTTCGGCAACGCGATCCTGAGCCACATGAACCTGCAGGGCCAGGTGCTGGCTCATGCCCAGACGTACATGGGAATCGCGGGTGGATTCCTGTTCATCCAGGCGCTCATCAACGTCTTCTCCAGCATGCTCCGCACGTACGGATTCACCAGGCAATCCATGTACGTGTCGCTGGGCATGAACGTGGTCCACGTGCTCTGCAACTACCTGCTCATCTTCGGCCACTTCGGCTTCCCGAGGATGGAGGTGGCCGGTGCCGCGATCTCCACCGTGATGAGCCGTGCCCTCGCACTCGTCGTCTTCGTCTGGATGCTCTACCTGGTGATGGAAGTCCGGATGGTGCTCCGCGACTACGTGACGTTCTCGAAGGAGTACATCCACAAGATTCTCAAGGTGGGCATTCCTTCCGCCGGCGAGCAGGTCACGTACCACGTCTGCCAGACGGTGTTCCTGTACTACGTGACCTTCGTGGGCACCGCGGCCCTGGCGTCCAGGCAGTACGCCCTGGCCATCTCCCAGTATGTCTTCCTCTTCAGCCTGGCGATCGGGATCGGTACGTCCATCATCGTCGGGCGCCTGGTGGGTGCACGCCGCCCGGGAGACGCGTACCGGCAGGTCCTGCAAAGCCTGAAGTGGAGCGTACTGATCACCCTCGCGGTGGATGTGGTCGCGATCCTCTTCCGCGAGCAGCTCGTCGGGATGTTCACGGACAACGCCGACATCATCCGGCTGACCTCGCAGGTCATCATCCTGAGCCTCGTGCTCGAGACCGGGCGGGCCTTCAACCTCGTGCTGGTGAACGCCCTGCGCGCCGCCGGAGATGCCACGTTCACCGTCTACATGGGCTTCCTGTCCATGGCCTGCCTCAGCCTGTCGCTGGGCTACCTCTTCGTCTTCAAGCTGAACCTGGGACTGCCGGGCGTCTGGCTGGCCATCGCGGCGGATGAATGGACGCGCGGCCTCGTCTTCTGGTACCGGTGGCGGAGCAGGGCCTGGGAGAAGAAATCGCTCGTCACCCCCGTGGAGCAGGAGCAGCCCGCCGCGGTGGCCGTCGGCGCTTGAGGTCCATGGGAGCGTAGGTGAGGCACTTCGTCATGGTCGCGCTGGGAGCCACCCTCTGGGGGTGCTGGTCCCTCTTCCTGCGGCCGGCCGGGCTCACCGGCATCCAGAGCGCCTTCCTCTCGATGGCGCTCCTGTCGCTCCCGGCCCCCTTCGTCCTGCGCCGCGAGGCCTTCCGCGATCGCCGTGCCACGCTCGCGCTCGTCGTCCTCGGGTTCAGTGACGCGGCCAACTGCGCCCTCTTCTTCGGCGGCGTCCAGCGCGGCCCCGTCGCCGTCGCCGTCCTCACCCACTACCTCGCTCCCCTCCTCACGGCCCTGTGCGCCCCCTGGGTCCTCCGCGAGCGCCGCTCCCCTCGCGCCCTCCTGGGTGCGCCCCTCACCCTCGTGGGGCTGGCGCTCCTGCTGGATGTACACCGGGGAGGCCTCGCCGATCCCTGGACCGCCCTGCTCGGCGGCGGCAGCGCCCTCTTCTTCATGGCCAACGTGCTCGCCTCGAAGGAGGCCTCGCGCGCCTACTCGCCCCTGGCCATCTCCGCCCTCCACTCCCCCATCGCCACCCTCGCCCTCCTGCTCGTCTTCGGGCGCGAGGCCCTGCCTCCCGCCCTCGACTCCCGCCTCCTCCTGGCCTCCTGCGGCGTCCTCCTGTGCGGCTTCGTCGCCAGCCTGCTGTTCTATGCCGGACTGCGCCGCATCCCCACCGCCACCGCCAGCGTCCTGACCTACCTGGAACCCCTTACCGCCGCCCTCGTCGGAGTGATCGTCTTCGGCGAGACCCTCGGGCCCCTCGGTGTCCTGGGAGGGTTGGTGGTCCTCGGCTCCGGCGTCTGGGTCGCCAGCGAGCCTCGGGCTCGGGAGGGCGTCCCGGTCCAGGACGCACCGGTCCCCACGGGTACGGGGTGACCCATGGGGACCGGAGGGAAGGGGCTACTTCAGCTCCTTCTCCAGCGCCGCCCGGACTTCCGCGGTGAAGCCCCCCAGTAGCCGGCTCCCCGTGTCGATGAGGGGCCTGCGTACGTGGTTCGGGTTCGCCGCCAGGTGCGTCACCAGCTCTTCCTCCCCGAGCGCCCCCAGCTCCGCCTTCCTCTTGGGCGCTATCAACTGGTGGACGCCTCCCATCTTCGCCGCCAGCGCCCGGACCTCGGCCTCGCTCAGCGGCTTCTTCGTCAGCTCCCGTACTTCCGCCTGCACTTCCTTTTGCGCGAGAAACTCCCGCGCTGACTTACAACCCGTTCAACCGTTCTTGATATAGAGCGTGATGGACATGCCTCCCGTGTAGCAGTCCCACCGCACTCCCTCAAATACCCGCTTGCACTGGGGGCCGGGGGAGTGGTCCTCTTGAGAGATCCCGTCAGAGTCCACGGGAGCAGTCCCCTCATGGAACCCTCCGTCGATAGCCGCGAGTACCGCGTCGTCTTCTTCTGCCCGACCTCGAGCGCCCAGCTCGAGAACATCGAGGCACCCGTGCGCCGCGTCCTCACGCGCATCTCCGCTCCTCCCGCCGAGCTCGCCCCGCTCGAGGCCGCTGGCACGCTCGGCGAGGCCGGCTGGCGCGTCTACCTGGTGCGCTCCATGACCGAGCGCTCCGCCGCGCACGCCCTGGCCGCCCATGTCACCGAGGCCGCCTCCGCCATCGCCGCCGAGCTGGACACCGAGGTGCTCGGTCTCTACGTGGACGTGGGCAGCGACTCGGCCCGGGTCTGTCGCTGCCTGCCCGACGAGAGCCCCGAGACGTTCGCCGGCCGCCGCCGCAACGTGCTCGACCGCACCGCCGAGTGGCTGGACATCAACCCGGCCAACCTGTCGGCCCTCTTCCAGCTCGGCATGGAGACGGACGAGGAGATGGACGCCGAGGACCGCTTCGTCGAGTCCAAGCTGCGCGAGGCGCGCGAGCTCATGCAGCGTTACCGTCAGGGCAAATGAGGTCTCGCACCCCGGCGGATTTCGCCGGACGCTGTCCTACCTGCTACCTGCCCACCGCCCTGTGCCTGTGCGCCGACGTCCCTCGGATTGAGACGCGCACCGACTTCCTCGTCATCCGGCACAACAAGGAAGCCAACAAGTCCACCAACACGGCGCGGTTGGCGGGGCTCGCCCTGACGCGCTGCCGCATCGTCACCTACGGGGCGCCGGGCCAGCCGTTCGACCTGTCGGTGCTCGCCGCGCCGGGCACCTGGCTGCTCTTCCCGGATGCCCAGCCGCCTCCGCCCGGCACACCTCCGCCCGAGCGGCTCGTGGTGCTGGACGGTAACTGGACACAGGCCCGGCGCATGTACCAGCGGCTCCACGAGCTGCGCCGCCTTCCGGGGCTCGCCCTGCCCCCGCCGCCCCCGGAGGCCCGGCGCCTGCGCCGCTCGCCCCACCCCTATGGCATGTCCACCGTGGAGGCCATCGCCGGGGCGATCACCGTCCTCGAGGGCGAGGAGGTGGCCCGCCCGCTCCACGAGCTCCACGAGTTGATGATCGACCGGGTGTTGACCGCCCGGGGCCGGCTCGAGGACGACGACTGATCCGAGCCCGCAAAAAACCGCGGCCCGCTCCTCGATGCCTGGGCATCAAGAAGCGGGCCACGTAGAATCCCGCGTGCCCCCCCGGACCTCGCGGGAACGGGAGGCGCCTCCCCCCTTTGCACTGCAAGGCGCCTCCTCGGAGTTTGTCGGATCCGCAGTGCAAGCCCCCTCGCCTCGCGGAACCCGTCCCCCGTGTTCTGAAAGCACCTTCTCATGAGCCCGCCTCCAGCGCTGTGAGCCCGCTCACTCCGTTGATGTGAACTGGTTCACACCCCCTCCACCCCCTGCCCTCCATGCGAGCAGGCAGGGGTGCCCGAGCGGGCCTTCGCACCCGGTGCCCTACTCCCCTCTTCGGTGGATCGCGGCTGGTGCGATACCGTTGGGGCCCCAGACGCTCTTCTTCCCCCAGGAAGGCACATGTTGCGCACCCTCCTCACGAGTCTCACCCTGGTCCTCGGTCTCGTCGCCTCGACCGCGTCCGCGGTGGAGCCCACCAACGCCCCCCTCCCCTCGCGCGAGGAGCGTCTGGACCGCCTGGCCCGCCTGTGGGGCCAGGTGAGATACCGCCACCCGTATCTGGCCTACAAGGACATCGACTGGGACGCCGCGCTCGTGGCCGCCATCCCCCGGGTGGAGGAGGCCAGGGACAAGGTGGCCTACGCCGCGGCCGTGCAGGACATGCTGGACGTGCTGAGGGATCCGGCCACGCGCATCCTCCGCCCCGACGAGCAGCAGGAGAGCGCGCAGAAGACGCCAGCGGCCCCGGCGCGCGAGCTGCGCAGCTGGGAGGCCAAGGACGTGCTCGTGCTGGATCTGCGCGCCGTCAAGACTCCGGCGAACCTGTCCACCCTGCGCAACAGGCCCGAGGAGCTGAGGCCGGACATCTCCAAGGCCAAGGCAGTCATCGTCGACCTGCGCGCCCGCGGGATGGAGGAGCACACCGCCTGGGCCATGCACGATGCGTTCGGCAACATCCTCCCGTTCCTGTTGAGCCAGGAGCTCCAGGTGCCGGGAGAGCGCAGTGTGTACCACTCGGGCTACCGCCCGCAGAGCCGCCCCACGGCGAGCGGCTACTCCACCTCGTTGCTCACCACGGCGGGTGAGCTGATCTCCCCCAAGGGGGACGGCAAGGCGCGCCCGGTCATCTTCCTGCTGGATGACGCGTCGTATGCGGATCCCCGCATCCTCACGATGAAGGCCCTGGGCGTGGCGCAGATCATCACCGAGGGGCGCCTGGACGACGGCGCCGCGGTGCAGCAGACGCAGGTGGAGCTCGGCGCCGGGCTGAAGGTGGCGGTGCGGCTGAGCGAGCTCGGCATCCCCATGCGCGCGGACGCCGTGCTGCCCAAGCGCGCGCGCTCGGAGGGCAAGGACGAGACGCTCCAGAAGGCGCTCGAGCTGGCGCGCAAGCCGGCGAAGAAGGCGAAGACACGCGAGTTCGATCTGCCCCCGGCCCGGTGGCAGGCGGACCGGAAGTACGAGGACATGCTCTACCCGAAGCGCGAGTACCGTCTGCTGGCGCTCTTCCGGCTCTGGAACGTCATCCAGCTCTTCTACCCCTACAAGCACCTGCTGGACCGGGACTGGGACGGCGCGCTGCTCACGTTCCTGCCGAAGTTCGACAAGGCGAAGGACGCGGCGGAGTACGCGCTCGCGGTGGCGGAGATGAGCGCGCTCATCCAGGACGGGCACACGACCCTGCGCGGTCACCCCGAGTTGGAGAAGCGGGGCCTGTCCGGGATGAACGCGCCCTTCGAGCTGATGGAGATCGAGGGCAAGCCGGTGGTGGTGAACATCTGGGACGAGGCGGCCGCCCCGGGTCTCGCGCGCGGCCAGGTGATCGAGACGCTCGACGGAAAGCCCCTCTCGGAGCGGATCGAGACGCTGCGGCCCTATGTCACGGCCTCGCACCCCGTGCACCTGAGGCACAAGCTGCTGGCCAGGGCGCTGGCGGGGCCCGAGGGCTCCCAGGCGACGGTGGGCGTGCGTGATGCCACGGGGCAGCTCAAGCAGGTGCGCTTCACCCGGAGCATGAAGTCGTTCCAGAAGCCCCCCCAGGGCGAGGCCTGGCGAATGCTCGGGGACAACATCGGTTACGTGGACCTGACCCGCCTGCAGGTGTCCGAGGTGGAGGCGATGTTCGGGAAGCTGAAGAACACGCGGGCGCTCGTGTTCGACATGCGCGGCTACCCGAACGGGACGGCCTGGGCCATCGCGCCGTATCTCAACACGCGCAAGGCGCGCTACGCGGCGGTGTTCGAGCGCAACGTCATCTCGGCCGTCTCCAAGGAGGAGGCGAATGGCCGGTTCAAGTTCTTCCAGGAGCTGCCGAAGGCCAACGTGACCCTGTACCGCGGCCGGACGGTGATGCTCATCGACGAGCGGGCCATCAGCCAGTCCGAGCACTCGGGCCTGTTCTTCGAGGTCGCGAACGGCACCACCTTCATCGGCAGCCCGAGCGCGGGTGCCAACGGCGACATCACGGACCTGGTGCTGCCCGGCGGCATCTCGCTCATCTTCACCGGCCACGACGTGCGGCACGTGGATGGACGCCAGTTGCAGCGGATGGGCCTGAGGCCCCAGGTCTTCGTGAGGCCGACACTCGCGGGTATCCAGGCCGGAAGGGACGAGGTGCTGGACAAGGCGCTCGAGTTCCTGAAGGCCAGCGGCAGCCCCGCGGTGGCCGGCGACTCCGTCCGGTAGCACGCCGTACCCCTTCCCCAGGAGAACGAGCCATGCCGACCCTCATCGCCGCCCCCACGCGCATCACCGCCGCGGGCAACAAGCCCAAGCTCATCGACGAGTACGTGGGGCGGGTGAACACGAAGCAGGGCGATCTCAGCGTCGCCCACATGCGCAGCCCCGGAGGGTGGGTGGAGCCCGGCCAGACGCCCGAGTTCCGGGAGATGACCGTGGTGCTCAAGGGCCTGTTGCGTGTGGAGCACAAGGGCGGGCACCTGGACGTGCGCGCGGGGCAGGCCGTGGTGACCGAGCCCGGCGAGTGGGTGCGCTACAGCACCCCCGAGGCCGAGGGCGCCGAGTACATCGCCATCTGCCTCCCCGCCTTCTCGCCCGACACCGTCCACCGCGACGCGTAGCCGCCGCGACGGGCGCTCGCGCTAGTTGACCTTCTTCATCTCCACGACGAAGGAGCGCGGCTCGAGGAAGCCCGTCACCCGGGGGGCCGGGAGGAGCTCCCCGGTGGAGGAGATGAACGCCACCGTGGGCAGGCCCTCCACCCCGAAGCGCTCCATCAGCGCGTCCAGGGCGTCATCGCCGTTCGTGGCGTCGACCTTCACGTTGACGAAGCGGCCCGACTCCTCGATGACCTCGAGGGCCGGGTACGTCTCACGGTCCAGCTCCTTGCAGGCCGCGCACCACTCCGCGAAGAAGTCGATCATCACCGGCCGGCCCTCGCTCCTCGCGCGGGCCAGCACCTGCTCGAAGGACTCGGACGAGAAGCCGCTGCCCTTGGCCGGCATCACCGCGTGCCACTCGAAGGAGGGCGCCTTCGGCTGCTCCATCAGGCCGAGCGACACCCACAGGGAGCCCACGCTCTTCGTGTCCATGGCGCCCCCCCGCACCACCAGCGCCACCACCACCAACGCCACGCCGAAGCCCTTGAGCGTGAAGTCGCGCGCGCCCTCCTTGAAGGACAGGTGGATGGCGCCCAGCAGCACGCCCAGCATGGCCAGCACCGCGGCGATGGCCGCGCCGGGTGCGCGACCGAGCTGATCGGCCAGGCCCTTCACCACCCCGCCCACCGCCGGGAAACCGTCCTTCAGGTACGAGATGGCGAGCGCCACCAGCACGATGCCCAGCACGCTCTTCACCCACTCCATCCACACGCCGCCCCGGGGCAGCCGCACGGTGAAGACGCCGATGAGGAAGAAGGGCACGCCAATGCCGAGCGCGTAGATGAAGAGCAGCGCCGCGCCGAGCACGGTGCTCTGCGACTTCGCCACGAAGGCCAGCAGGCCCGTCAGGACCGGCCCGGTGCACGGGGCCGCGAGGAAGCCGGACACGCTGCCCATGAGGAAGGCCCCCGTGAGGCCCGAGCCCCCCACCGAGTTGAGCCGCTGCTGCAGCTCCTGGGGCAGCGCCAGCTCGAAGGCGCCGAACATGGACGTGGCCAACGCCAGGAGGAACACCGCCAGCCCCGTCACCACCACGGGACTCCCGAGCATCGAGCCGAAGGCCTGCCCCGTCTTCGCCGCCAGCACGCCCAGCGCGCTGAACACCCCCCCCATGCCGACGATGTACGCGCTGGTCAGCACGAGCGCCTTGCCCCGGCCCTCGGCCTTGCGCGCCCCGAAGACGGACACGGTGATGGGGATGAGCGGGTAGACGCACGGCGTCATCGCGGTGAGCAGCCCCCCGGCGAACACCACGGCCGCGCCGAGCGCGAAGCTGCCGGCCTCGAGGAAACGCGCCGCGTCCAGGCTCGAGCTCGGGCCCGTCGGGAGGAGAAAGGGAATGACCGCCACGGCCAGCCCGAATACCGCCGCGATGACTCCGACCTTCTTCTTCGCTTCCATGTGGCTCCTCTTTGCCCTACCGGGCCCCCGCGAGGCGAGCAGGTAACGGAATCCGGCCCGCCATGCCAGCCCCCTTCCGCCCATTCTACCGGCGAACGAACAGCCGCTCCCGACTCCCTCTTCCTATACCGGAGGTGAAGCGGGCTGGGGCGAGGGCTCCGTCCGGCGCAGGGGGAACAGGAGCAACACGAAGGCCACCGAGAGCACCATGCCGAACAGGAACACGTCCGCGTAGCTCCAGCCCGCCCCGGTGGCGAGCAGGCCAGCCAGGGGCCCCCCAGGCGATTTGCCCAGCACCTCCACGCTCGCCAGCAACGTGTAGTGCGTGGCCCCGATGCGCCGGTCCACCCGCGACATCATGAACGCGAACAGGACCGTGGTGAGCACCCCTCCGAAGAAGTGCTCCGCCACCGTGACGGCGATGACGCCCGACGCCGTGGGACCATGGAGCGCCAGCCACCACTCCCCTCCGAGCGGGAACACGCGCAGGCACGAGGCGAGGGCCAACGCCCCCAGCAGCGGCATCCGGCTGGCGAGCAGTCCGCCCGCGGCCGAGCCGAGCAGCGACGCCACGGTGCCCCACGTCCCCACCCACTGGCCGATCTGCGCGGCCGTGAAGCCCATGTCGACGAGGAAGGGCTTGAAGAGCACGTCCACCATCGTCTCGCCCAGCTTGTAGGTGCCGATGAAGAGCAGCATCCAGCCCGTGCCGGGCTGGTGCCACAGGGAGAGCAACCGCTCCTTCACCTCGTCCCAGGAGAGCCGCGCCCCCTCACCGCCCGGGCCTTCCGCCACGTGCCGGGGCTCGCGCGCCAGGGCCGCCACCCCGAGCACCAACAACGACAACCCCGCCATTGTCAGGAAGAGGCCGCGCCAACCGATGGCGTCGCTCATCCACACGAGCAACCCGCCCCCGGTGAGCATCCCCACCTTGTAGCCCACCACCTGGGCCGAGTTGCCCCAGCCCAGCTCGCGCGGCTCCAGCAGGTCCACCGCGAAGCCGTCCACCGCGATGTCCTGCGTGGCCGCGAAGAGGTTCATCACGAAGACGAGCCCCAGCAGCACGGGCAACGCGCCCTGCACCGGTACGAAGGCCGCCGCCGCGCAGGCCGCCGCCATGCCCGCCTGCATGGGCAATATCCACGACTTGCGCCGGCCGATGCGCTCCGAGCCGTAGCGGTCCACCAGGGGCGCCCACAGCGCCTTGCCCATCCACGGAGCCGCCAACAACCCGATGCTGCTGATGACCATCAACGACACGCCCTGCGTGCGCAGGTACACGGGCAGCGCGGTGGTCTGGAAGCCGTAGGGCAGTCCCTGCACGAAGTACAGCGCGCTGAGCAGCCCCAGCTTCCGGTACGAGGTCGTCTTCACACCCGGGACCCTAGCTCACGTCGTCGTGGGGCGGCGGCGGAACAGCGCGATGGGACTCTCGGTCATCACCACCTCGCCCTGCTGGTTGCGGACCTCCATGCGAATCTTGATGGAGCCGCGATCCGGCTTGCTGCGCGAGGGCGTGGACTCGAGCACCTCGATGCGCGCGGAGAGCGTGTCCCCGGGCCGCACCGGACGCAGCCAGCGCAGCTCGTCCAGGCCCGGCGAGCCCATGCTCGAGGAGTCCTCCAACACGCCGCGAACGAGCAGCCGGTGGCAGATGGCCGCGGTCTGCCAGCCACTGGCGATGATGCTCCCGTAGATGGATTGACGACCGGCTTCCTCATCGATGTGAAAGGGCTGCGGATCGTACTGCCGGGCGAACGCGAGGATCTCCTCGCG
The DNA here is from genome assembly GCF_016859125.1 of Archangium violaceum. Lineage (NCBI taxonomy): Bacteria > Pseudomonadati > Myxococcota > Myxococcia > Myxococcales > Archangiaceae > Archangium > Archangium violaceum. The sequence continues at coordinate 7,760,919 of NZ_CP069338.1, read as the reverse complement.
CGTCACCACATACGAGCCGAGCTCGTGTACCTGTCCCACCTGAAAGTCCTCGAAGTAGCGCATGTGTTCCCCTATAGGAGCCCGCGCCGATGCTTTCAAAGCTTCGGAAGCCGCGGCAAGTTTCGATGCGGCGGCAGCTCATCCGTTCTCCTCGCGACACAGGTCCCCTCGAACCATCGCCCGATGGGGCCCCCCAGGCGAAACCCCCTCGCCATGGGAATACACTGTTCCCAGGCACTCTCTCGAACACACGGCATGAGCATCTCGGGCTCCATCACCATCGACGACACGCAGTGGCCACTGCTGGTGGTGAGGTTCGTGGGGCAGCCCTCCCTCCAGCAGCAGGAGGCCTACTTCGTCCAGATGCTCGACCACCTGAAGCGGGAAGAGAAGCTCGTGGTCATCGTCGACACGCAGCAGGTGATCATGATGACGACCGAGAATCGCCAGCGGCTGGCGGAGTTCGTCAGGGAGCACGACGCGCTGCTTCGCACACGCCTCCTGGGCTGCGCCACCATCATCACCTCGCCCGTGATGCAGCTGGCGGCGAGCCTCATGCTCTACCTCAAGCCCCCTCCCTTCCCGTACCTCACGGCCAGTTCCCTGCCCGAGGCCGTGAAGTGGACGGCGAAGTGCCTGGACGACGCGGGACTCCAACCCGCCGCCCAGCGCATCCTGCGGCACCACGGTCTGCACGAGGGGCAGCGCGCCGGCTGACGCCGATGCCCACCGCCAGCGCTCAGCGCGCTCCGAACGTCTTCACCATCTTGTTGTAGACGCCCATGATGAGCAGCGGCCCCACCCACATGCCCACGAAGCGGCTGGCCCGGTCCCGTTGAGCCAACTCCGCGCCCAGTGAGAAGGCCATCGCGCACAGACTGGCGAAGAGGAAGACGTCCGAGGGAATCTTCGCCGTCTGCTGCTCCAGCAACCGGGTGAACGAGCCCTCGTCATGCTCGGCGCGCATCACCGCTGCGGCCCGATAGTCCCTCAATGACTTCTCGCTCGCCGGATTGATGTCCTGCTGCATGACGCCCTCCCCATGCGCCCACCATTGCGCCCCACACATATTGAGGACTCCTGGATGAGGAGGCGAGATGGCGGGAGCAGGCATGGAAGCAGGCGATGGGTTGCAGGATGGGTTGTTGTCCGCGGTGGACGGCGCCGGGCCCCTGCTGCAGCGAGACTACTGGGCCCTCATCGACCACTGCCGCTGCTCTCCCTCGGAGCTGATGGAGCTGGTGTCCGCCCGCTTCGCGGAGTTCGCCCCCGAGGAGCTGGTCGTCTTCACGCCCGAGAACGAGCGGAACCGGCTACTCGAAACGGGTGACGAGCTGCGGGTGCGCATCCGCGGGGCGGGGACGTTCCACGTGCGCATCATCCACCGGGATCGCCAGAGCCTCACCCTGGCCACCCTGCCCGGACACCCCGAGGCGGGACGCATCACCTTCGGGGCCTACCGCAACGAGCGGGGCGACGTCATCTTCCACATCCGCAGCCGGGCGCGCTCGGGCTCGCGAGTGAAGTACCTGGGGTTCCGAACGGGCGGCGAGGCCATGCAGACCAACACCTGGGCCGACTTCGTGAACACCGTGGCCCTCACCGTGGGCGAGGGCGTCATCGGCTTCATCCACGCGGAGACCACCGTGATGAAGAAGGAGCACGAGAGCGCGGATGACGTCCGGGGCCCCACCTTCCTCGCTCGGGGAGACGAGACATGACGGACGTGGAGTGGCGCTGGATGAGAGGCTGGTCGAAGAACGAGGTGTCGGCGCTGCTCGAGCGGGCCGCGACCCTCCCCCTCAACTTCGAGGAGACCGAGGAGCAGATGACGCTCGACAGGGGCTGGAGCCAGGTGGAGTCGCAGGCCGTCATCGCCCGCGATCGCCCGGGCCCGCCGTCCGGGGATGACGCGTTCGACAGGCTGAAGCACGCCGTCATCCACTACGGTTTCTCCGACCCGCGCATCGTGCATGCCCACTTCGATGCCTCCACGCCGTTGGAGGGACGCCCGGTGTTGCTCGAGCTGAAGAGCGTGGGCCCGCATTACCTCTGTCCGGTGCGCATCGGCGCCGTCCGCGATGAGGACACGGAGGGGCGCACCGTGTTCGGCTTCCGCCTCGACACCCTGTGGGGGCACATCGAGGCCGGGCGGGAGTGGTTCCTCCTCAGCAAGGACCACGGCAGCGGAGAGCTGCGCTTCCACATCAAGGCCGCCTGGCGCGAGGGACACTTCCCCAACTGGTGGAGCTACGTGGGCTTCGAGTTGATGGGGCGACGCTACCAGCGCGCCTGGCACCACCTGTCCCACGCGCGTCTGCGGGGGTTGATGCGCACCGGCCACCTGGAGCGGCATCCCGAGGCCGAGGAGTTGTCGCACGTGGAGGTGGGGTTGAAGTCGGTGCGGTTCTATTCGCAGAAGGCCCTGGGCCGCCGCCTCAGCGGCACCGAGCGGGAGGTGGAGCGCGTGAGACGAGACAAACTGTTGACGACCGTGGGCTTCGGGGTGCTGGCCGGAATGCGAACCTTCAGCGCCCCTGCACTCCTCAGCCACCAGCTCTCACGTGAGCCCGTCGAGGCGCCCAAAGGACGAGCACACGCACTCGCGTCGCGGCGGACCTCGCGCGTGCTGGCCGTGCTGGCGGCCGGAGAGCTGGTCGGGGACAAGCTGCCGTGGACCCCCGCACGTATCTCGCCGCCATCCCTGGTGGCACGGGCCCTCTCCGGTGCGCTGGCCGGCGCCGCCGTGGCCGCGCCACACCAACGATTGTCCGCCGGCCGGGCCCTGCTCGGTGCCGCGGCGGCCGTGGCCTCGAGCTTCGCCTTCTACAAGCTGCGACAACTGGCGACGCGCCGCCTGGGCCTGCCCAACGTGGTGGCGGGGCTGATGGAGGACGCCCTGGTCGTGACACTCGGGGGCAGGCTGCTCGCCGCCATGCGCTAGAACGAGGAAGTCACCCCCGATAGGAGGACTCCATGGCTGGTACCCCCAAGCATTTCGCTCCGCCCGGCCCGCTCGGCTTCGGAGGCGCTCCCCTGGGCAACATGTTCAACCGCGTCGACGAGGAAACCGCCGAGGGCGCACTGGTCGCGGCCTGGGACTCCGGCATCCGGTACTTCGACACCGCGCCGATGTACGGGTGCGGCCTGTCCGAGCACCGCTTCGGCCGCGTGCTGCGCCGCTACAATCGCGACGAGTACGTCCTCTCCACCAAGGTCGGCCGCTTGCTGATCCCCGATCCGAAGGCGCCCGACACGCTGGGCCCCTTCATCGGCGTCCTGCCCTTCCAGGTGCGCTACGACTACTCCGCCGACGGCACACGCCGCTCCATCGAGGACAGCCTGCAGCGACTCGGTGTGGGGCGCATCGACATCGCCTACATCCACGACGTGGCCGAGGATCATCACGGGCCGGGCTGGACCGAGGTCTTCTCCACCGCCATGAAGGGCGCGGCGCGCGAGCTGAGCCGCCTGCGAGACCAGGGCGTCATCCGCGCCTGGGGCCTGGGCGTGAACCGGGTGGAGGCCTGCCAGCGAGCGCTGGAGGAGTCGGACCCGGACGTATTCCTGCTCGCCGGGCGATACAGCCTGTTGGATCTCGCGGCCCTGGACACGCTGTTCCCCGCTTGTGCCGCGCGCGGCGTGAAGGTCGTCGTGGGAGGCCCCTACAACTCCGGCCTGCTCGCGGGAGGCTCCATGTTCGAGTACGCGGAGGCGCCTCGCGAGCAGGTGGCCGCGCGGGACCGCATCGCCGCGATGTGCCGTCAGCACGGCGTAGACATCAAGGCGGCGGCCCTGCAGTTCTGCGCGGCCCATCCCGTCGTGGCCTCGGTCATCCCCGGGGCCAAGAGCGGGGAGCGGGTGCGCCAGAACGTGGAGCTGATGCGTCAGCCCATCCCCGCCTCGTTCTGGAAGGCGCTGAAGCAGGAGGGCATCCTGCCAGCACACGCGCCCACTCCGGGGACTTGAAGAGGACTTCGGGTGGCCCCCCAAGGTGTTGGTATAGAAAGCACCCCCATGAGCACGTCCAACACGCCCGTCCTGCCCCCCGCGAAGCTTCCTGGCCCCAACGAGCCCTGCTGGTGCGGGAGCGGAACCAAGTACAAGAAGTGCCACCGGGGCGAGGACAGCCAGGCACGTGCACCGGTGCCCGCTTCCCGGCGTGTGAAGCCGGGCGTGGTGAGCCCTCGCCGTCCGGTGCCTCCCCACATCCCTCGGCCCGACTACGCGGAGACGGGTCGTCCCGGCCCCGGGGTGAAGGGAGATCCGGCGACCCGGCTGGAGCGGATGCGGAGGGCCTGCCGCGCCGCCGCCGAGGTCCTCCAGGTAACGGGTGCCGCCTTGCGGCCGGGTGTCACGACGGACGCGATCGACGCCATCGCGCACGAGGAGTACATCCGCCGCGGTGGCTACCCCAGCACGCTGAACTACCACGGGTTCCCCAAGTCGCTCTGCACCTCGGTCAACGAGGTCATCCTCCACGGCATCCCGGACAGCCGGCCCCTGGAGGACGGAGACATCGTCAACCTCGACATCACCATCTACCTCGATGGGATGCACGGCGACTGCTCGGCGACCTTCCCCGTGGGGAAGATCGACGCGGCCTCCGAGCAGCTGCTCCGGGTGACCCGCGAGTGCATGATGTTGGGCATCGAGGCGGTACGCCCGGGCCTGCCCATCAACGTCATCGGCCGGGCCATCGAGGCGCACGCCAGCCGCTATGGCTACGGCGTGGTGCGCGCCTACTGCGGACACGGCATCGGCGAGGTGTTCCACCTCGAGCCGCAGGTCTGCCACTACTTCGATCCCCGCGCGACGGACATCATCGAGGAGGGCATGTTCTTCACCGTCGAGCCCATGCTCACGATGGGCTCCATCCAGCACCAGGACTGGGATGACGACTGGACGGTGGTCACCGCGGACGGCAGGCGCTCGGCGCAGTTCGAGCACACCATCCACGTGACGCGCGATGGCGCGGAGATCCTCACCCGTTTGGAGGGGTAGACACCGGCGGGGTTGGCACCCGCAGGCCCGCCGACTTCGCCAGCCCCATGACGCCTTCCACCGCCGCCGCGATGTAGCCGAACGGGTTGGCTCCATCCACCGCCGTCACGTGCACCTCGCCCATCTTCTGCTGGAACGCGGCGGCCACCTGCGGCAGCTGCTGCGCCACCACCAGCTGGATGGACTCCGGTGAGAGCGTGTTCTCGATCTCCCGCAGCGCGCGCACCCGCGCCAGCTCCGGGTCCTGCGTGATGCGGGCCTTGCGCGCCTCCATCTCCGCCATCGCCAGCTCCGCCTCGGCGATGGCACACCGCGCCTCCGCAACCTTCGCCTGCGCCCTCGCCCGCTCCGCCTCCTGCAGCAGCACCTCCATCATCGCCGCGTGCCGGGACGCCTGCGCCTGCTGCTCCTGGTGCAGCTTCTCCAGCTCCGCCTCCGCGCGCACCGCCGCCATCCGCCGCTCGTGTGCCAGGCGCGCCGCCTCCGCCTCCTGCTCCAGCTTCAGCTTCTCCAGCTCCGCCTGCGCCTTCGCCGCCGCCAGCGCCCGCTCCTGCGCCAGCTTCGCCTCCGCCAGCCTCCGCTCGGCCTCGAGCTGCGCCAGCTTCTGCGTCTCCTCCGCCCTCGCCTTCTGCTCCCTCACCTCCAGCTCGGCATTCAGCCTCGCCAGCGCCGTCTCGCGCTCCAGCCCCACCTGCGCCTGCCGGGTGCTCCGCTCCTTGGCGACCCGCGCCTCCTCCACGCGCGACTCGACCGCCAGCGCCTCCAGCTTCGCCTGCTCCTCCGCCTCCTGCCGCTTGTGACGGACCTCCTCCTCCGTCGCCAGCCGCGTCAGGGAGATCTGCCGCTCCGCCTCCGCCTCCTCCCGCCGGATGAAGCGCTCCTTCGCCAGCTCCGCCTCGCGCGCCACCCGCTCCTGCTCCTGCCGGAAGCGCGCCTGCATGTTCGCGAACACCGTCTCCGACAGCACCCGCACGTCCTGGATTTCGATCGTGTCCAGGACCACGCCCCACCCCGTGTCGCTCCGGTCCTCCAGCCGCCCCTTGCCCGACACCACCGGGGCGATCTCCCGCATCAACTCCGTGGCGATGCCCTCCTTGCGCTTGGAGAGGCACTCCTCCACCGACAGGTTCGCCACCAGCCGCCGCACCGCGCCCACGAACATCTCCCGCAGCAGCTCCTGCAGCTTCTGCTGCGCCCGCTCCGGGAAGGAGAAGTTCAGCATCCGGAAGGCCACCAGCGGATCCACGATGCGGTACACCGCCAGGCCCGTCACCTGGACGCCCACCTTCTCGCTCGTCACCTGGTCCGCGGTGAACTGCAACCGCTGCACGCTCGTGGGGACGATCGCCACCGCGTCGCCCGGCAGCTTGAAGCACGAGGCCCCCTGCCCGCTCACCTCGCGAACCCGGCCCCGTCGCATGTGGATGAGGAACTCGCTCGGCCTCGCGGTGACGAGGCCCCACTTCTTCATCTTCTCCGGATCCTCCTCCGGCTTGCCCGCGCGCCACCCGCCCTGGTACCGGCGCGGCTCGTCCCCGCCCCCCTGTGCGGACGCCAGCTCCAGGGCCCCCACGGCGTTCAGCTTCACGGCCCGCTTCTCGTTCGTGCTCATCGGCGCAACCTCCGGAAGTCTCGGACTCCCGGAATTGCAGCCCGTCGGCCAACGCCCCCCTGCCCTGAAATCGCGCACTTGGCCGCCAGGGGTGCTCCACCCTGGCGCACGTGCACCGAATTGGACCGCGCCGCTCCGGTCCACCCGTGATAGAGGACTGAATCGGTCCGATTCGCGGTTGATAGAGGCTGGAACGCCCTCTCCTTATGTCAGCTTGACCGAGGGGGGCTCGATTTTATAATTGACCGGTCCAGTCCACATTAGGTGTGTCCATGTAGGACCTCCTAGGGCCTCGCGGGGTTACCGGCACCTGCGGCGAGGGGACGGACAGTCGTCCGGAAGGTTTACCGAAATGCTGAAGCTGCCCATCTACATGGACAACCACGCCACCACCCCGATGGATCCTCGGGTGCTGGAGGCGATGATGCCGTACCTCCGTGAGGACTTCGGCAATGCCGCGTCGCGCAATCACGCGTTCGGCTGGAAGGCCGAGGCGGCGGTGGAGCAGGCGCGCAAGCAGGTGGCGGCGCTCCTCGGCGCGTCCGACAAGGAGATCGTCTTCACCTCGGGCGCCACCGAGTCGGACAACCTGGCCATCAAGGGCGTGGTCGAGTTCTACAAGGACAAGGGTGACCACATCATCACCCTGAAGACCGAGCACAAGGCGGTGCTCGACACCTGCAAGCGCCTGGAGCGCATCCGTCAGGAGCGCCTGGACGAGCTGAAGCAGATGCGGTTGGGCCAGCTCACCGGCGCGCCCGTGTCGCGCGACAACCTGGCCGAGCTGTCCATCAAGCACGACCTGGACAATGATCCGGTGTACCGCCAGTGGGCCGAGCTGCCCACGGGTGGCGCGCGCGTCACCTACCTGGAAGTGGAGAAGGATGGCCGGATCGATCTGAAGAAGCTCGAGGCGGCCATGACCGACAAGACCATCCTGGTGTCGATCATGCTCGCCAACAACGAGATCGGCACCGTGCAGCCCATCGCGGAGATCGGCAAGCTGTGCCGCCAGAAAGGCATCCTCTTCCACTGCGACGCGGTGCAGGGCATCGGCAAGGTGCCATTCAACGTGGAGCAGATGAACGTCGACCTGGCGTCCATCTCGGCGCACAAGATGTACGGCCCCAAGGGAGTGGGCGCGCTCTACGTGCGCCGCAAGCCGCGCGTGCGCATCGCCCCCATCATCGACGGCGGTGGCCATGAGCGTGGCATGCGCTCGGGCACGCTGAACGTGGCGTCCATCGTGGGCTTCGGCAAGGCGGCGGAGATCGCCCGTCAGGAGATGGCCGACGAGGCCGGGCGCCTGCTGCGGCTGCGCGAGAAGCTGCGCAAGGGCATCACCGAGCAGCTGGACATGGTGACGGTGAACGGCTCGCTGGAGCACCGGCTGCCGGGCAACCTCAACATCTCGTTCGCCTACGTGGAGGGCGAGGCGTTGATGATGGCCATCAAGGACGTGGCGGTGTCCTCGGGCTCCGCGTGCACGTCGGCCTCGCTGGAGCCGTCCTACGTGCTGCGCGCGTGCGGCGTGGAGGAGGAGCTGGCGCACAGCTCCATCCGCTTCGGCCTGGGCCGCTTCAACACCGAGGAAGAGGTCGACTTCGTCATCAAGCTCATGGTGGACAAGGTGAACCGCCTGCGCGAGATGAGCCCGCTGTACGAGATGGCCAAGGAAGGCATCGACCTGAAGAGCATCGAGTGGACGGCGCACTAGCACCGTCCGGTGCCCTCCCCTGGTAGGAGGGCAGACGGGCCCCCTGCCCCGGCACGGTTGCCGGGCAACGGACCCGGTGACAAGGCTTCATAAGAGAGTACGGGAGCACCATGGCCTACAGCGACAAAGTCATCGACCACTACGAGAACCCCCGCAATGTCGGCACGCTCGACAAGCAGGATCCCAACGTGGGGACCGGTCTGGTGGGAGCGCCAGCGTGCGGCGACGTGATGCGCCTGCAGCTGAAGATCACCGACGAGGGCATCATCGAGGACGCCAAGTTCAAGACCTTCGGGTGCGGCTCGGCCATCGCGTCCAGCTCGCTGGTGACCGAGTGGGTGAAGGGCAAGACGGTGGACGAGGCGATGACCATCTCCAACAAGGACGTGGCTCGCGAGCTGGCGCTGCCGCCGGTGAAGATCCACTGCTCGGTGCTGGCCGAGGACGCCATCAAGGCGGCCATCGAGGATTTCAAGAAGAAGCGCGAGGCGCGGCAGAACAAGGCGTGAGCAGGACCGAAGGAGGAGGCGCGTGATGAACGAGCAGGCGAGTACCCAGACGAGCCAGACGCAGACGGCGCCTGCCACCCCGGCCGCGAAGCCGGCGAGGGGCATCACGCTGCACGACAGCGCGGTGACGCAGCTCCGGAAACTGCTGGAGGAGCGGCAGACGCCGGATGCGGGGCTGCGCATCGCGGTGAGGGGCGGCGGATGTTCGGGGCTGGCGTACGTGATGGAGTGGGCGGAGAAGCCGCGCGAGAAGGACAAGATCTTCGAGCGGGACGGGGTGCGGGTGTTCGTGGACCCGAAGAGCTACCTGTACCTGCTCGGCACGGAGATCGTGTACGAGTCGACGCTGATGGCCTCGGGGTTCAAGCTGAACAACCCCAACGTGAAGGGCTCGTGCGGCTGCGGAGAGAGCTTCTCCGTGTAAGCCCCCTCTCCCTCCGGGAGAGGGCTGGGGTGAGGGTCTGTGTTCAAGTGGGGCTCGGCCACGAAAAGCCGGGCCCTTTCGTTTTGCCCCGGAAGGGGGACGCGAAGTGAAGTGCTGGAACTGTGAGAAGGACACGGCGGGGCGCCCGTTCTGCGCGGCCTGCGGGAAGATCGCGGCCCGAGCGCCCGGAGCGACCCACTTCGACGTCTTCGGCCTGCCCCGGACGTACGACGTGGACGTGCCGGCGCTGGAGAAGCAATACCGGGAGCTCTCGCTGCAACTGCACCCGGACCGCTTCGCCCAGGCGGAGGCGCGCGAGCGCCGGCTTTCGCTGGAGCAGACGACGGCGCTCAACGAGGCCTTCAAGACGCTCAAGGACGCCACGAAGCGGGCCTTCTACCTGCTGAAGCTGCACGGGGTGGACCTGGAGAGGGAGGACGCCGGAGCGCAGAAGGACATGCCCCTCGAGTTCCTCGAGGAGGTGATGGAGCTGCGCGAGGCGCTCGACGAGGCCATGGAGGCCAAGGACCTCGAGCGGGCGAGGAAGATGGCAACGGAGGTGGAGGGCCGGCGCAAGTCCGCCCTTCAGGAGGCCGTGGACGCGCTGCGCACCCTGGAAAAGGGGGTGCCGATCGAGTCCTCGGTGAAAAAGGCATCGCACGCGCTGGGACGGGTGCGGTACTTCACGCGCTTCCTCGAACAGGTGGACGCGTTCGAGGAGGAGGTTCTGGCGTGAGCAAGAACGGCTACCTGCAGATTCACGACCCCCTCAAGCCCAAGGGGCATGCGGTGGGCATCGACCTGGGGACCACGAACTCGCTGGTGGCGAGCGTCATCCAGGGCAAGCCCCGCTGCCTGGAGGCGGACGAGGGAGGCGCGAACCTCCTGCCCTCGGTGGTGCACTACGGGAGGGACGGAGGCGTGGTGGTGGGCTCGCGGGCGAAGAAGCTCGCGGCCGAGCACCCCACGGACACCATCATCTCCGTGAAGCGCTTCATGGGCCGCAGCCCGGAGGACGCGGAGACGCGCAAGCTGGGCGCCTACAAGTTCGCCAGCGGCGGCAAGGTGGTGCGCTTCGAGGTGTCCGGCGGCCAGCCGGTGACGCCCATCGAGGTGTCCGGCGAAATCCTCCGCGCCCTCAAGCGCCGCGCCGAGTCCTACTTCTCCGGCCGGGTGGAGCAGGCCGTCATCACCGTGCCCGCCTACTTCGACGATGCCCAGCGCCAGGCCACCAAGGACGCGGGCCGGCTCGCGGGGCTCGACGTGCTGCGGCTCCTCAACGAGCCCACCGCGGCGGCGCTCGCCTACGGGCTCGACAAGGGCAGCCAGGGAACCTACGCGGTGTACGACCTGGGCGGCGGCACCTTCGACATCTCCATCCTCAAGCTGGTGGACGGCGTCTTCGAGGTGAAGTCCACCGGCGGTGACTCGGCGCTCGGAGGCGACGACTTCGACCGGGCCATCGCCCAGCGCGCGCTGGAGGCCATGGGCCAGTCCGCCCCCACCCCTTCGCTCGTGGCCGAGGTGCTGGCGGCCTCGCGCAAGGCCAAGGAGGCCCTCACCGACGCGCCCGAGGTGGAGCTCACCGTGGGCTCGCACCGGCAGACGCTCCGGCGCGAGGACTTCGAGGAGTGGATCCGCCCCTTCATCCAGAAGACGGGCGTGGTGTGCCGCCGGGCCCTCAAGGACGCGGGGGTGACGGCCTCCGAGCTGGACGGCGTCATCCTCGTGGGCGGCGCCACCCGGGTGCCCGCCGTGCGCCGCTTCGTGGCCGAGCTGTTCGGCCGGGAGCCGCTCAGCGACATCGATCCGGATCAGGTGGTGGCGCTCGGGGCGGCCGTGCAGGCGGACCTGCTCACCAACTCGGACCGGCAGGATGAGGTGCTGCTGCTGGACGTCATCCCCCTGTCGCTCGGCCTGGAGACGATGGGCGGGCTGGTGGAGAAGCTGATTCAGCGCAACTCCACCATCCCCACCGCCGCGGCCCAGGTCTTCACCACCTTCAAGGATGGGCAGACGGGCCTGGACGTCCACGTGCTCCAGGGCGAGCGCGAGCTGGTGGAGGACTGCCGCAGCCTGGCGCGTTTCACTCTGAGTGGGATTCCCGCCCTGCCCGCGGGTATGGCCCGGGTGGAGGTGCGCTTCCAGGTGGACGCGGACGGCATCCTCGCGGTCACCGCGAAGGAGCAGAGCACCGGCACCACCCAGTCCATCACCGTGAAGCCCAGCCACGGCCTCACCGACGAGGAGATCGAGCAGATGCTGCTCGACTCCATCGATCACGCGGAGGACGACGTGCAGGTGCGCCAGTTGCGCGAGCAGCGGGTCGAGGCCGAACGCGTCCTCACCGAGGCGGAACGGCAGCTCGGGCAGAACGCGGCCCTGCTGGCCGACGGCGAGCGGGACACCATCGAGGCGGCCATGGCGAAGGTGCGCGAGGTGGCGAAGGGGAACGACTCCCACGCCCTCGAGGAAGCCATCCACGCCCTCGACGAGGTGTGCAAGCCGTTCGTCGAGCGGGTGATGAACCAGGCCCTGACGAAGGTCGTCGCGGGCCATTCGGTCGAGGAGTTCTGACGTGCCCAAGGTCCACTTCAAGAGCCCCCTGGACGACACCACGGTGGAGGTGTCGGCGGGGACCACCCTGCTGGACGCCGCCGAGAAGGCGGGCGCCCAGGTGGGTCATTCCTGCGGCGGGGTCTGCGCCTGCTCCACCTGCCACATCTGGGTCCGCAAGGGCCTCGAGTCGCTCTCCGAACAGACGGATCAGGAGATGGACCGGCTGGATATGGGGTTCGACGTGCGCCCGTACTCCCGCCTGTCCTGCCAGACCGAGGTCGGGAATGAGGACGTCTTCGTGGAGATTACCGAAGAGTCCCTCACGGCCTTCATGGATGAGAACCCCGCCGTCCGGCGTCGGCTCGAGTCCGAGGGGAAATGGCCGTTGAAGAAGTGATGTTGAAACAACTGCTTGACGGGGACGGTTCAGGCATCTATACACCGCTCCCGTCAACGCGACGCACCGCTGCAACGCGCCGCTGAGACGCACCGCCTGCCCAGGTGGTGGAATTGGTAGACACACTAGATTCAGGGTCTAGCGCCTGCAAGGGCATGGAGGTTCGAGTCCTCTCCTGGGCACTGAGAAAGGCCCCGGCTGAAAAGCCGGGGCCTTTTTCTTTTTCCGGCACCCCGCCGTCCCCTCGGGCTCAGCTCGGGACGTGGACGGGCTCCACCGCTTCGTGGGCCACGTGGCTCGCGGCCTCGCGCGCCAGGCTGCCGCCCTTGCGCAGGTCCTTGATGCGGATGCCGCGCAGGCGCACGGAGAGCGCCCCCACCCCCACCTGACTCAGCACGGTGCCCAGATGGGTGAGCGTGGAGAAGGCCGCCGCGTCCTCCGGTGCGGCGCCCAGGTTGCGCGCCGCCCAGCTGGTGACGAAGTAGTAGATGCCCATGCCGGCCGGTACGCCGGGAAGCGACTGGCCGAGCGCGATGGCCCCCAGCACGACGGTGCCGGCGAAGAGGCCCCCGCGCACGCCGATGCCCCTCAGGGCCAGCCCATAGGCCAGCGCCGGCGCCAGCACCGGAGGGATGGAGAAGACGAGCGCCTTGGCCATGCCCCGGAAGCTGCGCGCGGTGCCCAGCCCCTCGGACACGTGCCCCAGCAGGTGCCGCACCCGCGGCAGCCGATTCTTGCGCTCCAGCATCCGGGCGAGCGGCAGCGCGTAGTGGGCCAGCAGCACCACCGCCACCACCAACCCCACGCACAGCCCCACCGCGATTCTCAAGGGCCCGGCGAAGTGGGCCATCTTCTCGCCGAACGGCCCCAGGAAGGACACGGCCACCAGCCCCATCAGCGCGGCGAACTCCAGCAGCTTGCCCACCGCCACCGAGCCCAGGGACTGCAGGAAGGGAATCCGCTGGGTGCGCGACAGCAGGAAGGAGCGGATGAAGTCCCCCAGCTTCCCGGGCAACGCGTTGTGGGTGAAGGCGCCGATCGCCACCAGGTGGTAGCGCTCGCGGTAGGGCACCGGCTTGCTCAGCGTCCTCGCCCACTGCGCCGCCCGCGCCGGGATGATGGACGCGGAGAGCAGCATGAACGGGATGAGCCAGGGCAGATGGCCCGGCAGCTCATGGACGAACTTCCGCAGCGAGAAGCGCGGAATGAGCAGGGGCCCCTCCCCGCCCAGGTTCCACCGGAAGAAGGCACTGGAGATGAGGAGAACGGACAACACCCCCCCCACCAGCACCGCCAGTGCCTTGAGGTACGTCCGGCCCGCTGGCAGCCTCATGTCGCCTCCGCCCACCTCGTCTCCGTCTCCGTGTACACGAGCGGACGGGAGCCATCGCGGTACACCTCGGAGAGTCGCTCGTGGAGCTGCGTGCAGTGGCTCAGCGCGGACAGGTCCACCGGGAGGCTGCGCGGCCAGCAGATGACGCTGGACGTCTCCGTGCGCGTGAGCCCGCCGTGCGAGCCGAACTCCCAGGCGAAGCCCACCGTGCCACCCCGCGACACCGCCTGCCCGAAGAGCACCAGGTCTCCCGCGGTGGGCATGTAGGGCAGCTCACGTAGGAAGTCCGCCACCGCGCGGCGCGAGAACTCCGTCGAGAGCGGCGCGCTGTCGATGTCATCCGGCCCGTACACGCCCCCGTCGATGACGGCCACCGCCGAGTCACCCCGCCGCATCGCCACGATCGCGATGTCCGGGTGGCGCGTGGCCCTCGCGAGCACCTCCGGATGGCGCGCCACCAGCTGCGCGGCCTCGAGCGGCTTCAGCTCCCGCGTCAGGTAGACGTGGGAGAAGTTGCCGGACTCGATCACCACCGGCTCCGACGGGGCATGGGGCCCCACGTCCACCGGGTGCGGGCGGCCGTCGAGCAGCCCCCGCGCCACGTCCTCGGAGAGCGGCAGCGGCTCGCCATGGAGGAGGACGTCCTCCAGACGTTGTCCCCCGCGCCGCTCGAGGGGGTGACTGTCCACGTGGCCGTGGTCCGTGAGGAAGATGATGTCGTAGCCGGGCTCCACCACCCGGGACACGGCGTGGAGCTCGGCGAGGTAGGCGTCCACGCGCCGCAGCTCCGAGAGCGCCTGATCCGAGTTCGGACCGCGGCGGTGGGCCACCTCGTCATAGTTGCCATAGACGAGGTAGATGGAGGGCACGCCGCGCACCATGTCCACCAGCGCCTTGGTATGGGCGAAGCTCCACCCGAGCCGCTGCAGGAAGACACGACTGGCGAGGAAGCCGCTCTCGTGACGCCAGTCCCGGAGCGCGCGACTCCAGCGGTACACCTCCGTGAAGGCATTCCACGCGTCATGCCCGAGCGAGCGCAGGTACGAGAGCGGCGTCTGCGTGCGCGCCGCGAGGATGCCTTCCATCTCGTACTTGAAGCCGCGCGCCATCATCTTGTAGCTGGCCAGCGTGCTCATGCACAGGCGGTTGTCGGCCTCGGCCTGGAAGAGCGAGAAGTACGTGTGCCCACCACCGGACAGCAGGCTCCTGCCGGGGCGGCATCCCAGACGCGACTCCACGGCGAGCGTGTCGGTCGGCGTGTTCATCTGGACCTTGCGACCGAGCTCCCGATCGAACCAGCTGTAGGCCGGCAGATTGGGATGGCGCAGACCGTAGAGGAAGCCCGCCTGGAAGAAGGGCGTGGAGGCAGGCGAGCCCCAGAATGCATCGTCCATGGCGTAGGCGCCGGAGCGAATGAGCTTCGAGAAGAATGGCATGCGCCCGGTGCGAACGGCCTCCACCAGGTGGGACCTGGGCACCCCGTCCAGATGGACGACCAGGAGCTTGCGTCGCCGGGAAACCGACAGAGGGCAGACCTTCGCCCCCACTCGCTTCACATATTCACGGGCCCAGGATTGCAACTGCGGATTGATCACTTCGCTCACGGTCTCGCCTCCCCTCCCCCCGCGGCCATGATGCGCACTCGTGAACCCAGCAGCCGTGCGATACGCCCGGGTCCGTTGGACAGCAGCCGATCGGGCACGGACCTTGAACAGGACAATGGTCCACCCCCTTGTCGACGTGCCACCTTGTACGGTGATGCTCACGACCGCGCTGCTGCTGACGACGCTGGCCACGGCCCCGACCGCGCCCTCGAGCGCCCTGCCCGCCACGGGCGCCGATTCCACGGCCTCCGCCCCGGCGGAGCCACCGAAGAAGGAGAAGGGCTTCGACGGCATCGTGCTCCCGCTGGTGAGCTACAACTCGGACCTGGGCTTCACGTATGGCGGCGTGGCCGGCGCCTATCTCTACGCACCGGGGCATGCGCCGTACCAGCACGGCATCGCCATCCAGGCGATGTTCACCAGCCGCGGCCAGCAGAACCACTACCTGCGCTACGACGGGCCGCAGCTCATCGGGCCCATGCGCCTGGAGCTGCGTCTGGAGTACCGGCGCGAGCTGCGCAGCCCCTTCTATGGGGCGGGCAACGTGTCCGCGCAGGACTTCAACGGCGACGAGAACCAGGAGCGCTTCAACTACACGAAGAGATCTCCGGGTGCATGGGTGCGTCTGCGCGGCCGGCCCTGGGGAGAGACCCACCCCTTCCAGTCCTACGTGGGCTACTCGTGGCGGTACACGGGGGTGGATCCGTTCGAGGCCTCGGAGCTGCAGAAGCTCAAGCCGGTGGGCATCGAAGGTGGGCCCACGGGACAGCTCATGGCGGGCGTGCTCTGGGACACGCGCGACAACGAGTCGGATCCGGTACGCGGCGGTGTGGAGGAACTGAGCCTGCGCGTGTCGGGGAGCGCCACGGGCAGCCGCTACCAGTACGCGGGCGTGACGCTGAGCGAGCGGCGCTACTGGCAGCTGGGCCCTCGCTTCATCCTCGCGCAGCGGCTGACGCTTGACGTGCTGTTCGGCGAGGTGCCCTTCTTCGAGTGGGTGAACACGGGCGGCGTGAGCACGTCCGAGGGCATCGGCGGCATGAGCAGCGTGCGAGGCATCGAACGCAACCGGTTCGCGGGCAACATCAAGGCCTTCTCCAACACGGAGCTGCGCTTCCGCGCCTTCGACTTCAACCTGTTCGGCGCCCCCGTCATCGCGGGCGGCGTGGCCTTCGTGGACCTCGGGCGCGTATGGCACCCGCAGGTGACGGACGGCCCGTGGTGGAAGTGGCACCCGGGCGTGGGGGCCGGCCTTCGTCTGAGCCGACGCGCCGCCGTGGTGCGCTTCGACTGGGCCATGTCCACCGAGTCGGGCCGCAGCCGCCTGTACCTCAACTTCGGCCACATGTTCTGAGCCGCGCGAATCACTGACAAAACCGGCTCCCGCGAAAAAAACAACCGTCAGGCGGCCCGCGCTTCACCGCGAGGCTGGGTTTGCAGGTTCGACGCCGTGCCACGCGGACACCGGGGGGAGTGATTGTCCAAGCGTCAGCCGTTAAACTGACGCGGCACTCACGGAAAGGACTGGTGCTGACGTGATTTCCTTCGATGATTCCCTGTGGCCGCTTCTGCTCGTGACGTTCGAGGGCGAGAGCTCGGACGAGGAATTCGCGTACCACCTGCAGCGGATGGACGAGTACCTGCAGCGGCAGGAGAACTACGTCTGCATCTATGACGCCACGAAGATGAAGTCCTCGCCGATGAACCACCGCCAGCTGCAGGTGGAGTGGCTGCAGAAGAATGACGCGGCGCTGCGCCAGTGGATGCTCGGCACGGGCTTCGTCATCACCTCGCCGCTGGCTCGCCTGGCGATGAGCGTCATCTCCACGCTCAACCGGCCGCCCTGCCCGAACACCAGCGTCGCCACGCTCCAGCAGGCGCTGGCGTGGGCCGCGGATCGCTTCCGGGACGAGGGCCATCCGCTGCCCTCGGTTCGCATCCGGACCCACTACGGTCTCGTCCACCCCCCGGCCAGGCGCGCCACGGTCAAGTAGCGGCGCGCTCCCGGCGTAACCGCTCTCAGCGAGCGCCTGGACGCCAGTGGCCCGCTCCCACCGGGGGCGGCTCCGCCACGGGACTCGGACCCAGGGCCACCTCACCCCAGCGGAGCACCGCCGCTCCCGCGCTGGACACGCTGCCGATGCTGTAGAGCAGGACCAGGTCTCCGGGCTTGATCCGGCCCGCCTGGGCGGCGTGGTACAGGTTGGTGGGCATCAACACCGGGCCCACGTTGGCGTAGAGCGGGAAGGTGTTGAGGGTGCGCTCCAGGGCAACGCCCAGCATCTTCGCGCAGAAGGACGCGTACCAGGCCAGCGGCGTGTTGAAGACGAAGAAGTCGATCTGCTCGAGCGACACCCCGGCGGCCCGAACGGCGCCTTCGCAGGAAGCACGCAGGCTGGACTCGGACACCACCTTGAGGGACTTGCCCGCCTGGGGGTTCGCCTTCAGGAACATGCGCGGCGCCTGGTCCGCTTCGGCCACCATCTCGTAGTACAGGGAGCCGCACGTCTCCGCGGTGTGCAGCGACTTGAAGCCGAGCACGCCGGAGCCCTCGGGCACGGCGCTCACCAGGAAGGCGGCGGCGCCGTCACCGCACGTCCAGCCCAGCGAGTCCGTCTCCGCCGTGTTCTGCGAGTAGCTGCAACCCACCACCACCAGCGCGTTGCGGTACTCGCCCGAACGCACGAGCGAGCAGGCCATCTGCAGGCCCACCAACGCGCCCGAGCAGGCGCTCTCGAAGTTCCACGCCGTCCCCCTGAGGCCCAGATCCCTGGCGAGGAAGGCCGCGTCCCCGATACCGACCGCCTGGGGCAGCAGCGAGGTGCACAACAGCAGTTCCACATCCCCCGGCGACATGGCCGCGGCGGCGAGCGCCTCGCGTGCGGCCCGGAGCTCCAGAGAGTAGACGGACTCACCGGGCCCGAGCACCCGGCGCTCCACCGTGCCCCGGAAGGGATCATCCAGGAACGGCGCCATCTCCTCGTTGAAGATGTCGCGCGCGCTCTCCGTCGTCTTGTGCGGCGACCAGACGCGGGACAGGGACTTCTGCTGGGCCTCGGCCAGCACCTGCGCGTGGTTCGTGCGGAAGTAGTCGTTGGTACGGACCGTCTCCGGGTACGCCAGCGCGAGCGCGCGGATGCCAACTCCCCCCTTCATCGCTCACCTCCCTTCTGGGACTCGGCGCCCTGGACGATGAGGTTCTGGATGCGGCGCATCCACGGCGCCGTCTCGTGGGGATCGATGGCCACGTCCACCACGAACGGGCCCCGTGCCGCCAGGGCCGCCTCCAGCGCCGGGTCCAGCTCCGGCTCGTGCTCCACGCGCACCCCATCCGCGCCACATGCGCGTGCGATGGACACGAAGTCCGCGCGGGGAATCGCCGTCTCGAGCGGCTGGAACCCCAGCGCCCGCATACCCTGCTCCACCATTCCGTACTGTGCGTCGTTCATGATGATCCACACTGCCGGGGCGCGGTACTGCGCCGCGGTACTGAGCTCGTTGTTCATCAACATCGAGCCATCACCCACGATGGCCACCGCCTTGCCGCCCCGCGCGAGCGCCAGGCCCACCACGCCCGAGGCCATGTGGCCCATCGAGCCGAAGCCCGTGCTCACCCGGTAGCGTCCGGGCTCCTCGAAGCGCAGGTGCTGGTTGCCCCAGGCGAACGCATTGCCCGACTCGGTCATCACCACCGCGTCGCTTCGATCGATGATCAACGACTGCACCCGCTCCATCAACACGCGCGGGCGCACCGGCCCCTCCTGACGAGGAGCCAGGAGCTCTTCCGCCGCCAGGCCCTCCACGGCCCGGGGCGCACGGCGCTGTGCCGGCAGCAGTCCCAACAGCCGATGGAGGAAGCCCTTCACCTCGGCCTGCACGGGCAGGACGCGCGCGGTGGGGTAGGCACTGCCGGGCACCTCCGGGTCCACGTCCACGTGGATGAAGCCCTGGGTGGGGATGAACAGCGGATTCCAGAACGAGGTGGGCTCGGAGAGACGCGAGCCGAGGACGAGCACGTGTTCGGGCCGGTGGGCGATGAAGTACCGGTCCACGGTGGCGTGCCCCCCCAGGCCGGTGCTGCCCAGGTAGAGGGGATGGCGCTCGGGGAAGATGCCCTTGCCCCGGGGAGAGGACATCACGGGTGCACCCAGGCGCTCGGCGAGCGCGCGGACCTCGGCCGCCGCGTGCCGGGCACCGAAGCCCACCCAGAGGACCGTCTCGCGCTCCGCCAGCATCCGCGCGATCTCCGCGAGCTCCTCCGGCGAACAGGCCGGGCCCCCTGGCCGGATGAGCGGCGACGAGGACGCGGAGGGAACCTGCGCCATCTGCACCGAGAGGGGCAGGCTCACGTGCGCGATGAACCCTCCCGGGCGGGCGAA
Organism: Archangium violaceum; assembly: GCF_016859125.1. Classification (NCBI taxonomy): domain Bacteria; kingdom Pseudomonadati; phylum Myxococcota; class Myxococcia; order Myxococcales; family Archangiaceae; genus Archangium; species Archangium violaceum. The sequence goes on along the minus strand of NZ_CP069338.1, from coordinate 7,741,381 downwards.
GCCCGAGGCGAGCCGGGCGCATACCGTATCCAGTTCCGCCGGGTTCTCCACGGTGGTGGCGTAGTGGAAGAGCGGGCCCGAGGTGAACAGGCCCGACTGCGGCAGTGTATGGCTACTGGTCTCCTGACAGGCCCAGCGCCCGCGCTGCGCCGAGGACGTGCTCCCCGACAACACCAGGAGCTTCGCGCCCTCCCAGTGGCCAGCCGCCACCGGAGTCAGTGCGTTGAGCAACCCGGGGCCCGTGGTGGTGAAGAGCACCGTGGGCCGGCCCGAGGCGAGCGAGGATTCCACCGCGGCGAAGCCCGCGCCTCCCTCGTGCCGGAAGTGGAAGGCCTGAAGCCGGCTGAGCGCGAGCGCATGGGCCAGGGGGGCGATCGCTCCCCCCACCAACCCGAACGCGCTTCGTACGCCGAGCGCCTCGAGCCGCCCCAACAACACCTCCACGAAGGTGCCAGCCCGTGTCTCGGATGACGGCTCCGTGGGCGCCTGCACGAGCCGCTCGGAGCACACATCCTTCAATGCAATGACAGACACCGACCCCGACTCCGCCCTCTCTTCCTGATGCATAACGAGGGGAGCTACCAATCCTGGCCTCCTGACTGATACGCGCTCTGGTGAAGAATCTCGGCCTACCCGCGAAGGGCGGCACGGCGCGGGGACTCAGGGCGCGTGGAAGACGATACTGGCATGGACCGTCTGCGCCTGAATGCGCCCATCGCGAATCACGAACGTATCCGCGCCGTCCTGTACGGAAGCATGTGGAGTGTCGAGCGAGAAGGTGGCCAGCACGATCTCCCCCGAGATGGTGACCGACGACGGCTGGGGAATCACTCCCCCAAAGACAGACCCGAAATTCGTGAAGGCAATCCGCACCTGCTCACGTCCCTGGACCACCGAGCCCGGTAGGACGATCACCGCGTCCTCGGCGTAGTAGCAGAAGGCGAGATCCAGGTTCCCGGCGAGCAGCGCCTCCATCCGGCCCGCGAAGACCTCCTCCGCGCTGAGCTTCTTCGACAGCTTCGGACACTCGAAGGCGGGATCCTTGTCCTTCTTCGGCTCGGCCAGGCCCTGACCCGCCACCAGGAGGACCATCACGAACATCAGACGGGCGGAAAAGTTCGAGACGGTCATCCTCGTGCTCCCACATGTGCCGTGGCGGCGAAAATCTTGAACACGAGTATACACCAACGAGGTCCAATGACACCTGTCCCATGTTTTTTCATGAGAAATGACCCACCCATGGGTTGGTGTGAAATGACCCACCTCACAACCGGCGGAGCGAGGACCAGGGGAAGGGCTTCCAGAAGGGCGTGGCCACCTCGTGGACGTCCAGCGAGAACCAGGGGCCGTCCTTGCCCGGGGAGAGCACGTGGAAGTCCTGCGCGGGGGTGAAGCCCTGGCCGAGCAGTGCCACGCGCGCACCCGAGGCGTTGCGAGCCACGTCCAACACCAGCACCGCATGCCCCGGACTGCCGCCCAGCACGAAGAAGTCACCGGGCCGCACGTCCTCGCGCCCCGGCCGCCGCGCCTCGGCGGACAGGGACAGTGTCCCCGCGTAGGTGAAGACCAGGTCCAGGTACGCGCGGAACGAGGCTCGCGAGCCATCCACCGGTCCGTTCTTCACCCACGTCACCTTGGAGCCGGAGACCCGCGCACGCTCGCCCGCGGCGTAACGCGTCCAGGAGGCCGGGTGCCCGCTGGTGAAGCGGTAGGTGATGCGCTCCTTCTGGCCCCGCGACCACAACCACTCCGCATGCAGGCGGATGATGGAGTCCGCGCACTGCTGGAGATCGGCCGGGCCCACGTCCAGCTCCGCCACCGCCGCGAGCGCGGCGGCATCCCCGGCCAGGATGTCGTTGCCCCGGAAGTCCCGCACCGGAGCACCGGCCGGACGCAGCGGAAGCCCGCGCAGCCACGCCCCGAAGGAGCCCTCCTCGACGGCCACCCGCGTGTACCCGGATGGCGGCGGAATCGCCTCGGCGAGCGGGCGGATGGCGCGCTCCGCGGAGAGCCAGGAGTAGCGGGCCCGCTCGTCCTTCGTGGGCTGACGCGGCGCGGGCGGGGCCGCCACCGACCCGCCCGGATCCCCCAGGAGGGCGGAGAGCGATACGAGCAGCAACAGATGGTGGGCCGTCTTCCTCATGAGCCATTCGCCGGTGCGCACGGTCCCCATTCTGCCCGGGTAGCGGTGTGCCGTCTCCAGCACGGAAGCCATGAAGTCAGCGCGAGGAGCACTCATCACCCGGCCCTCCGGGGAACCTCCCGCCCAGGGGCTCCCCCGCTCACACCGGGCCACACGCGCCTCTGCCCCTCGAGCCGCCTTGCGGGAAGCTCGGCGCGGACCTCACCTTGCTGGGAAGACCCTCGCTACAAGGAGGCCGTCATGAGGGCTCGCTGGTCGAGCATGCTGCTGTGCGTCTGGCTCGTCGTCTCGCCGTTCATCCTCGGAGGATTCGGAGCTCCGGAGGCCCGGGCCAACACGGTCACCGTGGGCCTCTGCCTCTTCCTCTTCGTGCTGGTGGCCGATTCGATTCCCGCCTTCCGCTTCGTCGACACCGCGCTCGGCCTGTGGCTCGCCGCCTCGCCGTTCCTGCTCGGGTACAGCGACGAGATGGCGCCCACCGTGAACAGCATCATCGTGGGTCTTCTCGTCGCGGCCCTGTCACTCCTCCCGAGCAGGCGAGCCGGACAGCTGGCCCTGCGCACGAGGCGACCGCTCCACGCCAGGTGAGCCGGTCCCGCGGCCTACCGCGAGGCATCGAGCCACGAGCGCAGCCGCGCGTCCGGCTGTGCTTCCCCGCGCACGCCGGGCTCCACCTCGAGCTCCAGGGTGTGGAAGCCCCGCGCGCGGATGCCCTCCAGCAGCGCGGCCCGCTTCTCCGCGTCCGGGGCGAACAGGATGCACCCGTCCCCACCACCGGCGCCGGACTGCTTGCCCACGCACCCGTACGCCGAGGCCATGCCCAGCACCCGGCGCATCGGCTCGGTCTCCAGCGGGCCCAGCTCCTGGAGCAGCGCGTGCTGCTCGCGCACCGCCTCGGAGAAGGCGCGGAAGTCCCCGCCCCCGAGCCCCACTTCGATCTCGTGCCCCAGCGCGTCCGAGCGCTCCACGAAGGCCCGGCGCCCCGCCTCGCCCATCTTCGCCTCCACCTGCGAGATGAGCACCCGCGTCGAGGCGCTCTCCCCGGTGAAGGCGTAGCCCAGCGACACCCTGGGCACGGGCAGCCGCCACACGTCCACCGTGGGAGCCGCGTCCAGCGCCGCGCGGTAACCACCGGCGCTCGACGCCTCGATGAGGCCCGACACCTCGTAGCGCCGGTAGCGCACCACGCCGCCCGCGTAGCTCGCGGCCACGTCGCCACCACTGCCCTTCCCGCCCTGCGCCGCCGCGTGGGAGACGAGCGCCACCTTCAGCGCATCGAACTTCTCCTCCAACACGAAGCGCACCGCGTCCGCCGCGAGCACCGTGGCGCACGCGCTACCACCCATGCCCAGCTTGCGCCCGTTGGGGCCCACCGCCGACGGGGACACCGCCAGGTCGAAGCCCACGGACTCCCGCCCGTGCAGCCGCAGCGCCTCGTCCAGCGTGCGCGCCACGAAGGAGAAGCCCGGCGGAACCTCGCGATCCCACTTCACGCCCCGAGGCGTCGTCCGCCCCGACAGCGTCCCCTCCTCCACGCACACGTGCACCAGGCTGTCCGCGCGCCGACGCACCAGCGCCGACGTTCGCGGCCCCACCGCCGCCACACGCGACACGCCGCCCCACAGCACGGCGTACTCGCCGGACACGAACAGCTTCCCCGGGGCCGAGAGCGCGCGCTCCATCAGAACAGATGCTCCGTCAGCAGCACCGCGTCACCACCCGGCACGCACCGCACCACCTCGGTGGCGCCACACGCCCGCGCCACCGCCTCCGCCGCCACCTCGTTCGCCGCGTCCGTCAGGATGCAGGGGTTCGGCCCCGCGTCCAGCGTGAACCACACCGGCACGCCCTTCTTGCGCTGCTCGCGCAGCGAGTGGATCAGCTCCAGCGTCTTCGGCATCAGGTAGCAGAGCGGGGGATCCGCCGCGAGCGACGTGGCGTGCATCCTCCACGCGTTGCGCTCGCACATCTCGCCCAGCGCCTGCAGGTCCTTCTTCGCGAGGAACTCGCGCGCGCGCACCACCTCGGCCTCGGCGTCCTTCACCCAGGCCGGGTAGTACGGGCTCGTCTCCACGGCGTTCTTCATGCCGTCGCGCGACTTCACTTCCTTCTCGTCGCGGCTGACGATGGCCACCACCATGCGCAGCTGCGGCCAGTGCTTCTCGTCGAAGCGCTGCACCGCGTAGCTGTCCGTGCCGTCCGGGCGCTCGCCCCGCATCCACTCGCAGAAGCCACCCTGCACGCTGCGGCACGCCGAGCCGCTCCCCAACCGGGAGAGGATGCTCGCCGCCTTCGGATCCGCCGGCAGCCCCGCCGCCGCGCGAGCCGCCACCGCCAGCGCCGCGAAGCCCGCCGCGCTGCTCGCCAGTCCCGCCGACGCCGGGAAGTCCCCGCGCGACACCATCTTCGCCGGGCCGAGCTCGCGGCCCTTCACCTCCGCGCGAACCGCGTCCAGCACGCGCAGCACGCGGTCGCGTTCGCTTCCCTTGGCCACGTAGCCGTTGAGCTCCACCTCGTCGGCCGAGCCCTCGCCGAAGGCCACCGTCGTCCGCACCGCCAGCGGCGACAACGTCATGGAGAGACTCGACTGGTGGGGGAGGATGAGCGCGTCGTCGCGCTTGCCCCAGTACTTCACCAGCGCCAGGTTGGGATGGGCCCGAGCGGTCGCCTTCATGCCGCCCCCCTGGTTCCCTCGGCCCGCGGTCCCGCGAGCTGGCTGTCGAAGCACCGGATGCCGAGCCGCGTGAGCTCGTGCACCACCGGGCCCGTGTCGGTGAAGAGGCCAATGACGGCGCCGCCATCCCCTCCCGCCCCGGTCAGCTTGGCTCCCAGCGCGCCCATGTTGCGCAGCCGGTGCACCATGTCGTCCAACCCCGGCGACGACAGGCCCAGCGCCGCGAGCAGGCCGTGGTTGACGTTCATCACGTCGCCCAGGGCCTCCAGATCTCCCTCCTCCACGGCCTCGGCGCCCTCGGAGGCGAGCAGGCCGATCTCCCGGAAGATGCGCTGGTAGCGCTCCGACCAGCGCTTCTGGCGCTCGCGCAGCGCGCCCACCGTCAGCTTCGTGGGGCTGCGAGCGCCCGCCATCACCACCACCAGCTTCACCGGCTTGGGGCTCTCCACCACCTTCGCCCGGCCCTGCTCCGCGCCCGGCTTGCGGCGGTAGAGGATGAGCTGCTCCATGGCGCTCGTCGTGTGGTCCACGCCCGAGGGCGTGCCGTGGAACTCCTGCTCCATCTCCCACGCCACGGCCGCCACCTCGCTCGCGGACGTCTTGCGCCCGGCCGCCTGCAGCAGCACGCGCGCGCACGCCACCGACAGCGCCCCGGAGCTACCCAGGCCCATGGACAACGGAAGATCCGTATCGAACGACACCTTCACCCCGGGCTCGCCGCAAGCCGCCATCGCCCGTGCGAAGGCCGCCTTCAGCACCTTGCGCTGCTCCGGCGTCAGTGCCTCCGGAATGACGAGCTGGCACTTGTTCGACGCCTCGCCGCGTGCCCTCACGCCTCGCGACAGGGGACCGGCCAGCGCCGGGTAGCCGTACACCACGCTGTGCTCACCCAGCAGGATGACCTTGCCCGCACCGAAGCCAGACAGGGAGGAAGAGTCGTTCGTGTCCATGTATTTCCTGTTTCTCCCAGGGGAAGCGGGAGGATTCAGCCCTCGGTGCCCGTGGCCGCGCGGAAGTCCTCGGCCGACAGCGAGGCGATGATCTCCCGCGCCTTCTCCACCTTCACGTGGCCCGCCGTCACCAGCAGCTCGGCGATCTTCTCCACCCAGTCACCCCGCGCGCCCGCCGTCACCGCCACGCACCGCGCGTGCAGCGCCATGTGGCCCTTCTGGATGCCAATGGAGCCCAGCGCCCGCACCGCCGCGAAGTTCTGCGCCAGTCCCACCGCCGCGAACACCATGGACAGCTCGCGCGCCGACGACACCTGCAGGATCTTCATGGCCACCTGCACGCCCGGGTGGATCTTGATGGGACCGCCCACCAGGCCCAGCGCCATGGGCAGCTCGATGCGGCCCACCAGGTGCCCGTCATCCACGTGCCACGTGGACAGCGGCCGGTACTGACCGTCCCGGCACGCGAAGGCATGCGCGCCCGCCTCGATGGCGCGCCAGTCCTGGCCCGCGGCGATGGCCGCCGAGTCGATGCCGTTCATGATGCCCTTGTTGTGCGTGGCCGCCCGGTATGGATCCGCCAGCGCGAAACGGCTCGCCTGGTAGATGCCCTCGGCGATGGACGCACCCGGCATGTCGAAGTCCGCCAGCATCTCCACCGGAATCCGGCACGTGGCGCGCGCCAGCCGCCGGTCCGCCAGGTTGGAGAGGATGCGCAGGAACACCTTGCCGCCGGTGAGCTGCTCGAGCAGCGGCGCCACGCCCTCGGCCATGGTGTTGATGAGGTTGGCCCCCATCGCCTCCTGCGTGTCGATGATCAGGTGGACGACGAGCAGCGGTTCGCCGCGCGGGCCCTCGGGGGCCGGCAGGACGCGCACCTCGATGTCCTTGCAGCCACCGCCACGCTTCACCATGGACGGGTGGAAGCTGTTGGCCAGCGCGAGCAGCGCCTCCTTGGACGCGAGGATCTTCTTCGTCGCCTCGGTCGGGTCCCCATAGCGGGTGAGCTGCACCTGGCCGATCATCACGGGATCATCGGCCTCGGCGGAGAAGCCGCCCGCCTCGCGGACGATCTTCGACGCGAAGGAGACCGCCGCCACCACCGAGGGCTCCTCCACCGCCATCGGCACCAGGTAGTCCCGGCCGTTGATCTGCAGGTTCAGCCCGAGCCCCAGCGGCAGGGAGAACGTCCCCACGGCGTTCTCGATCATCTGGTTGGCCAGACCCGGCTGGAGCGCGCTGATGCCCTGGAGCTGCGCCAGGTCCATCTCGTCCAGGTTCAGCATCTGGGAGAGCTTCTCGTGCCGCTCCACCATCGACAGCTTGTGGAAACCAGACAACCGGGACGTCAGCGTTTCAGACATTCGTTTCTCCACTGCGGAAGGCATTTCGGGGGCCGCGGGAATAATCCCTACAGTGCCTCGAGCCAGTCCTTCAACTGGCCCATGATCACGCGGGGTTTACGCCTCAGCTCCTCGCAGTTCCTGCTGCCGGTGAGCACGAGCGCCTGACGGAGACCGGAGAGGATGATGGCGAGCGCCTGCTCGGCCCCTTCCAGTCCGCCTGTCTGCTGAGCACGGAAGAGAGGGAGCGCCATGCCCGCCACATCCGCGCCCAGCGCGAGTACCTTCGCCGCGTCCAGGCCGGTGCGCAGACCTCCCGAGGCCACCAGCCGGGGCTCCGGGCCCACCGCCCTGCGCACGGAGGCGATGGCCGCCGCGGTGGGGATGCCCCAGCTCGAGAACTCCGCGCCCACCTGGGCCTGCACGCCCGTGGCGCGCAGCTGCTCCACCCGCACCCACGAGGTGCCACCCAGCCCCGACACATCCAGGTTGCGCACCCCCAGGTCCACCAGGCGGCGCGCCACCTCGGGGCCGATGCCACACCCCGTCTCCTTCACCAGCAGACGCGAGCCGAAGACGCGCACCAGCCCCTCCACCACCTTGTAGCCACCGCGGAAGTCGCGATCGCCCTCGGGTTGGGTGAGCTCCTGGCCGGCGTTGAGGTGCAGCGCCATGCCGTCCGCGTTGATGGCCTCCGCCAGCCGCTGGACCCCGTCCACGCCCAGCTCCACCGCCTGGTACAGGCCGATGTTGCCCAGCAGCGGCACCGTGGGCGCCACCTGCCGCACCACATAGCTGTCCGCCGCCTGCGGGTTCTCCGCCATGGCGCGCTGGCTGCCCACGCCAAAGGCCAGCCCGTGCCGCTCGGCGAGCGTCGCCATGTCCCGGTTCACGACCCCGGCCCGCTCCGTACCGCCCGTCATGCCGGTGATCAGCAGCGGATAGCGCAACTTCTTGCCGAGGAACTCGGTGGAGAGGTCCACCTCGTCCACCGCCATCTCCGGCATCGCGCAGTGCACCAGCCGCACGCACTCCAGCAGCGTGGTGTTCTCCGCCGGTTCGACATCCCCAGTCGCGCACAGGTCGAGGTGGGCGTCCTTACGCTTCGCCGTTGCCTCCTCACCCATCACGTCCCGCCTGCCCTGTTTAGGAACCATGTGCCTGAAAAATTACAAGAACGCCGATAGTGTCCGATATTCTGGAATCCCTAGCAAGTAGGGCAAGCAGGCGCAAGCCACGCCTCTTCAACAGGGTCATACCCCAAGTCCGGATGGACCCCGAGGCAGGGGTGCCCGGGAGCCCTGGAGCCAGGATCCGCGCGAGCGAGAGGCCGAGCGATTGCCAGGCCGCCTGGAGCACCCTCCTCCTCGAGGGCTACTGCCAGCGCGTTTGACGCACCCCGTTGCCTGTTTACGTTCATTCAGACCCCCACAGAGGGAAAGGAAAGGCAAGGCAACGTCATGAGTGCTGGCGGAAGGTATGGATCGTCGATGCCCCCCGAGGGCCTGCGCGGGAGCGGCTGGGGCCACCGGCTGGGCAACGCGCTGAAGACGACGGTGCTGCTGGCCGGGCTCACGGCGCTCCTGCTGTTCGTGGGCGAGCGCCTGGGCGGCCCGCAGGGGCTCGTCATCGCGGGCTTCTTCGTCGTGGTGATGAACTTCGCCTCGTACTGGTTCAGCGATCGGATCGCGCTGGCCATGCATGGCGCGCAGCCGCTGGAGTACACCGAGGCGCCGTGGCTGCACCAGATGGTGGAGCGGCTGGCCGCGCGCGCGGGCATGCCCAAGCCGAAGCTCTACCTGCTGCCCACCCGGACGCCCAACGCGTTCGCCACGGGCCGCAACCCGGAGCACGCCGCGGTGGCGGTGACGGCCGGCATCGTGGACCTCCTGGATCAGCGGGAGCTGGAGGGCGTGCTGGCACATGAGTTGGCGCACGTGAAGAACCGCGACACGCTCATCGGCACCGTGGCGGCCACGCTCGCGGGCGTCATCAGCTACGCGGCGCAGATGCTCTTCTGGTTCGGCGGCTCCATGCTCAGCCGCGATGACGACGAGGACGGGCTCGCCCACACGCTCGGCAACCTGGGCGTGCTGCTGGTGGCGCCCATCGCCGCCACCCTGCTGCAGCTCGCGGTGAGCCGCTCGCGCGAGTACGGCGCGGATGCCACCGGCGCGGAGCTGTGTGGGGATCCGGATGCACTGGCGGACGCGCTGATGAAGATGGAGCGTGGCGCGGAGCTGATGCCCTACGATCGGGCGCCCGCCACCTCGCACCTCTTCATCGTCAACCCGCTGTCCGGCGGTGCCATCATGCACCTCTTCTCCACCCACCCGCCCATCCCCGAGCGGGTGCGCCGCCTGCGCGAGATGGGGGCCCGCCGGGGCTCGCCTCGCGTCTGGCGCGGCGCCTGGGCGTAGCACCCTCTCCCTTCGGGAGAGGGGACATCCACGGAGCCTCGGACTCCGTCCAGGGACTTCGTGGATACGCCACTAGCCCACGGCCGACACCGGCGGGGTGACCTCGGCCGGCAGCGAGGGGGCCACCTCGTCGATCTTGTCGAAGTGCTCGAAGGGGTTCTCCAGCATCTCGCGCAACGTGTTGGCCAGGACGCTGGCGTGGAAGCCGTCGATGAAGCGGTGATCGAACGACGCGTTCACGTTCATGATCTTCCCCGCCACCACCTTCCCGTTCTCCACCACCGCCGCGTCCTTGATGGCGCCCGGAGCGATGAAGATGGGCACGCGCGTGTAGGGCACCAGCGGCACGTACGCCGTGTCCAGCCCCAGCGAGCCCACGTTGGTGATGATGGCCGAGCCGAACGCATCCCGCGGCATGCCCGCCCACCGCATGTCCAGGTTCAGCGTGTACATGAAGAAGGACATCAACCAGGTGAAGAGGTTGAGGAACATGTAGGGGATCTTCTGAACGGTCCCCTTGCCCTTCTCCAGCATCTCGTCCTTGCGCTGGCGGACCTTCTGCACCGCCGCCTCGAGCTCGGCGGCGATCTGCCGCAGCGACTTCTGCTCCGCGTCGTCGATCTTCGCCGAGGTCAGGTCCACCTTCCCGCCATCCGTCTGCACCACCAGCGCGGAGACGGTGATCTGCTTGCGCAGGTAGATCTTGTTGAAGCGCAGGATGGCGTTGGCGTCCGGACAGCGGCGCAGCGCCTCGGCCATGGCCTTGGCCAGCAGGTGCGTGACGGTGAGGCGGATGCCCGTCTTCTGACGGAAGGCCTCGATGTAGGCCAGCGCCTTGTCCATCCGCAGCGTCATCGTCCCGTAGACGGTCGGGTCGTACGAGGTCTTCCAGCTTCCGATGGCGAGCTTGCGGAAGCTGGAGACGTTCTCCTTGGGAATGAGCTCCAGGTGAGCCATGACGCGGGGGTGCCTCCAGACGATGCGGGACCTCCAGCAATACCCCTTTTTCCATGCTCGGAGAAAGCCCCCCTGCCCCACTGACACCCGGGCCCTGCGAGCACGTCAACACATGGACTCCTGGTTTCCAGGAGCGGCTCACGCCCTCGGAACGGGGAGGACGGGCGAGGTAGGGCCCGCTCCGCCGGCCAGGGAGCGGGCGACGAGAGCTATTGACGTCCCGCCTCCTGACGCTAGGCTGCGCCGCTTTTTGCATCCTCCCCGGAGGTCAACCTCGTGCTGGAAGTACTCCTCGTCGTCGTCTCGGTGCTCTTCCTCGCGGCGCTCGGCTACATCTTTTTCGGCCAGAAGCAGGCCACGGCGCTGCCCCCTCCCACCCATGCGAAGGCCGCCGAGCTGGAGTCCGACTCCAAGGCCCGTGCGCGTCTGGAGGCCGACCTGGAGCGTAAGCGCAAGGAGCTGGATGAACAGCGGACGCAGCTGCAGGACGTGAAGGAGCAGCTCAAGCAGGCCAAGCGCAAGCTCTACGAGCAGAAGGAGTCGGAGAAGGGCGAGAAGGACCTGGCCCGCGCTCGCGCCGAGGTGGAGCGCAACGCCTCCATGCAGCTCGAGGTGGTCCGGGGCGAGCTGGCCCAGGCCGAGGCGGAGATCGCCCGGCTGAAGTCCGAGATGGAGATGGGCCGGGGTGGCCGCCGGGGTGGTGCTCCCGCCGCCGCGCCCGCGCCGCAGCAGCAGCTCTCCACCCCCGCGCAGCCGGAAGAGCGCGTGGTGACCGCGACCACGACGGTGATGCCCGCCGCCGCTCCCGCCGCCGAGCCGGCCCCGGAGCGGGGCCCGCGCCGCTACCGCGACCTGAACGACGCCGACCGCGAGAAGATGGAGCGGCTGGAGGCGACGGCGAACAAGGAGCGCAGCCGGGCCGCCGAGCTGGAGCGTGAGCTCAAGCGCATCAAGGGCCGCGCGGACTCGCAGCAGCGCATCTTCGCCGCCAGCAAGAACGAGCTGGAGCTGGTGAAGGACAAGTACAAGGCGCTCGAGAAGCGCCTGAACCGCACCCTGCTGGAGCGGGATCTGCTGCGCCGGGCCATCAAGGACCTGGAGAAGAAGACCGGCATGTTGGCTGAGCGTACGGAGCTGACGCCGGACGAGATGGCGGCCAGCGACCGCAAGGTGGAGGAGGCCGCACAGGCCCGGACCGCCGCCGAGGCCGCGCAGCAGCAGGCCGCCGCCGCGTCCGAGCAGTCCGGCGTGTCCAACGAACAGCCCGCCACGGGCGAGTCCAAGCAGGACGAGAATCCCACGACGCCGACCGCGTAACACTCCCCTCTCCCCCTGGGAGAGGGTCGGGGTGAGGGTATCTGGGGTCCCGGGCCGCTACCGGGCCCCCGAGGTCCGAGGGTTCAGTCCAGGGGTACCGGCGTGTAGATGACCAGGTCTCCCAGCGTCGTCCGCCGGACCCCGTTGTCGTCCAGACCACCCACGATGAGCACCGAGCCGTCCTCCAGCACCGTGCACGTGTGCTGGTGACGCGCCTGCTCCAGCGGCTTCAACCCGAGCAATGCCGTCGAGCCACCGTCCGTCCCGGGCACGAGCAGCTCCACGTGCGGGTCGCTCACGGGCCCGCTCGCGGTGAACTGGAGCCCTCCGAGCGTCATCACCCGCCCATCCGGCAGTGCCACCGCGCACAGCTCGCTCCGGGCGAACACCTGGGGCCCGGCCGTCACCTGTGATGCATCACCCGGGGAGACGACCTCCGAGGTCGGCAGGAACCGCACCCCCAGCACGTCCTCGGGACGCGATGCGTCAGGCGAGTCATGGCCGCCCACGTACAACAGCCGCTCCGGCCCGCCGAACGGGACGAGCGCCGCGTCGCGACGGGGCTCCCGCAGCCGCGCGTCCTCGCCCACCGGCACGAAGGAGCCGCCCTCGTACGAGAAGAACAGCACCTCCGGCCTCAACTCCGTCCCATCCGAGCCGCCCACCACGGCGATGCGCTGGCCGCCCCGCACCGGCATCACCCCCATGCCCACCCGGGGCACCGGCGTGCTCACGGAGAACACCTGGCCCGTGCTGGAATCGTAGCCCTCGGCCTCCGACACCACCGCGCCCCCCGCGCCCACGCCTCCGACGAGCAGCACCCGCCCGCTCGCGTCCACCGCCGCCCCGTGGTGGCTGCGCGCCGCCTTCAACGCCACCTCCGTGGACGTCCCCCGCGCGACATCCAGCACCCGGGCATGGCCCACGGGCAGCGAGCCCTCCACCGACTGCACCTCGCCACCCGCCAGCAGCACCTTGCCATCCGGCAGCCGCGTCGCGGTGTGGAACGCCCGAGGAGAACCCAGCCCCTGCACCTGCTCCAGCGTGCCCGTCACCGGATCGAACAGCTCCGCCGAGGAGAGCGTGGCGTCGTTTCCCCGCGAGTCGACCTGGAAGCCACCGGCCAGCAGCACCCGGCCGTCCTCCAGCAATGTCGCGGTGTGCCCGGCCCGGGGCTCCGAGAGCCCCACGCATACCTTCGACCTGCCCGGCCGCACGTACTCACCCACCCGGCGGAGGGCGACGCGGACCTTCGGGTGGCTGGCGTCCGCCGACTCCGGCACATCGAAGGGATGCGAGCGCCCCAGGGCCACCACGCGGCCTCCCGCACGAGGCAGATCCGTGTAACCGCGCACCTCCAGCACGCGCCCCGGGCCCGACGGGACGGCCGGCAGCTCCGCCGTGCCCCGATCCAACGGGACGTAGCGCTCCACGGGCTCCATCCCCGCTCCGGTGACGCGGAAGCGCAGGTAGCTCACCCCGTCCAGCGCGGGCGTCCCGGAACACGCCTGGGGGAGGAGCTCCGCCTCGTAGCGCGCCTCCCGCGGCCCACAGCCAGAAACGAGCCCCAGCGCGACCACCCACGTCTTCCAACCTGGCGACCGGGCCCTGCCCTGTCGGCTGCCCCTCCGGACGGGCGAGGTCCACCCGTTGATACTCCGCCCCATGGCGTTCCCCTTTTGCGGTTTCCGGCCACGGCGCAGGCAAAGATGGCTTGCGCTCGGACCGTCGCGAGCGTAGCGATGCCCTCCAGCCGTGGTCAACGCGGCGCCTGTTCCTGAATGAAGCTCTCGCTCGCCACCCGCATATTCCTCGGCTACGCGGTGGTGCTCGTCACCTTCGGCGCGGTGTCTCTGTTCAGCGTCGCCGAGCTCCACCGCAACCGGCTGGAGATCCGCCTGGTGAGCCAGGGCTACCTGCAGCTCTCCCAGGACGCGGCCACGCTCGAGTCCTTCCACACCAACCAGGAGAAGGATACCGAGCGGCTGCTCGAGGAAGGCAGCGTCGAGACACGGCGGGCCCTCATCCGGCTCGCCCGGCTGTACTTCCCCTCCCTGATGGCCGAGCGGCTCCAGGAGGCGCAGGCCCGTGCCCGCGAGGTGCGCGCCCTGGCCCCCGCAGGAGAGGTGCACTTCGTCCAGGATCTGGAGTCGCGCATCGGCGAGCTTTCCAAGCGCTACCAGGCATACGGACGCGCGGCGGAGGCCGTCTTCACGGTGCTCTCCAACGAGACTCCCGCTCCGGAGGCCGTGTCCCACGCCACCACCGAGCTGCGCCAGCAGGAGACCTCCATCGGCCGCGACATCCGCTTCCTTCGCGCCGCTCTCAACAACCGCATCCGCGAGCGCGTGGACGGGGCCGAGGATCGCGAGCGGCGCACGGGCCTGGCCATCATCACCCTGTCCGTGCTGGCCATCGGCGTGGGCCTGGGCGCCACCGCCTGGTCCGCTCGCACGCTGCGCCCGGTGCGCACCCTCATCGAGGGCGTGTCGCGCATCGGCCGCGGCGACTACAGCGCCCAGCTCGGCGTGCGCGGTGAGGACGAGGTGGCGGTGCTCGCCCGCGAGTTCGACGCCATGGCCCGCTCGCTCCAGGCGCGCGAGGCCCAGCTCAAGGCCCAGGCCGAGGCCCTCATGCGCGCCGAGCAGCTCGCCGCCGTGGGCCGCATCTCCGCGCAGGTGGCCCACGAGGTGCGCAACCCCCTGTCCTCCATCGGTCTCAACGTGGAGCTCATGCAGGACGCCTTCGAGCACGCCACCTTCGACTCCCCGGAGGAAGCCCGCGAGGCACGCGAGCTGCTCGCCGCCATCAACCGCGAGGTGGACCGGCTCACCGAGGTGACGGAGCAGTACCTGCGCATGGCCCGGCCGCCCCGGCCCAGCCTCGAGCCCACCGACGTCACCGACGTGCTCGCCAGCGTGCTGGACTTCTCTCGCGAGGAGCTGGAGCGCGCCCACGTGGAGGTGGTGCGCGAGCTCTCCCCGGACACCCCGCGGGCCCTCGCCGACGAGGGTCAGCTGCGCCAGGTGTTCCTCAACCTGCTGCGCAACGCCCGCGAGGCCATGCCCGATGGAGGCCGCCTCACCATCGCCACGCGCGTCCACGCTCACGAGCTGGAGGTCGCCCTCCAGGACACCGGACGCGGCATGAGCGAGGCCGAGCGCTCACGCATCTTCGAACCCTTCTTCACCACCAAGGAAGACGGCACGGGCCTGGGGCTCGCCGTCTGCCAGCAGATCCTCAAGGCCCACGGCGGCGCGCTCTCGTGTCAGAGCGAGCCCGGCCGGGGCACCACCTTCTCCGTCAGGCTTCCCCGCGCATGAGCTTCACCTACCACCGCGACGTCCTGCCCAATGGGCTGCGCGTCGTCACCGTCGAGACCCCCCACCTGCACACCGCCCTGCTCGCGGTGTACGTGCGCACCGGCAGCCGCCACGAGACGGCCGCCAACAACGGCGTCAGCCACTTCCTCGAGCACCTCTTCTTCCGGGGCACCGAGGGCTGGCCGGACACCATCAAGATGAACACCGCCGTGGAGGAGGCGGGCGGCAACCTCAACGGCGTCACCACGCGCGACCACGGCTACTACTACACCCCGTTGCACCCGGCGCACCTGGACGTGGGCCTGGCCGTCCTCGGCGACATGCTCACCCGCCCCAAGCTCACCGACATGGAGGTGGAGCGCAGCATCATCCTCGAGGAGATGCTCGACGAGGTGGACGAGAAGGGCCGGGACATCGACATCGACAACCTGTCCAAGCGCATCCTCTTCCCCGAGCACCCCCTGGCCTTCAAGATCGCCGGCACACGCGAGTCCGTCTCGGCGCTCACCCACGCGCAGGTGCTCGAGCACTTCGCGCGCCACTACGTCACCGGCAACCTGGTGGTGACGGCCGCAGGCCGGGTGAAGCACGACGAGGTGCTCGCGCTGGTGGAGCGGCACTTCGCCCGGCTGCCCCAGGGCCCCGAGAGCCTCGACATCCCGCCGCCCCCCACGCCCGCGGGTCCCCTCCTCCACGTCGTCACCCACGACGAGGCCCAGACGGAGTTCCGCCTGAGCTTCCGCACCGTCCCCGAGCACCACGAGGACTGGCCCGCCCTGCAGCTACTGCGGCGCTTCCTCGATGACGGGCTGTCCTCGCGGCTGCCCTTCGAGATCGTGGAGAAGCGCGGGCTCGCCTATTCGGTGCATGCCTCGCTGGAGGCCTTCCACGACGCGGGCATCTTCGAGATCGAGGCCGCGAGCGCTCCGGACCGGGCCTCGGTGGTGGTGGCGGAGATGTTCCGGGTACTGGGCGAGCTATGCGGCACGGAGGTGGGCGAAGAGGAGCTGACGCGGGCCAAGCGGCGGCACCGGATGCTGCTGGAGTTCGCGCAGGACTCGCCGGGCGAGCTGGCCGGCTGGTTCGGCGGCACGGAGCTGTTCCGCCGCCCCGAGTCCTTCGGCCGGCGCGCGGACCTGGTGGACGCCGCCACCGCCGCCCACGTGCGCGACGTGGCCCGGCGCTACTTCGCCCGGGAGAACCTCACCGTGGTGGCAGTGGGCCAGCGCAAGGGGATCAAAGCCCTGGAGAAGGTCGTGGACACCGCCGAGGGGCTGCCCACCTCGAAAGTCTGACACCGGCTCTCGGATTTCCAGCGGCCCCCTTCGCGCAATCCTCCGCTTCCTCTCTGGCACCCACGTCGGCGCGGCCATTGCACACCGGCGGGACACACTCCACCGAGGTTCGCGACATGAAGAAGATGGGATGGCTCGTTCCCCTGCTCCTGCTGGCCGGCTGTGAACCACTCCAAGGCTCCGAGGGCGCGGTCTGGACCGCGAGCACCCGCGAGGCCACCGTCTCGCTGACGGAGAGCATGGCGACGTCCGTCACGGAATGCACCTTCAACTCCTCCACCCGGAAGCTCATCAGGACCATCAGAGAGAACGGACCCGGCGGCCAACGCTGGCAGGAGGACGAGCGGCTTCTCTCCGCCGACCAGGCCGCCCGCTACGAGGAGCTCCTCGCGCACATCCAGCTCGATGACACCTCGAAGCCCGGCGATTGCTGGAACGATGTGCCCTCGCTCAACCTCCGGCTCGTGGATGACTCGGGCGAGTCACGGCTCTACTACACCGACCCCGAGAAGGAGAGCTGCGGGCGGTCGGAGGCCTTCGTCGTCAAGGAGGACGTCCTCGCCGTGCTCGACCTCTGCAACGCCCTGTTACCCGAGCCTCTCTGACGGCCGATCGTCAGATACTCGTCAGTCGATGAAGCACCCCTGACATCGCCCGAGGCTTCCCGGAGGGATCCCACTCCAGGCGTCCACTCCGGGACATCAACTTCCCGGAGAAGGTGTGGTAGAGGCCCCGCCGAGGGGCTACCCTGCTCGGAGCGCCCCTGCACCAGGTCCTCTTCGTCCCAGGGACGCTCCGATGCTGATGACAGCCGTCGTGACCCAAAAGGAACCCGTCATCTTCAGTCAGGTGGTGGAAGCGCTGTTCAAGCACGGCATCAAGGAGCGGCTCGACGAGAGCACCCGGCGACGACTCAAGACGATCGGCATCGATCTGGACCAGCCGTTCCTGGTCGCCTACTCCATCCCGACCTGGTTCGCCGCCCTGCGTGTCTGCGCCGAGGTCCTCCATCCAGACCTCCCCAGTGAGCAGGCCCGCTATCGGATCGGCCGCCTGGTGGTGGATGGCTACGGCCAGACCACGATGGGCAAGGCCGTATTCGCGATGCTCCGGATGCTCGGCTGGGAGCGCTCGCTGACGCGGATCTCCCGCGGGCTGCAGTCGGGGACCAACTTCCTGGCGGCCCGGACCCGCTTCCTGACAGATGGCTCCCTCGAGGTCATCTTCGAGGTCATGCCCGAGTTCCACGCCGCCCTCGGCTCCCAACACGGCATCGACCCGTACTTCATGAACGGCACCATGGACGGGATGATGGCGCTGGTCGGCGCGCCATTCGAGAGCGGCAAGCTGCAGCCCATCGAGCCCGGCTCGCAGCACGTCGTCTACCTGCTGCGCCGCAGGGTCTGAGCCGGCTACTCCTCGAGCGGCTCGAAGTCCGCCTTGGTCGCCCCGCACTGGGGGCAGTACCAGTCCTCGGGAATCTGCTCGAAGGGCGTCCCCGGAGCGATGCCCGAGTCGGGATCTCCCTGGGCCGGATCATAGATGTACTCACACATGGTGCAGCGGTAGCGCTTGTTCATGGATCAGGTCTCGCTCGCGTTCAGGTATCGGGTGAGGCGGAGTTTCAGCCCCAGTGGGGCGAAGGGCACGAACCATGTGCCCAGGAGATTGACAAGCCCGGGCACCACCACCGCCCTGCCTCGCTTCATGGCCCGGTAGCCGGACTCGGCCACCTGCCGCGCATCTCCACTTCCGAGAGGTCCGCTGAAGAGCCGGGGCCGCTGGTGCTCCGCGGCCCGCGCGGCGAACTCCGTGTCGGTGAACCCCGGGCACAGGGCCGTCACCGTCACGCCCCGGCCCCGCAGCTCCTCGTGCAGCGCGGTGGAGAAGGACAGCACGTACGCCTTGGTGGCGTAGTACACGGACATGAGCGGGCCTGGCTGGAAGGCCGCCGTCGACGCCACGTTGAGCACGTACCCGCCCCCCCGCGCCACCATGCCCGGCACGAGCTCGCGGGTGAGCGCGGTGAGCGCCCGGACGTTGAGATCGATCATCCCCAGCTGTCCCTCGGCGGGCAGCTCGGCGAAGGGCCCGGCCAGACCGAAGCCGGCGTTGTTCACCAGGACCTCGACGTCGAGATGGCGCTCCTTCACCTCGCGCATCACGGTGGCCACGCCCTCGGGTGTACCGAGGTCCGCGCCCACCACCACGGAGGGAGTCCCATGGGCCTGCTGGAGCTGATCCGCCAGGGCCCGCATGGGCTCGGAGCGCCGGGCCACCAGCACCAACGCGTACCCCTCACGCGCGAGGACCGCCGCCAGCTCCCGGCCGATGCCGCTGGAAGCCCCCGTCACCACCGCGTACCTGCGCGCCCGCTCGATGCTGTCCATGACGCCACGCTTCCCAGGGAGTGCGCACCGCGTCAATGGTCTTGTGGAGCTCTCGGGGTGTACCCTGTGCCTCACTCACTCAATGAAACCCTCCCCCATCGATTGGCGTGCGCGTCTGGAAGCCTGTGGATTCGAAGGGGCGGAGCTCGTGCCCCCCACGTACGGCGCCCACGTGCTGTGGTCCCGGAGGGAGACCCAGGCGGCCGAGGCGGCCCTGCATGAGCAGCTCGAGCAACAGCCCGAGGACAAGGACGCCCTGAAGATGTTGGTCTCCCTCCTCCGGGAGCTCGGGAGGGCCGACGAGGAGGCACCCCTGCGCCGGCAGCTCCACGCGCGGCGCTGCCGTGACATGGGGGTCCCCCAGGAGGCGATGGACTCGGTGATCGCCTACCTCGAAGCGGCCGAGACCGGGAGCACGCCACCGGAGCGATCGGCCGATGCCTATGTCACCGCGCTGTTCGACGTCTACGCCCCGAGCTTCGATGACAGCCTGCGCGGGTTCCTCGCCTACCGCGCGCCCGAGCGGCTCATGGACGCGGTGCGCGCGGTGCTCGGTGAACGGAAGGCGCTCGATGTGCTCGACCTGGGCTGCGGCACCGGGCTGGCCGGTCCACTCCTGCGGCCCTTCGCCCGGCGCCTGGAGGGAATCGACCTCTCGACGGGCATGCTGGCCAAGGCACGCGAGCGCGGCGTCTACGACATGCTGCGGGCCGGGGAGATCACCGCGGAGCTCGGCGCCTCCACGGCCCACCACGATCTGATCGTCGCCGTGGACGTGCTGGTCTACATCGGCGCGCTGGAGCCGCTCTTCGAGCGCGCGGCCCGAAGGCTCGCGCCCGGAGGCCTGTTCGCGTTCACCGTGGAGAAGGGAACCGAGCCGGGGTACCGGCTCCTGCCGAGCGCGCGCTATGCACACCACCTCGACTACGTGCGCGGCTGCGCCAGCGCGGTGGGCCTGCGTCCGGTGGTGGAACGGGAGGACATCCTGCGCAGGCAGGCGGGTCAGCCCGTCATCGGCCACGTGGTGGTGCTGACCGGGAGCTGAGCCGCGCGCGACATGCCGCGCCTCCCGGGCCGCGACGCTCAGCGCCGCCCACCGCGGATGATGATGGGCCCCGACTTCTTCTTCCGGGGCAGTGCCTTCTTCAGTTCCTTCTGGATCTCCAGGTACTGAATGTTGGCCGCGTCCTGCTTGAGCGCCTCGCCGATGAGCTTCAGGCCCTGCTCGGGCTTCATCCGGGCCTGCGCGTACAGATCGGCGAGCGCCACCTTCTCCTCCAGCAAGGCCTCGCCCACGCCGACGAGCCGCTCCAGGGTGGCCATGGCCTCCTCCCGCTCACCGGCCTGCCGCTGCAGGCGCCACATCCGCGAGAGCGCCGGCGCGAAGCGGGGGTTCTCGTTGAGCGCGTAGCCGAAGTCCTCCTTCGCGCGCTTCATGTCTCCCTGGGCCTCCTGCACGCGGCCCCGCACATAGAGGGCACGCGCCGAATCCGGCTGCACCTTCAGCGCCTGCTCCACCTTCGCCAGGGCCTCGAGCTTGTTCCCCAGCGCCAGCTTCGTCTCGGCGAGCCGGGAGATGAGTTCCGCGTTCTGCGGGTAGAGGGCCACCGCCTTGGAGAGCAGGGCCTCCGCGTCCTTGTGGCGATCGAGCGTGGAGAGCACCCGCGCCCGCACCGAGACGAGCTCCGGGTTCATGGCCCCCTCGCCCTGGACCTGCGCCAGATCCTGCTCGGCGTACTCCGCATAGCCGCTCTGGAGGAAGTAGCGGGCACGCAGCACCCGCGCCGACACGAGCCCCGGCTGCTCCTCCAGGAGCCGATCCATCAGCTTCGCGGCGAGCACCTCGTCGCCCTTGGCCAGGAGGATCTCCGCCTCCACCACCTTGGCGTTCACGTCGTCCGGGCGCTCCTGCTGGATGCGCTCCAGTGTCTTGAAGGCGGCCTCGTGCTGGCCCTCCATCGTCTGCAGGTGGGCCAGCTCGAGCACGTCCGTGTCCTCGAGCTGATCCGTGTCGCGCAGCTCCATCAGGACGCCAATGGCCTCGCGGATGCGCCCGTCATGCTTGTAGCGCTCGGCCAGCTTGCGCTTGATGGCGGGGGCCTCGGCGGGGTTGAGGGCCATGGCCTGCTTGAGGGCCAGGATGGCCGCGCCCGTGTTGCCCGCCCGGCGCTGGGCCTCGGCGAGCTCGATGAGCGGCTCGGTGCTGTCGGGCATCAGGCCCGCGGCCTCGGTGAAGGCTTTCGCGGCCAGCTCGGGCTGGCCGCTGGTCATGAGGCCACGACCTTCGTCCATCTTCGCCTGGATCTTCCTCTCCCGGGACTGGACCGAGAGCGTCTCGGGGTCCTTGCAGGCGAGCGAGAGCAACAATGGCAGGGCCCAGAGCGGGCGGGGAAGTTTCAAATGCATCGCTGAGATGGAGGGTAGCGGATGTTATCCTGCGCCGTCGATGGACCCATTCGTGAGGCGCCTCGTGGAGAGGCTCCATGATCCGGCGCGGCCCCTGTCGCGCAACCGGCACTTCCACACGTTCGACACCCCCGAGGGTCGGATGGCGCTGAAGGTGTATCGCCGGCTGAACAGCATCCACAAGGACATCCTCGCCTGCGTGCGGGAGGGCCGGCGTGCCCGCCTCTTCCGCCACGTCAACGACGAGGGCGAGCACCGCATCGAGCTCCACTTCGAGCGGATCGCCGGACGCCGCGTGTCCCATCTGAAAGCCGCCGAGCTGGAGCTGCTCGCCCAGCTGCCGGGCGTGCGCGACGCGCTCGAGGGAGACCTCTAGGCCCCGGCCTTCTCCGGAGCATGGATGGGCAGCTCGATGCGCAGGCGGGCGCCGCCCTCCTGACGGTTCTCCGCGACGAGCGAGCCACCGAAGCGCTCCACCAGATCGCGGGAGATGGACAGGCCCAGGCCCGTCCCCTTCTCCGGGCCCTTGGTGGTGAAGAAGCTCTCGAAGAGGCGCGGAAACACATCCGGCGGGAAACCCGGACCGTTGTCCTCCACCAGCAGCACCACGCGCTCGCCCCGCACCTCGCCCCGCACGCGGATCTCCCCTTGGGACACACGCGCCCCCTCCAGGGCGTCACCGGCGTTGACGAGTAGGTTGAGCAGCACCTGCGCGAGCCGCCGAGGCGTGATGAAGACCCTGGGCAGCGCCGCGGGCACCTCCACCTTCAGCGTCGCCACGCTCTTGAGCCGGATCGACGCCAGGCGCGCCGCGTCCTCCACCACCCCCAGCAGCTCGCACTCGGACGCGGCCTCCGCGTCCATGCTCTGGGAGAAGCCCTTCAGGTCCGTGATGATCTGCTGGATGCGGTCCATGCCCGCGTTCGTCTCGGCGAACACCTCCTCCAACTCCTGACGGAGCTCGGCGGAGAGCGGCTGGGCGAGCACCTCGGTCTCGATGAAGTGGATGTTGGCGCGGACGAAGGCCAGCGGGTTGTTGATCTCATGCATCACGCCGGCGGCCAGGCGGCCCACGGTGGCCAGCCGCTCGGACTGGGTGCGCTTGAGCTCGGCCCTGGCGAGCTTCTCCAGCGTCTCGCGGCGGGCCCGCTCCAGGCGGGACTCGTTCTGCGCCGCCGCGGCCTTGCGGAACTGGTTCGAGCCGAAGACCCCGAAGAACGTGGCCGACCCCAGGATGGACAACCACCCCGCGGTCTGGGCGAAGGAGGCCGTCCCCATCGGCACCTGCGCCATCATGACCAGCGCGCACCCGATACCGCAGGCCACGGCCGAGCCCGACTCCTCGGGATAGGTGAAGGCCGTCAGCAGCGGCAGGGTGGGCACGAGGTGGACGTACGGGCTCTCGAGCCCCCCCGTGGTGTAGACGAGGGACAGGTAGAAGAAGCTGCCCAGCGCGCAATGACCCAGGATGAGCCAGCGCCGCTGCTTCTCGGCGGCGTGCTCGAACAGCAGGGCCAGGGCCACCAACTCCAGGGCCCAGGACGCTCGCGCCAGGAACGCGTCCAGACGCATGGCGGGCAAGGTGAATACGTCGAGCAGGGTCAGCAGCGGGAGGACCGCGGCGAAGACCAGGGACTTCCTGCCCGGGGCCGTACTCACTCTGTCGAAGAGGGGGAACTTCAAGACCTGGCTCGCCCGCGGAAGAGGTTGCCCAGGCTGAACGCCTCGTCGTTCTCGCGGCCCACCACGCGCGCCTTCATACAGGCGCGACAGGCCAGGCCGTCCCGCAGCGCCTGTCCTTCACGCAGGGGCTTGCGCTGACCACACTCGACGCACTCGAAGGTGCCCGCGCTTTCGGTGGGCGCTTCGTCCTCCAGGTCGACCAGGACGCTGGGGGGCTCGTGCTCCTCGTGAATCGGCCTGGGAGGCGGAGGCGGAGGGGCGACGGTGGGACGTGGCGTGCCCGCGGGCTTCGGGAGGCCGGCGCGCGCGGGGGAGCGGCCGGGGTCCCGGACTCCGAGCTGCTCCAGCTCCCCGGCATCGAGGAACATGCCATGGCACGCCGAGCACACCTCGACGGTGACGTTGGAGGGAAGCACCGCGGGGGTCATGAGGATCCGACACTCCACGCAGTTACGGACCGTCAAGCCGCCGATGAGCTGGTGCCGGGCGGCGGCGCCGAAGGCATTCTGGATGCGTCCGCGCGCGCCCCAGCATCCTCCGCACTGGGGACAGCGCTCCAGCTCGAGTCCGGCGCCCGAGGGCGTCCGCGGGCTGAAGGCCTGGAGAGAGTGGGTACAGCCGGGACACTTGCTCTCGGAAGTCATGGACGGAGATCCTACGACCCGTTCTCTCCGAGTGCGAGAAGGCTCCTACCCGGCGGTGGCGGGAGCCCGCGGGACCTGTGCCTGTGGCACACCGGGCAACAGGGGCGCCGGGTTGAGCGCCAGGATGAGCAGGTTGCGCAGGGCCTCCGTGAGCTCCTCCCCCACACTGGTGGCGCCCGCGGGAGCCCCCTGGAGCTCCGCCGGGACGGGGTGCCCCACCACCACCACCGGCATGCGGATGTCCCACGCCAGGAAGTGCGCCAGCCGCACCGCCGCTTCCGAGGTGTCGAAGAGGAGCGCCCCCAGCGCCCCGGTGCTGAACGGCCGCCATAGGGGCCTGGCCGCCTCGGCGGGAGGCAGCACGCAGAAGTCCAGGTGCAGCAGCTCGTTCAGGTCCAGCCGTCCCAGCGTCCCGAAGCCGCTCTTCACGGCCGGAGGGTCGGCGGCCACGGCCGCGATGTCGGGGAGCTGGGACAGCAACCGCCGTGCCACCGCCGGGCCGCTGCCGCAGACGAAGAGCTTCGCGGTCGCCTCGCGAGAAGGACCCCGGCCCCGGAGGATGCGCCCTCGCAGCGCGTGCAGCTCGGCGGGCCCCAGCAGCGGACCCGTCCCCTCCTCCCGCTCGCCCTCGGACATCCGGGCCACGCCCTTCTGGAGGAGCGTGTGCAGCACGCCCACCACCTCCAGGTCCGTGGCCGGCGCCAGGTCCAGCACCTCGCCGAGCGCCCGCGGCTGGCGCAACAACTCCACCACCTGCGCCGTCACCGGGTGCTGGTCCTGCGTCAGGTCCGCCTCGGGCGCGAGCACCAGCCGGGTGTTGCGCGCCGGCAGCCCCGGCAGCAGCCGGTTCACCTCGTCCGCCTGCCGCATCGCCTCGAGCAGGGCGTCGTCCACGGCGCGCTGGATGCGGGGCTTGCCCCCGGTGTTTCCCGGGGAGAAGGTGAAGGAGCCCTCGGTCCACACCAGCAGCCGGAAGAGGGCCTTCTCTCCCTCGGCGCGGCCCACGCGCGCGTTCACCGGGCGGCCCTCCGCCACGACGATCTCCCCGCGCTCGTTGCCCCGCTCCAGCGTCAGCTTCCCACTGCGCTTGTTCATCCCGAGGATCTGCATCAGATCCGGGATGCTCAGCTGGCTGAGCGAGCCTTCGATCTCCTGGACATCGGTCTTGAGATCCTTCGCCGCCTCGTTGCGGCGGAAGACGTGCTCGATGCGGGAGAGCACCTCGTCGATGTTGAAGGGCTTGCGCAGGAAGCCGTCGCGCAGGCCGCGCAGCTTGTCCGCCTCGAACTGGCCGGTGGAGACCACCACCGGGATGTCATCCGTGCGCGGGTTGGTGCGCAGGATGTTGATGAAGGTGCGCGCGTCCAGCATCCGGCACGCCTCATCGAAGAGGATGAGGTCCGGGTGGCGCAGCACCGCCACCTC
Organism: Archangium violaceum; assembly: GCF_016859125.1. NCBI lineage: Bacteria > Pseudomonadati > Myxococcota > Myxococcia > Myxococcales > Archangiaceae > Archangium > Archangium violaceum. The sequence continues at coordinate 7,716,411 of NZ_CP069338.1, read as the reverse complement.
CAGGGCGCGCGAGCCGTCCGGCGCGTAGTGCACCTGGTAGCCTCGCGTGCGCAAGGCACGCGAGAGCGGGCGGACCGACTCGAGATCGGGATCGGCGATGAGGATCTTTCGCACCTGGGCCACGGTCGCTCCTCCGGATCAGTACGGCTGCAGGTCGTACTCGGACTGCAACCGGGTGATGAGCCCATCCACCACGGCGGTGTCCGACGAGTGGAACCCCCAGGTGGCGCCGAGCCCCCGGCGCTGGATGAGCGCGTAGGCCGCGTTCTCCGAGAGCCAGAGGATGAACTCGTGCCGGCCCATGCGCTCGTCCCCCTCCAGGAAGACGGGCGTGAGCGCCGGGTGCGACTCCATGTCCGCGCGCCGCCCCAGCAGATAGACGCGCGAGGACATGTCGGGAGGGGCCGACTCCAGCCCCAGCGCGATGGGCAGATCCGCCTTGATTTCGGGGCTGCCCACGTACAACAGCCCGCGCGAGCTCGGATCGCGCATCAGCTCGCGGGCGATCTCCGCCTGCAGCTCGTCGAAGAGCACGTCGCTCACCTTGCCGCGGCGCGAGGGCTCGGCGCCCTCTTCCACCGGCAGCTTGGGGCTGGAGGCGTTGCCGAGCAGCAGATCCACCTCGTCCCAGAAGGGCAGCGTGTCCAGCATCAGCTTGCGCTGCAGCGAGCAGCGCCGCTCGTCCATGCGCCGGCGGCAGCGGTGCACCAGCTCGTCGAAGTCCTCGCCATCCTTGGGGAAGGTGCTCGCCCCTCCCACCAGCGCCAGCGGCAGGCGGGCCTCCACCTCCTGCGCCTCCGGCTCCTCGCGCACGGCGGCCAGGGCGCGGCGCACGAACATCATCGCGCCGAAGAAGTCCGTCTCCGGCAGGAGCAGGTAGAACTCCTGATCGCTCGCCTTGGCGATGACGTCCGAGTCGCGGACGATGCGCGAGAACGCCTTGATGATGCCGCGCACCGCGAGCTTCGCGTCCGCCGCCCCCAGGCGCATGCGCACCATGGGCAGGTTGTCCACGCTGAACGTCAGCAGCGAGAACGTCCGCCCGTAGCGCCGCGCCTTGTAGATTTCCTTGGAGGCATAGTCGGTGAAGTAGCTGAGGTTGTAGGCGGCGGTGTCACGATCCCGGAGCCCCAGCCGCTGCAGCGCCAGCATCCGGCGGCCGTTCTTGACGCCCACCGCCGCCGAGTCGCCGAGGATCTTCGCGTAGCGCACGTGCTCGGTGCGGAAGTCACCGGCGAGCGGATCCGACAGCTGCGCCATGCCCATGATCTCCCCACTGATGACGAAGGGGACGTAGAGCACCGGCGAGCGCTCGTCGCGGGCGATCCACGGCATGGCCTCGCGCAGACGGTTGCCGAGCGGCCCTTCCGGGCTCATGCGCTCGGCGAGGAACTGCCTGTCGAGCAGGCCGCGGTAGGCGCGCAGGACGAGGTGCCCCCGGTCATCGGCGATCCACAGGGCGGCGCTCTGGGCATCGCAGACGGAGGCGAGCTCGGCGGCCACGCGCTCCTGGAGCCACTCGAGATCCGGCTGGGAGAGGAACTCCAGGCACCGCTGGTGGAGGTTCTGGTAGCGGGCGAACTCGAGGTTCTCCGTCTGGAGCTGGCTGCGTTCGCGGCGCAGTTGGGCGCGCTCCACGGCCCGCTCCACGGAGAGCAACACGTCCGTCTCGTCGACGGGCTTGGTGAGGACCACGGCCACGCCCGCGCTCAGCGCCATGGCCGAGCCCCTCACGTCCGTGCGCTGGGTGACGAGGATGATCTCCTGGTCGGGATCCCGCTCCCGCAGCCTCGCGGTGAGGGCGAAGCCGTCCATCCCGGGCATCACCACGTCGGTGATGACCACGTCGAAGGATTCGCGCGCCACCTCCTCCAGGGCCCCGGCGGCGCTCTCCACCGCGACGACGCGATAACCCCTCCGGGTGAGCATGTCGGAGGCGAGCTGCCGGAAGAAGTTGTCGTCGTCGACGACGAGAATGGGACCAGCCACGGCGGTGGACTCGACGGGGGGAGGTGGACGGCGGAGGTTACCGGCCCGGGAGATCCGGAACAACGCCCGTGAAGACGAAGGACACGGGACCGCGGAGACGGACGTCCGACAGGTCCGAGGGCACCTGGATGTGCAGGTCCCCGCCCGGCAGGGTGACACGCAGCCAGGCATCCGCCGGGAGCCTCTTCGCGAGCACCGCCGCCACGGCCGCAGCGCAGGCCCCGGTGCCGCAGGCCTCGGTGAGGCCACAGCCCCGCTCCCACACCACGACGGTCAGGCCGTCCTTGTCCACCCGGACGAACTCGACGTTGGTGCGATCCGGGAAGCCGGGGTGCCGCTCCAGCTCGGGGCCCAGGCGGCTGGCGTCCTCGAGCGGCTGGTCGAGCAACACGAGGTGCGGGTTGCCCATGCTGATGGCATGGCCGCGCAGCCCCGAGTAGCCAGGCACGGGAGCGTCCAGGAAGGGCTGGCCGCTGGCGCCCGAGGGCAGGTTGGGCGCCACGAGCCGGGCGGGCCCCATGGAGATCTCCACCTCGGCGACGCCGTCCACGCCGTAGCCGGGCTTGCACGAGAGGAGCCCCGCGCCCGTCTCCACCTCGATGCGCTCGGGCTTCTCACCGGAGTGGTCCACCAGGAACTTCACCGCGCAGCGCAGGCCGTTGCCGCACATCTCCGCGATGCTGCCATCGGCGTTGTGCACCACCATCCGAGCCATGCCGGTCTCCGACGGCAGCAGGCAGAGGACTCCGTCCGCGCCCACGCCCCGGCGCCGGTCGCAGACCTGGCGCGAGAACTCCGCATCGATGTCCGTTCCGGATTGACGGCAATCCAGCACGATGAAGTCGTTGCCGAGGCCGTGATACTTGAAGAAGAACTCTGCCGTTGTGCTCATGCTCGTGATCTGACTTCAGCCCTGCTCGTCGGGTTTCGGGTTCGGCGTGGACGTGGGGGCTGGAACGGATGTGCCCCCCTTCGGGCGGCGAAGCAACTCATTCTTCACCGCGTTCAGCTCGGCGTTGGCGCGCGCGTAGATGTCCTGGACGGTATCAGCACCCTTGCGAGCCGCCATGCGCTTGAGCGGGGCCAGCTCGGCTTCCCTGGCCTCCAGGAGGCGCTTCTGCTCCGCCAGGGCCGCGTCGCGCTCGGCCACGGTGGCCTGGAGGGCATCGATCTCGCTCTGCAGCCGCTCCACTTCCTCGGACATCTCCAGGATCGCCTCGGAGTCCGACACCGGCTTGCGCGTCTCGAGCTGCTTGATCTTCTCCCGCAGTCCGGCCCGCTCCGCTTCGAGGGACTGGAGACGGGCGGTCAGCGCCTCGACGGCCTGCTGCTGCTTCGTCTTCTCCGCGCGCTCGGCATCCAGGAACTTCACGGCCTCGGCGGAGGCCGCCTCCAGTGCCGTCACCCGGCCCTCCAGGCGGATGCGCGCCGCGCGAGCCACCGTGAGGTCCGAATTGAGCCGCTCGCGCTCGGACATGAGCGTGCCCTTCTCCGCCTCGAGCTTCGCGAACTGCTCCTGCACCGCCTGCGTGGAGCTCTCCCGGGCCTGCGCCCGCCGCTCCGCTTCCTCCGCCCGGGCCCGCAGCTCGGCGAGCTCCGCCTCCGCGGACGCCTCGCGCTCCCTCGCCTGACGCTCCGTCTCCTCCGCCCGGGCCTCCAGCTCGCCCAGCTTCTCCAGGATGGACACCTCGCGCTCCCGCGCCAGGCGCTCCGTCTCCTCCGCCTGGGCCGTCAGCCCGGTCTGCGTCTCCTTCGCGGCCTCCAGCTCGGCCCACGCTTCCGCGAGCCGGGACTCGAGCTCCTTCGCCGAACGCTCCGCCGCGGAGACCCGCTCCCGCTCCGCCTGACCCGCCGCGAGCGCCTGCACCAGCTCGGCGCGAAGGGTCTCCAGATCGGCGTGTGCGGTCTCCAACCCGGCACGAGCCTTCTCCAACTCGGCCCGGGCCGACCCGAGCGCCTCGCGCTCCTCCTGAAGGGCCGACTCGAGCGAGGGCGCCTTGCCCGCGATGCGCCGCGCCGACTCGAGCTGTACGGTGAGCAGCTCCATCTGCTCGTGCTCGGAGGAGAGCCGGGCATTGGCCTCGGACAGCTCCTTCTGGAGGTGCGCGATGTGGGCGTCCCGATCCCTCAGGCCCTGGTGGGCCTGTTGAATCACCATGGAGGCCTGCTGCGCCTGGAACCGGGCGGCATCGAGCTGCGCCACCTGGGCCCGCAGCGCCGCCAGCTCTTGCTCCTTCTTCGCGAGCTCGTCCTGGAGGCCCTCCAGCTCCATCCGGACTTCCACCGCGTCGCGCTTGCGGGCCTCGCGCTCGGAAGAGATGGCTTCCTCGCGTGCCCGGAGCTCCTCGACGAGCCGCTTCTGCTCCGCCAGGGAGGCGCCGAGCTCCGTCCCCTCGCGCCGGGCCGACTCCAGCTCCGCGCGCAACGCCGAGGACTCCTGCCGGGCCGCTTCCAGTGCCTCGAGCCGTGCCCGCTCGCGCTCGTCCGCCCCCGCCCGGGCGGACTCCAGGTCCGCGTGCGCCTCGGACAGCGACTTCTCCAGGGCCGTGCGTGAGGTGCGCTCGGACAGCAGCTCTTGCCGTAGGGACTCCGCCTCGGCACGGACCTCGGCCCGCGAAACCTCCAGCTCCGAGAGCGCACTCCGCAGCGCCTCCAACGTCGAGCGCAGCTCCACGAGCCCGCTCTCCGCCTCCGCGCGAGCCCGCTGCTCCGCCTCGAGCGCGGCACGCACCTGGGAAAGCAGCTCCTCCGCCTCCTGGCGCTCCGCCGCGAACAACTCCTCGGCCTCGGTCCGCTGCCGCCGCTCGGTGTCGAGCTCCGTCCGGACGAGCGCCAGCGACGCCTCGGAAGCAGCATTGCCCTCGCGCTCCGCTTCCAGCTCGGCACGGAGGATCTCGAGCGACGCCTCGGAAGCAACCTTGCCCTCGCGCTCCGCTTCCAGCTCGGCACGGAGGGTCTCGAGCGATTCCTCGGAGCGGGCCCTGCCCTCGCGCTCCGCTTCCAGCTCGGCACGAACGGCCGCGAGCGATGCCTCGGCCTCGGCGCGCTGACTCCGCTCGGTGTCGAGCTCGGCGCGGACCTGGACGAAGGACTCTTCCGAGGCCCCGTGTGCCTGCCGCGCGGACTCCAGCGCGGACTCGAGCTGGGTGGCGCGTTGCCGCTCGGCCTCCAGCGCCGCCCGGGCCCGCTTCAGCACTTCTTCCGCGTGGAGCCGCTGCTGGCGCTCCTCGTCGAGCTCGGACCGGGTGCGCGCCCCTTCCTCGTTCGACTCGATGCGCAGCTGCCGCTCGGTTTCGAGCCCGGCGCGGGTCCGCGAGAGCTCTTCCCGAGCCGCCTCCAGCCGCTGCTGCTCCGCCGCGAGCTCGGCCTGGGCCCGCGACACGGCCTCCTCCAGCCGTACCCTGCCCTGCCGCTCGAACTCGAGCTCGGCCAGGGCCTGCTCGCGTTCCTCGTCGGCGGTTGCCCGCGCCTGCTGCTCCGCCGCGATGGAGCCCTGCGTCGCCTTCAGCGCCGCGTCGAGCCGGGAGATGGACTCCACGTCCGAGGCCCGCACCCGCTCCAGCTCCGCCAGCAGGGACTCGACTTCCACCACGCGCCGGCGCAGGGCACCGCGCTCGTCGGCCCACTGCTGTTGTTGGGCCTCCAGCTCGGCGAGGGCCCGCGCGGCGTCCTCACGCGCACCGGCCTCCACCGCCACCTGATTCTCGAGCTCCTCGGCGCGGCGCTCCTGGGCCTCGCGCGCGGCTCTCTCCCGCGCGAACCCGGCCTCGGCCTCCTCCGCCCTCGCCCGCTCCACCGCGACCGCCTGCGCCAGCCGCTCCTCGGCGCGCCGGCGCTCCTCGTCGATGGACTCCTCCAGCTCCACCGCGGCGCGGACCCGCTCCTCCTCCATCGACGCCAGGCGACCCTGGAGCTCGTGCAGGGACTGCTCGAGCTGGGCCGCCATCGCCCGGGTGTTGGCCTCGGCGCGTGAGCGGGCGTCCACCTCGGCCGTGAGCTGCTCCACGGTGGCGCGAGCCGCCGTGAGCTCCGTCTCCAACCCGCGCCACTCGGCCTCGCGAGCGGTGAGGCGCATCTCCGCGTCCCGCCGGGCGGCCTCCGCGGCCGACACGCGCCGGGCACCGTCCTCCACCTCGCGCGTCACGCGCGCCAGGTCCGCGTCCTGGAGGCGCAGCGACTTCTCCGCCTCCTCGCGCGCGCGCTCGGCCCGGGCCACGTCCGACTTGAGCAGCTCCACCGCGGCGAGCGCCGTCGAGTACTGCTCGGCGATGCGCAGCTCCCGCTCACGAGCCGCCTCCACCTGCCGCCGCAGCTCCTCGGACTGCTCCCGCGCGCGCTCCGAGGAGAGCCTGTCCTTCTCGCGCTCGACACGCAGGCCGGCCAGCTCGTCCTGCAGCTCGCGCAGCTGGGTGTACGCCTGGGTGAGGCGCTCGCGGGACTCCTCCAGGGAGGTGTTCAGCTCCTCGCGGCGCGCGCGCTCCAGCCGCAACGCCTCCTGGGCGCCCAGGGCCTGGACATCCGCCTCCTTCCGGGCGCGCTCCGCGGCCTCCAGCTCCAGCCGCTGCTGGGCGAGGCGCCGGTCCGCGTCCGTCACGCGCTCCAGGGCCACCTGCAATTCCAGCTCGGTGCGGCGCAGGCGGGAGGACAGCTCGTCGCGCTCGCGGGCGGCCTCGGGGGTGCCGCGCGCCTGCTCCAGCTGCGCGGTGAGCCGGGCCACGTCATTGCGAGCGATCTCCAGCGAGGGCTTGAGCTGGGCGAGCTCCGTCTCGCGGTCGGTCAGCTCCGCGCGCATCCGGGTGAGGGACTCCTTGAGGCGCCCGGTGCGCTCCTCCCAGCCCCTGGCACGCTGGGCCACCTCGTCCAGCTTCCCGCGGGTGAAGGCGAGCGGCTCGGGAGGCAGCTGCACCCAGGTGGGGTCCACGATGCGGGCGGGCTCCTGGCCGGCCACCACCACGAAGTAGGCCGCCTCGCCGCCGTGGATGAGGGTGCCGTCCACCTGGAGGCCATCGCCCTTCTCGAAGGCGAGCTGATAACCCAACACGGGGGACTGGGTGGCCACCTCCACCTGGGTGAAGTGCGGCGAGAGCGCGTCGAGCAGCTGCCCGTACGTGGGCGGCACGCCCTCCTCCACCTCCATGAGCTGCCAGAGGGCCAGGCCCGCCGTGTTGCGCAGGCCGCCGAGGAGGTAGCCCTGCCGGCCGACGAGCCGCGCCAGCTCCGCGAGCAGCGTGGGCGCGCGCACGTAGGGAGCCAGGTCCGCCACCAACACCAGGTCGAAGCTGCCGGGCTCGAGGTCGTCGTAGACGTTGGCGCGGTAGCGCAACGTGGCGCTGCCATGGGCCTTCTGGGCCGCCTCGACCGCCTTGAGGTCCGCGTCACAGGCCACGACGGTACGGGCGCCACGCTCGAGGAGGAAGCGCGCGCTCTCGCCACCGGTGGTGGCAACGGCGTCGACCTCCAACACGCGTCGGCGTGCGAAGAGGCTCTCCGCGAAGATGTACCGGGGCAACAGCTCGCTGGTCCCCAGGCGGCGGAATGTGGGATGCATGAGGTCGGGCAGCCGAGTATAGCCCTGGGGACGGTTGTCCCAAGGAAAGGACCGGAGCCGGGAAATCGCCTCCCCGCCCGGACGTCTGGGGAGCGAGCGATATGAATCCCATGATGAACCCTCAACAGAACCGGCCGAGCTTTGGACGTCGGGCCACGAGCGCCTTCACGCGCCTGGTCGTCACCCTCCTCATCCTCGGCCTGGGAGGGGCGGTGGTCTTCTTGCTGTCTCAACTGAACGCCCGGACCTTCTCCCTGAACCTGGAAAACGGGCAATTGGTGGTGATGAAGGGGCGGATGCTGCCCACGGGAGCGGTGCCCTACCGGCCCGGGGACGCGCGACTGACGGACACCTATGCCCCCATCGCCGTGGAGGGCCGGGACGTCTCGTCCCTGCTGGAGCAGAAGTTCACCGAGCGGGACGAGCTGGACCGGGCCCTCTTTCCGGTGCTGGAGGGCCTTGCCCGGCCCAAGGTGCAGTCGGACGAGCCGGCTCTGCTGGAGAAGGGCCTCTACTACCTGAGGCGCGCGGAGCTTCTCTCCGGGCTGACGGAGGAGCAGCGCCGCACACTGGAGACGATGAAGGCGGACGTGGCCTTCTTCCAGGCGAGGCAGAAGCTGGAGGAGGCGCGGCGGGACGTGACGGAGGCGCTGACGCAGCTGAAGCTGGCGGCGGAGAGCCGGAACCGGAACACGCAGAGGGCCAATCAGCTGCTCTCCACGGTGGGCCCGGCGGCGCAGGCCCTGGAGAAGGCGCTGCGGGCCGTGGACGCCAGCTTCGGCGAGCCCGGCGGCGCCTCGACGGCGCTCGAGACGCCCATTCCCCCGCCGGCCGCACAGGGACAGCAGACGGCGCCGACGCAACAGGCGCCGGGGAGCACGACGACGCCCGCCGCGCCCCCGCAGGGCACGCGGGCCACCGACAGCGAGACGCAGCAGCGCCCCACCGGGACGGAGCAGCCCGGGACGGGCACGACGCGCTGAGCGCCTGTCGAACGCACGGAGGGTGGAGGAATCCGGGGGCGCGGTTCATCCGCGCCCCGTGCGGTATACGTGCGGGCCCACGAGGAGACGTGCCCCATGTCGATGACCCCGGTCCCCCCCGAGATGAAGAGACTCGTGCCGTTCGAAATGGCCCTGCGCGACGTCGGAATGCGCTACCCCGAGGTCACCGAGGACTTCCCGTGGGGCCACCGGACGTTGAAGGTGAAGGGCAAGGCCTTCGTCTTCATGGGAGTGAGCGGCGAGGGCTTCTTCATGTCCGTCAAGCTGCCGCAATCGAATGGCGCGGCGCTGATGCTGCCCTTCGCACAGCCGACCGGATACGGCCTGGGCAAGAGCGGCTGGGTGAGCGCCAGCTTCGGTGCGCGCGACACGCCCCCGGTGGAGTTGCTGAGCAAGTGGCTCGACGAGAGCTACCGCGCGGTGGCGCCCAAGAAGCTCGTGGCGCAAATCGGCGGAGAGGCGGGAGGGACGACGGCCGCGCCACCCGCCAAGGCCCGGAGCGCACCAGCCAGGAAGTCCGCGCCGGCCGCGGCGAAGAAGACGGCGGCGAAGAAATCCGCCGCGAAGAAAGCTCCGGCCCGCGCGAAGGCCCGGTGAGTGTAACCCCCCCAACCAATGCGAGAACGTGACACCAGGAGTCCCCATTTTCGCTGGGGAATCTTGGTAGAGAGGGGCGGCAAGAAAAGGAGACAAGGCGAATGTCGGGACGCTTCGAAGCGCATGGTGACGTTGGCATCCTCTGGATCGACAACCCTCCGGTGAACGCCATCAGCCAGGCCGTACGGGTGGCGATGCTCGAAGGGCTGAAGCAGGCCGAATCCGACAGCACCATCAAGGCCCTGGTCATCGCCTGCGCCGGGCGCACCTTCATGGCGGGCGCCGATATCTCCGAGTTCAGCGGCCCGCCCAGGCTCCCGAGCCTGCCGGAGGTGATCGACGCGCTCGACGCCTTCTCCAAGCCGGTGGTGGCGGCGATCCACGGAACGGCCTTTGGCGGCGGCTTCGAGGTCGCGCTGGCGTGCGACTATCGCGTGGCCCTGGCGAACGCCCAGGTCGGCCTGCCCGAGGTGAAGCTGGGCATCCTGCCGGGAGCTGGCGGCACCCAGCGTCTGCCGCGGCTGGCCGGCGTCGAGCCCGCCTTGCAGGCGATGATCTCCGGAGACCCGATCCCGGCCCCCGCCGCGCAGGAGATGGGCGCCATCGACAAGCTCGTGGTGGGCGACCTGACCGAGGCCGCCGTCGCCTTCGCGCGGGAGAAGAGCGGCTCGCCGCGGCGCCGGGTCCGCGACATCACCCTCTCCCCGAGCTCCATCCCCGCCGGCTTCTTCGATGCCGCGCGCCAGCGCACCGCCAAGGAGAAGCGCAACCTCTTCTCCCCGCAGCGCATCATCGACGCGGTGGAGGCCGCGGTCACCCTGCCCTTCGATGAAGGCATCCGGCGCGAGCAGGAGCTGTTCTTCGAGTGCGCGAAGAGCAGCCAGGCCAAGGCGCTCCAGCACGTCTTCTTCGCCGAGCGCCAGGTCGCGAAGATCCCCGGCCTGCCCGCGGACGTGAAGCCGCGCACCATCAAGTCGGTGGGCATCATTGGCGCGGGCACCATGGGCGGTGGCATCGCCATGAACTTCGCGAACGCCGGCATTCCCGTGACGCTCCTGGAGGTGAACCAGGAAGGGCTGGACCGGGGCCTGGGCGTCATCCGCAAGAACTACGAGGCCACGGCGGCCAAGGGGCGCCTGACGTCGGAGCAGGTGGAGACCCGCATGGGCCTCATCAAACCGACCCTGTCCTACGACGCGCTGGCCGACGCGGACCTCCTCATCGAGGCGGTGTTCGAGACGCTGGAGGTCAAGAAGAAGGTCTTCGAGACCCTGGATCGGGTCGCCAGGAAGGGCGCCATCCTGGCCAGCAACACCTCGTACCTGTCGATCGACACCATCGCCGGCTACACCTCGCGGCCGGAGGACGTGCTGGGGATGCACTTCTTCTCCCCCGCCAACGTCATGAAGCTGCTGGAGATCGTCCGTGGAGCCCGGACCGCGCCGGACGTGCTGGCGACCGCGCTGGACGTCGCCAAACGCATCAAGAAGGTGGGCGTGGTCGCCGGCAACTGCCACGGCTTCATCGGCAACCGCATGCTGGAGGGCTACGGGCGTGAGGGTAGCCTGCTGGTCCTCAAGGGCGCCACGCCGCAGCAGGTGGACCAGGCCCTGGTGAAGTTCGGCATGCCCATGGGTGTGCTGCAGATGTTCGACCTGGCCGGCCTCGACATTGGCTACAAGTCGCGCAAGGACCGGGAGCCGGGCACCTTCGACGTCAAGTCCGGAGCCGTGGCGGACAAGCTGGTCGAGATGGGCCGGCTCGGCCAGAAGACCAAGGCGGGCTTCTACGACTACGAGGCGGGCCAGCGCACGCCCATCCCCTCCGACGTGGTCGCCCGGGTGATCGAGGAGACGGCCGCGCAATACGGCATCAAGCGCCGGGAGCTCAGCGAGCAGGAGATCCTCGAGCGCTGCTTCCTGGCCATGGTGAACATCGGCTGCGAGGTGCTGCGCGAGGGCATCGCCTACCGGGCCAGCGACATCGACATCGTCTACCTCTACGGCTACGGCTTCCCGGCCCACCGGGGTGGCCCGATGTTCTGGGCGGAGCACGAGCTCGGCCTGCCCAAGGCCCTGGAGAGGATCCGCGAGTACGCGCGTCAGCACGGGCCTCGCTGGTGGACGCCGTCCCCGCTGTTGGAGCGGTTGGTCGCCGAGGGCAAGGGCTTCGCGCAGGCGGTCTGAACCCCGAGCAGGCTCACACCCGACGAATCCAAAGACACTCCCTGGAGAGCACCATGGATCTGAACTACACCCCCGAGGAACTCGCCTTCGCCGACGAAGTCCGGCAGTGGGTGCGGGCCAACCTCCCTCCCGAGACGCGTGACCGGGTCCTCCAACACCAGCACCTCGGCAAGGAGGAGCAGGTCGAGTGGCAGCGCCGGCTCCACGCGCGAGGCTGGGGAGCGCCGCACTGGCCGAAGGAGTACGGCGGTCCCGGCTGGACCTCGGTCCAGAAATACCTCTTCGACGAGGTGCTGTCCGAGGAGGGAGCACCCCAGGCCCTGCCCTTCGGCCTGAGCATGATCGGCCCCGTGCTGATTGCCTACGGCAGCCAGAAGCAGAAGGACTATTACCTGCCGCGCATCCTGCGGATGGACGACTGGTGGTGCCAGGGCTTCTCCGAGCCGGGCTCGGGCTCGGACCTGGCCTCGCTGCGGATGAAGGCGGAGCTCGACGGCGACGAGTGGGTGCTCAACGGGCAGAAGACGTGGACCACCCTGGGCCAGTACGCGAACATGATCTTCCTGCTGGCGCGCACGGATCCGGCGGCCAAGAAGCAGCAGGGCATCTCCATGCTGCTGGCGGACATGAGCACGCCAGGCATCACGCTCCGTCCGATCATCACCGTCGACGGTGCGCACGAGGTCAACGAGGTCTTCTTCGACAACGTGCGGGTGCCGAAGGAGAACATCGTGGGCCAACCTGGGATGGGCTGGAGCTACGCCAAGTTCCTGCTGGGCCACGAGCGCACCAACATCGCGCGGATCGGCCGCTCGAAGGCGGAGCTGGCGCGGCTGAAGAAGATCGCCACCGAGGAGAAGGCCGACGGCGTGCCGCTGATGGAGACCCCGGGCTTCCGCGAGAAGGTCGCGGCGGTGGAGATCGAGCTGATGGCGCTGGAGCTGACCAACCTGCGCATGATCGCCGCCGAGCAGTCCGGCCAGGCGCCGGGAGCCGAGGCCAACATGCTGAAGATCAAGGGCTCGGAGATCCAGCAGACCCTGACCGAGCTGATGATGGAGGCAGTGGGCCCCTACGCGCTGCCGTACAACCCCGAGGCGCGAGAGCACGGGTGGAAGGGCGAGCCGATCGGTCCGGCGTACGCGGCCCCGCTGGCGCCGGACTACTTCAACTACCGCAAGGTGACGATCTACGGCGGTTCCAACGAGATCCAGCGGAACATCCTGGCCAAGGCCGTGCTCGGCCTCTGAGTCGGAGCGGAAAGGAGCGACAGCCACATGGACTTCAATCTGAGCGACACGCAGCAGATGCTGCGAGACACCGCCGCCCGTCTCATCCGCGAACGCTACGGTTTCGAGGAGCGGGCGAAGCTCCTGGCATCGGAGGACGGTTTCTCCCGGAAGATGTGGGCCACCTTCGCCGAGCTGGGCCTGCTGGGGGTGGAGATCCCCGAGGAGCACGGAGGTATTGGTGGCACCTTCCAGGATCTCGCGATCGTCCTGGAGGCATTCGGCCGCGGAATGGTGGTGGAGCCCTTCATCCCCACGGTCGTCCTGGGAGCGGGCCTCATCCGGGCCGCTGGCAACGAGGCCCAGAAGTCCGAGCTGCTGCCCCGCGTGGCCGAGGGCGGGATGTTCCTGGCCTTCGCCCATGGTGAGCCCCGGTCGCGCTATTCGCTCACCCACGTGGAGACCACGGCGAAGCGAGAGGCGGACGGCTACCGGCTCGACGGAGCCAAGGCGGTGGTGCTCGGGGGTGACTGCGCCGACAGGCTGATCGTCTCGGCGCGCACGGCGGGCAAGACGAGCGACCGGGACGGGTTGTCACTGTTCCTGGTCGAGCGCGGCGCACCGGGCCTGAAGATCCGCGGCTACCCCACCGTCGACGGCACCCGCGCCGCGGAAGTGATGCTCGTGGGAGTGCGGGTACCGGGCTCGGCGCTGCTGGGACCGGAGGGAGGCGCGTTTCCGTTCATCGAGCAGACGATCGATCGAGGCATCGCCGCCCTGTGCTCGGAGGCGGTGGGCAACATGCAGGCGCTCAACGAGGTGACGCTCGACTATCTGAAGACGCGCACCCAGTTCGGCGTGCCGATTGGCAGCTTCCAGGTGCTGCAGCACCACATGGTGGACATGTACATCGCCCACGAGCAGGCCAGATCCATGGCGATCCTGGCCGCGGACCGCGCGGACAGCACCGACGCCCAGGCGCGCACCAAGGCGATCTCGGCGGCCAAGGTCCAGATCGGCCGGTCCGGCCGCTTCATCGGACAATGGGCGATCCAGCTGCACGGAGGAATCGGCACTACGATGGAGTACAGCGCCGGCCACTACTTCAAGCGGTTGACCGCGATCGACCGGACCTTCGGAGACGCCGATTTCCACCTGACCCGCTTCGCCAATGTCCCCTCTCCCTCTGGGAGAGGGTCAGGGTGAGGGTATCGAGTGAACCCGGGTTGAACCCCCCTGTCCACGCGGAGAACCACGTCCCATGACGAACCACCCGACCGCCCGGCCCGTGCTCTTCGTGGGCTCCCGCGAGGACGCGCACGTGTCGGAGGTGGCGCGCCGGGTCGAGCAGGAAGGGGTGGAAACCCTGGTGGTGGACACCCTCACCTTCCCCGAGGAGACGCGTCTGGCGCTCACGGACGACCTCGGGGGCATCATCCTGGATGGCCGCCGTCTCGAGCGGCCCGGCGCCATCTACCTGCGCGGCTATCACGCGCACCCGCTCGCCTTCGGAGTGGATGCACGCGAGGCGATGGATGACGACTGGCGCACCACGCTCGTGGCCTTTCGCGAGAAGATGACCCTGTTGCGGGGGTTGGTGGGACGCTGGGAGGCGATGGGCGTCCCCCTCTACAACCCGCTCTCCGTGGACTGGCGCACGCCCAAGCCGGTGCAGCTCGCGCTGCTGGCCAACGCGGGGCTGCCGGTGCCGGAGACGCTCTGGACGAACGACGCGGAGGCGGTGCGCCGGTTCGCCGCGGGGCGGCGCGTGGCCTACAAGCCCGTCGAGGGCGGCGCGGCCACGAAGGAGCTGGGGCCCGAGGATCTCACGGACGCACGGCTCGCCGCATTGGAGGCCGCTCCCGTCACCTTCCAGGAGCTGATGCCCGGCGAGGACGTGCGCGTCTACGTCCTCGACGGAGAGATCGTCGCCAGCCTGCGCATCATCTCCAGGGCGCTGGACTTCCGGCAGAACGAGGAGCGCATCGAGTCCTTCGAGCTGCCGCCCGAGGTGGCGCGCCAGTGCCTGCGGGCCACGGAGGTGGTGGGCCTGCGCTGGACGGGGATGGACCTCAAGCGCGACGCAGGGGGCGCGCTGCGCTTCCTCGAGCTCAACGCCTCGCCCATGTTCCTCGGCTTCGATGCGCGCGCGGGCACGGATCTGCTCGGCCAGCTCGCCCGGGCGCTCGCCAGGGCCGCACGCTCTCCCATTCCCTGAGGCCACCGGCCCCCTGGCGATCGGTGTGCCGAAGGGCGAGCCGCCGGGCGGGCAAAGGCCCCCTGGCCCTCATGGACTGGGCTCGCGCCGACAGCCGTTCTTCGGGATGCAGGCTCCCTTGAGCCTGTGACCTTCGCGGGATGAGCCCGCGGGTCATCCGATCCTGGAGAACGTCATGGCGCAGGAGAAGGAGAAGAAGGCCAAGAAGATCAAGGAGCTGTTCGTGCAGGACCTCGCGCGCATCGAAGGTGGCAACGGAGCGACGAAGGATCCGAAGTGCCCGGAGTTCACCACCCTCGCCTGCGGCGAAGAGCCCGGGGGCTGCTCCGACTGCTGAGCCGTCCCATTTGAAGCCGAGCAGAGACGGTGGGGTCCGCCCCACCGCCCTGCCTGGCGCGCCCGGTCTCACGGCTGCCCCTCGTGCGGGGGGCCGGGCCGGGGACCTGCCGGACTACTTCCCCTTCATCACGCCGATGAAGGGGAGGTTGCGGTAGCGCTCGGAGTAGTCGAGCCCGTAGCCCACGACGAAGACGTCGTCGATGACGAAGCCCTTGTAGTCGATGGGAATCTGGGCGCGCGCGCGCGACGGCTTCTCCAGCAGCGTGCACACCTTGAGCGACGCGGGGTGCCGGGCCCTGAGGTTCTCCAGCAGGAAGCTCATGGTGAGCCCGGTGTCGATGATGTCCTCGATGATGAGCAGGTGCTTGCCCGCCATGGGCTTGCTCACGTCGGTGGTGATGCGCACCTCGCCGGTCGTCTCGGTGCCGCCCTGGTACGAGGACACCCCGAGGAACTCGATCGTCAGCGGCAGGTCCACGTAGCGCGCCAGATCCATGGCGAAGAACGCCGAGCCCTTGAGCACGCAGATGAGCGTCAGCTCCTTGCCCTGATAGTCGCGGGTGATTTGAGCGCCCAGCTCGCGCACGCGCGCCTGGAGCTTCTGCTCATCGATGTGGGTGCCGACGTCCTGCTCGTAGAAAGCCACGGTCCTACCTCTACACGTACGCGTTGTTCATGATCTCCCCGAAGCCGCCGCCACCGGGGACGATGTATTGCCGGTCATCCAGCCCCCGCTCCTTCTCCCACAGCTCGCCGGGCACCGTGCCGAACACCTCCGGCGGTGACAGCCCGCGGTCCAGGCGCAGCGCGTACACCACCACATCCGGATGCTCGCGGGAAATCCTCCGCAGGAACTCGGGGGTGACGATCAGGTTGAGGCTGAGGATGCGCCGGGGCGTGCCATGCACCTTGTCCTTGTACATGGACACCGCGGTGCACAGGCTGCCTCCGGTGGCGCCCATCGGATCCGGGAAGAGGACGAACGCGTCGTCGATGTCCCCGCCAATCTTGGCCCCTCCGATGTTCGACCCCACCACCGTCTCCTTGGCGTCGATCATCCGGCTCATGATGATGTGATCCTGTCGCACCAGCACCGGATCCACCGTGGTGTTGAGCAGATCGTACGCCACCTGGGAGGGCAGCGTGCCGGCGCGGGCGATGTTCACCGTCACCGCGCGCACGGCCGGATCGATGACCTCGCCCTGGTACATGCCCTGCGGCGTGTGATCGATCATCCGCGTGGGCATGGCCACCATCTTGCGCGGAAACTCGGCGTTGATGACCGTCTTCACCAGATCCGAGTAGAGCAGCGCCACCAGCCGGTTGATCTCCGGCTGCACCGTCGCCTTGGAGCACAGCTTCGCCAGCTGCGAGAGCAGGAACGGATTGCCCACCAGGTGCACGTTGGGCCCGTACCGGTGGGGCATCTCGCTCAACTGGAAGGGGACGTTGGCGTAGAGGGTGTCGCGCATGGCCAGGCTTCCGGAGATTCAGTCCTTGAACAAATCGAGCGTCTGGGGAGGCGTGGCCTCGGTGGGCTCGGCCCGGTGGCACTTGCGGCAGCGCGCCTCATAGGCTCCGGCGGCTCCCACCACCACCCGCTCCCCGCGATCCACCAGCCGCTGCGAGCGATTGGCCGGATTCCCACACACCACGCAGATGGCCAGTTGCTTCGTCACATACTCGGCGACCGCCAGCAGCTGTGGCATCGGCTCGAAGGGGCGCCCCTGGTAGTCCTGGTCCAGCCCCGCGACGACGACGCGCAGCCCCCGATTGGCCAGGGCCTCACACACCGGGACCACCTCGGGCCCGAAGAACTGTACCTCGTCGATACCCACCACCTGGGTTCGAGGGGACAGGTGAAGGAAAATTTCTTCAGCCCGTTCAATCGGAATGGACGTCAGTTTCAGCTGGGAGTGGCTGACGACCTGGGTCTCGTCGTAGCGGATGTCCAGTTTCGGCTTGAAGACCTGGACCACTTGTTTGCCGTATACGGCACGCTTGATGCGGCGAATCAACTCCTCGGTCTTGCCGGAGTACATCGAGCCGCAGATGACCTCTATCCACCCGATATCTGTGGGAAATTGATGCACGAGGAGGACTCGCTCGGGGGCGTGTGCGGGATCGCGCGTCTCCTGTGTCACGCCCCTCCTGGCACGTCAACTTTCAAGAGCCCACCACTCCAGGCGGCGCCCGCCAGCCCCCACCCCTCCCTGTTGGCAAGCATCTTGAAGAACCCCGCCCGGATTCCATCGGGGAGGATCGGGTGGCGGCGACGACGCAGGCAACACGTTGGGCGGGTATCGAGGGCGCTTCGTTCCACATCAGCCCGGCAGCGGCCCTGCTGCTGGTGCTCAACCTGCTGGACGGGCTCTTCACCCTCACCTTTTTACAACTGGATGTGGCCGAGGAGCTCAACCCGCTCATGCGGATGGCCTACGAGCACTCGCCCCTGGCCTTCATGGCCTCCAAGCTCGCCATCGTGAGTCTGGGGCTGACGCTGCTGTGCCTGCACCGCTCCATGCGGATCAGCCAGCGGGCGATCCAGGCAGGGGCCGCGCTCTACACCGTCATTGATATCTACCATCTGGCCTTCCTGGCCCACATGTGCTTCCGAAGCGTCGGTTGACGTACAACAAGCCCGGACAGACTTGATTTTCCGGGTCGGTCTGTCTCAGTCTCCCCCGCTAGCTCGGACCCCTGGAGGTCCGGGGGGGGACCATGAACATCACCGACGTCAAGGTGTATCCGGTCGACGAGGATAAGCTGAAGGCCTACGTGACCATCACCTTGGATCACTGTTTCGTCATCCGGGATCTCAAAGTCATTCACGGTGCGTCCGGCCTGTTCATCGCCATGCCGGCCAAGCGCCGGAAGGACGGGACGTACAAGGACATCGCGCATCCGCTCAACGCCGACACGCGCAACCAGATGGAGAGGACCATCCTTCTGGAATATGAGCGGCACCAACAAACGGGCACCGGGGGCTCGAGCCCCTTCCTGGCCGCCGCCGAGCACGACTGAGCACGTGGCCGGACGAGCAGGAGGAAGGGGCTTCCCTTCCGTCGCGGGGCGCGTTAGTAGCGCGCCCATGCAGCCTCGCGACTTCAAGGTGTTCACCGGGAGCTCCAATCCGGGTCTGGCCCATCGCATCTGCGATTACCTCAAGCGGCCTTTGGGGAAGGCTTCCGTGGGCCGTTTCTCCGACGGGGAGATCCACGTGGAGATCGGCGAGAACGTGCGTGGGCTGGACGTCTTCATCGTCCAGTCCACGTGCCCTCCGGCCAATGATCACCTGATGGAGCTGCTGATCATGTGCGACGCGCTCAAGCGCGCGAGCGCTGGCTCGATCAACGCGGTCATGCCCTACTACGGGTATGCCCGGCAGGACCGCAAGGTGGCGCCGCGCACGCCCATCACCGCCAAGCTGATCGCGGACATGCTCGAGGTGGCGGGTGCCACGCGCGTGGTGTCCATGGACATGCACGCCGGGCAGATCCAGGGCTTCTTCAACATCCCCTCGGATCACCTCTACGCCTCGCCGGTGTTCCTGGACGACCTGCGCAAGAAGTTCCCCGACTCGCAGGATCTGGTCATCGTGTCGCCGGACGCGGGCGGCGTGGAGAGGGCGCGCGCCTACTCCAAGCGGCTCAACTGCGGCCTGGCCATCATCGACAAGCGCCGGCCGCGGCCCAACTCCTCCGAGGTGATGAACCTCATCGGAGACGTGAGCGGCAAGGACGCGGTGCTGGTGGACGACATGGTGGACACCGCGGGCACGCTCACCCAGGCGGCCGCCGCGCTGAAGGACCGGGGCGCGCGCCGGGTGGTGGCCTACGCCGTCCACCCCATCCTCTCCGGGCCCGCCATCCAGCGCATCCAGGACTCGACGCTCGAGGAGCTCGTCTTCACGGACACGGTGCCCCTGTCGCCCGCCGCCCTGGCCACCGGCAAGGTGCGCGTGCTCACCACCGAGCGCCTCTTCGGCGAGGCCATCGCGCGCATCCACCGCGCCGACTCGCTCAGCTCCCTCTTCGTCTGACGGAGAGGGGCTCCCCTGCCCGCCGGGCGGCTTGACTCTGGCCGTCCGCGCTGGCATGTCGCACCCCACACCACGCCGGCCCTTCTTTCCGCAAGGCGCCGTCTCGGGGCCCGCCACGGGGGCGGGATGCCAGAGGCGCCGGGGTTCGTTCCGGCGGGGTCACATCGCAGTCCCCACACCGAGGAAATCCATGTCCGTCGACAAGAGCATGCTCGAGGTCAAGCCGCGCGAGGGCTCCGGCAAGGGCGCCGCCCGCCGCCTGCGCAGCCAGGGTCTCGTTCCCGCCGTCGTCTATGGCAAGCACCTGGAGAAGCCGCTGTCCGTCGCGGTCGACCCCAAGTCCGTGCGCCAGGCCATCAACACCCCGCACAAGTTCAACACCCTCATCACCCTGAAGGGGGTCGGCGAGGGCGAGCAGCAGGTCCTCTTCAAGGACTACCAGCAGGATCCGGTCACCCGTGAGATCCTCCACGTGGACTTCATCGCCGTGCGCGAGGACGACCAGGTGAAGGTGAACGTGCCCCTGGTGCTCACCGGCAAGGCCGAGGGTGTGGCCGAGGGCGGTCTGCTCACCCAGGCCCGCCGTGAGATCGAGGTCTACGCCAAGCCGCGCGCCATCCCCGAGAAGATCGAGGTGGACGTGACGCCGCTGAAGATCGCCCAGGCGCTCCACATCAACGATGTGAAGCTGCCCGAGGGCGTGGTCGTGAAGACCAACGTCAACTACACCATCGCAGTCATCAGCGCGCCCGAGGGTGCGGCCGAGGCGGCTCCCGCGGCGGCGGCTCCCGCGGCTGCGGCCAAGCCCGCGGCCGGCGGCGCGGCCAAGCCGGCGGCTGGCGCTGCTGCCAAGCCCGCGGCTGGCGCGAAGAAGTAGTCACTTCTTCCCGCCGTATACTCTGTGCACGCGGGGTCGGCCCGGAGGGGCTGGCCCCGTCTGTTTTTGGAGCGTCTGCCATGAAGCTCATCTGTGGACTGGGCAATCCCGGGCGCGAGTACGAGCGCCACCGGCACAACATCGGATTCATGGTGGTGGACGCGCTGCTGTCGCGCGCGCGCGCCGAGCTCAACCACGAGAAGTTCCAGGCCCGGGTGGGCCAGGGCTCCCTGGGCGGCGAGAAGGTCCTCTTCCTGGAGCCGCAGACGTACATGAACCTGTCCGGCCGCTCGCTGGCCGAGGCGGCGCGCTTCTACAAGATCGCCGTGGAGGACATCCTCGTCATCCACGACGAGCTGGACCTGCCCTTCGGCCGGTTGCAGCTCAAGGCGGGAGGCGGCAGCGGGGGCCACAACGGGCTGAAGAGCAGCGTCTCCTCCCTGGGCGCGGACGGCTTCATCCGCCTGCGCTTCGGCATCGGCAAGCCGCAGGGCCCCAACGCCAAGGACCGGGTGGCCGGCTACGTGCTGTCGAATTTCGACGATGGCGAGCGCCGGCAGCTCGACGAGCTGATCGCCCAGGCGGCGGACGCGGCCGAGACGTGGGTGCGCGACGGACTGGCGACGGCCATGAACCGGTACAACAAGCGGGCGCCTTGACTCGGGGTCTGGCCCCCCGTAGAAGGCCCCTTCCCCGCCTCCCGGAAGCTCCGGCGAGGTTGGACTGTTCCTTTCCATCATCCCGGGTGCGTGCACTCGGGACGAAGCGCGAGGGAGACGGGCGCGCGGTTTTCCCGTTCCCGGCGGACGATCCCCCTTGGACCGTCCGACCGTTTCCCCGCTCCTCGGGCAACCGGGGGGCACTCAACCCCAAGGGGAGAGAAACATGGCTGATACGCAGGCCGCCACGCGGCTTCGTGAGTACGAGACCATCTTCCTGGTCAAGCCTGACCTCACCGACGACAACGTGGACAAGCTCAAGGAGCGCGTCCGCGGCATCGTCGCCCGTGAGGGTGGCAAGGTCATCCGCTTCACGGTGTGGGGCAAGAAGAAGACGCTGTACCCCATCGCCAAGCAGCCCCGCGCCATCTACATCCACGCCAACTTCCTGGGTAACACCCGGCTGGTGGCCGAGGTGGAGCGCAACCTCCGCATCTTCGACGAGGTGACGCGCTACCTGTCCGTGAAGCTCGCGGACGAGGTGGATCCCGAGACCCGTCCGGTGCTCGAGGACCTGAAGCTGGCCGGCGACGTCGAGGAGACCCGCCCGGGTGCGGCGCCCGCTGCTGAGCGCGTCGATACCGCGGACGAGGCCCCCGAGGCGGATGAGGAGACCACCGAGGAGGCCTAGTGCCATCCCGGTCGTCTTCCACGGACCCATTCCAGAGACGAGAGAACACTCATGATCGGCAATGATAGGAACGCTCCGCGTGGCGGGGACAGGGACAGGGGTGACAGGGACGGTGGCCGCGGCGGCGGCGCGGGTGGTGATGACGAGAAGCGTGGTGGCCGTGGCTTCGGCCGCAAGAAGGTCTGCCGCTTCTGCGCCGAGAAGAACGCCAAGGTGGACTTCAAGGATCAGTCGACCCTGAAGTACTTCGTCACCGAGCGCGGCAAGATCATCCCCCGCCGCATCTCCGGTAACTGCGCCAAGCACCAGCGTGAGATCGCCACCGCGATCAAGCGCGCTCGCGGCCTGGCGCTGCTCCCCTACAACGCGATGGTCGGCTAGCCCGGCCCCTCGAACGAACGGAGACATCACATGAAGGTCATTCTTCGTGAGGACGTCGCGAACCTGGGCAAGTCCGGGGAGCTCGTGACGGTGAAGGACGGCTTCGGCCGCAACTACCTGCTGCCGCGCAAGCTCGCGGTGCTGGCCACCGAGCAGAACGTGCGCCAGCTCGAGCACGAGCGCGCTGTCATCTCGGCGCGCAACGCCAAGCTGAAGGGCGCCGCCGAGGAGCAGGCCAAGAAGCTGGGCGCGGTGAAGGTCACCATCCGCCGCAAGGTGGGTGAGCAGGACAAGCTGTACGGCTCCGTCACCGTGCTGGACATCGCCGAGGCGCTCGCCGCCCAGGGCCAGACGGTGGACCGCCGCCAGCTGCACCTGGCCGAGCCCATCAAGGCCACGGGTCAGTACGAGGTGGAGCTGCGGCTGCACCGCGACGTGGCGGCGAAGATCAAGGTCGAGGTCGCGGCGGAGGCCTGAGCCCTCCCCCCGCCTGTGAAGCACCAGGGCCGTCCGGGATTCGACTCCCGGGCGGCCCTTCCTTTTGCGGGAGGGAGCCAGTCCACCCGCCCTGGCATGTCGGAGGCCGCTGCCAAGGTGCTCGCTACAGACCTGTAGCGACGCGGTATACTGGCCGGGCACCCATGGACAACATCCTCGATATTCGGACCGGTGGCAGGAAATCCCACGAGGACCTCGCCGCGGAGCGCGCGGTGCTGGGCGCGGTGCTCGCGGACAACACGATCGTCGCCAGCATCGCGGAGGTGGTGCACCCGGACGACTTCGCCAGTCCGGCGCACTCGCAGATCTTCGCCGCGATGCTCAAGCTGGACGGCTCCTCACGGCAGGTGGACCACCTGACGCTGGCCGAGGAGCTGAAGGTGCTCGGGCAGCTGGCGGGAGTGGGTGGCCCGGCCTACCTGATGAGCCTGGACCAGATGGTGCCCGTGCCGGGCAACGTCATCCAGTACGCGAAGATCGTCAAGGACCAGGCCATCCGGCGGAGGCTGGCCGGCGTGGGGCGGGAGATCCAGGAGCTCGCGAGCCAGGAGACGGGCGAGCTGGACGTGCTGCTGGACGAGGCCGAGCGCAAGGTCTTCAACCTGGCGGAGAAGAAGCGCGAGGGAGATCTGCGGCCCGTCAGCGAGCTGATGGAGCACACGCTGGACCTCCTGGACAAGATGAAGACCGCGACGACGGGCATCACCGGCCTGTCGACGGGTTACGTCGACCTGGACAACCAGCTCACGGGACTGCACGGCGGCGAGCTCATCATCCTCGCGGCGCGCCCCGGCTGCGGAAAGACGTCCTTCGCGATGAACATCGCCACGCACGTGGGGCTCGCGGAGGAGCCGAAGGCTGCGGCCATCTTCAGCCTGGAAATGCCCGCGGATCAGCTGCTCATGCGTCTGCTGGCCTCGAGCGCGCGTGTGGACATGAAGAAGCTGCGCGGCGGCCGGCTCACCCCACATGACGAGGAGAAGTTCCAGGAGATGGCGGGCAAGCTCTACAACGCCCCCATCTACATCGACGACTCGGGCGGCCTGTCCCCGTTCGACTTGCGCGCCAAGGCGCGGCGGCTCAAGCAGAGGGATCCGCGGCTGTCGCTGATCGTCATCGACTACCTCCAGCTGATGCACCAGAAGGGCAAGGTGGAGAGCCGCCAGCTGGAAATCGCGGAGATCTCCCGCGCGCTCAAGCAGCTGGCCAAGGAGCTGGAGGTGCCCATCATCGCGCTCTCGCAGCTCAGCCGTAAGGTGGAGGAGCGCAAGGGCGGCAAGCCGATGCTCTCGGACCTGCGTGAGTCGGGCGCCATCGAGCAGGACGCCGACGTGGTGATGTTCATCCACCGCGAGGACCAGACCGAGGGCGAGGGCGGCGGCGGGGGTGGCGGAGGAGGAGGCGGCGGTGGGGGTGGCGGAACCACGGCGATCCCCGTGCAGCTCGTCATCGCCAAGCAGCGTAACGGCCCCATCGGAGACATCGACCTGGTCTTCCTCGCCGAGTACACGCGCTTCGAGAGCCGGGCCCGCATGGAGTAGGCCGCGTGCGGCCTACGATCCCGGAAGCTCAGTCACGGCCGGAGCGCAGGTAGCGCGTCACATGGGCCTTCGCCCGGCGCGCGGCGGCAGTGGGCGGCCTGCCCCTGCCCAGCTCCACCGCGAAGGCCGAGGCCAGCCGACAGCCCGTCCCCCGGCGCTCGGGTGGGCGCTCCAATCGAGTGCCTTCCAGCACCACGTCCCGCTCCGGCAGGCACAGCACGTCCACCGCCCCCGTGGCCCGGTGCCCGCCCTTCACCAGCACCGCGCCGAAGCCGTGGGCCACCAGCGCCCTCCCCGCCTCGCGAGCCTCCTCCACCGTGCGCACCGCTCCCCCGCCGAGCAGCCACGCCGCCTCGTCCAGGTTCGGGGTGAGCACCACCTTCGGTCCCGCCAGCGACAGGTAGTGCCGCCGCGTCAGCTTCGAGAGTGACTCGCCCCTCGAGGTCCGCACGACCGGGTCCACCACCCACCACGCGTCCACGCCCTCGAGCGCCTCGCGCAGCGCGGCCAGCTGCGACGGCCCGGGCACCTGGCCCAGCTTCACCGCGTGCAGCGGCCCCAGCTCGAGCGCCGCCTTCACCTGGGCCCTCAACACGCGCGGCGGCGTGGACTGGTACAGGAAGGTTCCCCGCCCCTGCGCCGTCTGCGCGGATGGCACCGCCACGGGCGCCCCACCGAGCGCCCGCACCGCCGCCACGTCCGAGAGCAGCCCCGCTCGTCCCGTGGGCTCGTGGCCCGCGCACAGCAGGATGCGCGGCGCCCCAGTCACCGCCGGTGCTCGCGTGCCTTCTGGATGAACGCCCGGTACACGCCCACGTTCACCGGCACCGTGTTGAGCATCAACTCCGGGTGCCACTGCACACCCAATGCGAAGGCGTGCTGGGGCGACTCGATGGCCTCCACCACCCCATCCGGTGACACCGCGCTCACCACCACCTGGGGGCCCATGCGGCACGCCGCCTGGTGGTGCGTGGAGTTCACCATCAGCTGACCCCGGCCGACCGCATCCGCCAGGAGCGTCCCCTCTCGCACGTCCACCGGGTGCTGCGGCTGGGTCCGGTCGTGCTTCTGCTCGTGCTCGTGTGCCCCCTGCACCTCGCGGCCGATGTCCTGGTGCAGCGTGCCTCCGAGCACCACGTTGAGCAGCTGCATGCCCCCGCAGATGCCCAGCACCGGCATGTTGCGCTTGAGCGCCCCACGCATCAGCGCCGTCTCGAAGGCGGTGCGCGACAGCTTCAGCGGCCCCATGCCCTCACGGGCCGTCTCACCATAGGCCTCGGGCGGAATGTCGAAGGCCCCGCCCGTGACGAGCAGCCCGGAGATACGATCCAGGTACGCGTCCACGCACGCCAGCTCGTCCGAGTACGGCAGCACGAAGGGCAGGCCCCCCGCGCGCAGTACCGCGTCCGCGTAGGGCACCTTCAGCTCGTAGTACGCGAACGCCGAGTCCGGCCGGTTCGCGCTGTAGTCCGGGGTGATACCGATGTTCGGCCGGCGCGGAGGCTGGCCATGAAGTTTGTGCGTCATACGTCTCCGCTCGCGAGGCTAGCCCCCAGGGCGCCCCTGTCAAAAGCAGAGGAAAGGCGCCGGACGCGCTCGGCAATGTCCTCGGCGAGCGAGAACGAACCTCGGGGAAGGGATGGAACGAGGGGAACGTTCATCGGCTCCGGGACGGGTGTGGGTTCAGTGGCGTTGACAGAGGGCAGCCCTGCTATAAGGTGGCGCGCCCTTTTCCAAGAGATTCCGAGGAGTTGACGATGGCCGATACGACAGACCCCAAGTACCTCGACAAGCGCACGGCCGACCGCTACCTGCGCAGTGGCGAGCTGGACGAGAAGGCGTACCAGCACCACATCGAGTCCCTGCCGGACGTGGCCGAGAAGGCCGTCCCCGTCGAGACGGTGATGCACGACGAGCTCGAGAACGACGAGGACTTCGACGACGAGGACTTCGACGACGAGGACGACGACGAGGATCTCGAGGACGAGGAGGACGAGGGCGACAAGGACTCCGAGTCGGCCGAGTGACGCCATGAGCGAGGAGAAGCGCGGAGAGACGTTCGTGATGAAGGGCGAGGCGCGGCAGAGCGCGCCCGAGGCGCCCATCACCTTCAGCACCTTCCTCATCGGCCTGGCCTCCAGCGCCCTCATCCACCTGGGTGAGGCGCCCAATCCGGAGACGGGCAGGTCCGAGCGGGATTTGATTCTCGCCCGGCAGAGCCTGGATCTGCTGGGAATGCTGCACGACAAGACGCGCGGCAACCTCACGTCCGAGGAGCAGCAGCTCTTCGACAACCTCCTCGCCGACCTGCGCCTGCGCTTCGTGGAGGCGAGCAAGCGGTGAGTCGACCGGTCTCCCCCTCCCAGGGCCTGCCGCGAGGCATCCGCTTCGCGGCGTTCGTCTGCCTCGTGCTCTCCGCCTTCACGGGCTTCTTCGCCCTGAGTGAGTCCATGGGGCTCAGCCGGCTCTCGGAATTCAGGGAGGCCAGCGGCTCGTCGAACTTCTCCATCGTGGGCGATCCCTCCATCGACGCACGCATCGCCGACGCGCAGCTCGCCGCGCTCGAGCCCATGCGCGAGTCGCGCGCGCTCACCCTGGGGGCGCTCTCGGTGGCCTGTGCCCTCGTCTTCGTCGCCGCGGGCCGGATGCTCCGCCCCGATGGGCTCCCCCTGGAACGGATGCGCCGGATGCTCGGGGGAGCCGCCATCACCGCGGCCCTGCTGCGCACCATCGACGGAGCCCAGGGGGCCGTGGTGGCCCGGCGCATGGGCCCCGTCATGGTCGAGGCCATGAGGACCCTCCCCGAGTTCCAGGGTCCGGCCGCCGATCACCTCCAGGTCATGCCCTGGCTCGTCTCCGCCAGCGCGGTGGGGCTGACGGCGCTCGTCGCCGGCACCTTCGCCCTGCTCGGCCAGTACTTCCGCAGCGAACACGTCCGCCAGGCCGTCAGCCTCCTGGACGGCGATCTCGCCGAAGAAGAGGACTGAGCACCTCCTCGCGCCGGGCCCTCCTCAGGGCCTCAGGCCGGGACGCCTCGCAGCAGCTGATCCAGGGGAGACGGTGAATCCGGCCCCGAGCCGTTGAGCACCAGCCTCGTCCCCTGCATGCGGTGCAGTTGCAGCAGCAGCTCGCGCTCCACCCCGAAGACCCACGCCAGGTGGCCCATCGGCCACTGGGCCTGCATCCGCGCGAAGGCCTCGTCGTCGAACTCGCCGTCCAGGCACTCGGGAAGCTCCACCTCGTCGTACAGCAGGCGCTCCCCACCGACGTGCTGCCCTCCTCCGAAGGCCTTGACCTCCTCGTACTCCTGGGGGTCGTACACGTAGGAGTGGACGGTGACGCCCACCTCCCTGGACAGCAATCGGGCCAGGGTGTGGTGCTCGCTATACCAGTGCGAGCCCCTCCGCCCCGCCGTGTGGGGTCCATCCAGGGCCAGCCGGACGATCTTGCGCCGGCGGTAGACGGACACCGTCAGCAGGGAGTCCGCCGGGGCACCATCCTCGGCAAGCGCCTGCCGGGCCAGCTCCATCAGCTTCAGGCCGCCCAGGGATTCAACTCGAATGAGATAACCGCCATGCGCTTCCAGTGGATGCCCCCCGGTGTGCGGGCGGGCATATACCCGGGCTGACCTGGGAAAGGCAACTCCCGGAGAGCCTGGAAGAACGTGGAGGATCCAACCATCCGGGCCGCACGGGACGTGAAAGGTAGGGGGGGCCGCGCGTGCTTGCCAAGGGGTCCCCGACCCTTACGTTGGTGACATGCGACTCGACAAATACACAGTGAAGGCGCAGGAGGCCATTCAAGAGGGACAGTCCCTGGCCCGGCGGGCCGACAATCCGAACTATGAGCCGGAGCACCTCGCGACGGCACTGCTCGGACAGAAGGACGGCATCGTCGAGCCGCTGCTCCGCAAGATTGGCGTGGATGTCAAACTGTTCGCCGGCCGGTTGGGGGAGACGCTCCAGAAGCTGCCGAGGATGCAGGGCGGCGAAGGCGCGATGCTCAGCCAGCGGCTGCTGAAGACTTTCGACAAGGCCGAGGACGAGGCGAAGTCCCTCAAGGACGACTTCATCTCCAGCGAGCACCTGCTGCTGGCCCTCACGCAGGACAAGGGGGCCGTGGGCGAGGTGCTGAAGTCCTCCGGCGTGACGCGCGAGCGCGTGCTGTCCAGCCTGAAGGAGGTGCGGGGTTCCGGCCGCGTGACGAGCCAGGATGCCGAGTCCACCTACCAGGCGCTGGAGAAGTACGGCCGCGATCTCACGGACGCGGCGCGGGCCGGGAAGCTGGATCCCGTCATCGGACGTGACGAGGAGATCCGCCGCTGCATCCAGGTGCTCAGCCGGCGCACGAAGAACAACCCGGTGCTCATCGGTGAGCCGGGCGTGGGCAAGACGGCCATCGTCGAGGGCCTGGCGCGGCGGATCATCGACGGGGACGTGCCCGAGGGGCTGAAGAACAAGCGCCTCGTGACACTGGACCTGGGCGCGATGGTGGCCGGAGCCAAGTACCGCGGCGAGTTCGAGGAGCGCCTCAAGGCGGTCCTCAAGGAGGTGGCGGACGCGGCGGGGGAGATCATCCTCTTCATCGACGAGCTGCACACCCTGGTGGGCGCGGGCAAGGCCGAGGGCGCGATGGACGCGGGCAACATGCTCAAGCCGGCCCTGGCGCGCGGTGAGCTGCACTGCATCGGCGCGACCACGCTGGACGAGTACCGCAAGCACATCGAGAAGGACGCGGCCCTGGAGCGGCGCTTCCAGCCGGTGATGGTGGGCGAGCCGAGCGTGCACGACACCATCAGCATCCTGCGCGGCCTCAAGGAGCGCTACGAGGTGCACCACCACGTGCGCATCCAGGACTCCGCGCTGGTGGCGGCGGCCAACCTGTCCAACCGCTACATCTCCGACCGCTTCCTGCCGGACAAGGCCATCGACCTGGTGGACGAGGCATGCAGCCGCCTGCGCATCGAGATCGACTCGATGCCCACGGAGATCGACGACGTGCGGCGGAAGATCACCCAGCTGGAGATCGAGCGCGAGGGTCTGCGCAAGGAGACGGATCCGCACTCGAAGGAGCGGCTGTCCACGATCGAGAAGGAACTGGCGAACCTCAACGAGCGCTTCAACACGCTGAAGGCCCACTGGGACTCGGAGAAGAAGGCCATCGGCGGGATTGGCGCGCTCAAGGAGAAGCTCGAGAAGGCGAAGAACGACCAGGCGGCGGCCGAGCGGCAGGGTGACTTCAACAAGGCGGCGGAGATCAAGTACGGCGTCATCCCCGGCCTGGAGAAGGAGATCGTCCAGCAGAACGCGAAGCTGGCCGAGCTACAGAAGACCCACAAGTTCCTCAAGGAGGAGGTGGACGCGGAGGACATCGCGGCGGTGGTGGGCAAGTGGACGGGGATCCCCGTCTCCAAGCTGCTGGAGGGCGAGGTCCAGAAGCTGGTGAACATGGAGGACCGGCTGACGAAGCGGGTCATCGGCCAGCGCAGCGCCATCGAGGCGGTGAGCAACGCGGTGCGCCGTGCGCGCTCCGGGTTGCAGGACCCGAACCGGCCCATCGGCTCGTTCATCTTCCTGGGCCCCACGGGCGTGGGCAAGACGGAGACGGCCAAGGCGTTGGCGGAGTTCCTCTTCGACGACGACAGCGCGATGGTGCGCATCGACATGTCCGAGTACATGGAGAAGCACTCCGTGGCCCGGCTGGTGGGCGCGCCTCCGGGGTACGTCGGCTACGAGGAGGGAGGCCAACTCACCGAGGCGGTGCGGCGCCGGCCGTACACGGTGGTCCTGTTCGATGAGATCGAGAAGGCCCACCCGGACGTCTTCAACATGCTGCTGCAGATCCTCGACGAGGGCCGGCTGACGGACAGCCAGGGGAGGACCGTGGACTTCAAGAACACGGTGCTCATCATGACGAGCAACGTCGGCTCGCAGGCCCTGCAGGAGGGGATGGCGGGCAAGGAGGAGCTGGACGAGGCGACGCGCAACGACGTGCTGGGGATTCTGCGCCAGAACTTCCGGCCGGAGTTCCTCAACCGGGTGGACGAGATCATCATCTTCGAGCCGCTGCGGAAGAAGGACATCCAGCGCATCGTGGACCTCCAGGTGGCGAGGATGCAGAAGCTGCTGGCGGACAAGCGGCTGACGCTGGAGCTGACGGAGAAGGCGGAGGCGCTGTTGGCCGAGCGCGGGTACGATCCGACATACGGGGCCCGGCCGCTGAAGCGGGCCATCCAGAAGTACCTGATGGATCCGCTGGCGCTGAAGGTGCTGGGAGGCGAGTACCTGCCCGGGGACCACATCGTGGTGGACGCGGACAAGGACGGGCTGACCTTCGGCAAGGGCCAGGCGAAGGCCGCGTAGCACCTCACCCTCTCCCGCTGGGAGAGGGACGGGGTGAGGGTATCGAGGGCCCCGGGTTTCCGAACCTGGGGCCTTTTTCGTTCGAGAGAAACCCACGGCCCCACCCCATTGACGGCGAAGGTCATCCGGCCGAGAGTCACTCCGTGATCCTCCCCCTGGTGGCCGCCCTCGTGGTGGGCCAGCTGATCGACCCCCAGCAGCAGCCCGGCGAGGGCGCCTCCAGACCGGACGCCGCCGGTCCCGCCATCTCCGAGCCCTCCCCTTCCCCGGCCCCCCCCGAGCCCGAGGAGATCGACCGAAGCAAGCAGACGGTCGTCACCGCCTCGCGCGCCGAGCGCAAGCTCGAGGACGTGGTGGTGGCCACCGAGGTCATCACCCGGAAGCAGATCGAAGCAGTCGGCGCCCGGGACCTGGGCCAGCTCCTCCAGCAACACCCGGGAGTGGAACTGGTTCAAACCTTCCGAGGCACGGGACTGCGCCTGCAGGGCCTGGATCCCGAATACGTGCTCGTGCTCGTCGACGGCGAGCGCGTGAGCGGCCGGGTGGGCACCACGCTCGACCTGGGGCGCTTCAGCCTGCGCGACGTGGAGCGCGTGGAGATCGTCAAGGGACCGGCCGCTGCGCTCTATGGCGCGGATGCCATCGGCGGCGTGGTGAACCTCATCTCCCGGCGCGTGCAGCGCCCGCTGGAGCTGAGCGCCCGGGGCTCGTTCGGAGCGCTGCTCGAGGGCGATTTCCGCGCGAACGCGGGCACGAAGCAGGGCCCCTTCGAGGTTCGCGTGGGCGGCAGCTACCGCACCCGCAGTCCCTACGACTGGGCGCCCGCGGACGCGGCGACGAGCGGCGCGGGCATCCGCCGGTTCGACGGTGACGTGGCGCTCGCCTATGCCCCGGATGAGCGCTCGCGGCTGTGGCTGCGCAGCCAGTACAACCAGCGTGACGAGAACGCCGTCGACCTCAACCCCTCGGGCGCGGTGCTCGACCGGAGACAGCGGCAGGAGCAGTTCGACCTCTCGCTCGGCGGCAGGAAGCAGCTCGCCGATGACACCTCCCTGCTCGTCCGGGGACACTTCGGCCTGTTCCGGGATCAACTCCTGCAAGACCAGCGCGGCTCGCGGGCGCTCGACGACTACTCGCAGAACTTCAATCGCCTCTACGAAGGCGTCATCCAGGCGGACCACCGCATGGGCCATCACGCGATCACCGGAGGCATCGAGGTGCTCGGCGAGCGGCTCTCCTCGGCACGGCTCGAGGAGAGCCCGGTGGGCCGCATCCGGGGCGGAGCGTTCCTCCAGGACGAGTGGGATGTGGCGTTGTCATCGGACGGCTCGGGGCCGAAGCTGAAGGTGGCACCGGGCTTCCGCTTCGACCTGGACTCGCAGTTCGGCGGAGCGCCCTCGCCACGGCTCGCCCTCAAGCTGGATCCCATCCCGGCCCTGACGGCACGAGCCTCGGTGGGACTCGGGTTCCGCCCGCCGTCGTTCCAGGAGCTGTACCTGCGCTTCTCCAACCAGGGCATCGGCTACGTCGTCGCGGGAAACCGCAACCTCACGGCCGAGCGCTCTGCGGCGGTGAACGTGGGCCTGGACTGGCGCCCGCCCATCGACGGGTGGATCTTCTCCGTGAGCGGCTTCCACACCCGGCTCAACAACCTCATCAACGTCACGGCCAGCGGGGTGCCCAACCCGGATGATCCGGTGACCTACAACTACGAGAACGTGGCCAGGGCGTACACGCAGGGACTCGAGCTCAACGGACACTTCCGCCTGCCCGTGCGCGCCACGTACCTGGACCTGTCCTATACACGGCTCGACGCGAAGGATGTCACGCGTGACCGCCCACTGGAGGGCCGAGCCCGGCACCGGGTCAACGCGCAACTCTCCACGAGGGTCCGCCCGCTGAACCTCGAGGCCACCGTCCGTGGCTCGTGGGTGGGTGGCCGGCCCTACTACCTGGGCACGGATGGCGGCATGGCGAACGTGATCGGCCTGGGCGAGGAGGAGGAGGTGTGGGCGCCGTCGTATTTCGATCTCGAGGCCCAGGTCACCTACAAGCTGAAGGGTGGGTTCGAGGTCTTCGTCAACGGCTACAACCTGCTCAACGCGGGCGACCAGCGGTTCAACCCGCGGACTCCGCGAGGCGTGCTGGGCGGAGTCCAGTGGGAATACTGAGCAAAGCTCCCTCTCCCTCTGGGAGAGGGCTGGGGTGAGGGTCGACATGCGGATGCGGATTCACGGGACGATGCTGCTCCTCGGCCTCTCGGTGGCGGGCTGCGCGACCGACCTGCGCGAGGACTACCCGTTCGACGGCCAGGCCAGCGGCGACAAGCTCGTCGAGGTGACGGCGCAGGAGGATGGGAGCAACGTCGCCATCATCGACGCGACGAACAAGTCCGCCACAGTCTTCTTCGACATCGACGAGGGCCGGGAGATGAAGACCGACGAGGCCTTCGACACCAACGAGTGGGACCTGTCCTTCCAGCGCTACGTCATCACGATGAACGGAGGAGGCGGCAACCCGACGGGCGAGGTCTCGGTGGCGGTGCTCGAGGACACGAGTTGGGACGCGCTCACGTCGGCGCCGGCCGAGGGCTATCAGCAGGACGCCTCGCAGCCGGTGTTCAGCGACGTGGAGGGCGGCTGGTACGCCTACGATCTCGTCCAGCACAAGCTCGTCACCCGTGACGGGCTGCTGTACGTGGTGCGCAGTAGCAGCGGGCAGTACTACAAGCTGCGGATGCTCTCGTACTACGACAGCGCGGGCACACCGGCGCGGCTCTCGTTCCGCTATCAGCGGCTGGCCTCGCCCTCCGCGGCCCCCTGAGCCCCGAGCCGCGAGGCCGCCTCGCGCGCCGCGGCACTCTGCGGATCTCGCTCGAGCACGAGCCGCCACACCTCCCGGGCCCGGGCTCCCTGGCCGAGCGTCTCCAGACAATCGCCCCACGCGAGCAGCGCGCCGCCCCCCTGCCCCTTGTACGGGTGCGCCGCCCCGGCCTCGAAGTGACGCGAGGCCTCCGCCAACCGCCCCCGTGCCAGGGCGATCCGCCCGAGCATGAACAACCCATTGCGCGTGCTCGCGGCGCGGCGCGCGAGTGCCAACCCCTCGCGCGCTTCCCTCTCCGCCTCGTCGTACCGCTGGAGCACGAGCAGCACCGCGGCGCGGGTGAAGGCCACCTCGCTCCAGTACACGCGGGGCAGTTCCCCACGATTCAACGGCTCGAGCGTCGCGAGCGCCTCGGCGCCGTGCCCGGTATGCGCCAGGATCCACCCCCGTTGCAGGAGGAGCGCATGCCGGAGGATCGGCTCGTCCGCCGCCTCCTCCTCGACTGCCCGCAGACGCGCGCTGGCGGCCTCCCAGTCCCCGAGGTTGTAGAGCGCCTCGGAGAGATTGAGCTGAACCAGGCCCCGCTGCTCGTCGGGCCCCAGCTCCTCCGAGGCACGCGAGTCCGGGCTCTTCCAGCCCCGCTCGACGCCAAGCGCCTCCTGGTAGAGCCCCGCGTTAATGAAGGTGTTGACGGCCGTGTTGGCGAGCCCCCAATCCCCCGCGGCCCGGGCCTCGTCCGCGAGGCGCCTTGCCCCCTCGACGGCTCGTGCGGTGTTCCCGAGCGCCTCATGGGCATGCACCCGGAGCTGATGCAGCGACCGCCTCATCAGCTCGTCGGGGCCCAGCAGCTCGATGGCGCGGGTGAGGCGGAACGTGCCGCGGTAGGCGCCCCAGTGAAAGCTGCACTCCTCCGCCAGCGCGAAGAGTACGGAGATGGCCGGCTGCCGGAGCAGCAGCAGGACCACGGGCAGGAGGACGAGCGCGAGCCAGGACATGAGGAGAGGGACGTGCCTCAGCGTACCTCGCATGCGCACCGGAGGAAGAAAGGCTGCCCGCCGCGGACGTTCATGGAGCGCCCCGACAACATATCCTCCACCCGGAACGAGGCCGCCCTTCAAGGCCCGGAGTCGAACGGACACGCGAACGCTCACGGCACCATCCACCGCGACGGCGAGCCCGAGGAGCACTCAGGGAGCCCGGGCCTCCGCCCCGTAGGACGCGGGAGGCGACGCGCGAGGCATCATCCGCCACCGGCACGTGGGCCCGATGAGCGTGAGGGCCCCCTGGGCCGCGAGCGCCAGCAGCGAGCGCAACACGTCGTATCCGCCCCGAGCGGGTGTGGGCAGCGGCACGCTGAAGCAGAGCGCGTCATCGTCCCGCACGGGCTCGCAGGGCGCGAGCGCCTGCACGAGCTTGTACATGGGCAGGTTGCCCGCCAGCACGCGGAACTCGAAGCGCTCCACGCCCCGCTCGTGCGCGGCCTCCACCAGCCTGTCCATCAGGATCCGGCCGAGCCCCTTGCCCTGGGCATCATCCACCACGGTGATGGCCACCTCGGCGACCTCGGGGGACTCCGCCAGGCGGAAGAACCGGGCGACGCCCAACCCCACCTCCTTGCCAACCGGGCTCCACGTCACCGCCCCGATGGCCACGTGCTGCTCCCCGTCCACGCTCGTGAGGTAGCGCAGCTCCTCCTCGGACAGCCGGGGCTTGGAGAACAAGAAGCGCTGGAAGCGCGAGCGGGCGGAGAGCCGCTCGAAGCCGTCCCGCAGCAGCGCGGCGTCCTCGGGCCGCACCATCCGCAGCTCCGCCCACGACCCATCCGCGAGCGCCAGACGCTCCCGGTAATGAGGATGGAAACGACGGTAGGGCTGCATCACGAACCTCCAGGTCGTTCGGGGATGGTGGGTTCGATGCCGCAACGCGTCAAGCCACCCTGGACTCCCGGCCAGGGCCAGGGGGAACTAGCGAACAGCCCGAGCTCCGGTCGAAAGCCGGGACGCCCCCTCCAGGGCCAGGAGTGTCGTGATTCCGGGCGTTTGCAGAGGACGTCCGAGGTGCCCGAGCGCAGCACATCCCACGAGCACTCGGCTACCGTGGCGCGAGAGGGCACGGACATGGTGGGGAGCGACGATGCGGCGTCCCCCATGGGAGCGCCAAGCCGTTGAATACACAGCCTCCTCGCTCGTCCAGGGTCCTGACGCTCCGCCTCTCTTCCTCTCCAATCGTATGCGCTCGCATCCCCTGGCCTCGCGCTTCTCCTCACTTCTCGCGCTCCTGGTGTTGAGCGGCTGCAACACCGCCTACCGGCAGGCCATGTCCCAGGCCAAGGAGGCGGCGATTCGCGGCGACTTCATGACGGCGGCCCGCTCCTACCGGACGGCCTGTGCCGCCGCCCCCGATGACGAGATGGCCTGCACCCGGGTCCCCATCTTCGCGGAGAAGGCCACGGCCCAGGCCCTCGAGTCCGCGCGCCCACCGTGCGAGGCGGGGGACCTGGATCGGTGCATCCCTCCCCTGCTGGACTCCCTGGACCTCATCCCCAACCACCCCGAGGTCACCGAGATGCTCGAGAAGGCCAGCCAGCTCCACACGGAGCGCTGTGCCGGCAAGTGGAACGCGGAGGGCTCGCTGGAAACACAGGTGGCCGGGCTCGCCTGCCTCCAGACCCGTGGCCACCAGTTCCCCCTCCCGAGCTACCAGACACTTCTCACCGAGCGCGCGAGCCGGATCGCCTCGCGCTTCGCGGAGCTCGCCATGACCGCGGAGAACCAGGGCACGGCGGGTGCCGCCACGGTGCTGTGGTCCGCGGCGCAGTGCCTCGCGCCCGGCGCGGACACGAGCTCACGGACCGAACAGACCCGCGAGGCATTCCGCTTCCAGAGCGCCATCCCCGTGGCCACCCGGCTCGAGGGCTCGATGTCGCCCCCCATCGCCCGGGAGCTGTCCGATCTCTGCCATCGCCTGACTCCAGGACTGCCTTTCTGGGCGCGGTGCGCGGAGACCGGGACGGTGCCCGGCCAGCCGGCGCCACTCGAGCTCCAGGTGGACGCGCTCATCCAGCGCGTCATGGAGAACGTCAGCGAGGACGTGCGCAGCGTGGACTACGTCAGCGGCACGCGGTGGGTCTCCAATCCGGATTACGCCGCCGCCGAGAAGCGCCTCGCGCAGGCCGAGCGCGAGTACCGGAGGGCCGAGAAGCATCGGGATGACATGGACGACGAGTGCGCGAACGAGACGGACACGCACGAGGCGAGCTGTGTCGGGTGTCCCGAGCCCTCCAGCAAGAAGACGGCCTGCGACGAGGCCAAGGCGCTCCACGCCGCCTACGATTCCGCTTCCCGGGAGCTCAGCGCGGCCCGCTCGAGCCTGTCCAACACGCCCCAATCGGTGAAGGAGGACGTGTACGACACCTTCACCTACTCGGTGTGGACCCACCGCTGGTCGTCGGACTTCCGCTTCACACTCCAGGCGAATACCCCGGGCTCCACCGCGCCCGTGCATCATCAGGGCGTGCTGCGCTTCGAGGACGACGAGCACGTGGGCTTCAGCCCCGCCGGACTCCGTGCGAACGCCCTGGAGGTCCCGTCCGCCCGGGATTATTCGAACGCGTTCTTCGAACAGCTCGCGCCCCACATGCTCGCGGCGGTGCATCGGGACGCCCAGGCCCGTGGCGCTCAGCGGAGGGCCTGGTGCAACGAGCTCCCGACGGACTGGAGCACCCCCTGGGTGCAGTGCTGGGCGGAGTCCACGCTCTGGGAAAGCGGCCGGGAGCCCCAGCCAACCGCTCTCCTACAGCTCATCGCCACCCGGGCCGGCGCTTCCGAACAGCCCCTGTGTCGCTGAGGATGACGCGGCGCTTCCAGCGACCTATGGTGGATGGACGCGCCGTCGCACCCGGTATCCGCCCCCCCCCATGGGACACGTCCACATCATCCGAGACTTCGCCTCTCCGCAGGAGGGGTTCCACCGAACCGTCCGCATCTACACCCCGGATGCGTACGACCATGAGCCCCACCGGCGCTTCCCCGTGCTGTACATGCACGACGGGCAGAACGTCTTCGCCCATCCCGAGTCGGCCATCTACGACACTTGGTGTACCAACAGCATCCTCGAGCGGCTGGTGGCCGAGGGCAGCCTGGAGCCGTGGCTCATCGTCGCGGTGGACTCGACGCCCAACAGGCTCTCCGAGTACTCGCCCTGGGACGAGCCACGCGGCCATATCCAGGGCCGGGGTGGATCCTACGTCCGCTTCCTCGTCGAGACGCTCAAGCCCCACATCGATTCCACCTACCGCACCCGCCAGGGCGCCGAGTCGACGGCGGTCATGGGCTCATCGCTGGGCGGCCTCATGTCGCTGTACATGGGGTGGAAGCACCCGGAGCTGTTCGGCCGCATTGGAGGGATGTCGCCCTCGGTGATGTGGGGCTGGAACCGGCTCTTCGCGGAGTGGTCGGCCCACACCCGGCGCTGGTCGCGCATCTACCTGGATGCCGGCCAGCACGAGAGCGTGGATCCGGTGGGCTACGCCATGAACTACGGCGACTCCACGCGCGACTTCTTCCACCACCTCCAGGGGCTGGGCTACGCCGGCCACGAGCTGTTCCTCGTGTTGGATCCCGGAGGGCTCCACCACGAGAAGGACTGGCAGCGCCGGCTGCCACTCGCCATGCGCTGGCTGCTGAGCTGAGACGCCCGGCGCTCGCGCTCAGCCCCGCGCCTGGATGAAGCGCAGGGCCTCCTGCATGGCCGGTAACTCCTGGTGCCGGATGAGGTACATCTCATCCCCCAGGGCGCTCCGGAAGACGGCGGGCAGCTCACGGTGCTGCAGCAGCGCTCCACCGAGCCGGTCCACCACCTCCGCATGGCGGTGACGGTACTGGTGGCCCGTGCGCCGGCCGGCGTGACACACGTGGTACCTGGGCGTGTAGCGGAAGTCGCGCAGATCCTCGCCCGTCAGCATGCGTGCCCACAGGCGGTACACGTCCATGTCGCACGCGTAGTTCATCATGTCCGTCAGGAAGGCTCCGGGCGGGCGCAGGTTGGCCTCGAGGGCCACGTAGCCGCCATCGGCCAGCCGGAAGAACTCCAGGTGGAACCAGCGCTCGCGCAGCCCGAGCGCCTCCACCGCCTTGTGGCCCATGGCATCCAGCGAGGGGGGAATCTCCTTGTGGCTCCAGATGGCGAGATCCTTCTGCTCGAGCACCGATTCCATGATGCCGTCGCTGTACTCGTGGCTGAGCCGGAAGATGATGCGGCCCTCGCGGTCCACGAGCCCGTCGTAGGTGACGATGGTGCCGCGCACGAAGGCCTGGGCGAGGTAGCCGGGCAGCGACTCGGTGAGGGCCGCGTCCACCTCCGCGTCGTCGGACACCTTGAAGGTGCGGGCGGCGCCAACGCCGACGTCGGGCTTGAGCACGAGCGGGTAACCGACGCTCCGGGCGAAGGCCTTCACCCCGGCGGCATCCTTCAGCGGGATGGCATCGGGGTGCGGGATTCCCGCCTGCTTGAAGACATCGTGCATGCCGAGCTTGGAGCGCAGGCGGGCGATGTCGGCGGGCTGCAGGCCGGGGACGTGGAAGTCCTCGCGCAGCTGGGCCTCCACCTCGAGCCACGTCTCGTTGAGCGAGTCGATGCGATCGATGTGGCCGTGGCGCCAGGTGAAGTAGCCGGTGGCACGCAGGAGGGCGCCATAGTCGTTGAGGTTGGGAGTGAAAAAGTATTCGGACAGCGAATCGCGCAGCTCGCGGCGGAGGGAGTCGTAGGAGGCGTCGCCGAGACCCAGGACACTGACTCCGAGCTCGCGCAGGGCCGTGACGAAGTGAAAGAACTGGGGAGGAAAGTGGGGCGAGATGAAGACGACGTTCACGACTGCGCCTCCGACGGCAAGTGACATCTGGCTGACGCTCCACGATACCGGCTTCCCAGATTCTGGGACAGGGAAGATGACGCGAAGCGCCATGACTTCGTGGAATCCATGTCCCGCCCTCACCCCCCGTGTGGGTGCGACCGGCCCGTTTCTGGCTCCGGCTCCCCACCAGGGCCACCATCCCGCCCGTCATCCAACTCCGAGGGGAGGCTCACATGGGCGCACTGGACGGAAGGACCGCCATCATCACGGGAGGAGGCTCGGGAATCGGCTTCGCGATCGCCGAGCGGTTCGCGCGCGAGGGGGCGGAGGTCGTGCTCGCCGGGCGGAATCGGCAGCGGCTGGACCAGGCGGTGGCGAGGATTGGACGCAGCGCGCGGAGCATGCCCACGGACGTGGGCGACGAGGAGCAGCTCCAGCAGCTCATCCACTCCGTCGCGCGCGTGGACCTGCTGGTGACCTGCGCGGGCGGGGCGGTGTTCGGCCCCGTCGAGGAAGTGCGCCCGAAGGCGTGGCGCGAGCTGTTCAACGACCGATTCTTCGGACAGCTCTCCGCCTGCCATTACGCCGTTCCGAAGATGAAGCCGGGCAGCTCCATCATCCTCTGCTCGGGCATCGCCGGCCACGCCGCCCTGGTGAACTACGCTGGCGGCGCGGGCCTGTGTGGCGCGGTCAATGCCATGGGGCGCTCTCTCGCGGTCGAACTGGCCCCGAAAGGTATTCGGGTGAACGTTCTGTCGCCGGGGCTGACACGCAATACGGCGATTGATTGGGGGGTCCCGCCCGAGCAGGTGGAAGCGTTCCTGGCCGGGCTCGCCAACAACGTTCCGATGAAGCGCGCGGGCACGACCCGCGACATGGCCGACGCGGCCTTCTTCCTGGCGACGTGCGAGTACGCCACCGGGATGGTGCTCGACATCGACGGAGGCTGGACGGCGGTCTGAATCCGCACCGAGGGTGCGGCAACATGTCACATTCCTCGGGCCGTGCCCTCCCCCTAGAAGGCCCGCATGGGAGGAGCACGAATGAAGGCTCGATCGCACCTGTTGTCCGCCGCCGTGGTTTCGATGCTGTGCACTGCCGCCGAGGCCCACATCTCCGTGGGCGCCCCTGGCCCCGCGGTCGCGGGAAGCACCCAGGAGCTCACGTTCAACGTGGGCCACGGCTGTGATGGCGCGGACACCTTCCGCATCGAGGTTCGCATTCCGGAAGGAGTCACCTCGGTACGCCCGCTGAACTCCGAGTTCGGCAAGGCGGTCGTGTCGAAGGACGCGGCCACGAACACGATCACATCGGTGACCTGGACCAAACCCAGCAGCGCCGACGTGCTGCCCGCCGACACCCATTTCTACAAG
Organism: Archangium violaceum; assembly: GCF_016859125.1. Lineage (NCBI taxonomy): Bacteria > Pseudomonadati > Myxococcota > Myxococcia > Myxococcales > Archangiaceae > Archangium > Archangium violaceum. The sequence continues at coordinate 7,676,203 of NZ_CP069338.1, read as the reverse complement.
CTCACCCTGAGGGCCAGGCTGCCGGACCAGGCCTTCACCACGCTGTTCTTCCCGACGATCCAGCACTGCCGGGCCGCTGACGGCACCGAGTCGACCGTGGAATGGATCGCCACCACCACGGATCACAACCACGGCCAGAACGCGGGCACGGAACCCGCGGAGAATCCCGCTCCGGCTCTCTTCATCGTTCCCGCGCGCACCCCCGGCTGGAACAAGTACACGGTGGACCAGCATGTCCATGACATGTCGGTCTTCAAGGATGCGCAGATCGTCTGGGCGGGAAGCGAGGCCTACAGCCCCAGTACCTACATCCTGAGCTTGATCGAGAAGGAGCCGAACACCCGGGTGCTCCAGGCCATCCATCCCGGAACCGAGATCTGGGTCAAGTACTGAGCGAGGAATTCGCCATGCGTCCCCTGCTCCTGATTGCCACCCTGACACTGTTCTGCGCCTGCCCCTCGAACCCCACCCCGCCTTCGGGCGACGCGGGAACGACCCCTCCCGGGGAGACGCCCGCCGGCCAACTGCCTCCAGAGCTGAAGCCACCCACCCAACAACTGGAGTCGGAGCGCCCACCCGAAGGGTCGGGGCTGCCGAGCAACCTGAAGCCTCCTGAACACTGAAGAGCTATCGATAAATTGGCTGGAGCCCACCTGCCAAACCAATAAATCCGGGCACTTGGCGGCTCCGCCGGGTGATTTATCGATAGCTCTTGAGGCGAACCTTCGCGGAGACCCGCGCGGCACACGAAGCTCAGTGCCGCGCGCCTCCGCTGAGATTCAGGACCACGACGCCCGCGATGATCAGCGCGATGCCTCCGAGCGCGCCCCAGTTGAACGCGTCCCGGAAGTACAGCCACCCGATCATCGCGGTGAGGGCCGTGCCCACGCCGCTCCACACGGCGTACGTGAAACCAAGCGGCAGCGACTTCAACGCCTGGCTCATGAGGTAGAAGGCCGTGCCGTAACAGACGACCACGATGACACTCGGCAGGATCCGGGTGAAACCCTGGCTGGCACGCAGCGCGCTGGTTCCCATGACCTCCGAGAGAATGGAGATGCCGAGCAGCAGGTACGGGTTCATGCCTTGACCCCTACCACCTGCACCATCCCCGGGGACGTGCGAAACTTCACGGACCTGCGCGGGGTGAAGCCCGCCTGCCGGAGCCAATCCCGCATCTCATCGAGGGTCCAGGTCCCGGACTGGCTGGTGAGGGCGAAATAGAGATCCGTCAACGCACCCACCTGGTTCTTCGGAGACGGCCGCTTCCCACGCTCGAAGTCCTGGAGCACGAACACCCCGCCCGGGGCGAGCGCACGGAAGACCTTGCGTGCCACCGCGAGGTTCTGCTCGCTCGAGAAGTGGTGCGCCACCATGGACATGAACACGAAGTCGTAGGTGCCCTCTCCCAGGTCGTCGCCGAGCACGTCTCCCGCGACGAGGCCGAGGCGCGCTCCGAGCTGATGCGCCTCCACGAACGGGCGCGCATGAGCGACCGCCGCCTCGAGGTCCAGGATCGTCGCCCGCAGCCCGGGGTACTTGCGCAGGAAGGCCGCGGAGTAGGTGCCTCCCGAGCCGCCGATGTCGAGCATCCGGCGAGCCCCCTTGGGGATGGGCGTCCGGAGCACCACCTCCTCCAGACCGAGCCGGCCGATGTCGACCATGCCCGCCTGGTACGCGTGCCACTCCTCCGCGCTGTTCGAGCTGTGCATCGCGATGGGCTTGCCACTGCGGACGACCGACTCGAGCTGCCCGAGGTACTCCCACTCGAGCAGCTGGAAGCGCATCTTGTTGGCGAGTGAGTGGGGGCTGTCGTTCAGGAGCCACTTGCGGCTCACCGGCCGCAGCGAGTACCGGCGCGTCGAGTCCTCGTACGCCAGATAGTCACACCCCACCAGGCAGTTGAGGAGCGCCTCGGTGGCTCGCGGGTGCGTGCCTCGCTCCCGGGCGACCTCCTCGACCGTCCTGGCCTGCTCCTTGAGTGCCTCGAAGAATCCCAGCTCGACCCCCGCCATCACGGCACGCGCGAACGTGAAGGCGAGTTGTGTCTCGGCGACAGGCCTGGGGACGAGCCCCGCCGCGAGCACGAGCCGCTCCAAGGGATTCTCGGGAATGACACCCAGACGCATGAGTCTCTCCTCCGCGAGGCCTCGTAACCGACGGGCGCGCGCTTCGTCCATGCCAATCAGTGGTAGAGATGGCCCACATGAAACCGAATCATCCAAGAAGGGTGTTCTTCCTGCTCGTGATGAGCGTTTGGGCCTGTCGCTCCACGGATCCCGAAACCGAAGTGCCGGAGGTGGCCGATGAATCGCTGCAGTGCCCGGGGCCAGGGGACGGCACGGAGCTGCCCGCATGTCCGAGCCTCTGCGACTCGCTGGAGCTGGCCTCACAGCCACTACCTCCGTCAGCGCAGGATCTGTCGCGCGACATCCTCTCCACGGCGCTGGACGTGAAGCTCGACTCGCTGAACGCCACGGCCCTCATCCAGATGGCGGGCACCACGAGCCGCGCCCTCTCGTTGAAGGTAGGCAACCTTCGAATCACCGATGTGCGCAGCCGCTGCGGCAAGCTGAGCTACACCGTGAAGGACGGGCAGCTGGACATCGGCGTTCCCGAATGGGCGAGCTTCGTCCTCGTCGACTACACGCTCACCCCGTCATCGAACTTCGATGGCTACCTGCCCACCGGCACCACCTTCAGCTGGCCCTCCTTCTGCGCCAACCTCTTCCCCTGCCACCCGGCCCTGGCCGACAGCACGAAGTTCTCGCTCAAGCTCAGCAACGTGCCCGAGGGCAAGACGGCGGTCTACCCCACCCACATCCCGGGCGAGGCCCCGCCCTATATGCTGGCCTGGGCGGTGGGCGAGTACACGGAGAAGGCACTGGGCACCACCACGGCGGGGACGCAGGTCTCCGTCTGGTACCTGCCGGGAGAGGAGGCCGCGGCCCTCGAGGGCACCCCGCACCTCGAGGACGCGGTGGACTTCTTCGAGCAGCGCTACGGCGCCTATACCTTCGGCACCAAGGTGGGCTCGGTCTCGGCCAACTGGGGCGAGGGGGCCTATGGCGGAATGGAACACCACCCCTACTGGCACGTGGCCGCCGATGCCATGAATGACAAACTGGTCCACCACCACGAGGCGGCGCATGGCTGGTTCGGCAATGGCGTGCGCATCCAGTGCTGGGAGGATTTCGTCCTCTCCGAGGGCACCGCCGAGTACCTGACGGCCCGCTCGGTGCGCGAGACCGAGAGCGTGGAGGCCGAGGAGCAGGTGTGGGCCACCTGGAAGGGAGAGCTGGAGAGGGCCGTGGCACGCGGTGACACGGTCGCCCTGCCGGATGCCACCTGCAATCAGATCGACATCCTCACCCACCCGCTCTGGTCCAACATCCCCTACAAGAAGGGAGCCTTCTTCTACCGCGCGCTGGAGAAGGAGATTGGCACCGAGGCGATGGACCGCGTGCTGGCCGGTTTCTACCGGAGCCACGTGGGCGGCACGGCCCGCATGCAGCAGATGCTGGAGCTCGTGAAGGCCGAGACGGGCTATGACCCCAAGCCGCTCGCCGATACCTGGCTGCGCGGCCTAGGGGTGCCAGCCGACGTCCCTTGAACCGACGCGCGCTCGCTACTTCTTCCGCCCCGGCACTTCGGCGGACAGATCCGGGAACAACTTGCGCCATGCCGGAATGTCTTCTTCCTCTTCCGCCGGCTTCGCGGGCGCGCTGCTCGGCGGAGGAGGCGGCGGAGGCGTCCTGGCGGCGGGCGGAGGCGTCCGGCCCTTCGCCTCCTTCACCGCGGGAGCAGCCGGAGCGGTGGGCGCGGTGGGCGCGGCCGCGGCAGCGGCCCGGCGCCTCTCCTGCTCCGCCGCGAACATGCGCTGGAGTGAGCCCGAACTCCGGCCCAGCTTCTCCAGGGATTCCCGCACGTCCCGCAGGTGCTCGATGCGTTGCTTCAGCCTTCGATCCAGCTCAAAGGGCAACGAGACCCCTTCAGCGTTCTTCATGAAATGGTCTTCCTCTCGAGAATGCTGCCCACCACGCCCTCTGCTCGCGGGTCCGTTTCCGACAATGGCTTCGCATTCACGCTCAACGTGATGAACATCAACGAGCCTGCAAAGCCATACGGAAGCAACATTTCCTGTATCGAATCAGCGCCCGATGGAATGGGCGAGGGGGGCACTTCGTGACCACATCATGCCACGACCGGGGTCCCCCCGCTCGAAATTCATGAGGCATGCGACGGCCGGGACGCCGGAGAGCGAGCGCCTACACGAATCGCGATAGCCCGGACGCCCGCTTCGCGGGCGGCCGGGCCCCCGATTTCAGACCTGGAGCGCTCGGGAGAGCGGGAGCTCGCGCACACGCGTCCCCGTGAGCGCGAAGAGGGCATTGGCGATGGCGGGAGCGACAGGCGGGACACCCGGCTCGCCGATGCCTCCCGGAGGCCCGTCGCTGGAGATGATCTCCACGTGGATCTTTCGAGGCGCCTCGCCGATGCGCACCAGCCGGAGGTCGCGGAAGTTCGACTGCTCGACCGCACCGCCCTTCATCGTCACGCCGCCGTACAAGGCCAGGCTCATCCCGAAGATGACCGAGCCCTCCATCTGGGCCCGGGTGCGATCCGGGTTGATGACCGTGCCCGCATCGACCACGACCCAGGCCTCATCGACCGAGAGCTTGCCGCTCGGATTGCGCACGACGGAGGCGACCACCGCCACGTAGGAGAGGAAGCTCCGGTGCGCGGCGAGGCCCAGGGCCCTGTCCTCCTTCTTCCGGTCGCGCCACGGAGCGAGCTGCGTCACGCGCTCGATGACGCGACGCAGGCGGCCGACGTCCACGGGGTGCACGTCCAGCGACATGCCGTAGTTCGTGAGTTGCTCGACGCCGAGCTCCGCCAGGCCCATGGTCCGGGGCGGCCCGAGCACCTCCAACATCACGTCACGGGGATCCTCGCCCCGGGCATGGGCGATCTCGTCGATGAACGAGTTGACCGAGAACGCGTGGAAGATGTTGTAGACGGACCGGAGCCAGCCGATGCGGACGTGGGCATTCGCCTGGCACGCCTCCGCGCGGAGGTTGGGAACCCCGAGCCCGAGGTCCAGCACGCCCTGCTGGAGATCCCTCACCGAAGGCAGGTTGGTGGGCGCGAAGGTCGACCCGATCGGCGGGAACGCGGTGCGGTGCTTCCAGGCGATGACCTTGCCGCGCTCGTCGAGGCCCGCGCTGAGGCGCTGCATGCTCACGGTGTTGTAGTAGTCGTGATGGACGTCGTCCTCGCGCGTCCACTGCACGCGCACGGGAACGCCCACCTCCTTCGCGAGCCAGGCGGCCTCGGAGACGAAGTCGGCCTTCGACTTGCGACCGAAGCCACCGCCCAGGAACGTCACGTGGACCGTGACCTTCTCCACGGGCATCCCGAGCACACGCGCGGCCTCCGCTCGCGCGGCCTGCGGGTGCTGGGAGGGAGCCCACACCTCGCAGGTGTCCCCCTCGACGCGGGCGACCGCGACCGGCGGCTCCATCGAGACATGGGGGAGGTGGGGGACGTGGTACTCGGCCTCGATCACGCGCGCGGCCCTGGCGAGGGCGCCGTCGGCATCTCCGACGTTGCGGTAGACCTTGCCGGGCGCCCGTACCGACGCGGTCAGCTCCTCGCGGAACTTCTCCGAGTCATACGTCGCGTTCTCCCCATGCTCCCAGGAGATCTCCAGCGCCTCGCGGCCCCGCATCGCCGCCCAGGTGTTGTCCGCCAGAACGGCGACGCCGCCCCAGGGCTGGAACATGTACGGGGCCTTCGGCACCGGCATCTCGATGACGCGCTTCACTCCGGGGATGGCGAGCGCGCGGCTGGCGTCGAACCGCGCCACGCGTCCTCCCACCACCGGAGGCCGGGCGATCACCGCCGTGAGCATGCCGGGGAGCCGGACGTCGGCGCCGAAGACCGCGCTCCCGTTGACGTAGGCGGGCCCGTCGATGAGCGGCAACGGCCGGCCCACGCGACGAAGCTCGTCCTTCGGACGCAGCCGGACATCCGCCGGCTTGGGGACGGGGAGCTTGCCCGCCTCGAGCGCGAGCTCGCCGAAACCGAGCTTGCGCCCGCTCGGACGGTGGAGCACGACGTGGTCACTCGCCTCGCAGGTGTCCGGCGCCACCTTCCACCGCTTCGCCGCGGCGGCGATCAACATCGTACGCGCGGTGGCACCCACGCGGCGCATGTCCTCGTAGATGCCGCGGACGCTGTTGGAGCCGTCGGTGTTCTGGTCTCCGTAGGCCGGGTCGCCATCCGCCTGGGTGATCTTCACCCGGGCCATGTCCGCGCCGAGCTCGTCGGCGATCAGCACGGGAAGGGAGCTTCGGATGCCCTGCCCCATCTCGGAGCGGTGGCAGACGATCGTCACCTGCCCATCCGGGGCCACGTGCACGAAGACGTTCGGGTTCAGGCCGGGGACGGCCGATTCCTGGGCCTGGGAGCTCGTCTTCGGCTTCGGTCCGGAGCGCCGCCCCGACGGCTCTTCCGCCAGGCTGTCGCTGGTCAGGAAACCAACGGCGAGGCCTCCCACGGCGAGGTTCAGCCCCGCGAGGAAGGAGCGCCGGGCAATCAACATGGGTCGCTTGCTCATCGCATCCTCCCTATTCCTCGGAAAGCCCGGCGGCCTTCTTCACGGCCGCGCGAATGCGCGTGTACGTGCCGCAGCGGCACAGGTTGCCCGCGAGCGACTGATCGATCTCCTCATCGGTGGGCTTCGGCTTCTTCTCGAGCAGGGCCGCCGCGGTCATGATCTGCCCCGCCTGGCAGAACCCGCACTGCGGAACGCCCAGGTCGACCCAGGCGCGCTGCAAGGGGTGGTTGCCGTCCGGCGAGAGCCCCTCGATGGTCGTCACCGAGCCCCCCGCCGCACGGCGGACCGGAGTCACGCACGCGCGGACCACCTGGCCATTGATGTGGACGGTGCACGCGCCACACAGCGCCTGGCCACAGCCGTACTTCGTGCCGGTGAGGCCGAGCACATCGCGCAGCGCCCAGAGCAGCGGCATTTCCGGATCGACGTCGAGCACCCGGTCGACGCCGTTGATGCGAACGCGAATGCTCATGGCCTTGCCTCCTCGCTCGGGCACTCCGCGCCCGTTTCCACCCATGCCGCCACGATCGCCCCGAAGCTCTTCTGCGTGCCCGGCGCCGGCTCCCGGTCCGCCCCGGGTGCCCACCCCCAGCCCACGAGCTCATCGTGCGCGTTGTGCTCGACGATCTGCTCCAGCGTCTTCCCGCCATTTCGAGACGGGTCCTTCAGCTGCTCACAGACGGCGCGAGGACTCTTGCCCACCCAGGCCATCGACCGGGGAGCGAGATGCCAGTTCGGAGCACCGGGGACACGAGCGAGCTCGACGTTCCGCTCCTGATGACAGCTCGTGCATTCCATTCCAACCACGCCGCGATCCTCGGGGCCACGCACCACCGGCGGATGGTGCGACTGCAGCCCGGTGCGCTGATAGGGCGAGTCCCCGTCGGGATGGCAGTTCGCGCACCGCGGGTGGAGCAGCACCCGGCTGGCTTCCAGGAAGAGCGCACGTGAGCGATCGGCCCGATCCTCGATGACGCCGAACGCCTCGGGCGAACGGAGCTCGTTGGGGCCGACCTGGGGCAGGAGCTCGGACAGCCGCGCGGTCGGCTCGGGCTGACGTTTACTGCAACCCGCCGTGCCCATCAGGACGAGGACGGACGCCCAGAGGGTGAGTGAGGGTGTCATTCGAGAACGAGAGGAGGACGACGTCGAGATGCATCTCGCATGTTTCACTGCGACACCTCAATGGCTTCCAGCGGGCCCCCCTCAGGAGGGCCCGGGTCGTTGGCGTTGAAGATATCGGCGAGGCTCAGCCAGTCATGTGGAATCGCCATCACTCGCTGACGGTTGTAGCGCAAGATTGGCGTCTGTCCGGTGTGGAACGATTGTGACTTCGCATGGCCGAGGCCGAAGCGCGGACTGCTCGCCGGAGCACCGGGCCCGCGCCAACAACGGACTTGCAGGAGTCCCGAACCCTCTATTATTCATGTCGCAGGTGCCGAGGGGCGCCTGTACCCGAAAAAGACGACGTCACCCTCGCATCTCCCGCAGGTCGACATGTTCTCGATGAGTTCCTTTCACGGCCCACTATCGGGTGAGGGCCGACGCTGAGGGACTTTTCATGGGAACCGACTCCCGCGCCGCCACTCCCCTCCCCTTGCGCGAATGCAAGGTCCGAGCGTCGCTCCTGCTCAAGGACCTGAGCTCCTCCGACGCCCTCCGCGTCGCTCGCGCCACGGAACGGTTGCGCAAGCTCCCCGCCTTCGCCCGCCTCTCCCCGAGTGAGCTGGTCGCCCGCAGGGAGTCCATCCGCCACAAGCACGCGCTGGCCGTCATCGCGCACGAGCAGGGGTTCTCCTCCTGGGCGGAGCTGAAGAACGAGCGCGGTGAGGACTCCCCGCTCGAGGTCGACTTCGACGCCTTCTTCGCCAGGGACGCGGGCGTCTTCCTCAACCGCTGGTTCTCCACCTACGCCGAGGCACTCGCCTCGCACCGGGAGCGTGGCGGCTACCTCTTCCCCTACCGCAGGCAGTTCTTCATCTGCGAGGCCGACTGCCTCGCGGCTCGCGGAGTGGACACCACCGATCCCGACTGGGAACGGATGGGACGCAACTGGGTGGAGCCACTGGATGTGGCCGCCCGTACGCGCCTCGGACAGAAGCTCATCGCGCTCGGCTACGCGAGCTGACGCGCCCTCTTCGTCTCTTCATCACCCCAAGGAAGAACCCATGACCCCCCCTGATGACCGCTCCGGGCGCGGCGGCCCGACGTCGCGCGCCGAATTGAAACGGGCCTATAAGGAAAAACCTCCTCCGATGGGCGTGTACGCGGTCCGCAACCGCGTCAATGGCAAGGTGCTGGTGGGCGCGGCCCTCAACGCCCCGGGCATGCTCAACCGCATCCGCTTCGAGCTGGACACCGGCAAACACCCCCAACCCGACCTGCAGGAGGACTGGCGACGCCACGGTGCCGACAACTTCACCTTCGAGGTGCTCGACGTCCTGCCTCCCTCGGAGGAGCCGGGCAGCACGGACCCGAAGGAGGAGCTGAAGGTCCTGGAGGCGCTCTGGCTGGATCGGCTCCGGCCTTATGGCGAGGCCGGCTACAACGAGCCTCCGGCCCAGGACCGATGAATGCTCCCTCTCCCCCTGGGAGAGGGTTGGGGTGAGGGTAACCGAACCCGTTCTTCAACCCGTGGCCCACAGCGTGGACAGGGGGTTCAACCCGGATGCACCCATACCCTCACCCTGTCCCTCTCCCAGAGGGAGAGGGGAAAGCTCCTCGCACCACGTCCGCCAGGCAGTGCGGGCAGGCGGTGCGTCCCCTCGCCAGGGGCCTGCCACATCCCTCGCACCGCATCCCGCCCGGCAGGCGGCAGGCCTCGTCTCCCGGAGCGCACTTCGGGGCATCGGGAGCGCCGGCCCGCTCCAGCTCCGTCCGGAGGGTTTCGTCCTCCAGGCTCAGCCAGGAGGACACCCTCCGCCGGTTGCGGGAGAGCAATTCGAAGGCGTTGCGCGCGAGTGGCATCAACGCGGGCCGGGACAACCGCTGCGCCCAGTCCCGGTAGTCCTCCAGGGCCCACAGCACCATCAGCCACGCATGGGTGTCCCGGTAGACGCCTCCCTCGTCGTCCACCACCACCAGTTCCTCCGAGCCACCCGAGCGGCGCAGCTCGGGAAAGCGTCTCGCCGCCTCCTCGCTGCCGGCCGGGAGGCATTCGAGCTCCACCAGCACGCACTGCTCCCCCAGCCACCGGGCACAGCTCACGCAGAAGCCACACGTCTCGTCATACAGCACGCAGAGGGTACGCATGGCTCGCCTCAGGCCCTCTCGGCCACCGGCAGCGGCGGCGACACCCGGGTGTACTCGCGCGGCAGCACCGGCGGCGGCTGCTGGCGCACCTGGCTCGAGCGTCGGATGCGGTTGAAGACATACAGGTTGAAGAAGTGCATCGCGCCCAGCACCACCATCACCTTGCCCACCTTGCCGCAGACCAGCTCGATGACCTCCTGCACCGTCCAGATGGTCTGGTACTCCTTCAGCGACAGGGCCACGTACCCGATGTTCATCAGGTAGAAGCCCACCACCAGCAGGTGGTTCACCGACTCCGCCAGCCGCTCCTTGCCCAGGAAGGCGTCGTGCAGGAAGTGCGCCCCGTTGCGCTGCAGCGTCCTCGCCACCCAGATCGTCAGCAGGATGCTCACGAACAGGTAGAGCAGATAGGCCGCCACCATGAAGTGACTCGACACCGCGTTCGGCTCCATGACACGTCTCCTCGGGGAGCGCGGTCGCCCGGGGCTCGAGTGCCCCTTCCCAGGTTGGCGCCGCCCTCCCCTTCCGTCAGGGAGTACCGGAAGGAATTCTCGCGGTTGCGGGGCGGATGCTCAGGGCCGCCAGCGCCACAGGTAGAGACCGAACTCGAGCACCGGCGGCATCAGCATCAGGACGAGCCCGGCCCACATCACCGGCTCGCGGGAGAGTGGCCGCTGGCGTCGCCAGGCCTCCAGGGTGGAGACGCACAGGAGGTAGAGCGCCGTCAGCTCCAGCAGTCCTCCCACCAGCGGCATGAAGGGAGGCATCGAGATGCTCGCGCCCCACTCCAGCACGCCGCGCAGGAGGAACAGGCCCGAGCAGGCAATCGCCACCCCCAGGAAGGTCCGGCCCTCGTGCAGCGGTACCTCTGGCGCGGGTACGTCCAGTCCCTCGTGGCGCCAGTGTCTGCGCAGCAGGCCGTACGCCGCGAGCGCCACCGCGAGCCCCGCCACCGCGCCCAGGATGGGGCCTATCTCGAAGCGCGCCCGCGTCACCCACCGGCCATCCGCGAGCCGGGCCGCGGGCTGCATGGTGAGCGGATCCAACTCGTGGGGGTGCACCACCCGGGGCGTCACCGACACGACGAGCGCCCACAACACCAGCGCGCACGCCACCGCCTGCAACACCGCCACCGCGCGCAGCCAGATGGCCTCGTCCGGAGGCAGCGCCGCCTCCGCCGCCCCGTCCGCGAGCCGCCGCAGGTCCAGACCCATGGCCTGGGCACTCGCGTAGCGCCGCGAGGGCTCGAGCGCCACCGCCCTCCGCACCACCGTCCCGAGCGCCCCCGGCAGGGAGGACGCCCCCGCCACCGGTGGCCGGCCCGTCACCATCTCGTGCAGCAGCACGCCCAACGCGTACACATCCATGCGCGGCGCGGGGGGTGCTCCAGCGAGCGCCTCGGGCGCCATGTACTCGGGAGTCCCCACCACGGTATGCGCGGCGGTGAGCGTGTCTCGCGGCCCCTCCTGGCGCACGATGCGCGCGACGCCGAAGTCCGTCACCTTCACCCGCCCCTCTCCGTCCACGAGGATGTTGGCGGGTTTGATGTCCCGGTGCACCACGCCGCGCGCGTGCGCGTAGGCCAGCGCGTCGCAGACCTGGAGCGCCACGCGCACGGCCTCCGCCGGAGCCAGCGGCAGCAGCTCCGCCAGGGAGCGGCCCTCCACCAGCTCCATCACCAGGAAGCGCTCGCATTCCTCGTCTCCGAAGTCGTGCACCCGGACGATGTTCGGATGGTCCAACAGCGCCAGCGCCCTCGCCTCCCGGGCGAACCGGGCCTGCGCCTCGGGGCTGGAAGCAGCCTCACCCGCGAGGAACTTCACCGCCACCGGACGGTCCAGCCTCACGTGGCGCGCGCGGAAGACGCGGCCCATGCCTCCGCGGCCGATCTCCTCCTCCAGCTCCAACGCGCCGATCCGCCCCGGATCCTCCATGTCCTCGCCCAGGAGACAGCCGGGACACACCGCCAGGCGCTTGTCGTCCACGGGCATCGCGCAGCGCGGGCAGCGGGCACTCATCTCTTCAGCACCCGGAGCAGCTCGGCGAGCTCCGCCTCCGCCTCCTCGGGTCCTCCCACCGTGTCCACCACCTCCTCGCGCACCAGCTCGCGGTAGCGCACCCGCGCCCGGTGGAGGAACGTCTTGAGCTGCGGCAGCGACATGCCGTGCGCCTCCGCCGCATCCCGGTAGCTCGGCGGCTCGCCCGGACGGAAGAACTGGAGCACCAGCGCGAAGGGGCCCTTGCGCTCGCCCCTGTCGAACTCGGCCTTCAGCCGCTCCAGGGCCCGCTCCATGACGCTCGAGGCCCACTCCCGCTCGAAGGCCTCGTCCGGAGCCTGGGCATCCTCGGAGGCGATCCGCTCCGCCAGCTCGAAGTCCAAGGGCAGCGCGGCCACGCCCCCGCCCCGCCGGGCGGCGTTCGAGCGCTCGTGACGGTGGACGAGGTGGTTGCGCGCGGCCGTCAGCAGGTAGCCCCGCAACCGGCCCTTCTCGGGGCTCAGGCGCTCGAGGAAGTCGTGCTCCAGCAGCCGCAGCAGCAGCTCCTGCACGGCGTCTCGCGCGGCCTCCGCGTCCAGCCCCTGGCGGCGCATGAAGACGTAGAGCGGGCGCCAGTAGGTACGCAGCAGCGACTCGAGCGCCGCGCGCCGTGCCTCCGGAGAGGCCCGTGCCGAGCGAATGAGGGTCCAGCGCGTGGGTGGGAAGGCGCCCGGCCCCTCCTCTCGCGGATCTGCGCTCATGGGGAGGTTCTATCGCAACTCGGGGGCGGCCTTCTCGGGAGGTGGGCCTGCACGGCAGTGCACATCCGCACCGGGCACTGATCGCTGCCGGACACGTTTCATCCGCCCTGGGGAGCGGCGTCTCCGTTTCACTGGAGGAAAAGTCACCGGGGCATTGTCCGGGTGTACCCCGCTCTCTACCGTCCCCTGCCCGAAGTCATACCCACAGTCACAGTCACACGAGGACGAGCCATGACCCCAGCTTCCCAGATGCCCATGCCCATGCAGCCCGGAATGAGCCCGATGATGGGCGGTCAGATGCCGATGATGGGCATGAATCCGATGATGGGCGGCATGATGCCCATGCCGATGATGGGCGGCATGAACCCGATGATGGGCGGCATGATGCCCATGCCGATGATGGGCATGAACCCGATGATGATGGGCGGTCAAATGCCGATGATGGGCATGAACCCGATGATGGGCGGCATGCCCATGATGATGCCCATGATGATGCGGATGCCGATGATGGGCCGGATGACCTGTGAGATGGGCAAGGACGGCATGATGTGCCGGGTGATGCCCATGGACCCGGGCCAGATGGAGATGATGAAGGACTGCTGTGACGCGATGAACTCCATGATGGCCATGGGGATGCCGATGATGATGATGTGCAACGGCATGCCCATGATGATGTGCACCGCGAAGTAGCACCGGGCCCCGAGGGCCTGAAGCACGAGAGCCGGCGAGAAGCCCCGAGGGCCCGCCGGCTCTTCGTGTTTCCGGGGGGGCTCCGAACGTCTAGCCGACCGTCTCCGCGTACGTCATCACCAGGTACATCACCGCGTCCACGTTGCCCGTGTTCCGGTAGACGTGCGCCACGTCCGCCTCGAACAGGATCGCGTCTCCCGCGGCCAGCACGTGGTGCTCGTCACCCCGGTCGATCTCCACCGTCCCCACCGTCACCACCAGGTTCTCCATCGTCCCCGGCGGGTGCGCGTCCGCGTGCTCCTCGGCGTGCGCGGCCAGCCGCAGCTCGTAGAACTCCACGCGCCTCGGCTCGTCGAACGGGAAGAGCGCGCGCGAGCTGAAGCTCCCGTCATGGGAGGCGAGCCGCTTCGACTGATTGGCGCGCATCAACCGGGTACCGCTCTGCGCCGTGGTGCTGATCAGCGCCGAGAACGGGATGCCCAACGCCCGGGCGATCTTCCAGATGACGTTGATGGTGGGCGCGCTCTGCCCCAGCTCGATCTGCCCCAGCATGGCCCGGCTCACCCCGGACGCCTTGGCCAGCCGCTCCAGGGACAGGCCCCGCTGGGTGCGCAGACGGCGCAGGTTGCGGCCCACGATGGGCGCCAGATCGGTCGACGCATCCGAGTGCGCCACCTCGTAGGCCCACTCCTCCTCGGAGGAGGGTGCTTCGGGTGGGGGAGCTTCCGCCTTCTTGGCGCCCTGCTCCTTCTTCCGCCCCTTTCCCTTCACGGGCGAAGGGGTGCTCTCAGTGTCCTCCGCCGAGGGAGGCGTATTTTCACGAACCGATTTCACGTGGGCCAGACCATGACCCACACCCACACTGGCGTCCAGAGACTCATGGGGGCGGGCGACCGAGTCGACGAAGGTCTGGACTCACGCCGCTTCCGGAACTCATCGAGATTGATCACTTCGGCAGCCTGATTCATGGCGGATGATTTCTCCGATAGCGGAACCATGTCCGCCTTAGCAGACGGACGCAATATCCGTTTTAGCGGAGGCACTGTCAATCCGCCCCGCCAGGACGAGGACCAGCCGGGAAGAGCAAGCACCTTCCCTATTGTCCGCCGTGTGCCTCCAGCCACGCCGCCACCCGGGAGGCCTCCGGTTCCTTGTGCGCCGCGAGGAGCTCCTTGTACGCCTGGGAGACGAGCGTCCGAGCGCGTGCACGTACATCCTCCGCGCCTCCCTCCCAGAGGGCTCGACCCAGGAGGAACCGCAGGTCCGTCACCCGCTCCGGCGGAAGGCGTGGAGCGCCCACCAACGTCAGGGCCCGCTCCAGCGGCGCGATCGCCTGGGCCGGAGCGTTCAGCGCCAGCTGGCACTCGCCGATCCCCACGAGCAGTCCGAACACATCCGGATGGTGGGCCGAAAGCAGCTTCTCGTACAACGCGAGGGAACGCTTGTAGTGCTCCAACGCCCGCAGGTGTTGTCCGCCCTCCCGGTACCAGTCGGCCAGCCCCTCCAGCACGATGGCGGTCTCCATGGAGTCCTTGCCCACCTCCTTCTCCGCCAGGCCGAGCGCACGCTGGTAGTCGGCCAGGGACTCGGCGCGCCGGCCCAGGGCCCGGAGCACCCCGGCGCTGCCGAACAGGGGATAGACGAGATCGACGGCGTTGTGCTCCGGCGCCGCCTCGGCGATCCGCAACGCCTGCCGGAATTGCTCCAGCGCCTCGCGCTTCCTGCCCAGCCCACTGAGGGCATTGCCCACGCCCACCTGACTGGTCGCGACATCCGTGTGCCCGGGTCCGAAGGCCTTCTTCCGGATGGCCAGGCTCTGCTCGTAGGAGGAGAGGCTCCGCGCGTACTGGCGCAGGTTCCCCTGGATGGCGCCGAGGGAGTCCAGCGTCGCGCCCACCTCCGGATGCTCCGCGCCCAGCCCCGCATCCCGCGCCGCCAGGGCCCGTTGGAAGTAGCCCAGGGCCGCCTCGTCGTCCCCGGCCTTCGACGCCAGCTGTCCCAGGTTGTGCAGCGCATTGCCCGTCTCCGGGTGGTTGGGGCCGAGCGCCTTCTCGTAGAGGGCCTGCGCCCGTGCCAGGACCTCGCGCCCCTCCTCCAACCGCCCGGATTTGACGAGCGAGGCCCCCAGGTTGTTGAGGGCCGCCGCCACCTCCGGATGCTCGGGGGAATAGACCTTCTGCCGCAGCGCCACCACCTGACGGAAGAGCGCCAGGGACTCCTCCGTCTTGTCCTCGCGCAGGTGGATGGCGCCCAGCGCGTTGGTGACGAAGGCCTCGATGCGCTCATCCCCGCCCATCCGCTCCAGCACCGCGCGCGCGTGCTCGGCCCACTCGCGGCCCTTGTCGTAGTGCGCCTGGAGCATCGCCGAGCGCACCAGCCGGGCCGAGGCCGAGGCGATCACCTCGTCGTGGCGGCCCGCCTCCGCGGCCCACACCGCCTGCCGGAGCGAGGCCTCGGAGGCCTGGAAGTTTCCGGCCTTCTCCTCCAGGGCCCCGCGCAGCTCGAGCACCTCGGCCTGCAACGGGCGGTAGCGCAGGGCCTCCGCCTCCTCGGAGAGCTCGCCGATGCGCTCCAGGGCGGGCTTGAACTGGCCGCTGTCGAAGAGGGCCCGGGCCTCGGCGAACCGGAGCCGCAGCTGCTCCACCTTCTCGAGGCTGGCCGCGTCCTCCGGTGGGCGGAGGGTGGCCCGCAGCGCCTCCACGTTGGCGCAGCCCGACAGGGGCGGCAGCGCGTGGGCGGCCTTCGCCGCCTGATCCACCAGCGCGGCGTTCGCGTGGGCATAGACGTCGGTGAGGGCCTGGAGCGACTGCCGCCGCCGCTCGAGGCAGGCCATGCGCAGCGAGAGCACCTCGTCGGACTGCTCGCCCCGGACCCGCGTGGCCTCACAGGCCTCGGCGTGCATGGACACCCAGTCCTGGGCGTAGCCGTCCAGCACCTGCGCCGTGCGCTCCCAGGACTCGGCCGCGTTGGGCCTGCCGGTGGCGCGGAAGGCCCGGCCGAGCACCTCCTTGCGCGTGGCGTCCCACAACCCCTCCAGGCGGAGGACTCCCCCCCGGCAGGGCTGCTCCGCGGGGGTCCGGAGCTGGAGGGGCAGCCCGATGCCCAGGGAGAGCAACAGGATGCTCGCGGCCACCATCCAGTGGCGCTGGTGTTTCGGCAGTGTCTGACCGAGCGCCTCGAGCAGGGCCTCCATGGAGGGGAAGCGCTGCTCGGGCTTCGGGTCGAGCCCGCGCAGCACGATGCGCCGCACGTTGGCGGGCACCCGTCCATCGCGAGGTGGCTCCGGGGTGCGCCACGTGGAGGGCGGGCCCGGAGTCCGGCCATGGGGCCGCTCGCCATAGAGGGCCTCGTAGAGGGCCACGCAGTAGCTGAACTGGTCCGCCCGCGCGTCGAAGACGCCTCCGCCGTACGACTCCGGCGCCATGTAGGCCGGCGTGCCGATGACCTGGCCCACGCGGGTGAGGGGCGTGTCCAGCGGCGAGCTGCCCCGCTCGGGCAGGGGCACCTCGAGCTCCGTGGGGGGAGGGAGCGGCTCATCGGAGGCCGAGGCCTGCCGCGCGAGACCGAAGTCCAGCACGCGCACCCGCCCATCCTTCCCCATCAGCACGTTGTCCGGCTTGAAGTCGCGGTGCACCAGGCCCGCCGCGTGCGCGGCCGCGAGCCCCCGTCCAGCGGAGAGGAACACCTCCACCACCTCGCGCCAGGCGCGCGGCCCCTGCTTGAGCCAGTCGCGCAGCGAGGGCCCCTCCACCAGCTCCATGGCGATGAAGACGCGCTCGCGCCACGTGCCCACGTCGTAGATGGAGATGACATGGGGATGGGACAGGCGCGCCATCGCCTGCGCCTCGCGCAACAGGCGGGCCTGTCCACCGCTCTTCTCCACCTGGTCGGACCTCGGATGGAGCAGCTTGAGGGCGAGCTTGCGGTCCAGCTCGGGGTCATACGCGGCGTACACCACGCCCATGCCGCCGGCACCCAGCTTCGCCAGCACCATGAAGCGCCCCACCGTCGCGCCGCGAGGCAGCTCCTCCTCGGGAGGGCTCTCGGGCAGGGGCGCGGGCGACGTCACCACGTTGGTGGGCACGTCCTCCGACGAAGCGACGCCGCTGCGCACCAGCATCCGGCTGCACGAAGGGCACTTCTCCGCATGCTCGAGCAGCCGCGCGACCTCCGCCTCCGGGAGACGTCCCAGGGCGGCTTCCCGCACGAAGTTCTCCTCGGGGCAGATGCTGTCGATCGGACTCTCCGCCATACTGGTCTCCCCTGTGCGCGGGCCATTCTGGCTCGATGGGTGGAGCTTGGCCACCCGGGAAATACTGGAAGACGGGTCAATCCCGTATAGTTGAGAACCAGGCAGGCGGGCGGTCGGAGGTGACGTAGGCTGCCCGGTCCGGAGAGCTCGCGAGTGCCCATCGACCCACGCGATTACATCCCGGATGTGCGCGACGGCCTCACCCGCGTCGAACGCATCATCCTCCACACGCTGCACCGGCTCGAGCACGAGCGCGGGGGCCGCTCCGTTCCAACGGCCATGCTCTATGGGTACGTCGTCGAGCAGCTCGACATCGGCCCCGACGAGTTCCAGGACATCGTCACCCGCCTCGTCGGGCACCGGGTGCCATGAGAACGCGACGACACGAGGAAGACCCATGAACACGAGCGACGCGATACCTCCCGGAGACCCGTGGGCCGGCGCGGAGCTCCCGCGCCACACCGTGCGCGATGCGGCCGGAGCCCCGGTCCTCGTCCATTCGCCCTCCACGCGCGATGGGCGGCCCTGGGCGGACCTCGCGTGGCGCATCCCCCAGGTGGACGCCACCCATTGCGCCGACGTGCTGCTCCCGGCCCTGCGCGGCTGGGCGCTCTCCACGGATGACGAGGCGCTCGCCCTGGCGCTCATCGCCCGGGGCGCCCGCGTGGTGAGGCATGCGCACAGCTACTCCCGCGACCTGCGAGCCGATCCCGCCTCGTGGAGCACCCCCGAGGCGCCAGGAGGCTGCCAGCTCAGCGCCGTCGAGCGGAGTGCCGAGGCGCTGGCGTCACCGCTGCTCGCGGCCTACCCGCCGGGCCACCCGGACCATTCCGGCTGGACACCCGAGGAGGCCCGGCACGAGGTCGCCCGGATCCTCGCCGGGGAGGTGCTCGGCCCACTCCTGCCGTGCAGCGGGCTCGCGCTCGAGGGGGACACCGTCATCGGCGCCTGCCTCGTCACCCTCCGAGAAGGGAGCCCACCCCATGGGGGCCCCTGGGTCATCGAGGTGTACCGGAACCCCGCTCCCCGCTATGCCGGTGTCGGTGCCGCGCTGCTGCGCCGGGCCCTGTGGCTGTCGACCCGAGCGGAGCTCCCCGCCCTGAGTCTCGTCGTGAGCGACGGCAACCCGGCGCGGCGGGTCTATGAGCACCTGGGCTTCCAGCACGTGGGCTCCTCCCGGACCCTCGAGCTGCCCACCTGACAGGAGCCACCCCATGGCGAAGCAGAAGGACGAGAAGACGAAGGGCTTCAACAACCCGTTCGCCCGACTCGAGGGACTGCGAGACACGCTGCCGTCCACGAAGCCCCAGGTGAGCCGGGAGGACTTCCCCGACGAGCCCCCGCCCCACGGTCCCGAGCGCGCGGTGGTGCGGCTGGAGACGGGCCGCGGAGGCTCGGAGGTGACGGTGGTGGAGGGACTGGGTCTCCCCGCGGCCGAGCTCCAGACGTGGCTCCAGGCCCTGCAACGGGGCCTCGCCTGCACCGGCACGGCGGAGGGCGAGCGGCTGGTGCTGCGAGGTGACCACCGCTTCAAGGTGCCCGACCTGCTGCTACGCCGGGGCGTCAAGCGCGTGGTGCACGGCTGAGCCGCTCAGACGGAGGGGGCCTTCGGCACGTCGTCGGGCCGATCCTCGGGCCGCTGCTCGGGCGTCTCCGCACCGGGCGCGGCTGGCGCCACGGCCTGCTCCCCGGCCTGCGTCTCGCTCTTCGGGGTCTCCCGCTGGACGCTCTTCTCCCCCGCGCGCTCGGCCTCCCGGAGGAACTCGGCGTACTCGTCCTTGCGCGCGTCGGCCTGCTGCCGGGCCTGCTCCGCCCGCAGCCCCGCGGCGGCCCGGCCCCGGACGACGGCCCGCTGGCTGAGCACCACCCCTCCGGCGAACACGCCCCACTGCAACGCCGTCAACAACCACCCGCGCTCCACCCACCCGTCGACGCCGGCCTGTACGAACTCGAGCGCGAGGAGGAAGAGCTGGCCGGTGAACGCGGCGCCGAGCGCGGTGGACCACGGGCGCAGCTCGACGACGCGGGCGGCGCCGTAGCACAGCAGGGGTAGCACGACGAGCACCCACAGATTCTGCAGCCCCAGGGCGATGGCGAAGCGGAGGACCGTGAGGGACAGCGCATCGACCCGGCCGATGAGCCGCATGGTGAGGGCCGAGCTCAGCACGGAGCCCACCACCAACGCGAGGAAGCCGAGCCCCACGATGAACTGGAGACGGCGGACGCGGACGCGCAGCGGTTCGAGGACGGCCTTCTTCGGGGTTCTCACGGAAACCGGAGCCTAGCGCAAGCACGGCCCGGGGGCGTACGGGGAGTCCTCACTCCTCGTCTTCCCCGTCCGCCGTACCGCCTGGGGTGCGAGGAGGCGGGCCCTCTCCATAGAAGACCTCCTCCAGGACGAGCCCCTGGGCCGGAGCGGTGGGGCCGGCGCGCTTGCGATCGCGCGCGGCGAGGACCTCGGCCACCCAGAGCTCGGGACGGCGGCCCTTGCCCACCTCCACCAGGGTGCCCACGAGGTTGCGCACCATGTGCTTGAGGAAGGCGGTGCCCTCGACGGTGACGGAGAGCTCGTCCCCCGAGGTGCCCTGGACGTCCACCCGGCGCACCTCGCGCACCGCGTGGGCGGCCTGACAGTCCGAGGCCCGGAAGGAGGAGAAGTCATGCCGGCCCACCAGGTGCGCGGCGGCGCGGCGCAGGGCCTCCACGTCCAGGGGGGCGAACACCTCCCAGTGGGTGAAGCGGCGCAGGGGCGAGCGCGAGGGCTTGTTGCTCACCCGGTACCGGTAGCGCTTGCCTCGGGACCAGCGGCGCGGGTCGAAGTCGGGGGGCACCTCCTCGGCGCGGACGACGGCGATGTCCTCGGGCAGGAAGCGGTTGAGCCCCATCCAGTACGCCTTGAGGGGCAGCGTGCGCACCGTGTCGAAGCACACCACCTGCCCGGTGGCATGCACGCCCGCGTCGGTCCGTCCGGCGGCCTCCACGGAGACACGCTCGCCGAGCAGCTGCTCCAACGCCTGTCCCAACCGGGACTGGATGGAGACGCCATTGGGCTGGACCTGCCACCCCACGTACCGGGTGCCGTCGTATTCGAGGGTCAGCTTCAGCCGGGGCATGTCAGCGGTACTTGAGCCAGGCCGAGAGGATGTCTCCCACCATCTTCCCCACGGCGACGTTGTGCTTGCGGGCGAGTGACTCCAGCGCCTCCAGCTGCGCGGCGCTGACGGGCACCGGGATGATGCGCTCGCCGCCGGAGCCGGAGGCGGGCTCCTCCACGGGCGCCACCGACTCCATCTCCGTCTCCGTGGTGGGCGCGAGCGTGGGGGACGTGGGCGTGGCGGGGGGGCGCAGCCGCTGCTGCTCCTCCTCCAGTTCGTCCAGGAAGAGCTGCTTGAGGAAGTTGGAGAGGTGGAGGTGGGTGGGGGTGAACTCGTACGCGTTGAGGAAGCGGTCCAGGTCCTGCTGGAAGTGCCAGGCCGTCGGGTAGCGCTTGTCCCTGTCCCGCTCCAGCGCCTTCATGAGGATGGCTTCCACCGGCTCGGGGATGTCCGCGCGGAAGTACGAGGGCGCGTACACCTTGCCCTCGACGATGCTGCGCATGACGGCCACGTCCGACTCACCGGTGAAGAGCTTGAAGCCGGTGAGCCACTCGTAGAGCACGGCGCCCAGGGAGAAGAGATCGCTGCGGTGGTCCAGCGGCTTGCCCAGGCATTGCTCGGGGCTGAGGTAGCTGAGCTTGCCGCGCAACTCGCCGGCGCGCGTGTGCTCCACCCGGTTGGCCGCCTTCGCGATGCCGAAGTCGAGCACCTTCACCGAGCCGTCGAAGCACACGAAGATGTTCTCCGGCGTCACGTCCCGGTGGACGATGTTCAGCGGCGCGCCGTACAGGTCCACCTTCTGGTGCGCGTAGTAGAGGCCCTCGCACACGGACGAGGCGATCTTCAGCGCGTACACCATGGGGAAGGGAATCCCCAGGGACTCGGCCTTGGGGACGACCCGCCGCATGTCCCGGCCGAAGAGGTACTCCATGCCGATGTAGTAGCTGTCACCCACCTTCCCCAGATCGTGGATCTGCACGATGTTGGGGTGGTTGAGCTGGGCGGCCAGCCGGGCCTCGTTGAGGAACATGCGCACGAAGGCCGATTGCCGGGACAGATGGGGCCGGATGCGCTTGATGACCACGGGCTTGTCGAAGCCGTCCGGGCCAGCATGGTGGGCGAGGAACACCTCCGCCATACCACCCACGGCGAGGCGATCAATGAGCTGGTACTGGCCAAAAGGCACGGGGGCTCGCGGGGCAACGGGCGACATCGGGGGAGCCAAGATAGCGCCCCCGGTGCCCCGGCGGCCAATGTTCCGGGGAGGGCCTCGACGCACCGGGTGCTTCGTCCGGTTGTTTCCTGGGTGAGAGAACGGCCTGCGCCGATTGCACCCCCGTCGCGGGACAACTACAACCGGACTGCCCCTTCTCTCAGAGAACAGGAATGCTCGAGACCCACCCCGACGTGGCTGGCGCACCCGACTCAGCCAAGAGCCACCTGGCGGGAGGCGGAGAGATGGGCGCGCTGGTCCGCGCCATGGACTGGTCGAAGACGCCCCTGGGGCCCGTCTCCGGGTGGCCCACGAGCCTCAAGACAATGGCCGGCGTCGTCCTGCGCAACCAGTTCCCGATGCTGCTCTGGTGGGGACCCGACCTCGTCCAGATCTACAACGACGGCTACCGGCCCATCCACGGAGAGAAACACCCCTCCTGCCTGGGCGCCCCCGCGGCCTCCGTCTGGTCGGAGATCTGGGACGTCATCGGCCCCATGGCCCACGGCGTGCGCGACGGGGGCCCGGCGACGTGGAACGAGCACTTCCTGCTCCTCATCAACCGGAGGGGCTTTCCCGAGGAGACGTTCCATACCTTCTCGTATAGCCCCGTCCCCGCCGAGGACGGGCGGGTCGGCGGCGTCCTCGTGACGGTGCAGGAGACGACCGAGCAGGTGCAGGACAACCGGCAGCTGCGGATGTTGCGCGATCTCGCGGCCCGGTCCGCCGACAAGAAGTCCGTGGAGCAGGCCTGCCACGCGGCGGCGGGCATCCTCTCGGCCAATGACGCCGACCTGCCGTTCGCGCTCCTCTATCTCCTGAACGCGGACGCCAGCGAGCTCCTGCGCGTCAGCACGAGCGGGCTCGAAACCTACGAGGGCCCGGCCAATCTCTTCCGCGTGCCGTTCGCTCCCACGACCGAATCCCTCGACGGCTGGCCCTTCGCCGAGGCGGCGCGTACGGGGCGAGAGGTCATCGTCGACAAGCTCTCGGAGCGCTTCGGCCGCCTCCCAGCGGGCCGCTCGGGACTCCACCCGGAGCGGGCGGTGGTCCTCCCCTTGTCACGGCCCGGTCAGCCCCATCCGTATGGGTTCCTGGTCGCCGGGGCCAGTCCCCGTCGCGTCCTCGATGAACGCTACCTGGGACTCTTCCGGCTGACCGCGGATCAGGTGGTGACCGCGATCGCGAACGCGCGGGCCTACGAGGAGGAGCGTGAACGCGCGGAAGCACTGGCGGAGCTCGACCGGGCGAAGACCGCGTTCTTCAGCAACGTCAGCCACGAGTTCCGCACGCCCCTGACGCTGATGCTCGGACCCACGGAGGACGCACTCGCCTCCCCGGCCCGAGCGCTCACGGGCGAGAACCTGGAGACCGTTCACCGCAACGAGCTCCGGCTGCTGAAGCTCGTCAACTCATTGCTCGACTTCGCGCGCATCGAAGCCGGCCGCATCCAGGCCTCGTATGAGCCGGTGGACCTCGCGGAGCTGACGGCCGGGCTCGCGAGCGCCTTCCGCTCCGCGATCGAACGCGCGGGGCTGTCGTTCGAGGTCCACTGCCCGCCCCTCCCGGAGCACGTCTACGTCGACCAGGACATGTGGGAGAAGATCGTCCTGAACCTGCTCTCGAACGCGTTGAAGTTCACGTTCGAGGGGGAGATCCGCGTCTGGCAGCAATGGAAGGGGGACCGCGTCGAGCTTCGGGTCTCCGACACGGGGATCGGCATCCCCGAACACGAGCTGCCGCACATCTTCGAGCGCTTCCATCGCGTCCAGGGCGCCCGCGCGCGGACACACGAGGGCTCGGGCATCGGCCTGGCCCTGGTGCACGAGCTGGTCCGCCTGCATGGAGGCACCCTCGCCGTCGAGAGCACGTCGGGCCAGGGGACGACGTTCACCCTCGGCATTCCGGCCGGGACGGCGCACCTCCCCAGGGAGCGGGTGACCGCCGTGCGCTCCCAGGTCTCCACGGCACTCGGTACCGCGCCCTACGTGAACGAGGCCCTGCGCTGGCTGCCAGGAGACACCCACGAGGTGCCGGCCGTGGAGACCTCGACGCTGGGCTCCGCCGAGCCCCCGGTCCTGGATATCGCCGCCGGTGCCCGCATCCTGCTCGCCGATGACAATGCCGACATGCGTGAGTACGTGGGCCGGCTCCTCTCCACTCGCTGGGCGGTGGAGACGGTGGGAGACGGCGTGGCCGCGCTCCAGGCCATCCGCGAGCGGCGCCCGGACCTCGTGCTCACCGACATCATGATGCCGAACCTGGATGGCTTCGGCCTCCTGCGGGAGCTGCGCGCCGACGAACACACCCGGAACATCCCCGTCATCGCCCTCTCGGCGCGGGCTGGCGAGGAGGCCCAGGTGGAGGGGCTCCGGGCGGGCGCGAACGACTATCTCGTGAAGCCCTTCTCGGCCCGAGAGCTGGTGGCACGCGTCGAGGCGCAGCTCGCGCGGGCCAGACTGCGGAGCCTCGAGGAGGAGCACAGCCAGCGGCTCGCCCGGGTGTTCCAGCACGCGCCCGTGGGCATCGCGATCGTACGCGGCCCGCACCATGTGTTCGAGTTCGCGAACGCGAGCTATCTCCAGCTCATCTCGAACCGCTCGATCCTGGGCCGGGGCGTCCGCGAGGCACTCCCGGAGCTGGCCTCCCAGGGCATCTTCGAGCTGTTGGACCAGGTGTTCGCGTCGGGTGAGCCCTTCATCGGCAGGTCCGTGCGCATGCTGCTCAACCGCGACGCGCAGGGAGTGCCGCAGGAGTGCTTCTTCGACTTCGTCTACCAGCCGATGCTCGATGACGAGGGCCAGGTGGAGGGCATCGTGGCCGTCGCCTTCGAGGTGACGGAGCTGGCGAACGCCCGGCGTGAGGCGGAGTCCGCGAACCGCGCCAAGGACGAGTTCCTCGCCATGCTCGGCCACGAGCTGCGCAATCCCCTGGCTCCCATCCTGACCGCACTGCATCTGATGCGGCTGCGGGGCGGTGGCGCGATGGAGCGGGAGCGCACCCTCATCGAGCGACAGGTCCATCACCTCATCCGGCTGGTGGATGACCTGCTCGACGTGTCGCGAGTGACCCGGGGAAAGGTCGAGCTCAAGCGGGAGCGGATCGAACTGGCCGAGGTGGTGGCGAAGGCCATCGAGCTGGCCAGCCCCTTGATCGAGCAGCGCGAGCACACGCTGACGGTGGAGGTGCCGCGGCACGGCTTGAGGCTGGATGCGGACCCGACCCGGCTCGCCCAGGTCTTCTCCAACCTGTTGACGAATGCCGCGAAGTACACAGAGCCCAGAGGCCGGATCTCACTGGTCGGCGAGCTCGAGAGCGCCGAGGTGGTCGTCAAGGTTCGTGACAACGGCACGGGCATTTCGCCCGAGACATTGCCCAGGGTCTTCGAGCTCTTCGTCCAGGAGCGCCAGGCACTGGACAGGTCCCAGGGCGGACTCGGGCTCGGGCTCGCCATCGTCCGGAGCATGGTCGCGCTCCACGGGGGCCACGTGAGCGTGCACAGCGACGGGGAGGGTCGCGGCAGCGAGTTCACCGTCCGGTTGCCCCGGGTGGATGCGGGCGCCGTCCAGGCCGTGACCGGTTCATCGGGGGTCGAATCGAAACAGTCAGGGAGGGACACCGTGCCCACTCGAATCCTGATCGTCGACGACAACAAGGACGCCGCCGACATCCTCGCCGAGTCACTCGAGCTCCTGGAGTGTGAGACCCGAGTCGCCTATGAC
This sequence comes from Archangium violaceum, assembly GCF_016859125.1. NCBI lineage: Bacteria > Pseudomonadati > Myxococcota > Myxococcia > Myxococcales > Archangiaceae > Archangium > Archangium violaceum. The sequence goes on along the minus strand of NZ_CP069338.1, from coordinate 7,650,620 downwards.
GGCCCGAGCGCCCTGCGGATCGCCGCGGCGTTCCAGCCCCAGGTGGCCTTGCTGGACATTGGCCTGCCCGTCATGGACGGCTACGAGCTGGCCCGCCTGCTGCGCCAGCAACAGCCGACTCCGGGCCTCCGGCTCGTCGCCGTGACAGGCTATGGCCAGGAGTCGGACCGGAAACACTCGAGCGAGGCGGGCTTCGATGCCCACCTCGTGAAGCCCCTCGACTTCGACGAGCTGGGCGAGCTGCTCAGGCGCCTGACGACCGCCTGAACGGACTCAAGGCAGCTCGAGCACCCGCACCTTGAGGGCGGCCGGGTGCGCGGGAGAGGCCGGGAAGTCCACCGGAGAGGGGCCCAGGTCGAGCACTCCCCGGCCCCGGCGTCCAGCCCGGGACACCCCCTCCGTCACCATGGCCTCGAAGCGGCGGGAAGCCAGCGTGGCGAGGTTGCAGCACGCCACCAGCCGGCCACCGGGGGCAACCACCCTGGCGGCGGCCTCGGCCAGGGAGGCGTAGTCCCGGGCGGCGGAGAAGCGGCTGGTGCGCGTCGTGGCGAAGGAGGGCGGATCCGTCACCACGACGTCGAACGTCTCCCCCTTGCGCTCCAGCCGGCCGAGCCAGTCGAAGACATCCCCCGCCACGTAGTCGTAGCGATCCACCGGCTGGCCATTGAGGCGGGCGTTCTCCTCCCCCCACTCCAGCACGCGGCGGCTGGCGTCGAGGTTGAGCACCCGCTTCGCCCCGCCCGAGGTGGCCGCCACGCCGAAGCCGCAGGTGTACGAGAAGAGGTTGAGCACGGTGAGGCCGCGCACCTCCCCGGCCAGCCACGCCCGCGTGTCGCGCATGTCCAGGTAGAGGCCCACCGACAGGCCCTGGCCCGGACGGATGAGGAAGCGCAGCCCGTTCTCCAGCGCCACCAGCGACTCCAACGACTCACCGCGCGCGGCCTGCTCGGGGGCGAGCTGCTCCTTCGCCACATTGGCCAGGTGGCGCGCCTCCTTCGGCCGCCGCTTGAGGTACACGCTGCGTGGCGCCCACGCGGACTCGATGGCGTCGAGCAGCGCCTGCTCCTCGGCCGGAGAGAAGTCACGGTAGAGGCTCACCACGTGGAGGTACTCGAAGACGTCCACCGTCACGTCGGGGACACCATCGGGCTCGCCGTTGACGAGCCGGAAGGCGGTGGTCCGTGGATCCTCCCGCAGCAGGGCGCGCCGCTCGCGGGCCTGACGGAGGACGTCCGCCAGGGCGGAGGCATGAGGGCTCATCCTCGGCGCGCCGGGCCCTGGGCGACCTCGGCCTCCGGGACACGGGCACGCGCCCAGACGTCGGTGAGGACGCGGGCGGCCTCGTTCGCCAGCTCCACCTCGTCCACGCCGAGCACCTGCCCCTCGCGCACGGTGACGCGGCCCCCGACGATGTTCCACGCCACCCGGGAGCGGCTGACCTGCCCGAGCAGATGCGGGGCCTGCCCGCTGTCCTTGTCCAGCGCGGGCACGCAGTCGAACACCACCAGGTCCGCGAGGCGCCCCTCCTCCACCGCGCCAGAGGGCACGCCGAAGAGACGAGAGCACAGCTCGGCCGGACCCTCCGAGAAGAGCTGCACCAGCACGCCGTCCGGATCCACCAGGCGCGAGCCCCGCGCGGCCCCCAATGCCGTGACGAGGGCGGCGGACAGCGCGTCCCAGAGGTTGCCGTGCCCGGCACTGCCCAGTCCGATCAGGTTCTGCCGCCCGTGCAGCGTCTCCAGGGCCCGGCTGCTGGGCTCGAGGAGCAGGGCCGCCCCGGGTCCGAGCGCCACACAGGTACCGGACGCCGCCAGGCGCGTGGACTCGGCATCGTCCACGGCGCGCGCGTACGCGGCCACGGAGAGCGGCCCGAGCAGCCCGAAGGACTCCAGCCGGGGCACCACGCGCTGGAAGTGCTGCGACCAGGTGGTGGCCAGGTCGTGGTCTCCCTCGGAGAGATGGAAGATGACGGGCGTGCCGGAAGCGTCCCGCAGACGGCCGAGCAGCTTCAACAAGGGGTTCGCGCTCGTCCACGAGGCATGGAAGCCGAACGCGCCGCGCACCAGCGGATGGGCGCCCCGGCGCCGGACGAAGTCGGCGTTGGCCTCCGCCTGGGACTCGGCCTGGTTGGTACCCCCGAGGCTGTGCGTGGAATGGCTCGCCACCAACCGCAGGCCGAGCTGCTCCGCCACGCGCGCCTGGGCCTCGAGTGCGCCGGCCACGTCACCCGGGCAGGACAGGTGCTCCACCACCAGGGTGACGCCCGAGCGCAGCGCCCGGGCCATGGCATGGCGGGAGAGGACCTCCACATCCGAGGCGGTGAGGTACGTGGACAGGCGGTGCTCGTGCTCCAGCCGGTACTGGGGCGGGTGCAGGAGGAGCTCGCCCACGGTGGGGACGAGCTGATCCCCAATGAGGTGGGCATGACAGTCCACCAGGCCGGGCATCACCAGCCGCCCGCGGCAGGAGACCTCCCAGTCTCCGGGGAGCACGGGCACCTCGTCGTTGGGAGCGACGCGGCGGATGAGCCCCTCCTCGATGACGATGGCCATACCGGCACGACCCCGGCCGTCCGCGCGGAAGATGGAGCAATTCTTGAGGACCAGGCGTCCTTCCATAAGGGGCGTGAGTATATGCGCGGACCGGGTGGATGGATCTCGGGGTGTGCCAGATCCTTATCAACCGGTAGAATGGCCGTTGCTGGCCTGACATGCTCTTCAACACCGCGCTGTTCGGCATCTTTTTCCTGGTCTTCTTCGTGGCGTTCCACTTCGGGGCCCGCTCGCGCGGGGCGAAGCTGTGGCTCGTCACGGGGGGGAGCCTCGTCTTCTACGGGGCCTGGGACGTGCGCTTCGTGCCGCTGCTGCTGGGCACCGCGCTGCTGGACTTCTGGTTGGCGCGGGAGCTCGGCCGCTCGGGGGACGAGCGGCGGCGGCGCCTGTTACTGATAGTGAGCCTGACCGCGAACCTGGGCGTATTGGCGCTCTTCAAATACGCGCGGTTCTTCGCGGACTCGGCGCACGGGCTGCTGACGCTGCTCGGGGTGGCGGTGCCGGAGCCCACGTTCTCGCTGGTGCTGCCGGCGGGCATCTCCTTCTACACGTTCCAGAGCATGAGCTACACCGTGGACGTCTACCGGGGGGAGCTGAAGGCCAGGGAGCGTCCGGAGGAATTCGTCGCGGCGGTGTCCTTCTTCCCCCACCTGGTGGCCGGGCCCATCATCCGGGCGTCGGTGCTGCTGCCCCAGTTCGAGCGGATGGAGCCACCCCGGTGGGAGCAGGTGCAGCGCGGCTACCTGCTCATCGCGGTGGGGCTCTTCAAGAAGACGGTGGCGGACCTGCTGGCGCCGGTGGCGGATGGGCTCTTCGGGAGCGTGGGGCCGGTGGGGGCGTTGGAGAGCTGGACGGGCGCCCTGGCCTTCACGGGGCAGATCTACGCGGACTTCTCGGGGTACACGGACATCGCCATCGGCGTGGCGCTGCTGCTCGGCTTCGAGCTGCCACCGAACTTCGACCTGCCCTACCTGGCCACCTCGCCGGTGGACTTCTGGAGGCGCTGGCACCTGTCGCTGTCCACGTGGCTCAGGGACTACCTCTACATTCCGCTGGGCGGGAACCGGAACGGGCGCTACCGCAACCTGCTGCTCACCATGCTGCTGGGCGGGCTGTGGCACGGGGCCAACTGGACGTTCGTCCTCTGGGGCGCGTACCACGGGCTGCTGCTGGTGGCCTCGCACCTGCTCGCGGCGCGCTTCCCCAAGCGCTCGGGAGCGGCCACGCCCGAGGGCTCGCGCTGGCTGAAGCGGGCGGGGACGTTCTACCTGGTGGTGCTCGGGTGGGTGCTGTTCCGGGCGGACACCCTGGCCTCGGCGCTGCGGGTGCTACGAGGCATGCACGCGCCAGGGGTGGCGTCGGACGTCACCCACGCCTCGGTGCTGACACTGGTGCTGGTGGGCGCGGCGCTCGTGGTGTGCCACGGGGTGTCCGCGCTCGCCGAGCGCACAGGACTGCGGCAACGCCCCGCCCTGCTCTGGCCCGCGGTGGCCACCTGCATGGCCGTGGCCATGGTCATCGGCACACCGGGGCAGAGCTTCATCTACTTCCAGTTCTGAGGACTCAGAACAGGCGCATCTGGGACGTGTCCTCCTCCTTGCCGGAGCCGCGCGCGGGCAGCGGGGTGAAGCCGTGCTTCGTCGCCCACTCCTGGCTCGGCCCGGCCCAGCGGAAGCGGTCCAGGTACACCTTGCCCTTCTCGTCGAACTCGACGCCCTCGGCCACCAGCAGCTCGCGCTGGTTGTAGCCCTGCGTGCTGATGCCTCCCGAGCGGTTGATGATGCGCTGCCAGGGCACCTTGGCGGCGCGCGGCCCCAGGTCTCCCATGGCGAGCCCCACGATGCGGGCATCGCACCCGCCGCCCACGATGATCGCGATGTCCCCGTAGGTGGACACCTGCCCAGGGGGCACCTGCTCGACGACCTGGTAGATGCGTTCGAAGAACCGCCGCTCCTGCGCGGTGATGGTCACGGTTGTGGACATGTCTCCTCCAGTCAGATGGAGCGTACTACCTCAGAGGACCTGTCCAGGGAAGTCGGTATTACGTCCGACGTCGCGTACCCGACCCGACACGTGGAGTAGACAACCCTTCTCGGAGCGCTCGACTGCCCGGCACCCCGGACGCGAGGTACCGGGCTGGAGCGCCGGGGTCAGTACCAGTTGGCCACGCGCACCTCGACGCCCACATCCGTGCCAACGAGCCGGGTGAACGCATCCAGGTCGCTGCCGCGCGAATGATAGGGATAGACGACCTTCGGCTTGAACTCGCGCACCGCGCTCGCCGCCTGCTCCACCGTCATGGTGTAGGGCAGGTTCATGGGAACGAAGGCGACGTCGATGTCGCGCAGCGCCCGCATCTCGGGAATGTCCTCCGTGTCACCGGCGATGTAGACGCGCTTGCCGCCGACGGTCAGGACGTAGCCGTTGCCACGGCCCTTCTCATGGTACTGAAGACGCTCGGGCGTGATGTTGTACATGGGGATCGCCTCGAGGCCGATGTCCGCCACGCTCGTCTTCTCTCCGTTGGCGAGCACCTGCGTGGCCTCGTGGAGGGCTGGCGGCAGGGCATCGCGCACGGCCTGGGGCGTGACGATCACCGTCTCCGGCTGGATGATGGCCGTCAGCGTGTCGGCGTTCAGGTGATCCCCATGAATGTCGGTCACCAGGATCACATCGGGAGTGGGAAGGCCTTGAAAAGGTTCCGTGCCACCGACCGGGTCGACGTAGATCGTCTTGCCCGCCCAGCTCATGAGGAAGGTGGCGTGATTGACCGGGTGAACGATCAAATCACCTCGGGACGTCTGGAAGACATCTCCCGAGAGGGGCGCTTCCTCGGGAGGAGGGGCCTCCTCCGGCGGCGACTTGCAGGCGGACATCGACAGCGAGATCGCTGCCACCGCGGAAATGAAGAACCGGGCCTTGCTCATGATTGTCCTCTCTCCGATGCAGGGGTTGAAGCGCTTCCAGTTCTACCCGGTTCTCGCGGAAAGACGCCTCGCAATAAAAAGACATATTGCGAGACCTCCTGCACCCAGGTGCTCAGCCGGGACGCGGCGCGGCGCCCTCCAGGAAGCAGCGCAGCAGCAGGGAGATCAACGCGTCGACCGGCTCGGGCTGCTTCTCGGTGAGCTGCCGGAAGAGCATCTCCCGCACCATGCCCAGCAACACCGTGGGGTAGTGGCGGGCATCCTCGGGCCGCAGGGCCCCCTCCTCGACCCCCTGCCGACCGAGGTCCTCGACGCGGCGGGAGATCTCACGCCAGAGCGCATGATGGTCGTTCAGGTCCTGCCCCCTGGCCACGCCGCGCTGCATCACGTCCTCCAGCATGAGGGAGAACAGCCGGAAGTGGAGCTGGGAATGCTCCAGGATGCACCGGAGCAACCCCTGCAACCGCGCGCGGTAGGGCTGTCCCCGGCTCCGCTCCAGCTCCGTGTCGAGCATGGCCAGCAGCTCCCGCCCGCGCACGTCTCGCAGCGCCGCCAGGAGCTGCTGCCGGTCCTCGAAGTAGTTGTAGAGCGTTCCGACGGAGACCCCGACGCGCGCGGCGATGTCGTCCATGCGCGCGGCGTGGAGCCCCTGCTCGGCCAGCACCTGCTCCGCCGCGTCGAGGATGGTGGCCCGAGCCTCCTCCTTCAGCCGGGCCCGGAGGGACTGCGGTTTGCTTCCTGATGTCGAGCGCGGACTCATGGGATGGAACCAGGATACTTTTCCCTGGCCCCGGGTGCGCAGGAATCCCCCTCTCCGCTCGCCTCCTGGCCCTCTAAGCTGGTGGATACCATGCTCATCGGTGCCACGACCCTGCCGACCCTGGAGACCCCCCGTCTGCGCCTGCGTTGGATGACGGAGGCGGATGTGCCCGCGCTCTTCGCGCTCTTCTCCGACCTCGAGGTGACCCGCTATTGGGGTTGGTCCGCGTACACCGAGGAGGCCCAGGCGGAGAAGCTGCTGCGGGACATCCACAAGAGCTTCGCCGAGCGCTCGCTCTTTCAATGGGGCTTCGTCCGGCGCGAGGACGACCGGGTGGTGGGCACCTGCACCCTGTCGGATTTGAGCGGGCAGCACGAGCGCGCGTCGCTGGGCTACGCGCTGAACCGCGCGTATTGGGGCCACGGCTACGGGCGCGAGGCGGTGGGCCGGGTGGTGGAGTTCGGCTTCACCACGCTCGCCCTGCACCGGTTGGAGGCGGACGTGGACCCACGCAACGCGGGCTCCATCAAGGTGCTCGAGGACCTGGGCTTCCAGCGCGAGGGCTTCCAGCGCGAGCGCTACTTCATCAATGGCGAGAGACAGGATGCCGTGATGTACGGGCTGCTTCGCTCGGAGTGGCGGCCACGCCCGCCCTCGCGATGAAGGAAGGCACGTCTACGGGTGGTCCGAGACGACGATCGAGAAGGGATACCGGTCGTCGGTCCTCAGGTCGGGATCGTAGTCACCCGTCGGGAGGGCGGTCACGATGAGGGTCCGCTTCTGGTCCGCGGCGAACTTCAGCTCCTTCGGGCCCGAGGAGAGCTCCAGAAACTCCCCGTCGGAGTCCGGCGTCAGCCCGGGCACGGCCTGGACGACGAAGCGGCGCCCCGGCTCGGCCGGTGCTTCCAGGGACACGTAGACGGTCCCGGGAGTGCCCGCGCCGGCCGACAGCTCGATGTAGCTCGTGCCGAGCATCATCGGCGCCTTCTCTCCGCCGATGTCGATCCCGCCCGGCACGGCCTCCCGCCGAGCCGCCAGCGCGAGTCTGGCCGCCTTCAGGTTGTCCAGCCCGTCCTTGAAGTGACGGAAGTGGCGGTCATCGACGTGCTCACCGGTGTACCAGCGCCAGCGCGAGAACTCCGGGACGGTGTCGACGTAGCTCGAGCCCTGGTCCTTCAGCATCGTATCGAGCGCGTCGGCGAAGTCCGGCTCGTTGAGCGTCTGCTCATTCTCCGCGCCGGGCGGGTTGCGGGAATCGAGCCACATGCGCGAGAGGAACCGTGCATCACCCCCGAAGAAACGATCGTTCAGGTAGAGCAGGTACATGGAAGAGCCATACATGTACCAGGTCTCGTAGTCGTCGTAGTAATCGAGCGCCCATTCGGGGTGGGCCTGGAAGTCATCGAAGTACGTCTTGATGTAGCGGTCCGCGTACACCTGATCCGCGAAGACGGCGGACATCTCGAAGGTGATGGGAGCCTCGTACCAGTCATCCGCGGCTTGAGAGGCATGCGCCATCTCGTGGACGACGGTCTCCTCGAGCTCGGGTCCGCCGTAGGGGCCCCAGGCATCAACGACCATGAAGCCGCGCCGATCATCCCACTCGGTGGAGGTGTCGCCCGAGAGCACGTCGACCAGACAGCTCCGGTGCCCCTTCCACACGAACACGTCGAACGCGTCATCGGGTCCGCACTCACCATTGTCCGAGAGCGCCGGGCGCATGCCGAGCCGGTTGACGTGATAGTCCCAGCCCTTCTCGACAAACGCGAGCACCTGCCGGGCCGTCTCCAGCTCGACCTCCTTGTAATAGTGGACGACCACCGGGAGCGTCTCGGAGCGGATTGAGTAGGGGAACATCTCGTTGAAGTCGGGCCGGCCGCAGATGGGCGTCCCTTCCGCCAACGGGTGCGTGTAGTTGAAGGGGTCTTCGACGACGTCTTCGGTTGGATTGCAGCCAACGGCGCTGAGACTCAGGCCAAGGCAGGTCAACCCGGAAAGGAGCCTGGACACACCAGAACGATGGGATGAGCGTGAGCGAGGCGCCCTTGCAGAGGCAAAGCCGAGCGGAATGGACATGTCCGTCTTCCTTTGAACGCAACGTTGCGGTGGACTTCGTTGGGACGTGCAGGGGGTACAGCAACGCGCATACCTGGAACGAGTCCGCCTCGCTGGGCGCTCGGGGGGTCGTGCTCCGCCCGGACCAGGGACATGTCAGCGGTGGCCAGAGGCGTGTCAAAAGCGGCTGGCGACGTGTCAGCGAGGGGGGGGGGGCTGATGCGTCCACACACCGCGCTTCGTCCGGGTGCGTCACATGGACAGGCGCCGCGAGGACCTTTCTGGGCCGAAGTCAATCACAAACGCAAGACCCGATCCCATTTTCATTTTCTCACACTTGATTTCTCAAACTCACGTTCCAAGAGACCAAGACAAATACGTGTTTATCTATTTGAGAGGCCCGGGCACACCGGCGCATGACAGACAAACAGCAGCGGAACCCCCTCTCCCCTCGGAGCCAGGTCCCCAACATAATGCTCCCCCCGCGCATTCCGCACCCGTCATCTCAAGATGAGGAGCGTCACTATCGCTTTGAGAACACCCAGAACGAAGCCGAGATCCGACAGGCCATGGTTTTCATGTGTTTAGCGTTTTTCGTTTCCTGGCTTGGTTTTTGCTCCCGGTGGCTGGATATGGACTACCTCATCATTGGCGCGGGCCCTGCTGGGCTGCAGCTGGGCTATCTGCTCGCGAAGGCGGGCCGGGACTTCCTGATCCTCGAGGCTGGCTCCTCGGCCGGAACCTTCTTCAAGACGTTCCCCCGCCATCGGACGCTCATCTCTACCAACAAGGTCTACAACGGCACGAGCGACGCCGAGCTCAACCTCCGGATGGACTGGAACTCCCTCCTGTCCGACGACCCGGAGCTCCTGTTCACCCGGTACACGGACCGCTACTTCCCTTCCGCCGACGTCATCGTGAAGTACCTCGGCGACTTCGCGCAAAAGAACCGTCTCCCCATCCAGTACGACGCACGCGTGACCCGCGTCACGCGCACCGCTGACGGCGGCTTCCGCGTCGAGGATCACCAGGGGCGCGTCTTCGAGGCGAAGCGCCTGATCGTCGCGACGGGCGTCTCCAAGCCCTACATCCCCAACATCCCCGGCATCGAGCACGCGGAGCAGTACTCGACCGTGTCCGTAGATCCCAAGGACTTCATCAACCAACGCGTCCTCATCCTCGGGAAGGGCAACTCCGCGTTCGAGACCGCTGACAACCTGATTCCCACAGCCGCCGTCATCCACGTCGCGGGCCCCTCCTCCATCCGCATGGCCTGGAGGACCCATTACGTGGGTCACCTCCGCGCGGTGAACAACAACTTCCTCGACACCTACCAGCTCAAGTCCCAGAACGCCCTGCTCGACGGGAACGTGGAGCGCATCGAGAAGCGGGACGGCTCCTTCGTCGTCACCGTGAGCTTCTCGCGGGCCAACGAGGTCAAGAAGGACCTGCGCTACGACCGGGTCATCGCCTGCACGGGCTTCCGCTTCGACGCGTCCATCTTCGACGACAGCTGCCGGCCCGAGCTCGTCATCAAGGACCGCTTCCCGGCCCAGACCTCCGAGTGGGAGTCGACGAACGTCCCCGGCCTCTACTTCGCCGGCACGCTCGGGCAGGTGCGTGACTTCAAGAAGTCCACGGGCGGCTTCATCCACGGCTTCCGTTACGGCGTGCGGGCCCTGCACCGCATCCTCGAGCGGAAGTACCACGGCGCCGAGTGGCCCCACGAGGCGCTCCCGGCGAAGCCCAAGGCCCTGATGGAGGCGGTCCTCGCCCGTGTCAATCGGAGCTCGGCCCTCTGGCAGCAGTTCTCGTTCCTGGGCGATCTCATCGTCGTCGGGCACGATGGCACGGCGAAGTATTGCGACGAAGTGCCGGTCGCCTACGTCCACGACAGCGCCTACGGCGATTCCGACAGCTATTTCACCATCACCCTCGAGTACGGCCCCGGGCACGATCGTGTCGACCCCTTCGATGTGGAGGTCGGCCGCATCGCACAGGACGACGCCATGCGCTCCGGTGAGGGCCGGTACCTGCACCCGGTCGTGCGCCACTACCGCAAGCGGGAGCTCGTGGCGACCCACCACGTGACCGAGAACCTCGAGAACGACTGGACGTCCGAGGTGGTCCATCGCGAGCCCCTGAAGGCCTTCTTCATGCGGGAGCTCGGCGGCACGTCCAACACGGGCGAGCGCACCCGCTCCGCGTCGACCGAGAGCCAGCTCCGGCCATGAAGGCACTCTCTCTTCGGGAGCTCGAGGCCGAGGCCCGGAGGCGTCTCGAACCTGGGGCCTACGATCTCTTCGCGGGGGGAGCGGACGACGAAGTGACACTGAGGGCGAACGAGAGCGCGTTCGCCCGGCTCGGCCTCGTCCCGCGCGTCCTGCGAGGACGGGGCAAGCCCCGGCTCGAGACCACCCTGCTCGGGTGCCGCGCCTCCATGCCCATCGTCATCGCGCCCACGGCCTTCCACCGGCTCGCCCATCCAGACGGCGAGCGGGCGACGGCGCGGGCCGCCGCGGCGGCGGGAGCCATCATGATCGTGAGCATGGCCTCGACCACGGCCATCGAGGAGATCGCCGAGGCGAGCGCCGGTGGACCCCTCTGGTTCCAGCTCTATCTCCAGCCGGACCTCGGGTTCACGCAGGCGCTCATCCGGCGCGTGGAAGCGGCGGGATGCAAGGCATTGGTCGTCACCGTCGACTCGCCCGTGTTCGGCCGTCGTGAGCGCGACCTGCGCAACGGCTTCACGGATCTCCCCTCCGGCCTGTGCTGCGAGAACATGCGCCCCGCCGGCCCTGGCGGGACACGGGGCCCGGCGCGCCCCATCGCCTTCTCCGAGGCGCTCTCCTGGGAGGACATCGACTGGTTGAGGAAGACCACGTCCCTGCCTCTCGTGCTCAAGGGCGTCGTGCACCCGGCGGACGCGAAGATGGCCCTGGAGCGGGGAGTGGACGCGCTGCTCGTCTCCAACCATGGGGGCCGCCAGCTCGACACGATCCCCGCCACCCTCGAGCTGCTCCCGCCCGTCGCGGAGGCGCTCGGTGGCCGCCTCCCGCTCCTGCTCGATGGCGGAATCCGGCGAGGGACGGACATCGTCAAGGCGCTCTCCCTGGGGGCCAACGCCGTCGCCATCGGCCGCCCCGTGCTCTGGGGGCTCGCGGCGGAGGGCGAGGCCGGGGTCGCCCATGTACTCGAAACCCTGCGCTCGGAGCTCGAGCGCGCCATGGCGCTCTGCGGATGTGGCTCGGCGAGCGACGTCGGCCCCGAGCTCCTGCACGTTTCACGTTGGGAGAAGCAATGCCAGACGTCCTGAACCTTCGCCCGGTCGCGAACACCCTGGCGTCGCGTCTGCCCGTCGCGCTCATCGGGCTTCGCAACCGCATCTTCACGCGCATCAACGGCGAGGAGGGAATCCCCATCCCCGGCGAGCGCGTCGGCGTGTCGCACTTCAAGGAGCTCTATTCGAACCCCGCCGCCGACGGGAGGAGCGAGGGCGCGGTCCTGTCGGACCTCTTCTGGTACTGGCTCTCCCCCGGCGCGGAGATACACCAGGAGCACCTCGAACCCGGTGAGCGTTACGAGGAGGTCGCCCAGGCGACGCGGCGCATCCTCTCCCTCCCGAAGAAGACGGCGGAGGAGCTCGCGGCGCGGTGCACGGTGCGAGTCCTCGAGGAACGCGCCATGCACCGGGCGACGCTCGTCCGCCTGCGTGACCTGATGATGCCCATCTGGGCCGAGTTCTATTACGAGCTCGTCTTCAACGAGCGGTGCCCCAGGGAAGCCCGCGATCTCATCGTGGACAACGCGGACGACGTGGTGACGGCGCTCAAGGGGCTGAGTCTGCGCCACATGGACAGACGCCTGCGCCTGACGCGTTATTTGAAGGCCAGACTCGAGGCGGGTGCCGTCGCGCACGAGCTCCCGTCCTGTCTGTCCCTGGAGCAGAAGGCCTTCTACCTGCAGGGGGTCTACTTCAACACGGCGGTGGTGCAGATGTCGGAGGCCATGGCCCACCTGGTCATGTTCCTCGCGCAGCACCAGGAGGTCCAGACACGGCTCGCGGACAACCTGGACGATGACCGCTACCTGGACCGGATCATCACGGAGTCCCTCCGGCTGTATCCCCTCTTCGGGATCGCCCACCGCATCACGTCCAGCGACATCCGCGTCGACGACAAGACCACGCTCCCCAAGGGCTCCGTCCTCTGTTTCAACTACCAGGCCTACCACCACGAGGGCTTCGAGGATCCGCTGCGCTTCGACCCGGACAGGTGGTTGAAACATTCGACAAAGGAATCCAACTACATGCCCTTCGGGGCCGCGGCGAACCGCCCGTGCCCCGCCCAGGCCATCGCCCTCGTCACGATGCGCGCCGTCGCGAGGGAGACGATCCGGCGATTCAGGGCCTTCTCGTCGGCCAGCCACACGCGACCGCTCCCGAACCGGGGGCCGTGCGTGCTGGAGCCTCGGAAGGAGAACCCGGATCCACGCGCCCGGGAGGAGCTCCTCGCGTCCATGAGCGCTCGCGAGCCCTGGGAAGAAGTCGGACGCAGCGTCCTGCAGCTCGTCCTGGGGACCTACATGGTCCTGGACGCGAAGCGCCTGCGGCTCTGCCAACGCTACTTCGAGGCCGAGCGCCAGGCCTCGACGACCGGGGCGAAGGCCTCGCGCTGCCCCTTCAGCCATTCATGAACGAATGACGGAGTACACAATGAAACGTCGAAGGCTCAGGAAGCCGGGCTTCGTGCCCGCGGAGGTCTCCCTGTGAACCCGGGCCCAATGCTCATGTCCCTCATCCAGGCCGCCTCGAATGGCGCCGAGTCGGCGGTCGGAGCCAAGGCGGAGGAGATCGTGCTCCACCTGCTGGCGCAGTTCATCGCGATCCTCGTGGCGACGCGCCTCGTCGTGTACGTGGCCAGGAAGCTCGGTCAGACGGACGTCGCGGGAGAGATCCTCGCGGGGCTCGTGCTGGGCCCGAGCCTCCTGGGCGCTCTCGCGCCGGAGGTGATGCACACCCTGTTCGATGGGTCCACCTCGCAGACCTTCATCGGGCTCTCGCAGATCGGCCTCATCCTCCTCATGTTCCAGATTGGCCTCGAGTTCGAGTTCAAGGCCAACCTGAGCACCTCGAAGAAGTCCATCACCGTGGTGAGCCTGGCGGGGATGCTCGCCCCATTCGTCATGGGGTACCTGAGCGCGCCCTGGTTCCACGCCCGGCTCCCCGAGCCCCGGCCCGCCCTGCTCGGATTCCAGCTCTTCTTCGGGATCGCCATGTCCATCACGGCGATCCCCATCCTGGGGCGGATCTTCATGGAGCTCCGGCTCGCCCACACGCGTATCGCGGCTCTGACGATCGGCGCGGCGGCCATCGACGACATCGCCGGGTGGTTGCTCCTCGGGGTGGTGACGCTCATCGTGCAGAACCAGTTCGCGCCGTCGAAGCTCGTCTGGCGGTTGGTGGCCCTCGCCGCCTACACCGCCTTCGTGTTCCTCGTGGCGAGGCCGCTCCTCAAGCGCTTCGTGGACAACAACCTCCGCCGCCACGGCGGGCTCCAGACGGGCACCGCGGCCCTGCTGCTGCTCGCGATCTTCGCGTCCGCCTTCGTCACGTCCTACATCGGCGTGTTCGCCATCATCGGAGGCTTCGTGATGGGCGTGTCGCTGCACGACAACCGGTCCTTCGTGGAGGAGTGGAAGACACGTATCTCCCCGCTGGTGAACACGTTCTTCCTCCCGCTCTTCTTCACGTACACCGGTCTGCGCACGAGCATCGGCACGCTCTCCAATGCGAGCGAGGCGATCGCGTGCCTCCTCGTGGTGGCGGTGGCGTTCATCTCGAAGTTCGGTGGAGCCTACGGGGGCGCGCGCCTCGTCGGCGAGGACCACCGCTCCGCGATGGTCATCGGTGTCTGCATGAACACGCGGGCCCTGATGGAGTTGGTCGTGCTCAATGTCGGTTACGACCTCGGCGTGCTCCCCAGGAGCATGTTCACGATGCTCGTGATCATGGCGATCCTCTCCACGTTCATGGCGACCCCGCTCATCCGCTGGTTGTTGCGCGGGGAGGAACGCGATCCCCAGAGCAGCGCGGAGCTGGAAGGTGGCTCGGAGGTGGGCCGCACGGCTCCCTCATGAGGACCGCTCCTGGTCAGTAGACGATGCAGTCGAACTTCTCGATGACGGCTCGGAGTTCCTCGGGGCTTGTCTCGAAGCGCTCGGCAGCGGAGGGAGCGTAATAGGTCAAGGCCCTGGTGGACGTCGGGTGGGTATGCAGGTTGTCCACGACGACATCGCCAAAGCTTCCCGGCCATTTGACGCTGCGTAGTTCGGGGGCTCGGCCAATGGGGTCCAGGAAGGTAAAGCAGGGCCACTTGGGGAAGCGCAGGGTGTTGATGTCGCAGCCGTGAAACCGACACCCTGCCAGCCGGGCCTCAGTGAAGTCGCAGTCCTCGATGGAGCCGAATTGAAACCAGGGGTCACTGCCGTACTCGGGCCAGTGGCCGAAGTCGCACCCCGAGAAGCGACCCTTGAACCGACATCCCTTGAGGGAGGCACTTATCCACTGCTGGTAGTTCTTCGACTCCTGCTTCACCTCGAAGGTGCAGTCAATGAACGTGGCCTGCTTGATGACCAGACGACTGGAGGGAACCTTCAGGACGACGGTGCATTTGCGCAGCGTCAAGCCCGTGCTGAGGAAGTAGAGGGAATTTTTGTCCGTCAGTTCCAGCCGCTCGTTGGCAATCTCCTGGTTCTTGAAGATGACGTTCTCCAGCCACCCCATGGCCGCCCCTTTCAGAAGGTGATCATCCGGAAGAACTCGCCCGCCATGCGGCGGCCATGGCGGGCCATGTTCGACTCTGTTCCGGCGAGAATCTCGTACTGGCGGCCCGTCTTGGGGTCAATCACGTCGACGCCCTGGGGCTTGAACTGAAGAGGTCCGTCGAATTGTTGTTTCAACCTGGCATGGACGAAGCGCCCCCGGCCTCACGCTCCAACAGTCGCGCCAACCAGTACTCGCCCTTCTTCAAGGCCTGCTCCATGGCGTCTTTTTCGTTCGGCGTGAGCCTGTGGGGTCCCCACTCGTTCGCGGCCTTGGAGACAGCCTCCTGGAGCATGTCGCCCACCTTGTCCTCGGCGGGAATGTCCGCAGCCGATTTGCCGCGCGGCAGGTGCCAGCGCTGGCCGTCGCTCAACTCCACCTGCCGGTTGCCGCCCCGGTGGCGGATGACGGTTTCGGCGGAGCGGCCCCCTGGAGCCTGACCCGGCCCACTGCCCGTCCCCTTCTTGAGCATCACCACGGCCATGGGGCCCTGCGGCGAGGTGGCCACTGTTTCCGCCGCCACCACCGCTTTGGCCAGGGCCCCCTCCGTCGCGAGCGCCGCCTCCGTCACCTCCAGGCGTCTCAGGACAGCGGCGCCGCCCTGCGCCTCGAACTGCTTCCCGGCGAGGTTGAAGCGCGGAAGCGACTTCACCCGTGGCAGCACCTGCCCCAGCGCGTGCCCGCTGAGAGAGGCCACGGCGAGAATCATGGCCCGGGCGGCGTCCTCGCCCAGCACCTTGCCGAATTCCTCTCCCGCCGTGCGCAGTTCCTCGAAGGTGGTGGCGTGGTGCGCCGTGTCGGCCATGCGGGTCCACCCGTCCATCAGCTCGTACACCGTGTTGAGACCCAGGTAGCCCACCAGGAGAAGGGTCATGCTGGCGGCAAGGGCCTTGGTCGTGGGCTCGGGCACCACCCACATCATGCAGTAGAGGGCCACCGTCCAGACGATCATGGACACAATCATCCGCACGTCCAGTAGTTCGGCCTTCAGCGCATCGCGCGTCTCCTCAAGGACCCTGCCGAAGGCCAGGGCCAGGGCAAACGCCCGCCGGTCATCGGCGCGCAAGTAGGGCTCATCGTCCAGCAGGCCGAGGCAGTCGCCGCCCCCCTGGTATTCACACCACTTCAGGTACTTCCGTTTGAGGGCTGCTTCGGCCTCGGGAATGAGCGCAACCGGGCCGTCCTGACGCAGGGGTACCCAGGTGGGGGCCGAGCGATGGTGGTGCTCCACCTCCCAGTAACCCGTCATGGCGACCCATGGGTCGCCCGGCTTCGTCGCCACGAGACTCGGCAGCTCGTGGGCGGCCTCACGTGGCGACTTCCGCTTCAGCCGCACGCCGCGAGCGAGCCGCTGGAAAGCTTGCTGAAACTCGGCCCTGGGGATGGGCACCAACCAGGTAGCGACGTTGCCGGGCTCCATGAAGTCCACCACATACACGGTGGCGGACTCGAGCCCGGGCCCCGCCTTGGCGGCCACACGCACCTTGGTGACCGCCGGGAGCGTGAGCGAGTTGCAGCGGTAGCCGACGAGGAGGCTGCCGTGTGGGGTGCCCGTGGCACACGCGAACTGGAAAAGAACGATGAGGGCCCAGGCACCAAAGCAGGGGCTCAGATGCGCGCCCTTAGGGCGAGCGCCAGGAAGACGGGTGGACACAGGGTACATCCGGAGGAGACGTGACCAAAGCCGTACATCCGGAATCAAACGGAAATGCGGGTACACCCGTCAAGCCACCGGGTTGGCCGAGGGTGGGAGGACACAGCAGAGGTCGCAGCGCTGGGCCTTCGACTCCGCATCCCGCTCCTTCTATGCGAACACCGGCCTCTCAGAGGCACACCCGCAGGCGCTGTTCGGCACCTTCCAACTGTGACGCCGGCTCCTCTTCGCCGTGGCGGCGCTGGCGCGCCTCGCGACGAGCGCCGCACACGCCTCGGGGTTCGCCGACCTCGCTCACTTCTCGGAGAGGGCACATCATGCGGGGCAGACACGGAAGAAGGCGGGACGAGTCGGAGCACTGGCAGGGCGGGCGGGAGGATCACAGGGGGCGGCATGGACATGGCGGACGCCACCGGATGTTCGAGGGCGGCGAGCTGCGCCTCGTCCTGCTCCACCTCATCGCCCAGGAGCCCCGCCACGGGTACGACCTGATCCGCGCGATCGAAGGGCTCAGCCGCGGCGAGTATGTACCCAGCCCAGGGGTGGTCTATCCGACGCTCACCCTGCTCCAGGACATGGGCCTGGTCGGCGAGCCGGATACCGACAACCAGCGCAAGCTCTTCTCCATCACACCGCAAGGCCAGGCGCTTCTCGACGAGAACGCGAAGGTCGTGGAGGCCTTGCTCCAGCGGCTCGGAGCCGCCGCGGAGATGCGCGAGCGGACCGACGCGGCCCCGGTCCGGCGCGCCATGCACAACCTGAAGAGCGTGCTGTTCGACACGCTGTCGGCCGACGCCGACAAGAAGATCGTCCTCGAAGTGGCGGCCCTGATCGACGAGGCCGCGCAGAAGATCGAGCGGCTCCGCGCATAGACAGCCAGGGTCCGTGGGGAAGTCACCGGCCGTATCGATGTCGGTGGGAGACCGGACGGTCTGGCCTGGGCGGTTCGACCTGAGCAGTAGGGTGATCCGAACCAGGCCTCGAGCTATCGCGGAGTGGTGCCGAGCACTCGGCATGCAACGCCGAAGTGGGCCGGCGCCGACTTCTTCAGCCCCTACACGCCCCGGGAGCGTTGACCGGTCGCCTCGTAGAGCCCTGGCGAGAGCCGACGGAAGCCAAGGCCCTCGGCGAGCCGCATGGCCCGGTCATTCGCGGGCGACGTTCGCGCCCAGATGCGCCGGAGCCGCAGGGTTTCGAAACCGAAGGTGAGGATGGCCCGGGACGCCTCCCGGGCGTATCCGTGGCCCCAGTACGCCGGGGCCAACTCACAGCCCCACTCCGCCTCCTCCCCTTCCGGCGTTTCCTTGCGCACCCCGCACGTGCCAATGACGGCTCCGCCCAGGGTGATGGCGAGCTGGTATTTCGTCCGAGGGACCTCCTGGGCCCAGCCATGGAGCATCTCCACGAAGAGACGAACGTCGTCGCTCGACGGGGCTGGCTGACCATGGTGCTCGAGATAGGCCGGAAGGGATTGGTAGGCGAACACGGCAGGCCAATCCCCTGGCAGGAAGTCACGCAGGACGAGACGTCCGGTCAGAAGCTCCATGGTTCCCGGAGCCTACCGCGGGTCCCAGCCAGCGTTCACGGTCACCCTATCGAGCGCGCGCACGGTGACATAGGGAACGAAGCCGGCGGCACGGGAGCGGGTGTAGGCATCGGCGATGTGCGCGGACTGCACCGCATAATCGACCGAGAGGACGAGCTTGCCCGCGGCACGCACGCGCGAGGCGTTGCGGCGGTTCTCCTCACACCAGTCCTCGCCGCACGCCACGTCGTCCGACCAGTACATGTCCTCCATGGCCAGCCCATCGATGGCCTGGAGGTAACCCGCGTAGTCGACGAGCTCCGGGGAGTTCTGCGGCATGACGCGGAAGGACGGGTTCTTGGATTTCGCGTACTGGCTGATGCGTGTGAGGAGCGCCACCATCTTGCGCGCCAGGTCGTCCCGGTTGGTGCCCGCGGCGTTGGCGGGAATCTCCTCATAGGTCACCACCATGTCGAGGTAGCAGCCATCGAAGCCAGCGGCGAGGGCCCGGTCGATGCGGCCCTGGACGATGGGCCACCAGCGCTCGTCCCAGTACTTCACGTACTGCTCGTCCGGCCAACCGTCCACCGCGCCAAGCTTCAGGTCTGCGGGGACCTGGCTCCACTCGGGGCGGTACTCCTCGATGGCGCCAATCTCGAAATAGGCGAGCACCTGCTTTCCGGTGGCCTTCACCGCCGCGAGCTCGTCGCTCTGGAAGTAGTCGCTCGCGCCATCACGAGACAGCTCGATGACGGCCAGGTCGAACCTGGAGCCGGCGATCTGATCCAGCCGGCCATTGGCATACTCGGTCAGCTGGTAGGTGAAGCTACTGACGCCCGTCCAGGGCACGGGGGCCGGGGTGGTTCCGCCATCGGTCGTTCCACCATCGGTCGTGGGGCTGCCCGCGTCCGTACCCGCCAGCTGAACACGCACGACCAGCAGATCGAGCAGGGAGGCATCCGCCGAGGACTCGGTCCTGTAGCGCAGCTTGAAGGGGCCACCACTCACGAAGCGCCCGACCGGAGCGGGGAGCTGGAGTGACGCGGACGTCCACGCCCAGGAACGGGCGAAGGTGTTGTCACCCACCACCACCCAGAGACCGGCCTCGTAATCCCAGGCCTCGAAGAGCCAGCGCATCTCCGAACGCAGAGGGCCGCGGTAGTTGATGCCTACCTCCGCATCCTGAACGGACGAAGCGCTCACGCCTTGTGGCAGACCATAGGAGCACGTCGCCGAGCTATTGGGAGCGAACTCCACGTACTCCGCCCAGCGGTCCTCCGTGCCGGAGAGGGTCTGGCTCGAGAGCGCCTGGACGCCCTGCCCCGACCCGATGGAGCCACGCAGCACCTGGAGCGTGGAGCACGTCAGCGTCTGCGCGTTGACGAGCGCGGTCGCGGCCGGCTCGCCGAGCCCCTCCTCCGCCTCGGGGAACTCATGACAGGCGGTGAGTACCGCGAACAGGGCCAGCGACCACCGGGCGAGGAGATGTCTCACGATTGACCTCATTCGAAAGGAAGCGCGGCGCACCGTATGAGGACTCTCCGCAAAGGTCCACGCACTCCAGGAAAGAACCGTTTTCTCAGAATCGGATACCCCACCTGTCTCGACATTCTGGATTCGCGATAAAAACATGGTTGAGGTGGAAACAATGCAGCGGCAGGGCAGACAATGTCCGTGCAGTACCTTTCTGGTGTCCCCATCCCATCCCCCCCTGGGAGCGCTCGATGTCTCGGATGAATGAACAAGGTTTGAAGTACCGGCTGCTCGTGGCCGCGTGGATCGCGGTTGGCCTTCCCGCCTCGGCCGTCCATGCGGCCCCCACCCAGGCCCGCACCTCCGATAGCTTCGTGGACATGACGGGCGTCGTGGTCAAACTGGGGGGCGGGGTTCCATACGATCAATACCCCGCGGTGCGAGACAAGCTCCTGGCGTCCGGCATCCGCAACATCCGCGAGGCCAGCACCAAGAGCGCCGTGGTCAGCCGGCTCCAGGAGTTGGCCAGCAAGGGCATCAAGATCACCTGGCTGCTCATGCCCGAGCAGGGAACGAAGCCCAACGCGAGCTACTGGGGAACGTCCGATCCCCAATACACCAACATGCCGGTCGTGGACTTCCTCAAGAACCGGCTGGGGGTGAACAACGTGCGCGCGGTGGAGATGAACAACGAGGTCGACCGCTTCTACGCGAACCTCCGGTGGTATGCCTCCGATACGACCGCCCTTTCCACCAATCCCGCCTCCTCCCGCTACTGGCCGGCCTATGTCCAGGCAGCGACGCGTGACACGTGGAAGGCGTTGAAGGCGGATCCGGCCACCGCCCACCTGCCTCTGATTGGCCCCTCGTTCAAGGACCAGGGCGCGTACCTGGCCGTGGGTGACCTGGGGGCCTATCTGGATTACGGCTGCACCCATTGGTACATGGCCGGACGCCATCCCTGGACGAAGGGCTGGGGCAACTGGCTGAATGGGTACAATTATGGAAGCTACGGGTACGTGCTCACCAACATGGCCCAGGTCACCGCTCCGGGCAAACCCATGGCCACGACGGAAGGGTTTGGCGATACCGCCACGCTCCTCAACGTCAAGGAGGACGGCTCCATCGACGCGCTCCATTATCCAGAAGTCATTCACGGCCGCTACCTGCCGCGCTGGTACTTCCGGCACTACCTGGGCGGAACCCATCTGGCCTTCGTGTATGACTTCGTGGACGACGCCGACAACCCCTATCGCGACGAAGACAACTTCGGCATGCTCCGGCATGACCTGACGGAGAAGCCAGGGTACAAGGCCATCAAGAACCTGTTGAACCTGTTGAAGGAACCGGGCGTGAATTTCACTCCCGGCTCGCTCGACTACTCCCTGACGGGAAACATCGCCGACGTGCAGTCCGTGCTCCTCCAGAAGAGCAACGGCGACTTCTACTTGAACGCCTGGGTGGAGAAGTCTTCCTGGGACGTGGCGAAGAACGCGATGATCGCCGTGCCGAGCCAGGCGGTCACGCTCTCCGTGCCGGCGTCCATCGGCTCCGCCACGCTCTACACGCTGGATGATCAGGGGAACATGACCTCCTCGTCCGTGGCGATCACGAACAACCAGCTCTCCCTCAACCTCACGGATCGGGTGTCGGTGATCAAGCTGACGCCCAGGCCGAGCGGCACCGGACTCACGGCGCAGTACTACTCGGGCAACAACTCCAATTACCT
Organism: Archangium violaceum; assembly: GCF_016859125.1. Lineage (NCBI taxonomy): Bacteria > Pseudomonadati > Myxococcota > Myxococcia > Myxococcales > Archangiaceae > Archangium > Archangium violaceum. The sequence goes on along the minus strand of NZ_CP069338.1, from coordinate 7,629,122 downwards.
GGTGGGCACGCGGGTGGACCCCACCGTGGATTTCAACTGGAGGACCGGGGCCCCCATGACGGGTGTCCCGTCGGACAACTTCAGCGTCGTCTGGAGTGGTTACGTCCAGGCCGTGAGCTCCGGCACCTATACCTTCACGACCACCACCGATGATGGCGTGCGGCTCTTCGTCGGCGACCTGAAGACCCCTCTCATCGACAAGTGGCTCAACCAGAGCGCCACGGCCTGGAGCGCGACGGTGCAACTCAACGCCGGTCAGAAGTATCCCATCCGCGTCGAGTATTACGAGCACGGTGGCGACGCCAGTGCCCGCCTGGAATGGCTGCCACCCGGCCAGAGCGCCAAACAGGTGGTGCCGCAACTCCAGCTGTACCCTGCCCCGTAGGCACGGGCCTGGAGTACAAGGCTCCTGATTTATTCAACTGTTGCTTGAATTCCTCGCTTCTTGATGGCACAGGAATTCTTCACAACCCAGGGCGGTGGCCGGGCGGGAAAGCCTCCGGCCGCCGTCCTCCTGACCTGAGGCCGAGACGATGCGTCGGAATGTGATGAAGGCGTTGCTGTGGATGCTGCCGTTGCCCCTGCTGAGCGCCTGGGTGAATCCACCGACGACGCCGGCCAGCGGAAACATGGGCACCCGCTTCCCCTACACCCGGCCCGTGGCAGTGGGGGGCTCGGTGCAGTCGGATTGTAGCCTGACCCCAGGCTACGATGCCTACACGCTCCAGGTTCCCGCGGGCTCTCAGCTCAAGCTGGAGCTCACCCACCTGGGGAGCTCCATGTACCTGGACACGGGGCTGTTCCTCTATGGCCCGAGGGATGCCACTGGCAGCCATGGCTCCGCCGTGGAGGCCCAGGACGACGACTCGGGCTACGGCGAGCTGAGCAAGGTCAACGTGGTGTCGCTGACGAAGGGGGGCGAGTACCTGGTCGTGGTGGGCTGGGGGAACGCGGCGGGCAAGCAGTACCGGCTGCAGGTGGACTGCGTGGGCGGCGCGTGCTTGTCGCAGGCCTATCCGACCCCCTCCGGGTATGCACTCTCATTGGAGGAGCAGCGCATCACCCCCCAGCTCCAGGCCAGGCTGGATGCGGCCAACTCCGCGTACGAGAACATCTACTCCTACTTGCGCCGGCTGGACTTCGCCTGGCCCTACGCAACCGAGCCCTCCCTGGATCGGGCCGCTGAAGCAGTCCTGGCCCAGGGGCTCTACGAGGGCTACCGCTCGGATACCGCACCGGTGGTGCTCACCTACGAGCAGTTCAAGTCGAGCATGTACTCGGTCTATCAGCCGCTCCACGCGGACATCCTGGCCACCTATGGCCAGAGCGGGGAGAACGTGCAGGTGAAGCGTTACTTCCGCGAATTCTCGACGGGACCCAACGGGGACAACTGGCGCACCCTGCACATCATCCTCTTCCCGCGCTCGGGCAAGGTCATCGTCTACGAGCAGACCGCTCACGAGATTTGAAGAGCGGTGATGCCCGCCCCTACCGTGACGGAGCGGTAGTGCCCCGGTCGGCCACCGCGACGAGCGCCTCGTGGAGCACGGTGAACAGCACCGCGCAGGCGGCGATCATGGGGGCAACGGCCCCCAGGCCGAACCGCTCACTGAGCAGACCGGCGGCACTGGGCAGGGTCGCGACGCCCAGGGTCGCCGCGCTCACCTGGAAGCCGACCGCGTGCGCCGCGGCTTCCACGCCTATCCGCCGGGGTGTCTCGGACATGAGGCCCGGGAAGATGGGCGCAAGCGAGAAACCGATCACCGCCAGCCCGATGGCCGCTGGCACCGCCGGAATGGCGAAGAGGATCGCGCCCAGGACGGCCGTCCCGGAGCACAGCCGCAGCAACCGGACGGAGCCCACCCGCTCGACGATGAAGCCGAGCAGCACGCGCCCGGCCAGGAGACTCCCCCAGTACAGACTCACCCACGTCCCGGCCACCGTGGTGTCGATCCCCCGGCCCTCGGTGAGGACGGTGTAGCTCCACTGGCCGGCCGTGACCTCGACGCCGCTGTAGAAGAAGAAGAGGAAGATCTGCATCCAGACCCGTGGGCGGCGGAGCGTGGCCCCCGTGGAGAGCGCGGGCGTCACCCCGTCTCCGGCGCCCGGACCCGAGGCCTCCCGGGTCTCGCCCGTTCCCGGACGCGCCCGCTCGCCGTTCCACTGCCCGCGCATCACGGCGAAGCTCACCGCGAGGAGGCCCAGCACCACGCCGATCGTGACGTAGCCAGCCCGCCACCCTCCTCCGCGCGCGAGGATCGCGGTCAGGAGCACCGGCCCGAGCGCGGCCCCGGTGCTATAGGCGGCATGCAGCCACGTCATGTGGCGCGCGCCGAAGTGACGGGCCGCGTAGGTGTTGAGTCCGGCGTCGATCCCTCCCGAACCCACGCCGATGAAGCAGGCCGAGAGCAGGAACCAGGGGAAGGCTGGCGCCAGCGAGAAGCCGGCGATGCCCAGGGTGACGAACCCGGTGCTCACGGTGAGGAGGGTGCCAATGCCCAGGGAGCGGATGAGCTGCCCCGCGCGCAGGCCCGAGAGGAAGTACGCGGCGGCGGACGTGGCCAGCACGGCGCCCAGCGCCGCCTGTGGCAGGGCGAAGGCGCCGCGGATGGAGGGCCAGGCGATACCGAGCACGGCGTCCGGCAATCCCAGGCTCACGAACGCCAGGTACGCGAGCGCGAGGAGCGCCGGACGCGGACGGGGCGCCGCCAGGACTTGCGCGGGGGCAAGCGGATCACTCATGGCGGCGCAATCTAGGAGAAACGGGGCTCGCTCCCGCTGGAAAACTAGGCGAGCGAGGCGAGTGCCTCCTTCTTGAAGTCGTACAGTTCATGGTTGCGGCCCTCGCGCACCTTCCGGGCCCACTGCGCATCCGCGAGGAGCGCACGGCCCACCGCCACGAGGTCGAACTCCTCCCGCTCCAGACGGTGCAACAGGTTGTCGAGCGACGCGGGCTTGGAGCTCTCACCGCCGAAGGACGCGATGAACTCGCCCGTCAGTCCCACCGAGCCCACCGTGATGGTGGGCTTGCCGGTGAGCTTCTTGGCCCAGCCCGCGAAGTTGAGCTCGGAGCCCTCGAACTCGGGCTCCCAGAAGCGGCGCTGCGAGCAGTGCAGGATGTCCGTCCCGGCCTCGACGAGCGGCGTGAGCCAGGCCTCCATCTCCTTGGGCGTCGACGCGAGCCGCACCTTGAAGTCCTGCTGCTTCCACTGGGACAGGCGCAGGATGACGGCCATCTCGGGGCCCACGGCGGCGCGGACCGACTTCACCACCTCGGCGGCGAAGCGGGAGCGCTCGGCGAGGGTGGCGCCTCCGAAGGCGTCGGTCCGCTGGTTCGTTCCCTCCCAGAAGAACTGGTCGATGAGATAACCGTGGGCACCGTGAAGCTCGACCGCGTCGAAGCCGAGCCGTCGAGCATCCGCCGCCGCCCGGCCAAAGGCCGCGATGGTGTCCGCGATGGCCTCCTCCGTCATGGGCTCGGTGAACTTCTTGCCGGGCGAGGAGAAGCCGGAGGGACTGTCCACAGGAGGCGGCGCGACCCAGGTGGTCAGGGGGTTGCGCGCCGAGCCCACGTGCCAGAGCTGCGGCGCCATCACCCCGCCCGCGGCGTGCACCTCGTCGATGACGCGCTTCCAACCGGCCAGCGCCTGCTCGCCATGGAAGTCGGGCACATTGGGATCATTCTTGGCCGATGGGCGCGCGACCACCGTGCCTTCCGAGAGGATGAGACCCACGTCGGCCTCGGCCCGGCGGCGGTAGTAGGCGGCGACCTCGGGCGTCGGCACTCCCCCGGGGGAGAAGGAGCGCGTCATGGGCGCCATGACGATGCGGTTCTTCAGTTTCAGTGACTTGTGGGTGAAGGGACGGAACAGGGCGTCTGCGGCCAAGGGGGGGGATCTCCCGACTCAACTGGGTTCGAGGCCGTCTAATTAACCAGCTCGCCGTCGCTCGCCAGCCAGAAACCACCGGGCCGCCTAGGCTTCTCCCGTTTCGTGGCCGAACATCTCGCCCGGGTTCGGCGTCGCCGGGCCCGCTGGAGACCGCCTCTTGAGCGAGCGCTGCCAATGGCCCGAGAAGTAGTAGCCCATGCTGACGACGAGTGACACGGCGAAGCTCAGGGCAATCGCATACCAGACCCCTGTCACACTGCCCATCCGCTTGGAGAGCCAATAGGCCACCGGGACACGCACCACCCAGAGGCTGATCAGCGAGAACACGGTCGTCATCAGCGTGTTGCCCGCGCCATTGATGATTCCGTTGCTGACGAAGATGAGGGCGAAGAGGACGTAGCAGGCCCCGACGATGTGCAGGTACGAGATCCCAGGGCCGATGACCGCGGGATCCGAGACGAAGATCCGCAGGAGCGCCTCGGGGAACGCCACCGCCACGCCCGAGATGATCAGCGTGATGCCTCCGCTGAACAAGCAGCCCCACTTGAAGATCTCGCGGACACGGTCGTGGTGACCCGCCCCGAGGTTCTGTCCGGCCAGCGTCGAGATGGACATGCCGAAGGTCATGGCCGGCAGGAAGGCGATCTGATCGATGCGGGAGGCCGCGCCGAAGGCGGCCGTCGCGACCTCGCCAAAACCATTGACGATGCCGGTCACCATGACCATTCCGATCGACACGAGCGACTGCTGGAAGGCCGAGGGAACCCCGATCCGCAAGGTCGTCCAGGTGATCGGCCCCAGATGATTGAAGCGTGGCCAGGCCGGCGCGACAGGGACCTTCTTCGCGCGAAGGTAGGTGATCAGGATGACGAGCGCCACGGCCTGGGAGATCAGCGTGGCCCAGGCCGTGCCGTTCAAGCCGAGCTTCGGGAGCCCCATCCAACCGAAGATCAGGATCGGATCCAGGATCGTGGTGAAGAGGACCGAGCCGAACTGGAAGTAGAGCGGCGTCTTCGAGTCGCCCACGCCCTGGAGCATGCTGCGAAGCAGGAAGATGCCGAAGCTGAAGGGCAACGAGAGCAGGAAGATCCGCAGATAGCCGATGGACTCGGCGAGCACCTCCGGAGGCGTGTCCATGGCGCGGAGGATGGCCGGCGCGAAGATCTCCCCCAGGATGGTGAGGACGATGCCCAGGGAGTAGGTCAGCACGGTCGAGCTGTCGACGACCTTCCTCAGCTCGTCCATCCGCCGGGCGCCGAAGTTCTGCGACACGAGGATGTTCGTCGCCAGGGTGAGCCCCATGCCGATCGCGAACAGGACGAACACGACGGGGAAGCTCACCGTCACGGCCGCGAGCGCCTCGATGCCCAGGAACTGTCCCACCCAGATGGCGTTGACGAAGCTGTAGGCCGTCTGGAGGAAGCTCCCGATGAGCATCGGGATGGAGAAGGCGACCATGTGCTTGGGGATGCTGCCGGTCGTGAGGTCGCGTCCAAAGGAGGGTTTCATGGGCGTGGTGCTTCTACCCGCAGCGCCCCCTGCCCTCCAGCGGGAACTCCAGCGTGGAGAGGAGCGAGGCCCCCTTGTATGGTGGAGACCGATGGCAACCAGGAAGACCGGAAAGAAGAGCAGCCCCTCCGCTCGGAGACCCCGCGCCGCGGAGCCCGTGCCTCCAGCGAACGCGCCACGAGGGCCCGCGGGCCCCGGAGATGCCTCGGCCCGGCTCCAGGAGCTCCGCCGGAAGATCGATGCGGTGGATCAACGTCTGGTCCGGCTCCTCAACGAGCGGGCGAGCCTCGTCGTCGAGGTCGGCAAGACCAAGCGCGCGGATGGGACGCCCATCTACGCGCCACACCGGGAAGCCGAGGTGCTCCGCAAGGTCCTGGCGTCCAACCAGGGGCCGCTGAGCGAACGCAGCCTGGAGGGCATCTACCGCGAGCTGATGAGCGGCTCCTTCGCGCTCGAGCAGCCGCTGCGCATCGGCTTCGTCGGCCCGCCCGGCTCCCAGTCGAACGACGCCGCCGTCAAGCAGTTCGGCTCCTCCGTGGATTACGAGGACCTGCACGAGATCGTCGGCGTCTTCACCGAGGTGCGCCGGGGGCACGTCAACTACGGGCTCGTGCCCATCGAGAACTCGCTCGGCGGCGGCATCATGGAGACGCTCGATGCCTTCAAGGCCAACGCCCACCAGATCTCCATCTACGGCGAGGTGCAGATCGCCATCCACCACGCCCTGCTCGCCAACTGCAAGCCCCGCCAGGTGCGGCGCATCCACTCCAAGCCGGAGGTCTTCCAGCAGTGCCGCAACTGGTTGAGCACCCAGTACCCCGGCGTCGAGCTCATGCCCTCGGCCAGCAGCGCACGCGCCGCGCAGATCGCCGCCGATGAGTGCCGCAAGGCGCTGGAGATCGGTGCCGAGCCCGGATCGGCCGCCATCGGCACCGCGCTCGCCGGGCGCATCTACGGGCTCAACGTCCTCTTCCCGCGCATCGAGGACGACCCGAACATCATCACCCGCTTCGTCATCATCGCCCGGCAGCAGGCCCGGCCCACCGGTGATGACAAGACGTCCATCATGTTCACCACCGAGGACAAGCCTGGCGCACTGGCCACGGTGCTCGGCATCTTCCAGGACGCGGGCATCAACCTCTCGCATATCGACAAGCGGCCCCAGGGGCGCGAGCGGTGGAACTACACGTTCTTCATCGACGCGCTCGGCCACCGGGAGGATCCGGCCATGGCCGCCGCCATCGAGAAGGTGCGGACCCACTGCCGGGAGCTCTTCATCCTCGGCAGCTACCCGCGCTCGCGCCGCATCCTCTGAGCCGCGGGGCACCGTGGGCCGGCCCTCACGAGCCGGCCCCGGTGGATGAGGCTCAGGAAGCCCGCTGCTTCGGCGCCTTGCCGAAGTCACTCTGGGCATGCCCGCCCATGCGCGTGAGCCAGCGCAAGACGCCCGGGGCGTGCTGGAACATGACGTAGATCATCCCGAGCGAGCGAGGCACGTCGATGATGGCCGAGCGGCGGGCGAGGCCCTGCACGATGGCCTCGGCCACCTCCTCGGGGGAGACCGGCGGGACGAAGTCCGCCATGCGCGGCATGCGCGAGGACGGCACGTGCTTGCGGAAGAAGTCCGTGCCCGCCACCGTCCCGGGACGCACCAGCATGGCGTGCACGGGCGTCCCGCGCAGCTCCAGCTGCATCGTCTGCGTGTAGCCGTCGACCGCGGCCTTCACCGCCGTGTACGCCGCGGACGAGCCGCCCACGAAGACGCGCCCGGCCGAGGAGCCCATGTTGACGATGTGGCCCCGCTTGTTCGCCAGCATGGAGGGCAGCACCGCCTTGGTGGCGTAGACGATGGCGTTGAAGCCCACCTGCATCGTCTTCTCCACCTCCTCCACCGGCATGTCGCTCACATCCGCCCACCGCACGAAGGCGGCGTTGTTGATGAGGACGTCGATGCGGCCCGCCTCCTTCTGGATGCCCGCCAGCCACCCCTCCAGCTGCTCCCGGTTGGAGACGTCACAGCGCGCGAAGTGGAAGCGCTCCGGCCAGGGGAGCTGCGCCGCCTGGGCCCGCGCCGTCTCCAGGTTCGCCTCGGAGATGTCACACACGTACACGGTGCCACCCGCCTCGGCGAGCTCCCGCGCCGTGGCCCAGCCAATGCCCTGGGCCCCGCCCGTCACCGTGCACACATGATCCTTCAAGAATTCCTTCGCCATGAGTCACTCCTCCGGGGGCCTGGCTCAGCGCACCGGCTTCGCGGCCCCCAGCTCGGTCCGCAAGTCCTTCATCCAAATGCTCATGAGAGGACGCCTGTTGGCAACGCCCAACGCGGCCAGCGGGCTGCTCTCCGGGACGGTGCAGGCCGCCTTCACCAGGCGCAACTCGCAGTCCACGCTCGCGTCCGTGGTGGTCACCTGCCCGTGGAGCGGCTGCACGGTCGGGACGGCCACCTTCGTCCGCGTCGGAAGGCCCAGTCCCGAGCCATAGTGGGCCTCGAGCAGCAGCGTCCCCTTCTCATCCCACGCCTTGCCGGAGAAGCCTCCGCCCGGCGCCTGGTGGTTGAACTCGAAGCGCGCCAGCTGCTTGGGGATGCCCCACAGCTCCCGCCCTCCCCTCAGCGAACGGGGCTCGTCCACCCAGATCTGATCCACCTTCGAGCCGGACAGCCCCGAGGTGTGGCGGACCATCACGTTCGCGAAGAGCTCGCGGTAGGTCATCATGCTGCCCTGCTGGTAGTCCACGAACCCCATCATGACGACCACGCGCCCCGCCACCTTGATGGGGGTCAGCTCGGGGTGCACCACCGCGAACGAGCAGCGGTCCGCGGGGACCAACCAGATGGAACTGTACATCTGGCCCACCAGGGGCCACGGCGTCGGCGGATAGGACTGCTCCTCGGCAGCGGTCTTCATTGATTCCGCGCTCATACGTTCTTCTCCTTGATTGGGTATGCCCGGGAGATCTCGATGTTGCGGCCCCCCTAGAACGGCCAGCAGGGAAGCAAGCATCCCAGGAAGTGAGCGGATGTCCAAGACCTCCTGATTTCCTTTTACTACCTGTTTCTGACCCGATTTTTGCAAGGACGCGGTAAACACGTACTGACGGGATGGAGCGCCCCGTCGAACCCATGGGGTCGGGTCCGAGGGGGCCGTCGGAGCGGGTCCTCCCGCGAAGGTCCCGGTCTTCCGTCAATCAGGCGACGTTACGCTCCGGGTGTGGCATCCTCGCGGCCACGACCGATGAGACAGACCCCGGCCGCGGTACTTCGTCCGCTCGATCCCCCCCTCATCCCGCGGAGCGGCTCCGCCCCCGCCCCCGGGCCCGGTATCAAACCCTGGGTGTTGCGCCTGTTCTTCCTTTCGGGTCTTTCGGGAATCCTCTTCGAGGTCCTCTGGACGCGCATCTTCACGTTCCTGCTGGGCGGAACCACGCAGAGCGTGAGCGCCGTCATCACGGCCTTCATGTTCGGCATGGGCGTGGGCTCGTACGTCTTCGGCGGGCTCGTGGACGGCCGCGCCCGCCGGCCCCTGGTGCTCTACGGCCTGCTGGAGCTCGGTGTCGCCCTCAGCGGGCTCGTCGCCTTCTACGCGTTCCAGCACATCGAGTCGCTCTACGCGGCCCTGTACTCCTGGGCGCCCCATGCCACCGTCAAGTGGCTCGTCTTCCTCATCGCCTTCGTCTTCATCTCCATCCCCGCCACCCTCATCGGTGGCACCCTGCCCGCGCTCGTCCGGCACGCCGTGGCCCGCGCCGAAGGCGTGAAGGCCGCGCTCGGACGGTTGTATGCGCTCAACTCCCTGGGCTCCTCCGCCGGCGCCATCCTCATGCTCGGCCTGGTCTGGGTGCTCGGGTACGAGGTCAGCTACCACGTCGCGCTCGTGTTGAACTGCGTCACGGGAATCTCCGCCCTGGTGCTGGCCCGGCGGGAGGCACGGGCGCGACACACGGAGGCACCAGACCCTCACCCCGACCCTCTCCCGGAGGGAGAGGGAGGAGAGGGGGGGATTTCGGCTCGTGTGCTCCTGCCCGCCTTCGCGCTCTCCGGGTTCTGCGCGCTCGCCTATGAGGTCATCTGGTTCCGCACCCTCGACTTCCTCCTGCTGGGGAAGCTGACCACCTTCGCCTGTGTCCTCTCCGTGTATCTGCTGGGCATCAGCCTCGGCAGCCTCGCGTTCAGTCAGTGGCGGCCCCGGGGCCTGAGTGATCTCGGCCTGTTCGTCCGCTTCGAGCTCCTCCTCGGGTTGATCGGACTCACCAGCCTCCCCGTACTCTCGTTGATCAGCGGCCTCGGCAGCCGGCCCCTCTCCATCGCCACCGCCTTCGTCATCCTGTTCGGAATCACCTTCTTGCTGGGCGGCCTCTTCCCGCTGGCCGGCAAGCTGTACGCCGGCTCCCTGCGGCTGCTCGGAAGGACCGTCGGAAACCTCTACTCGGCCAACACGCTCGGTTCGGTGCTGGGCTCGTTCCTCACGGGCTTCGTCCTCATTCCCTGGGTGGGCACGGCGAACACGCTCCTGCTCACCGCGGGGCTCAACCTCCTCATCGCCGCGGGTGTGGCGGGCCTGGAGCTCCGGCCGGTACGCACGCGCCCGGTGGCGGTGGGCGTGGGGCTCGCGGTGGTGGCGCTCGCGGGCTGGTTCAGCGCGGACTGGCTCACGCGCTTCTACGAGCGCGCGGGTCTCCGGCCGGGCTTCCACATCATCGCCCAGGCCGAGAGCAGTCTGCAGCCGTTGCTGGTGGCCGAGGACGCGCATGGCGAGCGGGTCCTCATGGGCGGTCCCTTCCAGTCCGGTGAGACGGTCCCCGCGCGCCGCCAGACGCAGAGGTTGCAGGCCCACCTGCCCATGCTCGTGCACTCCTCGCCGCGCCGCGTGCTGGAGATCGGCTACGGCGTGGGCGAGCTCCCGCGCACCCTCCACCTCTACGAGCCCGAGCTGCTGCACCTCGCCGAGCTCGACGAGCACATGATCCCCATGGCCGAGGAGTACTTCGGAGCCCTCAACGAGAAGGTCAGCCGCCGCCCCAACGTGCGCGTGGACGTGATGGACGGCCGGCACTTCCTGAAGATGAGCCCGGACCAGTACGACGTCATCATGTCGGACTCGATGATCCTCGCGAGCGAGGGGAGTCTGCGGCTCTACACGGAGGAGCACTTCCGCGAGGCGCGCCGGCACCTGCGGCCCGGGGGCGTGGTGCTCGCGTGGTTGCCGCTCAACGCCGGTACCACCAAGGCGCTCGTCATCCTGAAGACGTTCCACGAGGTCTTCCCCCAGAGCCTGCTGTGGCTGCCGCTGGGGCACAACACGCAGGAGGCGTTCCTCATCGGCTTCCGCGACGAGGCGCGCATCGACTGGGAGGCGTGGAAGGAGAAGTTCGAGCGGGTGGCGCGAGCGGACCTGGAGGGCTTCGGCTGGGGCGACCCCGCGCTCTTCTTCGCCAGCTTCCGGGCCGGGCCCGAGCGGCTGGCGGACATCGCCTCGCGGATACCGCTCGTCAACCGCGACATGAGCCCGGTGCTGGACTTCCTCCCGCAGGATCCTCCCGCGGAGATCGCCTCCACCGTCGAGCGGCTCGTCGGTCATGATCCGGGCTTCATCTTCGAGCACCTGCGCGCGGGCCCCGGAAACCAGGAGGCGCTGGAGTCTCTGCGCGCGGGCGTCCAGCGCATCCACGAGGCGGATCTGCTCTTCCTGAAGGGCGTGGCGACGCTCGACCGGTTCGGTGCCCGGCCTCCGGCGGAAGTGCTGGAGAACGCGGCGTCCCTGACGGCCGACTTCCGCCGGGCGCTCGAGGTGTACCCGGCGCACCCCGCCGCCTCCGTGTGGACGGCGCAGGTGCTGGGTCTGGCCACCCGGGTGGAGCCGCCGCTTGCGCCCGAGCGGCTGCGCGCGTTGCTCGAGGACGCGGTCCGCCATAACCCCACGGATGTTTCCTCGGTCGAAGCACTCGCGCGTCTGGCCCTCCAGCGGGGGGACTCGGACGAGGCCCGGAAGTACCTCGCGCGGCTGCGTGTGCTCTCCCCCTACTCCCGGCTCACCCGAGAGATGCCATGACGGCCCCGACGACGCTCAGCCGCCCCCATTTCCGCTTCCTCTGCGCGCTCCTGTTCTGCACGGGGATGACGTCCCTCGTGTTCCAGATCATCTGGCTGCGTGGGTTCGGCATCATCCTTGGCAGCACCATCTATTCGATGTCGTGCGTCATCACCGTGTTCATGCTCGGACTGGCGCTCGGCAGCTTCCTGATGTCCCGGCTGCTGAAGCGCGGCCGTTGGCTGGCCGAGCATCCGCTCGCGGCCTACGGCAGCGTGGAAGCGTTGGTGGGCCTCAGCGCCCTGCTCGTCACCTGGACGCTCTTCACGCACCAGGACTTCTACCTGTCGCTGTCCAGTTCCCCCACGGCGCCACTGCTGAAGTTGCTCCTCACGCAATTCTCGCTCTGCGCCGCGCTCATCACCGTGCCCACCACGCTCATGGGCATGACGCTGCCGCTGGTGAGCCAGCTCGTCGCGGACCGCCGGCAGGTGTCGGCTCTCTATGGCATCAACACCATCGGCGGCGCCACGGGCAGCGTCATCGCCAGCTTCGTCCTCATCTATTACCTGGGATGCATCCGGGCTGGCACGGTGGCCGCCGCGGTGAATGGTCTCATCTTCTGCGCCGCCCTGCTGGCCAGCCGCGCATTCCCGCCCGTCACGGCCGGAGCCGGGGAAGAGCTCTCTGGCGGCACCGTGGAGGCCACGGTTCCCGCGGAGGGCCAGCTCCTCGGCCGCCCGTTGCTGTTGTCGCTCGCGGTCTTCTCGGGCTTCATCGCCCTGTCGTGTGAGATCACCTGGACGCGCTTCCTCTCGCTGTGCTTCGGCAACCGCGTCTACGTGACGAGCATCACGCTGGCGCTCATCCTCCTCTTCATGGGCCAGGCGGCACGCATGAGCGGCGCCCTGCTCCGCGGCCCGAATCCGGTGTGGCGCATCCTCCTCAAATCGTGCGCCCTCACCCTCATCTCCTTCGCGGTCGCGTTCCTGCTGGAGCGCCACGCCCTCCAGGCGACCCACCCGGGCCTGGTCGTCCTCTTCATCCTCGTCATGGTGGTGTTCCCGGCCACGGCGCTCGGGTTGCTCTTCCCGCTGACACTCGCCGCCCGGCCCTCCCGTGCCGACAACCCGGCGAGCTGGGTGGGGCTCGTCTATGGCGTCAACACCCTGGCCAGCCTCGTGGGTTCGCTCGCCAGCGGCTACGTGCTCATCAACCTGCTCGGCTCCAATGGCCTCATCGCCTTCAATTCGGCGCTGCTGGTGTTGACGCTCGGAGGGCTGGTGTACGCCTTCCGCCAGCACTTGAGGCCGGCGGACCATGCGCTGGCCGCGGCGGCGGGCCTGGGCTTCCTGGCCGTCATCCTCCCGCGCAGCACCGAGGTGCCCCCCGTGGTGGACCCGGAACGAGCGGTGGTGCGCAGCGAGGACGCGCACGGCATCTTCAGCGTGGTGAGCATGGGCGAGGGCCGGCTGCGAGTGCTCAACAACCGCACGGACCTCGTCTACCTGTACGGCGACCCCACCACCCAGTACGTGCAGGAGTCGCAGGCGTACTTCCCGGCCCTCTACGCGCCCCGGCTGGAGAAGGTGCTCAACATCGGCTCCGGCTACGGCATCACCGCGGGCGCGTTCTCGCGCGTGGCCGAGGTGCGCTCCATCGACGCGGTGGAGATCGTCCCGGCGCTCGTCGAGCACGCCCGGCTGTTCAGCCCGGGCAATCACCGTTACTTCGACAACCCACGCATCCAGGTGCACGTCACCGACGGGCGGCACTTCCTGGCCACCACGCCCGAGCGCTACGACATCATCTCCATCAACCTGTCGGACCCGTACCTGCCGGGTGCGTCGAGCTTCTTCAGCCGCGAGTTCTACGAGCTGACGCGCGCTCGCCTGCGGCCGGGGGGCGTGATGACGCAGCACATCTTCGGGCCCGACGTCGCGTCGCTGTACCACGGCATCCACGAGGTGTTCCCTCACGTGAAGGCCATTCCGGCGTACGGTGACGGGCTCACGATCATCGCCTCGATGGAGCCGCTGCAACCGCACCAGCGCGAGGTGTTCCTGCGGCAGTACGACGAGGGCCGGGCGCTGCTGGGGCCCATCGGGCTGAAGGACGGGCTCGCCGGCTTCGAGAAGTTGATCGCCGTGGGTGACGAGCGGCTCCAGGAGCTGGCCGCGCGCGCTCCGGAGTTCCGCAACAGCGACGACATGCCCTCCCTGGAGTTCCGGCGGCTGCCCGGCAAGTTGGGCCTCTTCCATTCCAACAACTGAGGGCGCTCGTGCCTCGACCGTGGCTGGCCATCGTGGGTGGCCTGTTGCTTGGAGCTTGTGCGAGTACTCCGGATCACGGCTCCCCCGGGCGTTATGCTCGCGACTCGCTGACGGGTGCCTGCCTGCGGAACCCCAGGTACTGCGCCACCCTGGCGGGGAAGGAGATCGCCAAGGGACCCGTGCAGACGGTGGGTACGGCGGTGAGTTCGGGAGCCGCGGTGCTGAGGGTGTTGCAACCGGAGGTACGGGAGAACATCGAAGAGGAGTTGGAGCGATGCGCCGACCTGGCGCGCTCGGAGGTACTCCTGCGTTACCCTACGGAGTTCAAAGGCCCGAGTCCCTCGGACGCCGAATGCAGGAGGGAGACGGTGGACGCCAAGGGCAGGCGCGTGACCTGGGCCATGCGCCTGGGGACGGAGATGCACCAGGTGGCGCTCGATTGCACCAGGGCGGTCTTGAGCAGACTGCGAAACGGAGGCTTCAGCCTGGATCCGTGCTACCGCTACGACCATCAAACGGGGGAGACAACCTACGTGAGCTGCGAGGAGGTAAAGGACCTGCTCGCTCGTGGATGTGGCGACGAGTTGCGAGGCACCCTCCGGCCCGATGTCGTCCTCCACTCAGGCGATCCGCTCGATGTCCAGGCCGTCTATGACTTCAAGTTTCCCTGCGTGAACAACGGCAAGGAGTCCGCACCCTGGCGGAAGTACTCCGAGACATCCCCCCATCATGGCTGCAACCAGGGTGAGATGTACGAGTTGGCCCTGGAGGTAAAACCCGTACGCATCAGCCCTCGATGGGGAATCCTTCCATGAGCGAGCATTATCCGAGGATTCGCGACTACGAACGACTCGGCTATCTCATCCGCGAAGGGCTGAGTCTGTGCTTCTACACGAAGCGTCCCCATGTGGAGATCGCGCAGGCGGTGATGCAATCACTCGATGTGTTCCTGAATATCGTGGGAAGACAGACGCTTCTCCAGTATTTGGATGAAGAAGGAGAGTGGCGAAATCTCGATGCGGCGGGTTGGGAGCTGACACGGCACGAGCTACTCGAACAACAACGGACTCACGTCGCTCTGTCGGGCTGGGAAGGCGATCAACGGTACCGGTTCGAGTATTGGGGTAAAAACCCTGATGCTCCCCTCAAGCCAGGAAACCCAGGGGAGGTTTGCGCGCTAGGCTTCTGGTTGCCTACCGAGTACCTGGAAGAGCACGGGCCAGGACGACTCCGCGAGCTAGCCCTGGAGCTGGCAACATCCCTCCCCTTCTGCTCTGGCCATGCGGGTCTCTCCTTTCACGGTGATATCCACCTGGTGGGAGTAGAGCGAAAGCTCCGTAGGTACGGCATCCGCTATCCAGGCATGGACATTCCAGAGTTGATGCATCTCTCGCTCAGGCTCGGCTCCCGGTTGCGTGGACCCGCCTGGCTGACCTTCCTGGGGCAACCCGTATTGGGCGAACTGGGAGGCGCCGCGGCGCTGCGGGCCCGGCTGTCCTCACCGGGAACCACCGTGCAGGAGTTGGACGGAGAGCGTGCCGTGGTCACCCTCGGCCCATGGCCCGAGGCGGGCGACACCGAGCAGGGTCAGATGCTGCCAGCGTATCGGGAGCTGGCCCGCGTCCTGGAGCCCTGGCTCTATCGGGAGGAGCCCCCCCGGCCCTCCATCGAAATCTCCGAGGACACACGCCGCTGGGAGCGTCGCTTCCTCGATTGAGCTCGGAGGCCCTGGACGAAGCGGCCTCACGTAGAAGGCGAATGCGTGGTTGTCCGAGGAGGAGGCAGGCGTCAAGTCAGCAGAGCCCGTGCGCTTTCATCCTGGTTGAGAAACATGACAGTGGGCGGATCTTCCCGGCGGACCCGCTCGAGCTTGGTATCCTGCGCCCCGGCCCGCCCATGAACCCGCCCAGACGACAGAGCTGGCTCTGGCATTCCGGATGGCACCGGCTCCTGTCCCTGCGGGTGCTCGTCCCGTTGCTGCTGCTCGCGTATGCCTGCGTCTTCGGCATCTACACCCTGCAACGAGACGTGGCGGTCCGAGAGCAGCAGGTGGAGGAGCATGCGCGCGGGGACGTCACCCTGCGGATGACGCACCTGCAGGGCACGCTCGAGTACCTGCTGCGCACCGGGCAGTCCGAAGCGGTGCGCGAGGAGGTCGCGAGCCTAGGCTCCAGTCCCGACCTGCGGGTGGGGCTGCTCCTCGATGAGCAGGGGAACGTGCTGGCCTCCACGCGGCTCGCCCAGTTCGGCAAACCGGCGAAGGAGGCCTGGCCGGAGCTCGCGCTCCCGGAGGCCCTCGCCCGTATGGAATCCGCCCGGCGGCGGATGAGCGGGGACGTGCGGGTGAACGAGGACGGCTCGCGGGTGGTGGGTTACGCCCCCATCAACCTCGGCCCGGGTCCCCAGGAGGATCGGGTGGGCTTCCTCTATCTCCAGCATGATCTGACCCAGCTCAAGGCCGCGCAGCGCCACCGCGCCGAGCGTTCCGCGCTCCGCTCGAGCCTCCTGCTGGTGCAGATCGCCGGAGTCCTGGGACTGTTCTTCCACTTCGCGCTGGGGCGGCGTGTGCAGCGCCTGGAGTCCGCCGCCCGCCGGCTCGCCGGAGGAGATCTGAACGCACGCGCCGGGCTGCGCGGGGTGGACGAGCTGGGCTCGCTGGGCCGTGCCTTCGACGAAATGGCCGAGCGGATCAGCCACGACCAGGAGGCCTTGCGGCGCTCGGAGGCCAGCTTCCGCACCCTCATCGAGCGCACCCCGGATGCCGTCTTCGTCCATCGCGATCAGACCCTGCTCTTCGCCAACCCGGCGGCCGTCGCCCTGCTGGGCCATGAACGCGAGGAGGACCTGCGGGGCCGCAAGGTGGAGGAGATCCTCATTCCGGAGGACCAGGAGCGGCTCGCCGAGTCCAGCCAGCCCGGCGCCGCTCGCGAGGTCCACTTCCGGCACCGGGGAGGCCAGCAGGTGCTGGGCGAGGTGGTGACGTTCTCCGTTCCGTTCGATGACCAGCCCGCGGTGGTGTCCATCGCGCGCGACATCACCGAGCGCAAGCAGGTGCAGGAGAAGCTGCGCGCAACGGATCGCATGGTGTCGCTCGGCACGCTCGCCGCGGGCGTGGCCCACGAGCTCAACAACCCCATCTCCTACGTGCTGAGCAACCTGCGCTTCGCGGTGGACGAGCTGGGCGAGCAGACCGAAGCGGGCGGGACGCTCTCGCTCGAGCAACTGAAGGAGATCCAGCAGGCGCTCCGCGAGGCACTCGAGGGCGGCGAGCGCATGCGCAACATCGTGCGCGACCTGAGGAGCTTCTCGCGCCGGGAGGACGAGCGCTTCGGCCCGGTGGACATCCACGCGGTGCTCGACTCGTGCGCGAGCCTGGCCCGGAGTGAGATCCGCCATCGCGCGCAGCTGGTGAAGGAGTACGGGGAGATCCCGCGCGTGCTCGGCAACGAGTCGCGGCTGGGACAGCTCTTCCTCAACCTGCTCGTCAACGCCGCCCAGGCCATCCCCGAGGGGGATGCGAAGACGAACCACGTCCGCCTCACCACCGCGAGCGTGGACGCGGAATGGGTGGTGATCTCCGTGCAGGACACGGGCGTGGGGATTCCGCCGGAGAACCTCCAGCGGCTGTTCAAGCCCTTCTTCACCACCAAGCCCGTGGGAGTGGGAACGGGGCTGGGCCTCTCCATCTGCCACGGAATCGTCACGGCGATGGGTGGGCGCATCGAGGTGTCGAGCGAGGTTGGCAAGGGCACCACCTTCCGCGTCTTCATGCCCGTGGCCGAGAAGGGCGCCCAGCCCTCCGCCGAGCCGAAGTCCGCCTGAGCCACCCCGCGAGCCCCTGGAACCGATGCGCCGATGAGCCCTCCCCTCCCCCCTGGAAACCGGATCGCCGCACGCGCCCTGCTCGTGGGCATCGGCGTGCTGGTGGCGGCGTGGGCGATGGCGCGCGGCTTCATCGCGCTGCTCGGGCGCACCATGGACCGGGAGACCCAGGCCAACATCACCGAGGGGGCCGAGCGTATCCAGGACTTCCTCCAGGAGCTCCCGGCGCTCGCCGCGCGGGAGGACGCGGCGCTCGTCTTCGGCTCGTCCCTCATCCAGCACGGCTTCTCTCCGGAGGTGTTCGAGGCGCACCTCGGCGGGCCGCGCGTCACCGCCTACAACCTGGGCTTCCCGGGGGTGGACCCGGAGGTGCAGCGCCTGTTGGCGCTCCGGGTGGCGGAGGCCTTCCAGCGCAGCGGACGTCGCGCGCGGTTGATGGTGGTGGAGTTCACCCCCTTCCAGGCCACCCTGGCCCGGGGAAGGTCCGCGAAGTTCAACGAGATGGCCAACGTGAAGCGCGCGATGCTGGCCACGCCGGGCGACCTGGTGGAGACGGCGCTGCGCTCGCCGGAGGAGGCCTCGCACCTGGCGGCGCTCCAGGCCCTGGGTGACAACTCGCCCATGGCCATCACCTCGATGCTGGAGCACCAGCTCTTCGATGAAGCCGCCCCCGCGGACGATGCGCGGCAGGCGCTGGTCGCGCGCATCCGCGCTGGCAAGGAGCGGGTGGAGCAACGGCACGTGCGAGCGTGGGACCCCGTGCGCCGGGGCGAGTCACGCCTCTTCTTCGAGGAGACGCGCGAGGACTATCTCGCCTGGGCCCGGATGCGCTCGGCGCCGGAGCTTCTCGAGCGGAACCTCGAATGGAGGGTGTGGACGAGCGATCTGCTGGAGCTGCGCTTCGACGAGCGGAAGGTGGCCGCCTTCGCGGAGGCGATACGCGCGCTGGCCGGGGTGTCGGAGCGCACCGTGTTGTTGCTCGCCCCGCGCAACCGCGCCTGGGTCCAGCTCACTCCCGGAGGCCGCGCGCGGCTCGCCGAGGTGGTCGCCCGCCTGTCGCGTGACACGGGGGTGCCGGTGGTGGACCTGTCGGAGGCGCCGGAGTTCACCCCCGAGGACTTCATCGACGTGACGCACCTCAACGAGTCGAGCGGCCGGCCCCGGCTGTCGCGCCGGCTCGCCGAGGTGCTCTCGCCCCCCGCCCCTCCCCTGGCCGGCCCGGGTACACCCTGAAACCCGACCCCGGTGGGACTCGGGACGACATCTGGTACACTCCCGGTGCGATGATGCCGTCGAGCCCCTCCGCCGTGCTGACCCCGCCGTCCGCCGCCCCCGCCGGGAGCCTCTCCTTCCGAGGGCTGTGGCTCTTCTCTCCCCGGAGGGACGCCCTCCTCTTGCTGGTGCCGCTGGCCCTCACGGTGATCGCCTGGATGGTGAGCACCGCGCTGGCCCAGCCGGTGCGCGGTCCGGTCAACCGGATGGCCATCTGGACGGCCCAGTACCTGCTCGGCAACGGCACCCACGTGGTGCTCACCTTCCTGCTCTTCGCGGTGCACCGGGACGTGCTCACCGCGGAGCCCCGGCAGCCGCGGATGGTGCTGCTCGGGAGCCTCGGGATGCTCGGGGTGGCCGCGCTGCTGTTCACCTTCTATTACGTGGACTCCACGGGCTACTCCTACGTGGTGAGCGTCCTCTTCAACGTGCTCGGGCTGCACCACATCCTCTCGCAGTGCAAGGGCTTCTGGGCGCTGCACACCCTGCGCGGTTCCCAGTCGGGGCTGCCCGCGCCCGTCCCGCTCGAGCGGCGGCTCCAGCAGGCGTTCGTCCCGCTGATGCTGACGCTGGTCCTGGTGCGCCTCTTCTTCGTCGCCGAGACCGCCCTCCCGGGTGACACGCCGTACCTGGACATCCACCAGGGCACGCCCCTGCCCCATGGGGCGATGGCGGTGATGCTCCTGGTGTGGCTCGGCTACTTCGGGTTGCTGTTCCGCACGCTGCTGCGCTCCGGAGCGGCCAGTGGGCCCAAGGTGCTCTACCTCCTCACCGTGGCCGTGGCCACGGGGCTCACCCTGGTGCTCCCTGGCTGGGGCAACGTGATGCTGCCCGGTCTGCACGGCCTGGAGTACTACCTGCTCACCGCCAAGATGATGGAGCCGCGCGAGGGGGATGCGCCCTCCCGCGTGAGCCGCGCCTGGATATGGCCGCTGATGGTGCTGTCCATGCTGCCGCTGTTGGCGCTGGGCGTGGTGCACCTGCTCATCGCCGGGGCCTCCCATGGCACGGTGAGCGCCGCGGCCACGGATCTGCGGTCGCACGTGGTGCTGCGTGGACTCACCACGCTGAGCCTCGCCGTGGTGCTCTCCCACTACTTCGCGGACGCCCTCATCTACCGCTTCCGCCTCCCGAGCATCCGCCGGGTGATGCTGCGCCGGCTGGGCTTCTCGAGCTGATGCGCCCGGAGGTCCGCGGACGGCTCGGACCCTGGCTGGGGCTGCTCGCGGGTATGGCCCTCGTGTACCGGTCCGTCCTCCAGGGCCGGATGCTGGCCGGACGGGACGCCTTCCGCATCTTCATCCCGGACTCCGCCTTCCTCCTCGAGGCGCTGCGGGCCGGGGAGCTGCCCCTGTGGAATCCCTATCTCCGGCTCGGGCAGCCGTTCGCCGCCACCCTGTACTCCCAGGTCCTCTACCCGCCGCGGCTCCTCACCGTGCTGCTCGCGGGGCCGGAGCTCGGCCTCACCCTCCAGCACCTGCTGCACGTGGTCATCGCGGCGGTGGGCACCTTCCTCCTGCTGCGGCACCTGCGCGCCTCCCGCCCCGCCGCCCTGCTGGGCTCCGCCGCCTTCGCGCTCTCGCAGCCCTTCGCCGTGCTGGCCGCCCAGCAGAACGTGGCCAGCGCCGCCGCGTGGACGGGCCTGCTCCTGCTGGCCTCGCGCCGCGCCGCGCTCCAGCCCTCCTCTCGCCGTGTCGCGCAGGTGGCCCTCGTCGCGGGACTCGCCTTCCTCGCGGGCTCTCCGGAGACGTTCCTGTGGCAGGCCCCGCTCGCCCTCGCCGTGGCCCTCGCCGCGCGGCGCGAGGTGCGCACGTTGGTGGCCACCGGGGCGGGAATCGTCTGGGGCTTCGTGCTCGGGGCCGTGGTGGCCGTGCCCGCGCTCGAGTTCGCCCGGCACTCCACCCGCGGGGCGGGGCGGATGGATCGGCTCGAGTGGTCCCTGTCCTGGCCACAGCTCCTCTCGGTCGCGTGGCCCTTCGCCGAGCAGCCGCGCTCGCTCTACTGGTCGGGTGACGACCAGTTCTTCATCCTCGTCCTCTTCCTGGGTACCCTCGTCTGTGTCCTGGCGCTCGCCGGACTCGGGCACTCACGAAGGACGCTGCCCTTCGGCCTGGGCGCCCTCGTGCTCACCGCGCTGGCCCTCGGCTCACACTTCCCCCCGGCGGCCTTCGTCCTCCAGTTCCCGCCCTTCCATCTCTTCCGCTACCCGGTGAAGTACTTCGTCGGCGCCGTGTTCTGCCTGGCGGTGCTCGCCGCCTTCGGGCTGGATGTGCTCTCACGCAGGGCCCGGCGCGGACGCCGCTCCCTCCTCCACGTGGCCGGAGTGGTGGCCGCTGTCTTCGCCGCGCTGTTGGTGGGTCCGCCCCTGACCCGGCTTCCCCTCTTCCGCTCCGGCGTGGAGGCCGGACTGCCCTGGGTGGTGTTGGCACTCGGCGCGGGAGCCCTGGCATTCATCCTCCCCGTCGCGGGTCCGGGCCGCTCCCTCCGGGTCCGCCGCGCACTGGCCGTGGTGGCCCTGGTGGAGCTGGGCGCATTCCACCTGATGCAGGGAGACACGGGCAGCACGCCGCTCGAGTTCCTCCGCCGTCCCTCCCGGCTCGCCGCCGCCATTCCTCCCGGGTACGCGGGCCGCGTCAGCGTGGACCTCTCCGCGGATTTGATCACCGAGGTCTCCTCCACGGTGAGCACCCAGGCCGCGCCACTTCCTGGCGAGGGGGGCTCCTACATCGCGCTCAGCCGGGACGCCCTGGTGCCCAACCGTTTCATGGAGGAGCGGCTGCGCGTCTTCGAGGGCTACGGCGCGCCGGAGCCGCTGCGCATCGAGTCCCTCTACGAATCGGGAGCACGCGCGGCCTTCGACCTGGCCGGAGTGGGCTACTACGTGCGCAGGGGCCCACCGCCCTTCGAGGACCTGGTGCCCGTCCTCGCGTTGCCGGGGTTACCCACCCTCTACCGCTCCGACACCGCCCTGCCGAGGGCCTTCGTGGTGCACCGCGCGCGGGTGGCCGACGACGAGGAGGCCCAGGCCGCCTTCGTGGACCCGTCCCAACCCCTGCGCCACACCGCCCTGCTCGCCGAGGGCGAGCCCCTGAAAGGTCCCGGCTGCGAGGGCTCGACGGCGCGGGTGACGGGCGCGGGCCTGTCCTGGGTGGAGGTGGCGCTGGAGGCGTGCAGCCCGGGCTACCTGGTGCTGAGCGACTCACACTACCCCGGCTGGGAGGCCACGCTGGATGGGGCACCCGTGCCGGTGCGACGGGCCAACGCCGTCATGCGCGCGGTACGGGTACCCTCGGGCGCGCACTCCGTCCGCTTCGACTACCGCCCGGGCAGCGTCCGCCTGGGAGGGCTGCTCTCCGCGCTGGCCCTGGGCGCGCTGCTCCTCGCGCTCTCCCCCCGCAAACGAAAAGAGCGGCCTCCATCCGGAGAGCCGCTCCTCACGTGATACTTCGCGACGAAGGGCTCAGAGACCCTCGTTCTCGCCGAAGTTCGCCAGCGACTTCTTCTGGAGCTGACGGGTCGCGGACTCGCCGCCGTTGGTCACGTTCTCGTTACCCGCGAGGGCCGCGGCGGAGGCGCCGAACAGCTTGCGGATGTTGTTGCCGAACAGGGTGATGACGCCGATGGCCGCGATGGCGATCAGGGCCACGATGATGATGTACTCCGTCATACCCTGGCCACGGCGCTTGTTGAGCTTCTTCAGGTTCTTGTTGGCGGACATGTGAAGTCTCCTGGGTGTGGGGCGGATGGCGGGGGTGGCCACCACCGTGCGATGTGCGACGATGTGTAAGGTACCTGCATCCCTGCTCGCCCTCTATCCGTCATCGGGAGGATGATCGTACTTCCCTGGGATTTCGCGGACCTGGATCCTGTCGGGCCTGCGTGGGGCCCGCGTGGGGCCTCCAAACGTCAGCTGGCGGACAGTCGGGCGGCCTCCCGGGCCGTCCCACAGGGTACCAGGGCGCCAAGTATCGGATTCTAAAGGAGAACCACATCGCCATGTGGGGGGACAGCAGGGATGGCGACTCGTTATGTTTCGTACCTACCCATGAACCTCCACCTGCTGCAAGCCGTACAGATTTCATGGTCCCCCAACCTGGGTGTGACTCGCACCGAGGGGGACTGTGAGACCGTGCTGCACCGCCCCGCTTCGGAAGTGATGGAGCGGCCGCTCCACGTGGTGCTGGGAACCACCGCCGAGAAGGCCCGGCAACTGGATGCCCTGGCCCGCCAGGACGGCCGGGCGGTGGAGTTCCTCTATGTCTCGCTCGGCGCGAGAGATCCGGTGCCGTTGCGACTGACGCTCGGCATGGACGCGGGCGAGGCCACCGCCGTGGTGGTGGACATGCGCGCCCTGCTCGAGGGCGCTCCCCCGGTGCAGCTCTCCGGGCTCGCCTCGCAGCTGAGCCATGAGCTGCGCAACCCGCTCAGCTCGGTGAAGATGGCGGTGCAGACGCTGGCCCGGAACACGGGCCTGTCGGAGAGGGACCAGCGCCGGCTGACCATCGCCAACCGGGAGATCCGCACCCTGGAGCGGATGCTGTGGCTGGTGTCCGAGTACGGCCGGGACAGCACGCCCAACCTGGAGCAGCACGCGCCGCGCTCGCTGGTGCAGGAGGCCATGGCCATGGTGGCCCCGGAGCTGGCCGAGCGCCGCGTGGAGGTGCGCGTGGACGAGGCGCCGGACGTGCCCCGGGTGAGGGTGGACGCGGGACGGCTGCGGCCGGTGCTCGCCCAGGTGCTGCTCAACGTGGCCATGGGGCTCACGGAGGGCGGCAACGTGGAGGTGTCCATCCTCCCGGATGCCCAGGGACGCGTGAGGATGCTGCTGAAGGATCCCGCCGGCGCGCTGCCCGACGAGGAGCGCGACTCCCTCTTCGAGCCCTTCGAGTGCCGCCTGGCCCGGGGGGCGGGTCTGTCTCTCGCGGCCCTGCGCCGCGTTCTCGTGCACCAGGGGGGCGATGTGTCCGCCGAGACCGGCCCCGACACGGCCGCGGTGTTCACGCTCACCTTTGCCGCCTGAGGAACATGGAGACGCTTCTCATCGTCGACGACGATCTCTCTCTGCTCGAGTCCTTGAAGATGCACTTCGAGGACATCGAGCACGAAGGGGCTCCGCGCTATCAGGTGGTGACGGCGACCAGCGCCGCCGAGGCGCTACGCGTCGCTCACGAGATCATGCCCGGCGTCGTCATCCTCGACATGAAGCTCCCGGACCGCACGGGCCTGGACATCATCGAGGAGATGAAGAGCCTGTGCGGGGATGCGCGCATCATCCTCGTGACGGCCTTCCATGACATGGAGACCACCATCCGGGCCATGAAGGCCGGGGCCTTCGACTACATCCACAAGCCCTTCCCGGACCTCACGGCCCTGGACATCGTGGTGTCGCGTGCCCTGGAGTACCGGCAGCTGTCACGCCGCGCGGCCACGGTGAACGTGGAGACCGCCGCGGCGCGCCTGGGTGACATCGTGGGCACCAGCCCCCTCATCCAGCAGCTCGTCAAGGAGATTGGAAAGGTCTCCGCCAGCCGCGCCACCGTCCTCATCAACGGCGAGAGCGGCACGGGCAAGGAGCTCATCGCCCGCGTCATCCACAACTACTCCTACGACGAGCCCAAGCCCTTCATCGGCATCAACTGCTCGGCCATCGTGGACACGCTGCTGGAAAGCGAGCTGTTCGGCCACGAGAAGGGCGCCTTCACCGGCGCCAACGCCGTCAAGCCGGGCAAGTTCGAGCTGGCCGAGGACGGCACCATCTTCCTGGACGAGATCGGCGACATGTCGCTGATGCTCCAGGCCAAGCTGTTGCGCGTGCTCCAGGAGCGCGAGTTCGAGCGCGTGGGCGGCGTCAAGCGCATCAAACTGCGCGCCCGCGTCATCGCCGCCACCCACCGCCACCTCGCCGACGAGGTCGCCTCCGGGCGCTTCCGCGAGGACCTCTACCAGCGGCTCAAGGTGATCACCCTGCAGATTCCCCCGCTGCGCGAGCGGCGCGAGGACATCCCCCTGCTGGTGCAGCACCTGCTCGAGCGCATCAACGAGAAGGTGCACAAGCGCGTCACCCGGGTGCCCCCCGAGGTGCTGGCCCACCTCACGCGCCTGCCCTGGCGGGGCAACGTGCGCGAGCTGGAGAACGTGCTGACGCGCGCGGTGGTGCTCGCCCCGGGCGAGGTGCTGCTGTCGGAGAACCTACCCGCCCTGGAGCCCGCCCAGCCCGAGCACGGCCCGCACACCAACGGCCACGCCCACGGCCCCCTGGCCCCCGGCGGCTCCGCCCTGCCCAACTTCCTGGTCGCCCCGATCGACGATCCCAGCCGCATCCCCACCCTGGAGGAGGCGGAGCGGATGCTCATCGAGCTGACCATGAACGTGACCAAGGGTCACAAGGGCAAGACGTGCCAGATTCTGGGCATCAGTCGCCCCACCCTGGAGCGCAAGCTCCAGAAGTACGGCGTCCGACAGGATCAGCAGCCGTAGGCGCCGAAGGGTGCGTTTCGGACAGTGTCACGCGCCCGACAACGCCCCGCACGAATTGAACGAATCGTTCAACTTGATCAGACTGTTTGAACGTTCTGTTTCAGGTTTCGGACACTCAAAAGGCAAAAAATGAGGGCGCTAGAGCCAAGTAGCCGTCATTGCAGGGTTTTTCCTGTCTTGGGAAAAGCGTTCGGGTTGGCACAAAGCTTGGAAAGGGACTGTTCCGTCCGCAGCACAGCAACCCAACCTTCAACCGCCTGCAGGAGTACCCGCCATGCACGGTTTCAATCGCCCCCTCGGTCCCATCGGCTCCAACGTCGTCGCCCCCATCCAGACCACCAGCTCCGGAATGCTGGTCACGGCGAACAAGCTGATCCCCGGCCAGGAGGCCATCGACTTCAAGGGTTACTTCAAGG
Organism: Archangium violaceum; assembly: GCF_016859125.1. NCBI lineage: Bacteria > Pseudomonadati > Myxococcota > Myxococcia > Myxococcales > Archangiaceae > Archangium > Archangium violaceum. The sequence goes on along the minus strand of NZ_CP069338.1, from coordinate 7,603,434 downwards.
TCGAGTCCTTCCCGCACAACTCCGTCATCTACCGCCCCGGCGACACCACGGATCGCGTGTACCTGCTCAAGAGCGGCCGCGTGCGCCTGATGCGGCTGGGCAAGAACAGCTCGCGCTCGGTGGTGAGCATCCTTCGCCCGGGCGACCTGTTCGGCGAGCTCTTCCGCCCCGAGGGGACCCCGGTGGAGGAGATGGCCATCGCCTCCGGTGAGGCCGAGGTGTGGAGCATCGAGGGCCGCGACTTCCGCGCGCAGCTCGAGGCCCGTCCGGCCCTGGCGGTGGACGTGGTCCGCGCCTACGCCGAGCGCGTGCGTGCCCTGCGCAAGCGCGTGCTGGGCCTGACCTTCAAGGAAGTGCCCGCCCGTCTGGCGGACACCCTCCTGACGCTGGCGGAGGCCCACGGCGAGCGCTGCCCGCACGGCGGCGAGACCGACCTGCGCGGCATCACCCAGCAGGATCTGGCGGACCTGGTGGGCGCCTCCCGCTCGTTCGTGTCCACGCTCATCAACGAGATGAAGCGCGACGGCGTGCTGGGCAACGTGGGCCGCATCCTCTGCATCCGTGATCAGAAGGCGCTGCGCAAGCTGGCTTCCAAGGAGAAGTGACCAGGTAGGTGCCGTCCCCTCGTGCCCCGGTTGACGGGCACGAACGAGACCCCGGCCGCTACCCCCCAGAGGGGTCTGGCGCCGGGGTTCGGCATTTTCGGGCCCCGCGTGCGTCTCCGGGCTTGCCCTGCCCGCCCGGGCGACCCAGCATGCGCGCGTCCGTGATGACTCCAGCCTCCGAGACCTCCTCTCCGAACCGCACGTACACCGAGCGCCGCGCCGCCGCCGAGGCGGAGCTGAAGCGATTGGATGCGGTCAGCGCCCGTTACGCCAACCTGCGCGCCCTGGTGTTCATCTCGGGCGCCGCGGTGGCATTGCTCGTTTTGTTCAGCCGGCTGCCGAGGACGTGGTGGTGGGCGGCCGGGGCGGCGCTGGCCGTGTACGGGGTGCTGGCGGTGCTGCACCACCAGGTCTTCCTGCGCGAGGAGCGGCAGCGGCTGTACGTGCAGCTCAACGAGCGCGGACTGGCGCGGCTGACCCGGGCCTGGCACGACTTCGCCGAGCGGGGCGAGCGCTTCCTGACGGGCTCGCACCTGTACGCGACGGACCTGGACGTCTTCGGGCAGGGCAGCGTCTTCCAGCTCATGAACGAAACGGCGACCCGGGCGGGCGAGGAGCGGCTCGCGGCGTGGCTGTCCTGGCCGGCGCAGGCGGAGGTGGTCCGGGCGAGGCAGGGCGCGGCGCGCGAGCTGGTGCCGCGGTTGGATTTCCGCCAGGACGTGTGCGTGGAAGCGCGCACGGTGGCCAGGGAGAAGGCGGACCCGGGACTGTTCATCCAGTGGGCGGAGAGCGGCCCCTCGCTCTCGACCATCCGGTGGGCCAGGCCGGTGGCGGTGGTGCTTCCGCTGGTGACGTTGGCGCTCTTCGTGCTGGGACGCTTCGACGTGCTGCCCCGGCCGCTGTGGTACATCGGCCTGCTGGCGCAGCTCGCGGTGGCGGTGGCGACGCGCAACCCGCTGCGGGCGATGGAGGAGCGGATGAGCGCGGGCGAGCGCGGCTTCGTGCGCTACGCGCCCGTCTTCGAGCGGGTGGAGCGGGAGCGGTTCGAGCACCCGGAGCTGCGGCGGGTGCAGTCGGGCCTGCAGCGCGAGGGGGAGGCGCCGGTGTCGACCCGCCTGAAGAGCTTCAGCCGGCTCTACTCCTTCGTGGAGTTCAAGCGGCACCAGTTCCACCCCATCGTGCACCTCTTCACGCTGTGGGACATCCACTCGCTATTCGCCCTGGAGCGGTGGAGGGAGCGGCACGGAGCGCAGGTGCGGGGCTGGTTCGACGCGCTGGCGGAGCTGGAGGCGCTCTCGTGCCTGGCGGGGCTCGCGTACGATCGGCCGGGCTTCACCTGGCCCACGCTGGAGGAAGGCGGGCCGAAGGTGAAGGCCACGGGAGTGGGCCACCCGCTGCTGGACGAGCCGGTGCTCAACGACGTGGAGCTACCGGGGCCAGGGTGCGCCCTGCTGCTCACGGGCTCCAACATGTCGGGCAAGACGACGCTGCTGCGAGCGCTCGGGCTGAACTCGGTGCTGGCATTGGCGGGAGCCCCGGTGTGCGCGCGGTCCTTCACGCTGACGCCGCTGCAGGTGCTGACGAGCATGCGGGTGAAGGACTCGCTGGAGCGGGGCGTGTCGTACTTCTACGCGGAGGTGCAGCGCATCAAGGCCGTGCTGGACGCGGCGGTGGCGGCGAAGGGCCACGCCCTGTTCCTGCTGGATGAGATCCTCCTCGGGACGAACACGCGGGAGCGGCAGATCGCCTCTCGCGAGGTGCTGCGCCTGCTGCTGAAGACGGGGGCCTGCGGCGGAGTGACGACGCACGACCTGTCGCTGGCGAACCTGGCGGAGGAGCACGGCGGGAAGGTGGTGAACATGCACTTCCGCGACCACCTGGAGAACGGGAAGATGGTGTTCGACTACAAGCTGCGCGCCGGGGTCGTGGACACCACGAATGCGTTGCGCGTGCTGAAGATGGCCGGAGTCCCCGTGGAGGATCCGGAGCAGTCTCCCCCGTCCTCCGAGAGCGGCTTGGGGTGAGCTGGCGCGCTCCAGCATTCTGGCTGGCCTGGGCCCTGCTGCTCGCGCTCGCGCTGGCCGCTCGCGGCGCGGACTGGCGCAATGTCTTCGTGGAGGGCCGGGTCGAGCTCGTCCCCACCGACTCCCACTATTACGTCCGCTTCGCCCGTCTCCAGCAGCGGGCCTTCCCCCGCTTCGAGCCCTTCGACCCGTACATCAACCACCCCACCGGCGCCTCCATCATCTGGCCGCCCCTGCATACCTGGAGCGTGGCCCTCCTCCTCGGGCTGGACCCGGAGAACCCCGAGCGGGCCGCCGCATGGGTGGACCCCCTCCTCGCCCTCCTCGAGCTGGGTCTGCTCTCCCTGCTCGTCCGCCGCTGGCTGGGTGATGCCGTGGCGCTCGCCACACTCGCCCTGCTGGCCCTCGTGCCGGCGGCGGTGCAGGCCGGAGCGCTCGGCAACGCGGACCACCATGTCCATGAACCCACCCTCGCGGCGCTCTGCGCGCTGATGCTGGGTCAGGCCCTCCGCCTCCGCCGACTCACGCATGGCGCGGCCACGGGCGCGGTGCTGGGCCTCGCGCCGCTGCTCACCACCAGCGGCTTCGTCCTGCTGCCGAGCCTCGCCGCCGCCCTCCCCCTGGCCGCCCTGCTGAACCGTGACGCACCGGGCCCCGGAGTGGGCCGCCTGGGGCTGGCCCTGGCCCTGGGGGCCGCCGTGGTGCTCACCGTGGGCGTGGTGGCGTTCGGCGAGCCCACGTCCCTCGCCTACCACGGCCTCACCTCCTTCCAACCCCTCTTCGCCCTGGCCCTGCTCGGTGGAGCCTCGGGCCTCGCCACCCTCCTCGAGCGCCGCCGAGGCTGGATGCTCCCGCTCGGCCTCGCCCTGCTCTGCGCCCTGCCGCTCGTGCCGGAGCTGTCCCGTGCCCTCCACCACCTCCTGCTCGGCGACCCGCTCCTCGCCGCCGTCATGGAGTCCCGTCCCCTCTGGAAGGATCTGGACTTCGCGAGCGAGCTGCTCGGCCCGATGCTCCTCCTGCTCCCTCCGGGCCTCGCCGTCGCGGGCGCGCGTCTGTGGAAGCAGCGGGACGTCGCCCTGGCCCCCGTCTTCCTCGGAGCGCTCTCACTCACCGCGGCATCCCTGCTCCAGGCCCGCTTCACCCAGGCCCTCACCGGCAGCGGGGCACTCCTGCTCGCGTCCAGCCTGGGGGGAGCCCTGCGTGACATGCGCCCGACGCTCCGGCGCGTTTCGACCGTCCTCCTCGTCCTCACGGGGCTGCCCCTGCTCGCCGAGGCCCTGCCCCACCCGCGCGACACCGGACCGGGCCTCCTCGGCCCCATCCGCCCCATGATGGCGTGGATGCGCGAGCACACCCCGTCCCCCTCGTCGCCCTGGGATGTCCACACGCCCCCCGCCTGGGGCGTCATCGCCCAGTACGACATGGGGCACCTGCTGGTCCTCTGGGCCGAGCGCCCCGCCGTGGCCACCCCCTTCTCCCAGGTGCCCGTGCATCAGCACGCCAATGCCCGGGCCACCGCCGTGCTCGGAGCCGCCACCGAAGAGGAGGCCTACGCCCTCGCCCGGGAACTGTCCGCGCGCTACCTCCTGCTCACCCCCTTTCGATCCCTGCTCGGCCACCCCGGTCGGTCGCTGGACGGCACTGTCTCGCCCTGGCTCCACGAACACGCGGGCATGGCCACCGGAGCGCGCGCCGCCAGCACCCACTTCCGCCTCGTCCATGACTCGGCCGAGTCCCTCCAGGGCCATCCCGAGCGCCCCTACGCCCGACTCTTCGAGGTGCTACCAGGAGCCGTGCTCCACGGCCGCTGCGCCCCCCAGGCCCCCGTGATGGCCCTGCTGGAGCTGGAGACGGCCCGCGGCCAATCCCTCCGCTACGAGCCGCGCACCACCGCCGGACCCGACGGCTCCTTCACCTTGCGCGTGGCCTACCCGTCCTCTCGAGATACCCACGAGGCCGACGTGCTCGCCCGCGGCCCCTACAGCATCCGCTGCGCCGGCGGCGGTGGATCCGCCCTCGTCTCCGAGCAGGCCGTCCGTGAGGGACAGCAGGTGGAGGTGGTACTCGACTCCCCCTGACTCAGCGCGCGCCCCGTGCCTCTCCCTCCAGCGCGCTGCGAAGGAGGAACTCGGCGACCCAGAAACCCGCTGATTCCCCGTAGGCACCTCGCGCGTGGAGTTGTGCCCTGAGGGCAAGCGCGTACGCGTAGCTGCCTGCGTCGAGGGTACGGGGCAAGGGACGCGCGAACTGGGTATCTTCTGGCGGAGGACAGCGCGACTCCACCGTCTCCGCCATCGTGCCCGGCGCGGCCAGACAGGCCTCCGGCAGGAAGGGCCTGGCCGCGTCGATGAGACGCCGAGAGCGTTCGACTCCCCGCAGCGATGCGGCCTCCGCCGCTCCCGTACGAAGCTCGGAGGGAAGCACCCCAACGCATGCCGTGGAGAGCCCGGAGAGCAACGCCCGGCTCCGCTGGGGAGCCGTCTTGAAATGCCCCGACGCGCGGACGACGCGCTCGAGGTCCGCGTGACAACGAGAGAGAGCCGCCTCCAGGCCGGGCGCTCCTGCATCCACGGCCGGAGGTGCCATCCACACCAGCAAGCCCACGGCGGACCCGAGCAAGGAAATCCCTCTCATAGCCAGTTCTCCGGGATGTGGGAGCGCTGGAGGTCGCGCAGCCCCTCGGTGAGCAGAGGCAATAGCCGCTGGGCCTCCACGGGACGCGGCTGGCGGCGCGCGAGCTCGGCCTCGAACGATTGGATGAGCACCAGTGCCTCCCCGCGGCCGACGCGTGAGAAATCAGGAGCACGCACGCCCAGCGCCGCGAAGCCTCGCTGAATCTCGGACCGGTGCGTCTCCTGGAAGCGCGAGGCGACATTCTCGTAGAAGAGGACCCGGAGCGTCTGGTCGCGCGCCCGCTCGAGCCCCGTCCGCTCGGAGGCGGGAACCTCGGGCCGTCCCAGCAAGGCCTGGAGGGTGTTGTAGTGCTCCCTCAGTGGGCCGCGCTGGGTATCACGCACCTGCTCTTCGCCCCGGAAGTAGCGCTCGAAGGTCGCGTGACCGGCGGCATAACGGGCACGTAGGTCGGCGGTGCTCCCACCTACCGCGGCCGTCTGGTAGCCATCCCGTCGAGACCAGACCGCGAGGTTCTCGCCCTTGCGCAGTCCTCGGGCCGCATCTGGCCGGAGCGCATCCACCTCACCGCGCGTCGCCTTCTCCCACCGGGCGAGGTGAACCGTTGCCCCGGAGAAGGTGCCGGGAGCGCTGCCATTGTAGGCCCACATCGTCTCGACATTGGGAAAGAGCGCGCGCCACGCGTCCAACGTCGTCTCTCCGCCGTTGTAGCAGGCGGCGATGCACAGGTCCTCGACCCGGGCCGCCGCGGTGGGCATGGCCGCCGCGAGACGGGCGAGGCTGCTCCGGGTGAGCACTCCGTTCTTGAAACCACCCTCTTCGCCCCACAGGCTCATCCCACCACTGTGCCCGGAGAGCACGAGGCGCGAGGGAATGACGCCCCCCTTCTCCGCCCGAGCCCATACCTGCGCCAGTTGCGCGAGCTCGTCGCGTGCGTCCTCGCCAGCGCTGGCGATGGCCGCCGCCACCTGTCGGCCCTGCGTCAGCGGCAACCCCAGGGTCGCCACGAAGGTCTGGATGCCAGCACCCGTCCGCAGGTCATGGACCCGCATCGCACCATCCGAGCCGGGTGCCTTCACCTGATCATCCCGAGGAGTGTCCTGGAGGGTGGTCACCCGGGCCCTGGGGTTGGACTTCTGGAGCGCCTCGGCCTCGGCCTGGGTGTGCGGGTTCATCCCGAGCACGAGGATGTCGTCGTTCCGACTCCGGCTCACGCTGGTCATGTTCGTCTGTCTCCTGGCCGCGGTGGGTGTGTCCGACACCGCGTTCACGCGCGATGACGTGCGGCGGGAGCGAGCACAGGGCAAGCCACGAGCCAGGGAGGCACCCCGTCATTTCGAGTCCTTACGGTCACGGGAGGTCTCTCGCGATGCGCATGGCATCCACGCCGCGAGACAACTCCCTCCCGGAGCACCGGACGCGGGAGCCAGCCCGACCGAGACCCGGAGGGTCAGGCCGTCCGCGCCTCTTGGACGACGGCGGGCAGGGAGATGCGGAAGGCGGAGCCCCGTCCCAACTCGCTCTCCACGGAGATCTCACCGCCCAGGCTCGTCACGATGCCATGGCAGATGGAGAGGCCCAGTCCCGTCCCCATTCCCACCGGCTTGGTGGTGAAGAAGGGATCGAAGATCCGGTCACGCACCTCGGGGGCGATGCCGCACCCGGTGTCCCGCACTTCGATGATGACCTGCCCCCCGAGGGCGCGCACCCGCACGCGTACCTCGTTCTGGTTGGGCTGCCCGGAAGGGAGCGCATGGAGCGCGTTGATGAGCAGGTTGAGCAGGACCTGCCCCAACCGGCCCTCGCTCGCCCGGACCTTCGGCACCGGCTCGAGGTCCTTCACCACACGGGCCCGGTGGCGCAGCTCGTTGCGCACCAGGCCCAGGCTCGACTCGATGACCCCGCACACGTCCACCTCGGAGAGGTGGTCGCCCTCGTCACGCGAGAGGGTCCGCAGATCTCGCACGATGTGCCGCACCCGCTCGGCGCCCTGGCGGGTCTCGCGCAGCACGTCCTCCATCTCGCGCAACCGCTCCCTCGGGACATCCCTGGCGAGCAGCTGGCACTCCTCCTCGAGGAAACTGAGGTTGGAGAGGACGAAGGCCAGCGGGTTGTTGATTTCATGCGCCACGCCAGCGGCCAGCGTGCCCACGCTCGACAGCCGGTCGGCGAGCAGCAGGCGCGCCTGCATCTGCTTGCGCTCGGTGATGTCCCGCGCGCTCACCACCGTGGCCGACTCTCCTCCGAAGAGCAGCTGCATCGCGCTGAGCTCCGCCGTCCTCACCTGGCCGCACGCGCGCAGGAAGCGCACCTCGCGTATGCTGGTCCGGCTGCCAGCGGCCGGACTCTCGAGCACGCTGGCGGCGGCGCGGCGGTCCTCCGGGTGGATGAGCTCGAGCAGCGACATGCCGGCGAGCCCCTCCGCCGAGCGTTGATCGAGGAAGGCGAGCCCCGCCGGATTGACGTACAGCAGGCGGTCCTCCCGGTGCACGAAGATGGCCTCGGGCAGCCCCTCGATGAGGGCGCGGAAGCTCTCCTCGGAGCGGCGCAAGGCCTCCTCGGCGACGATGCGCGCGGTGATGTCGATCGCCATCGCGCCGAGCAACGGGCGACCCGCCGCGTCGCTCAGGACGAATTTGTGGCTGAGCCAGTGATGGATCGTTCCATCCGGCGAGGGAATCATCTGCACGCAATTCCGGGGCTTTCCGGTGGACAGCGTGGCCAGATCCTCCTGCCGCATGCGCTCGGCCGCCGCGGGTGGCAACAGCTCCGCGTCCGTGAGGCCCAACATGGACTCCACGCTTCGATGGAAGAAGCGGGCGTAGGGCTCGTTCATCCAGACCCGCCTGCCCTCGGCGTCCTTCACGAGGGCCAGCACCGGGCACTGGCTCATGAACGAGTGGAACAGGTGCTGGTTCTTCTGGAGGGCTTCGAGCGCCGCGGCGAGCTCGGACACCACGGTCCGCTTGGACTCGAACTCGGCGGCGTTGCTCATCGCCGCGCCGAGCAGACGGCCCATCAGCTCGAGCGTCCGCACATCCAGATCGTCGTAGGCGTTGGGCCGCTCGTAGGTGATGTTGATCGCGCCCACGGTGGTGCCGGCCCGCTGCACCGGGACGACGATCATCGAGCCGATGCCCGTGGTGCGCGTGGCCGACACGTTCACCCGCGGATCATTCTCGGTGTCACGCGTGTGGAGCACCTCACCCCGCAGGATGCTCATCCCCGTGATGCTGTGGGCGAGCTTCAGCCGGAAGCCGAGGTGGCCGATGTGTTGTCCGGTGGTCGCGCGGTAGACCAGCTCATCACCATCGGCCAGCGCCACCGCCGAGCCGGCCGCGCCGCACAGCTGCCGGGCCCGCTCCGCGATGATCCACATCACCTTGTCGAGCTCGAGCCCGGCACTCACGACGTCGCTCTGCGTCTGGATGATGGCCGACAGCCGCTCGACCGCGCCCCGGGAGGCGGGCCCCTCCAGGAGGGTCTGCATCCCGGCCCGCCTGCGCCGAGACAGCCACTCGAGCCGCAACCGGAGCTGTACCGGCTCGACGGGCATCGTCAGGAAGTCATCCACCGCCGAGGCCAGCAGCGCATCCATGGGGACCTGCTCCGCCGAACCCGGGACGAGTGCCAGGAGGAAGGGCCGGGGCCTCATCTCCGAGGTGAACAGCGCGGCGATATTCGCGGCCACCTCGGGGCCGACGACGACCACCAACACCCCATCCACCCCGTGCGAAAGGGCCCCCGCCTGCCCGACTTCCACGGCATGGCGCACCTCATGGCCCCACTCCGTGAGGAGTCGGCTCACGGAGCACCCGGGCTGCGAACTGACGAGCAACAGTTTCATGGGCCTGGAGCCGTCGACGAGCCCTCACGGGCACTGGAACGGCCTTCGCGGATTACGTGTTGGCCTGACGAAGATCCGCCGTCGGGGCGAAGCCCGGAGGGCGGCGGAGCCTGGACGCCTGTTCGTAGGCGAAGGCGAGTCGGAGGAGCGTCGGCTCGCTCCACGCGCGCCCGATGAAGGAGAGCCCCACCGGAAGGCCGGCCACGTACCCGGCGGGAACGGTGATGCTGGGGTAGCCCGCGACGGCCGCGGGCGTGGAGCTGCTCCCCAACCAGTGGTCACCGTTCACCAGATCGATGAGCCCGGGAGGCGCTTGCGTCGGGGCGACGAGCGCGTCGAGCTTGTGCTTCGCCATCACGGCGTCGATCCCCTGCGCCCGCGACAGCTTCCGGCAGGCCGCGAGCGCCTTGAGGTACTTCTTGTCGGTGAGGGGCCCCTTCTCCACCGACTGGTGGAAGAGCTCCTGGCCGAACCAGGGGAGCTCGGTGTCGCGGTTCTCCTCGTTGAACCGGATGAGGTCCGCGAGCGTCTTCAGGTGCGTCCGCGTCCCGAGTCCAGCGAGGTAGGCCTCGATGTCCGCCTTGAACTCGAAGAGCAGCACCTCCATCTCCGGCTCGTCCAGCTTCGCGGCCGTGGGGATGTTCGCCGGGTCGACGATGATGGCGCCCTGCGCCTTCATGAGCTCGAGCGCCCGCTCGATGAGCGCGTCCGTGGCCGGGTGGTAGCCGAAGAACCGCTCGCGAGCCACGCCGATGCGCGCCCCCTTCAACCCGTTGGGCTCCAGGAAGCGCGTGTAGTCCGTCTGGGCGTGCCCCTTGCTGGTGGCGGTGATCGCATCACCCGGATCGAGCCCGGCCAGGACACCGAGGAGCGCGGCGGCGTCCGCCACCGTGCGCGTCATGGGGCCGGCCGAATCCTGGCTGTGCGCGAGGGGGATGATGCCCGAGCGGCTCACGAGCCCGAGGGTGGGCTTGAGCCCGACGAGGGAGCACGCCGCGGAGGGCGAGACGATGGAGCCATCGGTCTCGGTGCCGACGGACACCGCGCAGAAGTTGGCGGCGGTGGCCGCACCGGAGCCCGAGCTCGAGCCCGACGGCGTCCGATCCAGTGCATAGGGATTGCGGCACTGACCGCCCCGCCCACTCCACCCGCTGGAGGAGTGCGTCGAGCGGAAGTTGGCCCACTCGCTGAGGTTCGTCTTTCCGAGGATGACCGCCCCCGCGGCCCGCAGGCGCTCCACCACGAAGGCATCGCGCGGGGGCACGGCACCAATGAGGGCGCGAGACCCGGCGGTGGTCTGCATCTTGTCCGCGGTCGCGATGTTGTCCTTGATGAGGACGGGGATGCCGTGCAGCGGACCGCGAGGCCCCTTCGCCTTGCGCTCCTCATCGAGTGCAGCGGCGATGGCGAGGGCATCCGGGTTGAGCTCGATGACCGAGTGGAGCGCGGAGTCCCCGGTCCGATCCAACTCCTGGATGCGCGCGAGGTAGCGCTCGGCGAGACCGTGGGCGGTGGACTTCCCCGACGTCATGGCGGCCTGGAGCTCGGAAACGGTGGCCTCCTCGAGCTCGAAGGGCTTGCCACGCGGAGCGGGGGTGGAGTCCGCGTGGGCCTCCAGGGCCACGAGTGTACCGGCGGCGGCCGCGCCACCGAGCAACGTACGACGACTCAGACCCTGGGGTGTACCGGGGGAAGGAAGGGGCTTCTTCATGGATGGCCGGGACTACAACAGTGTTGAGCCGCCGACCGCAACCAGGCGGGCGCTGGACTCCCGATGGCCCGCGCTCATTGCCGGCCGTACTTGCGCAGGGCCCGCAGGAGCCGCTCGTGCGGCAGGGCGAAGACGCGGACGCCATCCGCGCCTGTCTGGGTCTCGGCGGCGAGCATGGCGTTGAGGATGGCCTCCTGGGTGGCCTGCACCGTCGCCTCGAAGAGTGGGTTGAGGTGCTCGTTGTCCAGCGAGGAGACCCGGGCCACGGGGCTACCCGCGGGCGGTCGGGTGGGCTGGGTGGAGAAGGCGAGGAAGATGTCGCCCGAGGAGTCCTCGCCCAGGCCGCCCATCTTTCCGATGGCGAGTGGGACCCGGCGAGCGATGCGTGCCAGCTGGTGCGGGAGCAGCGGCGCATCGGTGGCCACCAGCACGATGATGGAGCCCAGGCCCTCGGGGAGGGTGGACGTGGTGAGACTGGCGCTCTGCGAGCACGGTCGCATGCCATGGATGAGCGGCGACGACGGGGCCTCACTCCCCGTATAGCAGGCCTGGAGATCGCGGATCTCCTCCCCCACCGGAGCACCCTCCACCGAGAAGAGCCTGCGGCTGCCGTAGTTACACTGCACCAATACGCCCAGGGTGTAGCCACCGAGCGCCTCGGGCAGCTTGCGCGAGGCCGTGCCGATGCCACCCTTGAAGCCGTGGCAGATCATCCCCGTCCCGCCGCCCACATTGCCCTCGGGCACCGGACCGCCCCGCGCTTCATCGAGCGCGCGCAAGGCATGCTCCTGTTTGACGTGGAAGCCGTTGATGTCGTTGAGGATGCCGTCGTAGGTCTCCGCCACCACGGACAGGCTGAGCTCCCATGCGAGCTGCCGCTTGACGCCCCACGCCACCACCGCGTCACGAACCACCCCCACGCTGTTGGTGTTGGTCAGCATGACGGGACCGGAGAGCAGACCCGACTCGTTCAACCAGATCGTGCCGGTCATCTCGCCATTGCCATTGAGGGCGTAGGTGGCCGCGAAGACGGGCTCGGCGACGCGCTCACGCCCGCGAGGCAGCACCGCGGTGACCCCCGTGCGCACGGGCCCCTTGCCCTCCGTGAGCTTGCCGTCTCCGGAAATGAGCGTCGTGTGACCGACCACCACACCCGGCACGTCCGTGATGGCATTGAGCGGACCGGTCTGGCCGCCGAAGGTGATGCCCAGCGCACGCGCGCGCGGCTTCGTCGGAGCGGGCTTCGTCTGGGTGGTCTGCGCACCACCCACCCCCGGAAGGCACAGGAGGAGCAGCGCGGACACGAGGCGGAAGGGAGCGGAGTGGTTCATGGCTCGGGCGGGTAGCGTACGTGCCTCGAGCGCTTCTCGCGAGCACGGTCCGAGGAACCCGGAGCCAGGAACACGACGGCCCCTCCTGGAGTGCCAGGAAGGGCCGCGTGAGGACTCCACCCCGAGGGGGTCCGATTACTTCGCCAGCTCGATGAGCGCCGCGGCGCCCATGCCACCGCCGATGCACATCGTCACCACGCCGTAGCGGCCGTTGCGCCGCTTCAGCTCGCGCAGGATGGTGGCCACCAGACGCGTACCGGACACGCCCAGCGGGTGACCCAGCGCGATGGCGCCGCCGTTCGGGTTCACCTTGTCCTGCGGGATGCCCAGCTCCCGGATGCAGTGCAGCGCCTGCGCGGCGAAGGCCTCGTTCAGCTCGAAGACGTCGATGTCTTCGATCTTGAGGTTGTTCTTCGCCAGCAGCTTCTTCACCGCCGGCACCGGGCCCACGCCCATGATGTCCGGAGGCACGCCGGCCACCTGGTAGTCCAGGAAGTAGCCGAGCGGCTTCACGCCCAGCTGCTGGGCCTTCTCCTCGCTCATCACCACCGCCGCCGCCGCGCCGTCCGTCAGTGGCGACGCGTTTCCGGCCGTCACCACGCCCTTCTGGTTGAAGGCCGGCCGGAGCTTGGCCAGACCCTCCAGCGTGGTGTCCGGACGCAGGATGGTGTCCACCGAGACCGTCACCTGCTGCGCCTTGCCGTCCTCGTCATAGACGGTGGTCGTCACCGGGAAGATCTCGTCCTTGAACTTGCCCTGCTCGCGCGCGGTGGCCGCCTTGCGCTGGCTCTCGTAGGCGAACTTGTCCGCGTCCTCGCGCGACACGCCGTAGCGCGAGGCGATGTTCTCCGCGGTGGCGCCCATGGAGGTGTAGACCTCCGGGAACTTCTCCATGATCTCCGGGTTGGCGCTCACCTTGTTGCCACCCATGGGGACCATGGTCATGGACTCGGTGCCACCCGCCACGATGACCTGGCTCATCCCCGACAGGATGGCCTGCGCAGCCTGGGCGATGGACTGCGTGCCCGACGAGCAGAAGCGGTTGATGGTCATCCCCGGCACCGTGTCCGGCAGCCCAGCGAGCAGGGCGGCGTTGCGGGCGACGTTCATCCCCTGCTCCGCCTCGGGCATGGCACAGCCGAGGATCACATCCTCCACTTCCTCGGGCTTGAGGCCGGGGACGCGCGCGACGGCCTCCTTGATGGCGAGGGCCGCGAGCGTGTCGGGCCGGGTGTCCTTGAACTCTCCCTTGTGCGCGCGGGTGAACGGGGTGCGCACCGCGCTGGCAATCACGACTCGACCGGGCATCTGTCTGTCTCCTCGCCCGGGGAGCGACCCCCGGGCTTCAAAATCTCGAATCACTGGATGACTTGGGAACGAACCGTAACGGCGCCGCCTCAGTTGCGCAGCGGCTTGCCCTTCTCGAGCATGTACATCAGCCGGTCCTGCGTCTTCTCCTCGCCGCACAGGCTGAGGAACGCCTCCAGCTCCAGCTCCAGCAGCCGCTCCTCGGTGAGGAGCACGGACGGGCTGGTGTCGCCACCGGTGAGCACCCGCGCCAGCTTCTGGGCGATCTTCCGGTCATGCGCGGAGACCTGGCCGTTGAGCTCCATGTCGTAGAGCATCATGTCGATGGTGGCGTAGCCGCTGGGCCCGGGCAGGCGGAAGCGCGTGGGCCGGGGCGCGCGGAAGCCCGCGTTGGCCATGCCCAGCACCCGCTGCTTGGCGTCCGACAGCAGGAAGTCGCGGTTGGCGCTGATGCCGTCCGCCTGCGACAGGAAGCCCAGCTCCCGGGCCTCCTCGGCGCTGGTGGCCACCTTCGCCGTGCCGATCGACAGGAACACCTTCTTGATGAAGGGGAACGCGTCGAAGTCCTTGTCCGCCGAGTACGCGCCGTACACGTTGCGCAGCAGCATCATGGTGCCGCCGCCGCCGGGGATGAGGCCCACGCCCACCTCGACGAGGCCCATGTACAGCTCGCTCGAGGCCTGGATGGCGTTGCCGCCCATCGTCACCTCGGCGCCGCCGCCGAGCGTCAGGTTGAAGGGCGCCGTCACCACCGGCACCGGGCTGTAGCGCATGCGCTGGTTGGCCGCCTGGAGCGCCCCCGCCATCTGGCGCAGGGTGTCGAACTCACCGTTCTTGGCCGCCCACAGCATGGCCATGATGTTGGCGCCCGCCGAGAAGTTCGCCCCATCGTTGCCGACGACCAGGCCGCGGAAGTTCTTCTCCGTCTCGTCCAGGGCCGTGTTCATCATCGCGATGATTCCATCGTCGATGGAGTTCATCTTCGTGTGGAACTCGAGCAGCGTCACCCCATCGCCCATGTCCCAGAGCGTGGCGCTGTCGTTGCCGGTGATCTTCTTGTTGCCGCGCTTGAGGTACTCCACGCGCGCCGTGCGGGCGTTCTCCGGCACCACCTTCACGGACCTGGTGGGGATGTCCCAGTAGGTGTCCTTGCCGTTCTCCACGCCGTAGAAGGACGTGCGGCCCGCGGCCAGCATCTCCTCCACCCAGGCGGCGGGCTTGAGGCCCAGCTCCTTCATCCGCTCCACGCCCTTCTTCACACCGTAGGCGTCCCAGGTCTCGAAGGGCCCCAGGTCCCACGCGAAGCCCCAGCGCATGCCGCGGTCGATGTTGACCACGTCATCGGCGATCTCCGGAATCCGGCGGCTGGCGTAGGCGAGCACGTCGAGGGTGATCCGCTCGGCGAACTTCGCGGCCTTGTCCTGGCCGTTGAGCACCGTGGCCACGCGCTCGCGCACGTTCTCCACGTCCTTGGCGGCGCCCAGCGACTCGTAGCGCACCTTGGCCTGCGGCCGGTACTCCAGCGTCTTCAGGTCGAGCGCGAGGATGTCCTTGCCGCCGCTGCTCTTGTCCTTCTTGTAGAAGCCGCCGCCGCTCTTGTCGCCCAGCATCCCCTTGGCCACCATCTTCTGGAGGAACTCGGGGGCGGCGAAGACCTCACGCTCCTCGTCCTGGGTGAGCGTGTCGTAGCAGTTCTTCGCCACGTGGGAGAAGGTGTCCAGGCCCACGATGTCCGCGGTGCGGAACACGGCGGACTTGGGGCGGCCCATGGCGGGGCCGAAGATCTTGTCCACCTCCTCGATGGTCAGCTCCGCCTTCTGCATCTCCGAGATGGTCCGCATCATCCCGTACGTGCCGACGCGGTTGGCGATGAA
This sequence comes from Archangium violaceum, assembly GCF_016859125.1. Taxonomy (NCBI): domain Bacteria; kingdom Pseudomonadati; phylum Myxococcota; class Myxococcia; order Myxococcales; family Archangiaceae; genus Archangium; species Archangium violaceum. Next base: position 7,588,103 of record NZ_CP069338.1, on the reverse strand, counting down.
GTTGGTGGTGTCCTTGCCGTAGACGATGCCCTTGCCGAGCACCTCCTCGCCAAAGCGGTGGATGCTCTTCACCACCTCGGCGTCCGTCTCCGGGCCCGCCACCAGCTCCAGCAGCTTCATGTAACGGACGGGGTTGAAGAAGTGCGTGACGAGGAAGCGCTTGCGGAACTCGGCGCCGCGGCCCTCCAGCATGCCCTTGATGGACAGGCCCGAGGTGTTGGAGCTGACGATGGCGTCCTTGCGCGCGTGCTGCTCCACCTTGGCGAACAGGGCCTGCTTGACGGCCATGTCCTCCTTCACCACCTCGATGACCCAGTCACACTCGGCCAGCCGGCCCAGGTCGTCCTCGAAGTTGCCCACCTCGATGGCGGTGAACACCTGCTCGGACACGATGGGGCTGGGCTTCTGCTTGCGCATGTTGGCCAGCGCGCCGAGGGCGAACTTGTTCCGGAAGGACTTGGAGGCCGTGTCCTCACCGGGCCCCGCCTTGGGCGGCACGATGTCCAGGAGGAGCGCACGCACGCCCGAGTTGGCGAGGTGCGCGGCGATACCGCTGCCCATCACGCCCGCGCCCAGCACTGCCACTTTGCGGATCCGCGTCGTCATCGAAAGAGGCTCCCGTTCAGAAAAAGGATGGCGGGAGACATTGCGCCGGTTGATTCAAAAGTCAACCGGCTCTTGAGGCCCGCATGTCCACCGGTGAAGGGTAAGGTGCGTCCCCGCCATGGCCCGACCCGACCCGCACTCCTACAACGACGACACCCAACCCGAGACCGAGAACCTCACCTGGAAGGCCCGTGTGGACTTCCGCACGCGCCGACTGCACGCCGAGGCGACACTTACACTGAAGGAAACCTCCGCCGGTCCGCTCGATCTGGACACGAGGGACCTGGAGATCCGCTCGGTGGTGGACGCCGAGGGCAAGCCCCTGCCCTTCCTGGTGTCCCCGCCCGAGCCCATCCTCGGCAGCCGCCTGCGGGTGGAGCTGCGCCCGGACACGAAGCAGCTCACCGTCCGCTACCGGACGTCGCCCCAGGCGAGCGCCCTGCAGTGGCTGACGCCGGCCCAGACGGCGGGCGGCCAGTACCCGTACCTCTTCAGCCAGTGCCAAGCCATCCACGCACGCTCCGTGGTGCCGCTTCAGGACACGCCGCGAATCCGCATCCGGTACCGGGCGGAGCTCACCGTGCCCAAGGAGCTCAAGGCGGTGATGGCCGCGGGCTTCCTGGGCCGCGAGGAGCAGGGAGTGGAGGCGATCGAGCGCTACGAGATGCCCCAGCCGATTCCGCCCTACCTGCTCGCCTTCGCGGTGGGCCGGCTGGCGGCCAAGGAGCTGGGCCCTCGCTCGCGGGTGTGGGCCGAGCCCGAGGTGCTCGAGTCGGCCGCCGAGGAGTTCGAGGACGTGGACGCCATGCTGCGCGCGGCGGAGGCGCTCTTCGGTACGTACGACTGGGAGCGGTTCGATCTGCTGACGATGCCGCCCTCGTTCCCCTACGGGGGCATGGAGAACCCGCGGCTCACCTTCCTCACGCCCTCGCTGCTGGCCGGGGACAAGAGCCTGGTGAGCGTGGTGGCGCACGAGCTGGCGCACTCGTGGACGGGCAACCTGGTGACGAACGCATCGGCCGAGCACTTCTGGCTGAACGAGGGCTTCACCGTCTTCGCCGAGCGGCGCATCCTCGAGGTGCTCTACGGAGCGGACGTGGCGGCGCTGCACGCCGCGCTAGGCCGGCGCGCGCTGGAGGACGCGGTCCAGCACTTCAAGGAGCATCCGAAGCTCACCGCGCTGCGCACCCACCTGACGGGGGTGGATCCGGACGAGGCCTTCTCCCAGGTTCCGTATGAGAAGGGATTCCTCTTCCTGCGAGCCATCGAGGACGCGGTGGGCCGGCCCGCCTTCGATGACTTCCTGAAGCGCTACATCGAGTCGCACCGCTTCCAGGCGCTCACCACGGAGCAGTTCACGGCCTTCGTGGAGAAGCACCTGCCGGGAGTGCTGGAGAAGGTGGACGCGGAGGCGTACCTGAACAAGCCGGGCATTCCTGCGGGAGCGCCCGTGCCGCGCTCGGAGCGGCTGGAGCAGATCGGGCGGATGAAGGACAAGGTGCCCACGGCCGAGGACGTGAAGGACTGGACCCCGGCCGAGTGGCAGCTCTACATCGAGGGGCTGCGGAAGGGGACGCCGCGAGACGTGTTCCGGCAGTTGGACGAGCGCTTCCACCTGACGAAGAGCCACAACTCGGAGGTGTTGGTGTCGTGGCTGGCGGCGGCGCTGCGGGCGGGCTGGGAGCCGGCGCTGGGCCGCACCGAGGCCTTCCTCGGGGAGGTGGGGCGCATGAAGTACCTCAAGCCGCTCTACGGGGCGCTGGCGGCCACGCTCGAGGGCAAGGCACTCGCGCGCAGCCTGTTCAATCGTTACGCCGAGCGCTACCACCCCATCGCGCAGGCCGCGGTCGAGTCCATCCTCAACCGCGCGTAGTCACAAGGGCATACGGAGCGGCGGGTTCAATTCCCACCGCCTCAGTAAACCGCCGCTCTGAGCCGAGCCCACTCTCAACGAGGAGGCGCGGCTCTCTTGAGGGGACCAATTCGGCTCTTGTCGGACCAAATCATGAGGCAGGACGGCAGCATATAAAAGGACGGGAAGCTTCCTCCTCACCCTGGCTTTGCCTGGCGCACTCAAGTCCATTGCACCCGTCTCCGACTCAAATCTCCGCAGAGGGGGTCAGAGGATTCGTACTAAGCATCGCTGCCGCAGACCGCCTCCGTGAACCGGAGCACGGCAAACTCGTTGCCGGTGAAGCCCTCCTCGAAAAGGGGCAGGCTCCGACTCGAATCCCCTGACACCTTCGCCCGGAAGGTGGCGGGTGCGGCGTTGGTCGACTTGAAGGAGGGAAGAGGTGGAGCATGCCGCGCGGCAGGAGGCACCCATTCCCCCGAGAGGGTGTCAAAGAATTCGAGCAATGGCCCCACAGGAACACAGGTACTTCTATAGGAGCATCAGAACGATGGTGCGGAAGCTCATGGCGTTGAGCTTATGCCTTCTCCTTGGCTCATGTAGCGCCACCCGGCCGATGGTCGCGGGCTCATCCGGGCCGCGGGACCTGTCCAGGTACGTGCTCGTCATCAAGAATACGGCAGATGGGCAGGCGACCTATGCCTGGAAACCCGCCAAGGACTTCGACCTGACGGAGTACCGGAACCTGGCGAGCGTCCGGGCCGACGAGGGTCGCATCGTCCGGGTCTCACTCGATGCGGCGGAATGCGAACGTCAATATGATATTTGTGTTCCGGAGTGCCAGGCCAGCACGAGAATCCATCAGGTCGACAAATACATATACGATACGAGGCAATACGGTCCCTGGCGGACTGGGAAATGGAGCTACTGCAGGACCGCTTGCATGAGGCAACTTGCCAACTGCCTGGGCCAGGATTGATCCAAAGTCCGTAGGAGAGGTTTTGAAGAGGCGGAGAGCAAGTCCAGACATTCACAGGCAAAGAGGGAGCATCCCTCCGGACGGCGCCTGAAAGAGGGGCGCCGTGGAAGGACAGGAGTGAAGGTACACAGGCCGAACAGCCAGGGGAGAAGAGGCGCGGGAAGGCCGGAGCGGGAGCAGCTGGCGGGCGCTCAGGCAAGTGTGGCCAGACTCTCGGGCAGCACGGCCAGACCCAACAGGCCCTGGTAGAGCACCTCCATGGTGCGTGCGAAGCTTTGGGGCCGTTTGTCGCGAGTCGGCAGGTGCGTGCGCACCAGGGCCAGCAGGTTGTAGGCCAGCAAACGCAGCCAGCTGAGCACCAGGGGTGCATTGCCTCGCAGGCTGGGCGAGGCGCTGTCCTCCTCCAGCACCACGTCCGCTGTCCAGTTGGGCCCGTTCTCAATCCCCCAGTGCCGACGCACCAACGTCAGCATCTGCTCCGCGGACAGTTGCCCGCTGGGAATGGAGGTGAGGAACAACCGCGTCTCCACCTTCGGCAGCTCGCCGTCTCTGGTTCGCCTCTGCCGCACCCACACCCATTGCTCGGCGCCGGGAAAGTCCTCTTCTGGCGGCTCGTCCACCACTCTCAACTCCCGCTCCACCCACTCCCCCTTCGCCCTCTCGCGCACTCGCACCTTCACCGGCGCTCCCGCCAACGCCACCCACGCCTTGTCATGCAGCCGGTGGAAGTTCTCCTTGAGCGCCATCAGGTAGTGTTTGCCCGCCTCCCTCACCACGCTCGCGTTGGCCGCGCTCGTCATTCCCGCGTCCACCGTCACGTACTCGAAATGCCGCCCGAACTTCTCCACCACCCGCTTGAATAGCTCGGGAAACGCCGTCGCCTCTCCCTGCTTGCCTTCCAGCAACTTCTGGTCGAGCACCGGCTGGGCCGTGCTGCTGGTGAGACTGGCGCGCAGTGCGTACGGGTACCAGTACTCCCGTCCCTGCTCATCCTTCGTCGTGTGGCTCGGCTCGCACGGCGCCTGCCCCGGCGTGCTCTCCCCCGCCTTCCCGTCGATGCTGACGACGCCACGGGCGAAGAGCTCATGGCGTATCAACCCCTTGTCCAACCCACGCCGCACCAGCTGCTCCACCTCCTGCTCCAACCCCTCTGGCTCCAACTTCCCCAGCAGTCTGTCCAACGTCGTGTCGGACACCGGCCGCTTCAGCCCCTCGGGTGCCGTGCCTTCGCGCAGCATGTCCTCCCCCAGCGCCTCGGCATGCCTCAACACCCGCCGCCCCACCGCCAGCGCCTGCACCAGCAGCATCAACATCGCCGCCAGCGGGTGCCTCTGTCCCCGGCGTGCTCTCGGGTCCTTTACTCCCTTGAATGTCAGCCCCAGGCTCGTCATCATCCTCTGCACGCGAGAGGGGGTGTCCTGCTCATTCTTTCCCTTCCCGCGCTCCCCATGGGGTGTGGAGGGCCCGCCAGCCCTCCCGCCCCGGTTTTTCTCCCTACTCATTCCTCTTCTCCCCGGACCTGCCCGGCCCGTCACCGGGCTGTGTGTAGGCGCCCCCCCCCCGCGCGATCAGCCCGCGGCTTCTTGCCACGGGTGGGCGCCTGTAGGCGGGACTATACTTCTCCCGTAGGACCGGGTGGGATAACTTCTTTCGTAGGACTTTGAATCAAGCCTGTCTTCGTGGGTGAGGTCGGTGGCGTTGGATACGGGTACGTTGGCAATCTTCCCACCGGGACCTTGCTTCTTGGCGCGTGGAAGCTCGGCGACAACCGCCTTTTCGGCACCTTCACCGAAGCAAAGGTTCCGGGCGAGGGGACTCTCCCCGTGTGTTTGGTTGCTGGCCTGGAAGGCGTCACGGGCTACATGGACGAGCACGGTAAATTGTTTGATTGTCCCCCTGGATTGGGCGTCTGCCTCACTCCCGGAAGCACGCCCGGCAACGCCAAGACACCCACGCGCGTTTTTCTCATTCAGCCCAGCGGGCAGCCCTAATCCCTGCCGTGATCTTTGGAGGTTGAGTTTCCGTGCTGCCCCCCTCTCCCGGTGCCGTCCTGCTGGCCGCCCTGCTCGCTGGTGCTGCGCAAGCCGCAGAGCCTCCCCTCGTCCCCCGCTGCGCCGCGACGGCTCGCTTTGACTTGGCGGCGGAGTCCCCGGAGGGGGCCCTCAGCGTGTGCGTCAGCGCGGACGAGCCGACGACGTTCGTCTTTGATTCCCTCTTGCCGCCGGGAGCCGTGGAAATGCTGCCTGACAATCGCTCCATAGGTGTTGCACAGGGGGATGACTTCGTGACCGTGAATCCCAGGCGGGGATTTTTGCCCGGGGAGCGAGTCAAGGTGACGGTGCGCTTCGCGGATGGTGCAGCCCCGGCCAGTGTGACCTTTTGGCTGGTGGGGCATGGTGGACTCAAGAGCGCTCGATAAATCCCAGGAAGTGAAAGCTGGGTGATCCAAAGGTGGGTGGGGAAGGCAAAGCCCCACCCCTGGGGTTCGGGTGCAAGAGGTACCATGTGAAGTAGGCAGGGGGAGTGAGCCAGAAGAAAGCGCGGGCAGCAGAGGGAAGAGTCCGGACGAAAGAGCCGGACAGGTCGCAAGGCTGGCTGTTCAAGCAGATGCCGGAGCAGTTGGTGGAGCCGGAGCACCCGGTGCGGGTAGTGGCGGCGGCGGTGGAGGCGTTGGACCTGAGAGGCTTTCTGGCCGGGGCCAAGGCGGTGGAGGGACATGCGGGACGCCCGGTGACAAGTCCCCGGTTGCTGTTGGCGCTGTGGGTGTACGGGATTGAGCAGGGAGTGGGGACGGCGACGGAGCTGGCGCGCCGGTGCGAGGAGGACAGGGCGTACCAGTGGCTGGCCGGTGGAGTGAAGGTGAGCCACGACAAGCTGAGCCAGTTCCGGGTGGAGCACCTGGAGGTGTTGCAGCAGGTGTTTACCGACGTGCTCTCGGTGCTGTTGCAGCAGGGGCTGGTGAGTTTGGAGCAGGTGGCGCAGGACGGCACGCGGGTGAGGGCCAGTGCCTCGGCGCCTTCGTTCCGGCGAGAGCAGTCGCTGCGGGAGTGCCAGGAGCAGGCCGAGCTGCACTTGCAAGCGGTGCTGGCGCAGAAGGACGACCCGGAGCTGACGCGTGGGCAGCAGGCGACACGAGAGGCCAAGGCGCGTGACTACCAGGCGCGGGTGGACGCGGCGCTGGAGGCGATAAAGCAACAGCAGGCCAGGAAGAAGGGGGCGGACAAGGAGAAGGTGCGCGCCTCCACCACGGATGCGGATGCACGGGTGATGAAGATGGCCGATGGGGGTTTCCGACCCGCCTACAACCTGCAATTCGCGGTGGCTGGGGAGGCGCTGGGAGGGCCAAGAACCATTGTGGGAGTGGAAGTCACCAACCAGGGCAGCGACATGGGCAGCGTGAGCCCCATGGTGGAGCAGATTGAGCAACGCACGGGCCAGGTGCCCGAGCGCGTGCTGGCCGATGGCGGCCATGCCACGTGCGCAGACGTGAAGCAGTGCGCGGCCAAGGGGGTTGAAGCGCTCATTTCGGTGCCCGAGCGCATGGCCCAGGCCGGGCAGCAGGGGGACCATTCCCCCGAGGTAGAGGCGTGGCGTGAGCGCATGCGCACCGACGAGGCCAAGGAGCAGTACAAGGCCCGCGCCGGCCTGGTGGAGAACGTCAACGCGCAGGTGAAGGGGCGCTATGGCCTGACGCAGGTGACGGTGCGGGGGCTGGAGAAGGTGAAGTGTGTCGCCTTGCTGGTGGCCCTGGCGCACAACCTGGCCGCACACGGCCAGCCTCTGGTGGATGCGCTGCTGGCGCGCCAGAGCGCGCTTGCCGAGCCGGCTCACCTCCTCGAGCTGGCTCCAGGCAACGCGGCCTCTCTCGGTGGCGGCATCAGTCCGGTGCCGGTGGACCAGGTCACCGCCTTGCCTGCTGGCTTCTGACGGCCAGCCCCCTGCCGCGTGTGGTGTGACCGGGCCTCTCAGGCTCCAACCAGGCGATGAGCCCCCGGGCTGTGTGGTTGAATCCCGCTCTCGCCTGCTTCCCACCTGTACAACCCCCCCCTCCAACTCCGCGCCTCGGGATGGGCGATTTCCTCCGCCCTCCCCTCCACTTCCTGATCGCGCTCTGCTCCCGCGAGGGATTTATCGACTGCTCTTCAGGGCGCGAAGGGTGGAGGTTTTCCGCCAGCCGCGCCCGCCCGACGTGCTTGTCGCTGAACATGAAGAAGCGCGGGAAAATGAACCAGCCGGTTTGGGGGCGAGGAGCGGCGGGGCTCGCGCTCCGAGGAGGCCCGCACCGCAGTTGGGGGCGGGCCGGAGCGGAGCCACAGGGGGACTGGGGGATGTAGTCCCCCAGGGCGTCAGCCGGAGCGGCGGGAGCGGCGAGACTCCAGAGAGGCTTCGGCTTCGCGGCGGCGGTAGCTGTCGCCCTCTATGGAGACGATGTCGCAGTGGTGGATGACGCGGTCGATGAGGGCGGTGGCGCAGCTGGCGTTGGGGAAGATGGTAGGCCAGTCGCTGAAGGCCTGATCCCGCCTTATTCACGAGAGGTGCAGGAGGATGACCGGAAAAGGAGGGTGACGCGCCTGACCTCCCGAGTGGTAGAGGGGTGTTGTTCAGACATCCACCACCACAAGGCAGGAGGCGCGTCATGGGTGAAATCCTCAACGACTTCGGGCTGGAGTTCAACGGCTCCGTGAAGCTGGAGGCGAGGGCGGAGCGGTTGACGTCGGAGGCAGGTGCGGTGCTGCTGAGGGAGGTGGACGAGCGGTTGGGGCTGACGCGCTGGCTGGGGGAGATGTTGACGGACACGCGAGACGAGAAGCGGATAACCCACTCGCTGAGGGAGTTGGTGCGCACGGACCTTCTGCTGTTGGGGCAAGGGTGGAGAGACCACGACGACGCGGACGCGCTCAGGAGGGACGCGGCGTTGAGGTTGGCGGTGTCGGACAGCAAGAGCAGCGTGCCGCTGAGGGGGAAAGAGGGGGGAGCGGAGGGGTTGGCCTCACAGCCCACCTTGTCGCGGCTGACGGCCATGTTGGCGCGAGAGGAAAACCGGAAGGTGCTGCACGAGGCGCTGGTGTGGCAGACGGGGCGGAGGCTGAGGGCGCAGCAGCCCAAGGGCCAGAAGCTCAAGCAGGTGACGGTGGACGTGGACGGGTTGCCGGTGGAGGTGCATGGGCACCAGGAGGGCAGCGCGTACAACGGGCACTACGGAGTACGCATGTACCACCCGATTGTCGCCAGTCTGGCCGAGACGGGAGACCTGCTGGACGTGAGGTTGCGCGAGGGAAACGTGCACAGCGCCAATGGAGCGCTGGAATTCATCGACGAGTTGCTGGGGCGAGTGGAGAAGGAGGTGTGTGAGGTGGCGGCGGTGCGCTTCGACGCGGGCTTTCCCGAGGAGAAGCTGCTGGCGAAGCTGGAGGAGCGAGGCACGCCCTACGTGGCGCGCGTGCGCAACACCAGCGTGTTGCAGCGGGAGGCGGCGCTGCCGCGCTTCATGAATTCGGGAGTGCCGCAGGGTGTTGGCGTTCACGAGGAAGCGCGGAAATTTGGACCGGGAAGCCGGAGGTGTGCCCGGGGTCCGGCCTCCCGGTCCGAGGTGAGGCTCAGCGCTTGGACTTCGCCTTCCTGGTCGTCGCGGCCTCCTCGGCCTCGCGGCGGCGGTAGCTCTCGCCTTCAATAGCGAGGACGTCCGCGTGGTGGATGACGCGGTCAATCAGAGCGGTGGCACACGCGGCGTTGGGAAAGATGGTCGGCCAGTCCGAAAACGCCAGATTCGTGGTCATCACCAACGAGCGTTGTTCATACCTGCGCGCCACGACTTGAAAGAGGAGGTCCGCGTTGCGCGCGTCGTAGGCGAGGTAGCCCATCTCGTCGATGACGAGCAGGCTCGTGCGGCTGGTGTAGTGGCGCAGGCGGCGGTCCAGTGCGCGGCTGGTGTCCTGAGCGCCCAGGTCGAGCAGCAACTGGGAGGCGGTGACGAAGAGAGCGGAGTGCCCCTTGAGGACGGCCTGGTGGGCGATGTTCTGCGCAATCATCGTCTTGCCCAGTCCCTGAGGGGCCACTATGACGACGTTGCGCGTGCGCTCCAGGAAATCCAGGCGCAAGGCGGACTCGATGGCCTCGCGGTCAATCTTCTTGGGCCATCCCCAGTCGTAGTCCGCCATGGGCTTGAAGCGGCCAAGGCGGCTGCGAGACAGGCGCCGCTCGAGACTTCTGCGGCCGCGCTCCTTGTGCTCCTCGTCGGCGAGGTGCTCCAGCAGCTCGGTGGCGCCCCACCTGGCCTTCGTGGCGCGGGCGATGAGGTCGGCGAGGCCCTGGGAGGTGGCGTGCAGCCCGAGGGAGGCGAGGCGGTCAGCGAGCGGAGTCGTCATCGGTGGAGTCCTTGTCGAGGAGGCGGTCGTAGTCGGCGAGGGAGTGGGGGCGGGTACGTGAGGCGGCGATGCGCGGGTCATCCGGCAGCACCACGCTGAGTGGTGGAGGTTGACGCTGGCGGCGAGCGCGCTGGTCCAGGAGGTGGGCCACGGCGGGGGCGCTCACCGCCCCCTTGCGCAGGGCCTCGGCGAGGGCCTCATCCAGGGCGCGTGCGCCGTGGAGCTCCAGTAACTTCAGCAATTGAGCAGTGTGGTGTGACAGCGAGAGGTCGCGCTGGGCGAGGGCCGCGAGGAAGCCCTCTGCCTGCGGGCAGGAGGCGCGCAGCAAGTCTCGGCCGCGCAGCTCGTGCGCGCGGGCCTTGGCGTCGGCGAGGGCGGCGAGGTGGCCGGGCTGCTCCAGAGTGCGGCCCTTCTCGAAGGAGCGCGGGTGGGAGGCCACCTCCTCGGAGCCGTCCAGCACGCGTACGCGTGTCTCGGAGGCCACCAGGGTGAGGGGCTTCTTCACCAGGGTGTGTGGAATGGAGTAGTCGTTGGAGTCAAAGCGCACGTAGGGCGTCTTGCCAGAGGCGACGGGGCGCACCACGTCCGTGGGAAACGGGTGTGCGGGCAGGGGCAGCAGCCGCGGGCGTTCCTCCTCGAGGGCCGTGGCGACGGTGCGCCCGGTGACGTCGCCGGGCAAGTGGCGCGCGTGGGCCACCTCGGCCGCCCACCGCGCCGCTTGCGCGTTGAGGTCATCCACGCCGCTGAAGGTGCGCGCGGCGAAGAAGGAGTCGCGCAGGTAGCGGATGGTGCGTTCCACCTTGCCCTTCTCGTTGCCGCGGTAGGGGGCACAGGGCTTGGGGGCGAAGTGGTAGTGGCCGGCCAATTCCAGCAGGCGCGGGTGGAAGCGGATGGCGTCGCCGGCGCGCTCGAGCACCACGGACTTCAAGTTGTCGTACAGCAGCGCGCGCGGCACGCCCCCCAGCGCCTGGAAGGCCAGCACGTGGCCTTTGAGGAAGCTCTCCAGCGTCATGTCGAGGAAGAAGCGCGCGTAGAGGGCGCGGCTGTGGCCCAGCACCAGGACGAAGCAGCACAGAGGGCGGCGCGTGTTACCCACGGGCAGCGTGCCGAAGTGCCCCCAATCCACCTGGGCCTCCTCGCCCGGAAGCGTGCTGCGGCGCAGGAAGGCCTCGGCGCGAGAGGTGGGACGCACCGTGCGCACGTAACGGCGCACCTGGAGCGGGCCACCCACGTAGCCGCGCGCCTTCACCATGTGGAAGAGGCGCATGGCGGTGAGGCGTGGGTGGGCCTCCAGGGTGGCTTGGATGAAGTCCTTGTAGGCATCCAGCAGCGTGGGCCTGACGGACTTCACCCCCGTGCCGCTGACGCGCTCGAGCGTCAGGGCGCGCCGGACGGTGTCGTGGTGCACGCCCAGCTCGGAGCAGATGGTGCCCACCTTCCAGTGCTCGGCGAAGTGCAGTCGGCGGATGCGGGCGGCGAGCTCGGGGGAAATCATGGGCCCACCTCACGGCGGACGGGCAGCCCTGAAGCGCCGGCCCACGTGGGTGCGCGCAAGCGTGGTGTGGCGCAGGAAGGGACTCTGACGCCCGCACGAGGTGCAGGCGGGGATGGATGGTGGCGGTGCATACGGCAGTGGCCTCGCTGCGCTCGGCTCCGCGGCCACCTGCGTGGCGGCCGGGGCTGGCGCGACAGGCACACTGGCTGTCGGCGCCACGGCGGCGGGAGACTGATGCGTCACTTTCTCTCGCCGCCGCTCCCGCCAGGCCGCCTGCCGCGCGGCATGCGCGTGCCGTCCGTCCCGGGTGCGCTGGTAGCGCGCACCAGCAGCGCGCATTGACTCCGCTCGCGCCCTTCGACTGCACGGCGGCCCGCAGTAGCGCTGGCCACGGTCGCACGCGGAGCAGAGGAAGAACACCTGCCGACACTCGGGCCGGCCGCACACCACGAAGCGCAGCGCCTCCAACGGGGGCTCCTCGCACGCGCCTGCTTCTGGCGCCGCGCCCCGGAGTGCGCTACCTCTTGCTCATCGGCCCGCCCGACTCGCACACCAGGGCGCGCCTCCAGGACGGCCCTCCAGTTGCCTCTGGTGGGCCTTCCGTCTTTCTGGGCGCGCGCGGTCGTGGACTTCACCGACGCACTCACCCCCCCTCAACTTCTCGGCTGAACCCATCGCTGGGAGTAGTCTTGAAGTCAGGCAACCCCCGGCGACACATGACCAGGAACCCGCGCTTCCTGGTGACCATCAACAGCAGGGGGAGCCGGGCACCCACCTGTACGAATGGGAGTACCAGGCGCAGGGCTGGAGCCGTGCGCGGCGCGTGGTGTTGGTAGTGCTGGAGAGGAAGGACGAGCTCTTCCCGCACGCCTTCTGGCTGGTGACGAGCTGGAGCAAGGAGCAGATGCCGGCACAGGCGCTGCTGGAGCACTACCGCCAACGCGGCACGGCGGAGGGCCACTTCGGAGAGCTCATGGACGTGCTGGCCCCGGCGCTCTCCTCGGCCAGACGGCCCAAGTCCAAGTACCGGGGGCAGCCGCCCGTCCAGCGCTCGGTGTCCATCGACGCCTTCGCCAACAACGAGGTACGCCTGTTGCTCAATGCCCTGGCCTACAACCTGGTGCACGCCGCGCGCGTGCTGATGGAGCAGGCCACGGGCGAGGGCTGGGGCTGCTCCGTGTGCGCGAGCGGGTGCTCAAAGTAGCCGCGCGGGTGCTGTTACACGCCAGAAGAGTGGTGCTGGTCATTGGCCGGGAGTCGGCCAGCCTCTGGCAGAAGCTGTGGACGAAGCTGGGCTCGCTGAGCACAGCGCACATCACGTAGCTGCCTGGAGTCAATTGCAGCTCACGTGTCGCACTCTCCCCACTCCCCTCTCCATCTCCTCCTGCTTGCTACCCGCTGCCCCGGGGCGGGCTTCCTCTGCCTTGTGCCCGATAACTCAACCCAACGCGCTCGACCTCAGCCTTCATGCATGTCTTGAGCCAGTCGTCGCGAATATGGTGGGCTGATTGGTGGTGAGGACGAGGCTGCGTTTCTCATAGCGCAAGTTGACGAGTTGGAAGAGGAGGTCGGCGTTGCGCGCGTCGTAGGAGAGGTAGCCCAGCTCGTCGATGATGAGCAGGCCCACGCGAGCGTAGTGGCGCAGGCGGGACTCCAAGGCGCGGGAAGAGTCGCGCGAGCCGAGGTCGAGTAGCAGCTGGGAGGCGGTGGTGAAGAGGACGGAGTGGCCGGAGCGCAGGGCCTCGTGAGCGAGGTTCTGGGCAATCATCGTCTTGCCCAGGCCCTGGGCGGCGAGCAGCACGACGTTGCGAGCGTCCTGGAGGAAGTCCAGACGCAGCAGACTCTCCACCAGGGGCCTGTCTATGGACTTGGGCCAGCTCCAGTCGAAGTCGGCCATGGGCTTGAAGCGGCCCAGGCGGCTGCGCAGGGTGCGGCGCTCCAGGGAGCGGCGGGCACGCTCGTCGGACTCCAGCTGGACAATCTGCTCCAGCAGCTGGGTGGGAGAGAGGCGGGCCTTGGTGGCGCGAGCGACGAGGTCATCGAGCTCGGCGCTGGTGCGGTGCAGGCCGAGCCCGGAGAGGGAATGAGCCAGGGAGGAAGTCACGGGGAGTCCTTTCGAAAGAGGGCGTCGTAGTCGGAGAGGGAATGGGGCTGGACGCGGGCGGAGCGCACGCGGGGGTCGTCGGGGAGGGAGACAGAGAAGACGGGAGGCAGGTGCTGCTGGCGGCGGGAGTGCTCCAGGAGGTGGGCGACGGACTCGGCGCCAATGGCACCGCGAGAGAGGGCGGTGGACAGGGCGGCCTCGAGAGCCTCGGGGCCATGGGAGTCGAGCAGCTTGAGCAAGCGCGAGGTATGGCCTGCGAGGTGGGCGTTGCGCGAGGCGAGCGCGGCGATGAAGGCGTCGGCGCTGGGGCAGGACTGGCGCAGCCTGTCGCGCCCGCGCAGCTCGTGGGCGTGGCGCTTGTGGGCGGCGAGGGCGGCCAGGTGCTCCTCGCATTCGAGAGTCTTGCCCTTGTCCCAGCAGCGCGTGTGGCGGGCCACCTCCCGGGTGCCATCCAGCAGGCGCACCAGCGAGTCGCTGGCCACCAGGGTGAGCCCACCATATTCGCGACGACTGGCTCAAGACATGCATGAAGGCTGAGGTCGAGCGCGTTGGGTTGAGTTATCGGGCACAAGGCAGAGGAAGCCCGCCCCGGGGCAGCGGGTAGCAAGCAGGAGGAGATGGAGAGGGGAGTGGGGAGAGTGCGACACGTGAGCTGCAATTGACTCCAGGCAGCTACGTGATTTGCGCTGTGCTCAGCGAGCCCAGCTTCGTCCACAGCTTCTGCCAGAGGCTGGCCGACTCCCGGCCAATGACCAGCACCACTCTTCTGGCGTG